>CAZPMT010000007.1:0-91690 GCA_964587655.1 uncultured Nitrospiraceae bacterium
TCTCTGCTGTATGACTCTGATCATTCGTGTCTTCGATTACGATTACGAGCACGAGACGAAAACGGGAACGAGACTCACCAGGTGGGTGAGGGGCAATTCGACGCGTGAACCGCGTGCCTTTAGCCTTCAGCCTACGGCCGTGTTTGCTGCGATGGCGTCCAGGATCGTGCGGATCTCGATGGTTTGAGGGTCTTGGCCGGTGAAGGGGGAACGGCCTTCCAGGTCGGCTTGGGCGATTGCGGGGTCCAGGGACAGGGCGCCGAGGAGGGGCAGGCCGTCGAGGTGGCGGGTGATGAGGTCCAGGTCCATTCCGGGGGGGACTTTGTTGACGACCACGGCTAGGCGTGGGATGTGGATCTCTTCGGCGAGTTTGCGGATGGTTTGGGCGGTTTGCGTGCTACGCTGGCCGGGTTCGACGACGATGATCATCATGGATACCGCTTGGGCGGTGGCGCGTCCGAGGTGTTCGACGCCGGCTTCCATATCGAGGATGACGACTTCGCCGGGCTTGAGGAGGAGGTGTGTCACGAGGGCTTTGAGGAGTGCGCTTTCGGGACAGATGCAGCCGCTGCCGCCGGTTGACACGCCGCCGAGTGTGAGCAGTCGTACGCCGTGGACGATTCGGCTGTATTTTTCGGGCAGGTCGCGAACGTCGGGGTTAATCTTGAAATAGGTGCCGTAGCCGTTTTTTGACTCCGTGCGTTCGCGGATGAGTTCCTTCATCTGGCTCATGGGTTCAGGCGATTGTTCACGGGAAAGGCCGAGGGCGGATGCCAAGTTCGCGTCGGGGTCGGCGTCGACCGCGATTACCGAACGGCCCTCGTTCGCCAGGGTCCGCGCAAGCAACGCGGCCAGGGTTGTCTTGCCAGTTCCTCCTTTGCCTGAGATCGCGAGTTTCATTAGTGCATCTCCATCAGATGTTTGTTTCTGGTCGTGAGAGCATGTTTAATGCCACGCGAAGGCGCCGTGACCGGTTTGTTCCGCTCTAATTCAATAACGCGCGAAGAGGGAATTGTATTTCGCGCGATTTGTAGAGGGCTATGCGGCCGGGGCAGTTGTGTGCGGATGTCTGCGGCATTCCGTAGGAGATATGCCGGAATTCCGCACGAGAAGTGCGGCGAACGGTGCCTTGCGACGGTTTGTCCAGGCAACGGAACTAAGAGGCCGGGGCGGGATTATGGACATGCATGCGCCGCTATCCGTTTCGTATGAATGACTTACCTGAGAACAAGGCTTTTCGCCGTCGAGGTGTGGTGGCGGCTCCTGATCGTTGGGCACATGAGTTGCTTTTTCCGGCTCTGACATGGCGTTGAACTGGGGACCTTTCGCTAAGGTCCGGGCCAGACAACCGATTCCCTGTGACCGAGAAACAGGACACTACGAACTGGAGGATTGGACATGAAGGGTTCAAAGCCGCACAGCGTTGACCCAGCGGCTTGTCAGATGCTCGACCTTGCCCAACGGCGGTCCGAACAGTTGGCGTACGACCGGTATGAGGCGATGCAGCCTCAATGCGGGTTCGGCCAACTTGGCATCTGCTGCACGAATTGCAACATGGGGCCTTGCCGCGTTGATCCATTCGGCAAAGGCGCGCAAGTGGGTATTTGCGGGGCTTCGCTGGACGTGATCGCGGCCCGCAACCTCACCCGGCGGACCGCCGTGGGTTCCGCGGCGCACTCCGACCATGGGCGCAGCATCGTTCAGATGCTGCTGGCCACGGCCCGAGGAAAGACGCAGGGCTATAAGATCAAAGGAGTGGTGAAACTCCGGAAACTCGCCCAGGAATGGGGTATTCCGACGGAGAAATCGACCCCGGAACAGATCGCCGAGAAGGTCGCGTTGACTGCCCTTGACGATTTCGGCCGGCAGGACGGGCAACTCCGGTTCGTGGACCGCGCGCCCAAGAAAGTGCGCGAGCGCTGGGAGAAGATGGGCGTTGTGCCGGGCGGTGTGGACCGCAACATCGTGGGCGCGCTGCACAGCACGAACATGGGCGGATCGAACGATCCCTATCACCTGATCCGGAATTGCGTGCGTGCGGGCTTGGCCGACGGCTGGGGCGGCTCGATGATCGCGACGGAACTGAGCGACATCCTCTTGGGCGAACCTGCCCCGCTGGTTTCCGAGGCGAACCTCGGCATCCTGAAGAACGATTGCGTCAACGTCCTCGTCCACGGCCACGAACCGATCCTATCCGACGCGCTGGTTGCGGCGTCGCAGTCCGAGGAAGTCCTGGCCGCGTGCAAGGAAGTGGGCGCGAAGGGGCTTCAACTGGCAGGCATCTGCTGCACGGCCAACGAGGTGTTAATGCGTCATGGCGTGCCGATCGCCGGGAACTTGATGCACCAGGAGTTCGCACTGGTCACGGGCGCGGTCGACATGATGGTAGTGGACATTCAGTGCATTTTCCCGTCGCTTAGCGAGTTGGCGAAGAACTATCACACAATGATCGTCAGCACGTCGCCCAAGGCGATGTTCGAGGGGTTCACGCACATCGAGTTCGACGAACACCGGGCCATCGAAGGCGCGAAGGAAATTCTCTTGGCGGGCGTGCGCAATTTCGTCAAGCGCGACCCCGCGAAGGTCCAGATTCCAACGGACAAATCGCCTCTGGTCGCGGGTTTCACAACCGAGGGCGTATTCGATCACCTCGGCGGGCGCTACCGTCCGTCTTTTCGTCCGCTGAACAACGCCATGATCGACGGCCGCATCCGCGGCGTTGTGGCGGTTGTTGGGTGCAACACCGTGAAAGTCACGCAGGACGAGTCGCATCTCGCTCTGGTCAAGGAATTGCTGCGTCACGACATCCTGGTCGTACAGACGGGGTGTTCGGCGATCGCTTGCGGCAAGGCGGGGCTGCTCACGCCGGAGGCCTCGGACCTCTATGCGGGGCGCGGTCTGAAGGAAGTGTGCGACGCGGTTGGCTTGCCGCCGTGTCTGCACATGGGATCCTGCGTGGACATCTCGCGTGTCCTTACGGCGTGCATCGAGATTTGCCGCGAAGGGGGCTTGGGCGACGATTTCGCCGAGCTTCCCGTGGCTGGCGCCGCGCCGGAATGGATGAGCGACAAGGCCATCGCCATCGGGTTCTACGTTGTCGGGTCGGGCATCTACACGGTCGTGGGCGATCCGTTGCCGGTTCTCGGCAGCCGGAAGGTCACGGAGTACTTGACCGACGGCATGGAGAAGGATTTCGGCGCGAAGTTTGCATTCGAGAAGGACCCTGTCAAGGCCGCGCGGCTCATCATCGAGCACATCGATGCGAAACGGGAGGCGCTCCACCTTCGGGCAATGCTGTATGAACCGCGGCCCGTGGAGACACTGGGCCAACCGTGGGCGATCGAGGACAGGAAAGTGGCGGTCGGCTGCTGAACGGGAAGCCTTATTGTGAAAAAGATGCTTGTGGTGACAGTAGACAGGTGCCTGGGGTGTAAGGCGTGCGAAGTGGCGTGCGCCATCGAGCACGCGACTTCCCATGATCTGGTCGAGGCGATACGGGAACAACCGCCGCCTCAGACGCGCGTCCATGTGATCCAAGGGGAGCGCTTCGCGGTTCCTCTCCAGTGCCAGCAGTGTCCGGACGCCCCGTGCGTGGCGGTATGCCCCGATGGGGCTCTGAAGCGCGCACCCGAGGGCCCGATCCTCCTCGATAAAGAACTGTGCACCCGCTGCACGATGTGCGTGGTGGTATGTCCCTTCGGCATGATTACCTGGGATCCGAAGGGCAGAGCGGTCGTCAAGTGCGATCAATGCTATGAACGCATTTTGCGCGGAGAACCGCCTGCCTGTGTGGAGGCGTGTCCCGCGGGCGCCCTGGAATTCCAGGACGAGGACCTTGTTTCGGAGAACGCCTTCCTGGTTCAGATCGCGGGCGAGGGGGGCGCATGAGGAGTAAGAGGAAGCAGAGGGCGATTCAGCGGGGTTTGCGATGTTCGAGCCTATCGAGGAGGCGCATATTGTGAAAGAACCGGCTGCCAAGACTTCCCGGACCGCGTGTGGCGCATGCGGACGTCCCTACGCGACGGCTAAACAGATGGCTCAGGCCAAGAGCATCATCAAGCTCGTGGAGAACGCCGCAACCCTTTGTCCCGCTTGTCGGCTTCGCGCAACGGGAAGCCAAGTGGAACGGGCGCTTGCGGATTGTGGTAACAGTGAACAGGTGCGAGAGCGCTCCGCCGGGGTGGTGTTCACCGTGGCGGGCGCCATTTCTCCGGAAAACGTTTCTCCGGAAAACTGAGGAGTCGACATGAGTCGAGAAGTACTATCCGCCGCAATACGAGGCGCCCAAGACTTTGTGAACCAAGCCGACGCCGCCGTCAAAGCCGTCCTCGAAACCAAAGGCCCGAAGGAGGCCGTGGGGTTTCCGGGCACGGCGTTCTATCTGCCGATGGCCTACGCCCTCATGGGCATCGAAGCCAAGAACGTGGGCGATCTCGAGACCATCGTCGAGCACTGCAACACCCTGGTCTCGAAGGAGCCACCGGGCAAGTTGTGGCTGCCGTACCTCGGGCGTGGTCTCGACAGCGGTATCGCGACTCTGCTGGCACAGGAGGTCACCTGCGCCCTGCGATATCTGAACAACGAGCCGATTGAGGATGGTCACACCGGCTTCATTTCCGACACGATCCTCCGGGAACTCGGCATTCAACTGGTGGACGGGCGCATGCCCGGATTCGCGGCGGTGTTGGGGCCCGCGCCCACTAACGAGATCGCCGTCAACACCGTTCGTGAACTCCAGCAACGCAGTATCCTGTGTTTCCTCATCTGCAATCGGGACGGAAAATCGATGTACGACCAACTGGTCGCCGAAGGCATCGAGATGGGTTGGAACACGTACATCGTGCCGGTGGGCCGCGACACGGAATCGGCGATTTACGTGCTAAACTGGGCGATGCGCGGCGCGCTGACGTTCGGCGGACACAAGAAGGGCGATTTCAGGGCCTGTTTGCGGTACACGCGCGAACGCATTTTCGCGTTCGGGATCACGTTCGGACCGATTCCCGACGATTGGTACGCGGTGGGCGCGGCTGCCATTGCGATGGGGTTCCCGGTGATCTCGGACTACGCCTTGACGCCGGAAGTGCGGCCGACGGGCGTAACCACGTACGAGGCGCTCGTGCGCGAGTTGGATCCCAAGAAACTGGTTCCTACGGCGATCCAAGTGCGCGGCGTCAAGGTGAAAGTCGAGAAAATCGACATCCCTGTGGCCTACGCGGCCGCGTTCGAAGGCGAACGCGTCCGGCGCGAGGACATGCACACGCAGCTTGGCGGCAAGTACTCCAAGGCCGTCGAGTTCCTGTGTATGCGCGAGTCCGAAGAGGTCGAGGACGGGCGCGTTGAGGTGATCGGCCCGGATTTCGATACGATGGACGCCAAGACTTCTCTGGACCTCGGCATTTTCATCGAGGTGGCCGGACGCAAGATGCGGTCCGATTTCGAAGGCATTCTCGAACGGCAGCTCCACCGCTACCTGAATTACGCGATGGGTGTCATGCACATTGCGCAACGCGACCAACTCTGGCTCCGCGTCAGTAAGGACGCGGTCAAGGCGGGATTCCGTCTGCGGCATCTGGGCGTGATCCTTCACGCGAAGTTCCTCGAGGAATACGGGGGGATTGTTGACAAGGTCCAGGTGAAGATCTTCACGGATTCCAAGGACGTTGCGAACCTCCTGCAAATGTCGGCGCCGGCGTATGACGCGCGCGACGCGCGGGTCCAGGGCATGACCGACGAATCCGTGGATACGTTCTATTCGTGCACATTGTGTCAATCCTTTGCCCCCAACCACGTGTGCGTGATCACGCCGGAACGGCTCGGCCTGTGCGGGGCCTACAACTGGCTTGACGGGCAGGCCTGCTACGAAATCAACCCGACCGGGCCGAACCAACCGGTCAAGAAGGGCCGGGTCATCGACGAAGCGCGCGGCGAATGGGAAGGCGTGAATCAGTTTGTGTACGCACACTCGAGCCACGCTACCGAGCAGTTTTCGGCCTATTCGCTCATGCAGAACCCGATGACGTCGTGCGGATGTTTCGAGGTCATTGTGGCGATCATCCCCGAGTGCAACGGCGTGATCGCCGTGAACCGCGAGTATCAGGGCGAAACCCCGATTGGCATGCAGTTCAGCACCCTGGCGGGTTCGGTGGGGGGCGGCGCGCAAACCCCGGGGTTCGTGGGCGTGGGCCGGAGGTACCTGGTTTCGCGGAAATTCATCAGGGCCGAGAACGGCTTGGCGCGGCTCGTGTGGCTGCCCAAGGAACTCAAGGAAGCGATGCGTGAGCAAATCGAGGCGCGCGCCGCGGAACTTGGGCTGAGTGGATTCGTGGACAAGATTGCGGATGAAACCGTTGCGGTGGACAGTGATTCGTTGATGGCTTACTTGGAGAAGGTCGAGCACCCCGTGCTGGCGCTCGAACCGATGATGTAGTGGCTGCTCGCCACTGACAAGGAGTTAGATATGCCGTTATCGGGATTGGAAATCTACAAGCACCTGCCCAAGGGCAACTGCAAAGAGTGTGGACTGCCTACCTGTCTGGCTTTCGCGATGAAGGTGGCGGGCGGCCAGGCGACGCTGGAGGAATGCCCACGTCTGGACGAAAAGGCCAAGACGGCGTTGGGCGAGGCAAGCGCGCCGCCTCAGCAACTCGTCACGATCGGCACGGGCGATCACGCGATCCAGATCGGCCAGGAAACGGTGCTGTACCGTCATGAGGACAAGTTCTATCACCCGACCGGCGTGGCGGTGTGCGTCAACGACAAGTTGGACAACGCCCTCGTCGAGGAACGATGCAAGGCGATTGCGGCGATCTCGCTCGATCGCATGGGCAAGACCTGCAAGGTGGAACTTCTTGCCCTCTGCAACACTTCGGGCGATGCGCAGAGGTTCGCCGAGGCCGCGCGGCTCGCGAGCGGCATCGCGCAGCGTCCGCTCATTCTGATGTCCCCCGATGCCGACGCGCTGCGCGCGGCGGGCCAGGCGATCTCCGATAAGCGGCCTTTGTTGTGGGCTATGGATACGGAAAAGAACGTGGACGCAGCTATTCAGGCCGCCAAGGATCTCTCGTTGCCGCTGTGTATCGAAGGGTCCGGGTTCGAGGCCGTTGCCGCGTTGTCCGATAAGGCGCGCGCGGCGGGATTGAAGGAACTTGTGCTTTCTCCGGGGCGGGTGGAAGCGGCGGCGGGCAACGCGTTCCTGACGCAGAGCCGGCGTGCGGCGATCGTCAAGAAGTTCCGCCCGGTGGGTTATCCCGTGGCGATGATCGCCATGGACGAGGACCCTGAGAAGGCGACGATCGACGCGTGCTGGTACACGCTTAAGTATGCGGGGATCGTGGTTATGAACTTGAGCGCGCCGGAGCATCTGCTTGCGGTTTTCGCGTCGCGGCAAGACATCTATACGAACCCGCAGATCCCTGTGCAGGTGACGCCCGGGCTGCACGCCGTGAACGATCCTGGACCCGACTCGCCGCTGCTGCTTACGACGAACTTCGCGCTCTCCTATTACTCCGTGGAATCGGAAGTTTCGGCTTCGCGCATTCCGACGTACATCCTCGCGGTGGATACGGAAGGGACGAGCGTTCTTACGGCGTGGGCCGCGGAGAAGCTGACGGCCGCCAGTACGGCCGAGGCGATTTCAAAAAGCCAGGTGACCGAGAAACTGAAACATAAGAAGATCATCATCCCCGGATTGGTTGCCGTGCTCAGCGCGTCGATCAAGGACGAGACCGGCTGGGAAGTGATGGTCGGGCCTCGTGAAGCGTCCGGCATAGTGTCCTTTCTGAAGAATCAGTGGAAGGCATAATAATGGCTGATCCCGTCAAGAATAAGAAACTGTGCTCGGTTCAGTTTCTTCCTTCCGGGATGAAGGTGGACGTGCCCATAGGGACTACGATCCTTGAAGCGGCACGTACGGCGGGCGTGTTTGTCGACGGTCTTTGCGGGGGCGATGGTGTTTGCGGCAAGTGCCGCGTAATCGTGCGCAGGGGGCTGGTCCGGGGCGGTACGACGGATTTCCTTACCCGGGATCAGATTCGGGAAGGGTTCATTCTTGCATGCGAAGCCAAAGTGGAGGGCAACCTGCTTGTCGAGGTGCCGGCGGAATCGGAATTGCCCGCCCGCACCACGGAAGCGGATATCGCCGAACAGCGGCTCAGCGATGTCGCCGCATTGGAACGCCAGCCGGAGAAGATCGATCCGCTGGTAAGAAAATACTGTATCGAAATCAAACCGCCGACGCTCGAGGACTGCCGGTCGGATCTTGATCGATTGAAACATACGATGCAGACGCTGGACGGGGCCCAGGAATGCCAGATGGGGCTGAAAGTCATCCGCCAGCTCCCCGAAGTCATGCGCAATCCAGGCCATACCGTTACGGTTACGGCGGCGTATCGCGGCGTACTGTCGGAGATCACGGAAGTCGTCGCGGGCGACAACAGCCGTCCGAACCTGGCCGTGGCCGTGGACGTGGGAACGACTTCGGTCGTGGCGAACCTTGTGGAACTATCCACGGGCAAGACGCTCGGCACGGCCGCGAGATACAACTCGCAAGCGGTGTACGGGGGCGACGTGCTGCGCCGCATCCAGTGGTGCAGCGAGCAGCCGGACGGTTTGTCGCAGTTGCACTCGATGGTGGTTGACGACATCAATGTGCTCATCCGGGGGCTGCTCGAAAAGGCGCGGTTGAGTCAGAATTACATTACGCTCGTGGTCGCGGCGGGCAACACGACGATCATGCACACGCTTCTCGGAGTCAATCCCGAGTGGATCCGCCGGGAACCGTACGTCGGCGTGACCTATCAGCCGCCGCCGTTCCGGGCAGCCGAATTGGGCATTACGATTCATCCGCGCGGCCTGCTGTATTGCCTTCCGTCGGTGAGTTCCTTCGTGGGCGCGGACATCACGGCCGGAGTCCTTGCGGTGGGGTTGCACGAGTCGGTCGAGCCTCGCATGTTGATCGACATCGGCACCAACGGTGAGATTGTGATTGGAAACAAGGATTGGATGGTGTGCGCGAGCGCTTCGGCGGGACCCGCGTTCGAGGGCGCCGAAACGCGCGACGGGATGCGTGCGACGCGCGGCGCGATCGATCATATCCACGGCTGGAACGCAGGGCAATCGCTCAGCTTCTCGACGGTCGGCAATGAGGCCCCGTGCGGTCTATGCGGCACGGCCTTCGTGGACCTGCTCGCGCAACTGCTTCGCTTGAATGTGATGGACAAGACCGGGCGTCTGAATATGGACAATTGGCGCCCGCGCCTGCGCTTGGGACCGGATGACGTGCCGGAATTCGTTGTGGTCAAGGCGGGCGAAAAGGGCGCGCCGCGCGACTTGGTCATCACCCAGAGCGACATCGCGAATCTGCTTCGCACAAAGGCGGCGGTGTATGCGGCGTCCAAGGTATTGCTGAAGTCTTTGGGGCTGACGATGAGCGACCTGAAGGAAATCCTGGTCGCTGGCGCCTTCGGGAACTTCTTGGATCTCGAGAACGCGGTGTTCATCGGGCTCTTGCCGGACGTTCCGGGCAAGAAAATGCGTTTCGTGGGCAACTCGAGTTTGCAGGGGGCGAAGATGGTCGCGCTCAGCCGCGAGCGGTACAAGGAATCCCAGAGAATCGCAAGTTCGATGACGTACTTCGAGTTGAGCACGGAACCCACGTTCATGGAGGCGTTCAGCTCCGCGTGTTTCTTCCCACACACGAACATTGAAGAGTTTCCATCGGTCATGGCGATGGTCTCGTGATAGACAAGGGGTTGAAACCCCTTGTTCAAGAAGGCAGGTAGGATGAATCAGGTGATTGCAGTGACGGGCAAAGGCGGCGTCGGCAAGACGACCGTGTCGGCGTTCCTTGTGCGTCTGCTGATCGAGCGCGGGATCCGTCCGGTGCTTGCGGTGGACGCCGATCCGAACAGTACGCTTGCCCCGATGCTCGGGCTGCACCCTGGTGTGACGATGAGCGACATCCGGGATGATATACTGAAGGAAAAGGCGCGCGTTACAGGAGTTCCGAAGGAACGGCTCCTCGAGATGAAACTCGAGGAATGCATTTGGGAGGCCGAAGGGTTTGACCTTCTTACGATGGGGCGTCCGGAGGGGCCGGATTGCTACTGCTACGTCAACAACCTGCTCCGAAGCGCGCTGACGAGACTGCGCTCGAACTATCCTGTGACGGTCATTGACAACGAGGCCGGGATGGAACACTTGTCCCGGATGAATACGAACGATATCGATTGCCTGATGACGGTCTGCGAGCCGACGGCGGTTAGCGCGCGCGCCGCGAGCCGGATTGCGGTATTGGCTGACTCGCTTCCTGTAACTGTCCGCCGACGGATTCTCGTTTGGAACAAGGTTCGTAACGGCGTCGTTCCGAAGCCGGCCGAGGAATTGCTCTCGGACGTGCGGTTCGACCAGACGATCCTCTTGCCGGCGGACGAAGGCGTGGCGCAAATCTCCACCGAGGAGCGGAGCGTTCTTGATGCGTCTATACCTGAAGCTTTTTGCCAGCTTGTGGCTGCTTGTGTGAATGATCCAGTGGAAACCGTTGCGACAATGCGAGGTTGATTATGAAGGCAAATGATACGGCACAAAAGTGGGGCGCGGCAATCAATGAGTTGACGATTGGGGCAACCGCCGCAGAAGGCGGAACGCGCGGCAAGACGGTGACAATCGGGGGCGCGCAGTGCGTTCCCTGGTTGAGCTACGAGGGCCCGGTGGGACGCCGTCCCGCGATCGCGCTCGAGATCTGGGACCGGGGCGCCGAGAGTTGGCCGGCCCTGCTTCAGGCCGAGTATGGATCGCTGATGAACGATCCGGTAGCCTGGGCCAAGAAAGGCGTCGAGCTCGGCGTGGATCTGATCTGTCTGCGGCTCATGGGTACGCATCCCGCGATGGGCGACGCCAGCCCCGACGAAGCGGCGGCCCTGGTGAAGAAGTTGCTGGCGGCGGTGGACCTGCCTTTGATCATCTGGGGATGCGACGTGAATGAAAAAGACAACGTCGTGCTGCCGAAGTGCAGCGAGGCAGCGAAAGGCGAGAATTGCCTTCTGGGCACGATTAAGGAGAAGAACTATCGCACGCTCGTGGCTTCGTGCCTCGCCGACGGCCACAAGCTGATCGCCGAGTCGCCGCTGGACATCAACATCGCGAAGCAGTTGAACATCCTGGCGCACGACGTCGGCTATCCGCTCGAGAACATAGCGATCTTTCCGACTACCGCCGCGTTGGGATACGGCTTCGAATACGTATACAGCATCATGGAGCGCGGGCGGCTCGCGGGGCTCGGCGGCGATCCCCTGCTGCGGCAGCCGACGCTTTGCGACGTGGGTCTGCAAGCGTGGCGGGCCAAGGAGGCCCTGGCCAATGAGGAAGCGCTGCCGGGGTTCGGTCCCGTTGAAGAGCGCGGTCCCCTGTGGGAAACCATCTCTGCCACGAACTATTTGCAGGCGGGCGCGGATCTGCTCGTAATGCGGCACCCGAAAGCCATACGTCTCCTGCGCGAATCCATTGACAGAATCAGCGGTTCCGGCGTATCGTCGGCGGCCTGAAAAGAACAATTGCGTTAGACGCCAGAAAAGGAGGACCCAATGTACGTCATCGGCGAACGGATCAACGGCATGTTCAAGAATGTCCGAAGTGCAATCGAGGAGGGCAACAAGGCCGTTATCCAGGAGTTGGCGCTCGCGCAGATCCGCGCCGGCGCGTCCGCTTTGGATCTTAACGTGGGTCCGGCCAAGGTCGATCCGCTTACGGGCGTGAACTGGCTCATCGACACAATCCGTGAAGTGACGGATATTACACTCGCCATCGACAATCCGAAATGGTCTATTCAGCAGGCGGTGATTCCCCGGCTTGGGAGTTCGGCGATCATCAATTCGTGCAAGGCGGACCCAGAAGCCCTCGAGAAGTACGTGGCATTGGCGGTCGAGCACGGCGCGGGTTTGGTCGCGTTGACGATCGACAAGCAAGGCGTTCCCTCCGACATCGACAAGCGCGTGGAACTGGGCGCGGAGATCGGGGCGAAGGCCATGGAAGGCGGGCTCCCGATGGACAAGCTGTTCATCGATCCCATCATCTTGCCGGTGAACGTGGCCCCGAAGCAGCCGCTGAACGTTCTGGCAGCGATCCAGCAACTGAAGATGCTCAGCGACCCGCCGCCTCATCTCAATCTCGGTCTCTCGAATCTTTCGCAGAACTGCAGCAATCGCCCGTTGATCAACCGGATCTACCTGGCCATGGCGATCACGTCGGGGCTGGACGCGGCGATTATGGATCCACTGGACAAAGATCTAATGGACGCCATGATTACTACGGAGCTGCTGCTCGAGAAGATGATTTACTGTGACTCATTCCTCGACGCACATCGCATGCACGCGTAGCTGGTGCGTCCAATGCTGGAGAGGCGATGCAATGGAAAACCGATGCCCCGGACGGACGTCAAGCGCGGCTGTCGAAACCACCCTAATTGTGTGCTCCGGCTGCGGCCATACGCTTGAGTTGTTCGGCGACGAGACGCGGGTGCATTGCCGTTGCGGTCATTGGGTGTTTCGCGACGTAGTGCCCTCGTGCGCCCAGTGGTGCAAGGAAGCGGAGCGCTGCTTCGGACGCATAGCGAATCTTCCAAAGGCGTTGAAGGACTCATGCGCGGTCGCCGACCTCAAAGAACAGGAAGCGCGTATGCGGGACCTGCAAGCGCGCGTGGTGGTTGCGTTGGCGAAATGTTCGCGTCCGGAACAGCAACAGCGAGACCGCACATGAATCCCGGCCTTGATGGAGATGCGTAGTCATGGCCCTCGCGTCCCAGACGAATTATCAGACGGCCGTCGCGCAAGGCGCCAAACGACTGCAAGCGAGTCCGCCGGAAGTCTTGGCCGCGCTGGGCGCGCGCGTGACGGCGGATGGATATTGCACGCTGCCCGTTTTGGACGCGGTATTCGCCGTGGACCTGGCGTCGGGCCGCGTTACGCTGGCCACTCCGGAACATGAGCCGTTGGCGGACCGGGAAGTCGGCCTCAAGTGGCAGATCCTCGCGCTGCATTATCTGGCCGGTCCCATCCCATTAGGCGAGCCCGCGCGTTGGGTATCGTTTGCCGATCTCCCCGACGGCCGCGGGTACGAACGTGTCTATCAGGCGCGCGTTGTGAGCCGGTTGTGCAAGACGGCCGCCCGCGAGCGAGCTGCGTTTGTGCGGGCAAGTGAGGGGCTGGGCGGACAACGCGCGGTTTGGGGCGATGAAGGATTCCGCTTCCAGGCGTTCCCGTGCCTGTCGGTGATTATCGCGTGGTACCAGGGCGACGAAGAGTTGCCCGCGAACGCGTCGTTCGTCTATCCGGACGATATTCTGTCTCTCCTTCCCGTGGAAGACGTGATCGTGCTTTCGGAAGGCGTGGTCAGCCGTCTCCAGGGCAAGGACTGGTAAAAGGTCTCGTGTTAGACCGCCGCTGCTGAGGCCGGCACGCGCTCAGCCGTGAGGCGTTGAGGTTTGAAGTATGCTTGGCTAGGCTGTTGAAGGGCTCGGGGGGAAACCCTGTTCCCAGGAGAGGAGAAATCGCATGACTGCTTCAAAGAAGTCGCCGCCAGTGGTGCTTGACCCGACCAAGATGGCCGATTGGGAAATCGCCGAGGCCGCCCAAGAGAACATGAAGACGGTATACGAACTGGGCGAGGAATTGGGCCTGGAGAAAATGGAGTTGCTTCCCTATGGCCACTACGTTGCCAAGTTGGACTTTGTGAGTATCCTCAATCGGCTCAAGGGCCGGCCGAACGGCAAGTACGTCGAGGTAACCGCGATCACGCCGACGCCGCTGGGCGAAGGCAAGTCGACGACCGCGATGGGACTCGTGCAGGGTTTGGGGAAACTCGGGAAGAAGGTCATCGGCGCGATACGCCAACCGTCGGGCGGGCCGACCTTCAACATCAAAGGCTCGGCCGCGGGCGGCGGCCTCAGCCAGTGCATCCCGCTCGCGGATTTCAGCCTCGGCCTGACCGGCGACATTGACGCCATAACGAATTCGCATAATCTCGCGATGGTCGCGCTCACGAGCCGCATCCAGCACGAGTTCAATTACACCGACGAGCAACTTGCGAAGAAAGGCCTGCGGCGGCTGAACATCGACCCGCGGAATATCGCGATGGGTTGGGCGATGGACTTTTGCGCCCAGGCGTTGCGGGAGATCACCATCGGCCTCGGCGGCGATATGGATGGCTTCATGATGAAGAGCGGATTCCAGATCACCGTGTCCTCCGAAGTCATGGCGATCCTGGCCGTGTCCACCGGTCTCGCCGACATGCGGAAGCGCATCGGCCGGATCGTGGTGGCCTACGACAAGGCCGGCAAGCCCGTCACAGCGGGCGACCTCGAGGTCGACGGCGCGATGACGGCGATCATGAGCAAGGCGGTCAATCCGAACCTTATGCAGAGCATCGAAGGGCAGCCAGTGCTGGTCCACGCGGGTCCGTTCGCCAACATCGCGATAGGCCAATCGTCGATCGTCGCCGATCTGGTGGGCCTCAAGCTGGCCGATTATCTCATTACCGAGAGCGGATTCGGCGCCGATATCGGGTTCGAGAAGTTCTGGAATCTGAAGTGCCGGTTCAGCGGGCTGGTTCCGAATTGTTCCGTGATCGTGGCGACGGTCCGCGCGCTGAAAATGCACGGCGGCGGTCCCAGAGTTGCGCCCGGCAAACCGCTCGACAAGGCGTATACGGAAAAGAATGTGCCTCTGGTCGAGAAGGGGTGCGAGAACCTCCTCGCGCACATCGAGACCGTCCGGAAGAGCGGGATCTCACCGGTGGTGTGCATCAACCATTTCTACACCGACGCGGACGAAGAAGTGGCGGCAGTCCGCAAGATCGCGGAAGCGGCGGGCGCCCGCGTGGCCCTGTCCAAGCATTGGGAGAAAGGCGGAGAAGGCGCTATCGAACTGGCCGAGGCCGTGATCGAGGCGTGCAATCAGAAACCCAATTTCAAGTTCCTCTATGAGGACAGCTTGCCGCTGAAAGATAAGATCCACCGGATTGCGACGGAGGTCTACGGCGCGGACGGCGTCAGTTACTCGACGGAAGCCGAGGCCAAGATCGCGATGATCATGGCGGACGATGAACTCAAGAAACTCGGCACGTGCATGGTGAAGACGCATCTGAGCCTTTCGCATGATCCGGGTATGAAGAACCGTCCGAAGGGCTGGACGCTGCCGGTCCGCGACGTGCTTGTGTATCGCGGGGCCGGCTTCGTGGTGCCCGTCGCGGGCGCGATCAAACTGATGCCCGGAACGGCGTCCGACGCAGCCTTCCGCCGTATCGATATTGATGTCGAAACGGGCAAAGTGAAAGGACTATTCTAGCCTCGCTGGCTGTTTCATCAATAGAGAAGTTTTGTCGTGAATTCGCGTCAATGGCCTTTCTGTCGGGCAATGGAGATTCCCTGCAAAACGGAATGGACGTCATGCCGGTTGAAATGAAAGAAAATCCGTCGCTGTGCTATCAGTGCGCTAAGTGCTCAACGGGATGTCCTGTGTCGGACGAGATGGACATGCTGCCGCATCAGATCATCCATCTCCTGTCGTTGGGCATGGAAGACCGGGCGCTGCGTAGCAAGACGATCTGGATGTGCGCGGGGTGCTACGCGTGCGCCGTGCGGTGCCCGAACGACATCGACATCACTTCGGTGATGGATGACTTGCGCGGCGCGGCCATGAGGACGGGCGTGCCGTGTCCCGTACCCGAGGCGCTGGCATTTCACAAGACGTTCTTGACGGACGTTGCGCGGCGCGGGCGGGTGCACGAACTTCGAATGATGGGCGAGTACAACCTGCGCACAAAGCGCCCGTTCCACAACGCGGCGCTGGGTCCCAAGATGTGGCTGAAAGGCCGGCTCCATCTGTTCCCGCCGCGTGCGATCAGAGGTTTCAGAAAGTGGATGAAAAAACTATGGCATCGGTAACGCCGCGCGTAGCGTTCTATCCGGGATGCAGCCTCGAGGGCTCGTCAGGCAGTTTCGAGGCGAGCGTGTCCGAGGTGTTTCGCGTGCTGGGCATCGAACGGAACACGTTGAAGGACTGGACGTGTTGCGGGGCGACTTCCGCGCATGCGGTGGACCGGCGTCTTCACCTGTGTCTCAACCTGCGCAATCTCGCGCAGGCGGAGTCGCAAGGATACCAGGAGGTGCTTGCGCCTTGCGCGGCCTGTTACCACAGGCTCGCGGGCGCAAACCACGCGCTGCAGGAAGACAAGGCGCTGCTGGCTTCGCTCAACTCCGAGACCGGGTTCGATTATAAGGGCGGCGTGAAGGTGCGCAACGTGCTCGATTATCTTGCGAACGTGATCGGTGTCGAGCGGATCGCAGCCAAGGTCACGCATCCCCTGTCTGGATTGCGGACGGTCTGTTACTACGGCTGCTTGAACACGCGCATCCCGCGGATGGCTTCGTTTGACACGGTCGAATACCCGATGTCGATGGATCGGATCGTGCGCGGGCTTGGCGCGGAAACGCTGGATTGGTCGTACAAGACCGAGTGCTGCGGTGCGAGCCTGTTCCTGACGGCGGAATCGGTTTCGGCCAAACTCGTGGCGAAGATCCTGAAGGACGCGATTGCGCACGGTGCGGAATGCATCGTCGTGGCGTGTCCGATGTGCCAGAACAACCTGGACACGAAACAGGAGGTAATCCGGGAGGCGTTCCAGATTCCCCGGCCCATTCCCATTTTGTTTGTGACGCAACTGATCGGGCTCGCGCTCGGGTTGGACGCGAAAGCGCTGAAGCTGAGTCAGAGCTTCGTTCCGTTTGAGAAGGTATTGGTGTAATGGGCGATAACGGCAAGAGAGTCGGTTCGGTGCTCGTGGTCGGCGCGGGCATTGCCGGCATGCAGGCGGCGTTGGACTGCGCGAATTCCGGGTTCAAGGTCTACTTGCTCGAACAGCAGCCGGCTATCGGCGGCAACATGGCGCGCCTGGACAAGACGTTTCCGACGAACGACTGCGCGATGTGCATGATTTCCCCGAAGCTCGTCGAGGTGGGACGCCACCTCAATATCGAGATCATCTCGTACGCCGATCTGAAGAACATGGAAGGCGAACCGGGCAACTTCACGATCACGGTCAACAAACGGACGCGGTACGTTGACGAGATTAAGTGCAATGGATGCGGCGAATGCGAGCAGGTCTGCCCGGTGACCTTTCCGGATACGTTCAACGGCGAACTGGCCGGGCGCAAGGCGATCTACCGCCTCTACCCGCAGGCGATTCCGAACGTTTTCACGATCGACAAGCGCGCGATGAATCCGCCGTGCCGCGGCACGTGTCCGGCGGGAGTCAATGCGCAGGGATACGTTGCGCTCATCGCGCAGAACAGATTCCTCGAGGCGCTCGACGTGGTGCGCGAGCGTATGCCGTTCGCGGGCGTCTGCGGGCGCATCTGCCACCACCCGTGCGAGCAGAAGTGCAATCGTCTGCAGATCGACGAAGCGGTCTCGGTGCGGAACCTGAAAAGGTTCGTCGCGGATTATGAACGCGACCTCATCCGGAAGGGCGAATCCATCGAGCGTCCGCCCAGTGAAATACCCGTGGATGCCAAGCAGCCTTACACGGAGCGCGTGGCGGTAGTTGGCGGCGGGCCGGCGGGCCTCACCTGCGCGTACGACCTCGCGAAACGGGGATATCCCGTGACCGTGTTCGACGCCAACAAGGAACTGGGCGGCATGATGCGGACGGGCATTCCCGCGTACCGCCTGCCGCGCGAGTACCTTGATCTCGAGATCAATCAGCTACTGAGCGAAGGCATCGAGATCAAGACCGGAACTGCGCTCGGCAAGGATTTCTCGCTCGATGACCTGAAGACGCGCGGATACAATGCCGTGTTTGTAGCGACGGGCGCGCAGCGCGCCAAGAAGATCCCGCTCGACGGCAGCGACACGCAAGGCGTTCTCTACGGTATTCCGTTTCTGCGCGAAGTCAACGAGGGCGGCAGGCCAGCGATCGGGAAGAAGATCGTCGTCATCGGCGGCGGGAACGTTGCGATGGACGTCGCGCGCTCGGCGCTGCGCGCCGAGCCTGGCGCGTCCGTGACGGTGGCGTGTCTCGAATCGCGCGAAGAGATGCCCGCGCATGATTGGGAAATCACCGAGGCCGAGGAAGAGGGCGTCTTCATGAAGCCATCGTGGGGACCCAAGGTCGTCCTCGCGAGGAACGGGAAGGTCGCGGGCATCCGGCTTGTAAAATGCACCGCGGTATTCGACAAGGACCGCCGGTTCAACCCGGCGTTTGATGAGAACCAGACCGAGACCCTTGACGCCGACACGGTGATCCTGGCCATCGGCCAGACCTGTGACCTCACGGGCGTCGAAGAGCACTTGAAGGTTAACCGCGGGCTCGTATCGAGCGACCCTCTGACACTCGAGACGTCGCAGCCCGGCGTGTTTGCGGGTGGCGATGTGGTGTTGGGGCCGGCCTCGCTTGTGCAAGCCGTGGCCCAAGGGCATCGGGCCGCGGACTCGATTCATCGTCATCTGCGCGGAGAGGATTTGCGCGCCGATCGCGAACCGGCCGAACGCCCCGCGGATTTGGCCGCCTTCCCCGAATGGGCGGAGAGAAAATACGTGCCCAGGCAGTCCATGCCGGTTGCCGGACTGGATGCGCGGAAGACGTCCTTCGCGGAAATCGATCAGGGGTTCACGGCTGAGCAGGCGGTGGCCGAGGCGCAACGGTGTCTGCAATGCGGCGGGTGTTCGCAGTGCAGAGCGTGCGTGCGGGTCTGCAAGGCGCACGCCGTGGACCATGATCTGCAAGACGAGGCGCGGCAGTTCAAAGTTGGCGCCGTTATCCTGACCGGCGGTTACGATCCGTTTGACGCGAAGGTGAAAGCGGAATATGGGTTCGGGCGGTATCCGAACGTCGTGACGAGCATGCAATTCGAGCGCATCCTCAGCGCGTCCGGGCCGTACCAGGGCCACTTGCAGCGTCCGTCCGACGGCAAAGCGCCGCGGAAAGTGGCGTGGATTCAGTGCGTGGGTTCGCGCGACGTGACGTGCGGCAACGACTACTGCTCGTCGGTGTGCTGCATGTACGCGACGAAAGAGGCCATCATCGCGAAGGAACACCAGAGCGACGTCGAGCCGACGATCTTCTACATCGACATGCGCGCGTTCGGAAAAGGTTTCGACGAGTTCTACAACCGCGCGAAAGACAATTACGGCGTCCGCTACGTTCGTAGCCAGGTATCTTCCTTGAAAGAGAACCCCGAGAACGGGAACATGATTGTGCGCTTCGTGACCGGCACGGATACGCTCCGGACGACGGAGGAAGAGTTTGACATGGTGGTGCTCTCGGTGGGCTTGACGGCCAACCGTTCCACGAAAGAGGCCGCCAGGCTGCTCGGTATCGAATGCAACCGGTATGGTTTCGCCAAGAGCCGTCCGTTACAGCCGCTGCTGTCGAGCCGCGAGGGCGTTTTCCTGTCCGGGGCGGTGAGCGGTCCGAAGGATATTCCGGAAACGGTGATGCAGAGCAGCGGAGCGGCCGCGTTGTGCGGCGAGATGCTCCAGACGGCGCGCGGGACGCAGGTGCTGATAAAGGAATACCCCGCGGAGCGGAGCACGGCGGGCGAGGAGCCGCGCATCGGCGTGTTTGTGTGCCACTGCGGCATCAACATCGCCTCGGTGGTCGATGTGACCGCCGTTTCCGAGTACATCAAGACCATCCCCGGCGTGGTCTACACTGAACACACGATCTACACCTGCTCGCAGGACACGCAGAAGCGGATCAAGGAGGTCATTCAGGAGCAGAACCTGAATCGCGTGATCGTGGCGTCGTGCACGCCGCGCACCCATGAGCCGCTGTTCCAGGAGACGTTGCGAGAAGCCGGGCTGAACAAATATCTGTTCGAGATGGCCGATATCCGCGAGCAATGCTCGTGGGTGCACCAGAAAGATCCCGCCCGCGCTACGGAGAAGGCCAAGGCTTTGGTGCGAGGCAGCGTCGGGAAGGCGAAACTGCTCGAGCCTCTGGAATTCAAGAAAGTCGGCGTTACGCGCGCGGCGCTCGTGATCGGCGGCGGGCTTTCAGGCGTGACGGCGGCGCTCTCGCTGGCGCGCCAGGGATTCGAGGTCCACCTTGTCGAAAGAGAAGCGCAACTCGGCGGCAATATGCGCCGCGTGAAACGCAGCCTCGAAGGGCACGATTGGCAGGCGTATCTTCAGGACGCGATTCGCCTGGTGCAATCGACACGCGGCGTCCACGTCCATCTGGAATCGCAAGTGGACGAAGTGACCGGGTTCGTCGGCAACTTCACTACGCGGCTGAAAGGCAAGTCGCAGGCGGAGATCAAACACGGTGTGATCCTCGTGGCCACGGGCGCGACGGAAGATGCGCCGGAGGAGTTTCTCTTCGGCGTCGACAGCCGAGTGATGAGCCAGCGCGACCTCGATGCGAAACTCGAAGAAGGTTTCGCGCCCAAGACCGTGGTCATGATCCAGTGCGTCGGGAGCCGGAACGAAAAGCGGCCGTATTGCTCGCGCGTTTGTTGCGGCGCCGCCGTGAAGAACGCCTTGACAATCAAGACCAAGAATCCGCAGGCCGAGGTGTACGTCCTGTATCGCGAGATGCGGACCTACGAGTACCGCGAGGAGTATTACCGGAAAGCGCGCGAACTGGGCGTGCGGTTCATTCACTTCCCCGATGAGGAGTATCCGCGGGTCGCGGCCGCGAACGGCACGCTCAAGGTCGCCGTTCACAACACTGTTCTTGGCGAGACCCTCGAACTCAAGGCCGATGCCTTGGTGTTGAGCACGGCGATGACGCCTGTCAAGGCTGACAACCAGCGTCTGTCGGAGATGTTGAAGATCTCTCTGAACGAACACGGGTTCTTCATGGAAGCCCACATCAAGCTGCGTCCGGTGGACTTCGCGAACGAAGGGATCTTCGTCTGCGGGCTGGCCCATTCGCCGAAGTATACGGAGGAGAACGTGACGCAGGCGTTGGCCGCGGCGGGCCGCGCCGCGTGCATCCTTGCGAAGGATTTCCTCGAGGTGGGCGGCGTTGTCTCGCACATCAATCCGGACAAGTGCGCGACCTGCCTTACGTGCGTGCGCGAATGCGTGTACAACGCGCCGTTCGTGAATGACGAGGGCAAGGCTGAGATAGAAGAGGCCAAATGCCAGGGCTGCGGCAACTGCGCGTCGGCGTGTCCTGCGAAGGCGATCGAGTTGCGCACGTTCAGCGACGCGCAGGAGATGGCGTTGTTCCGCAGCATACTGCATGAAGCGGAGGCCGCGAACGTAAAGTGAGCCAGGTATCCGAAATGACGGACGAACCCAATATAATCGCGTTTTGCTGCCATTACTGCGCATTCACCGCGGCGGACCTGGCGGGCACGATGCGGCAGCAGTACGCCCCTAATATCCGCATTGTGCGGCTGCCTTGCACGGGCAAAGTGGACGTGAACCTCATCCTGCGGGCGTTTGTCGAAGGCGCCGAGGGCGTCATGGTGGCGGGATGCGAGATCGGCAGTTGCCATTTTATCGAGGGCAACGTGCGCGCGCGCAAACGCGTCGCATACGCGAAAGTTATGATCCAGGAAGCGGGGCTCGATCCGGAACGCCTCGAGATGTTCCATATCGCGGCTTCGCAAGGGCCGCTGTTTGCGCGAACCGCAAACGAATTCACCGAACGCATCAAAGGGATCAACGCGAAAGAAAAGGCCTCCGCCGTCTGAAGCCGGGTTTGCCAGGAGAGTTTATATGATTGTTGCAGAACGAAAGCCGCTCGAAGAGCTTTACGCCCATGCCAAGAAGCACAAGAAGGTGCTGCTCTTGGGATGCGGCACTTGCGTGACCGTGTGTATGGCCGGCGGCGAGAAAGAGGTCGGCATCCTTGCCAGTCAGATGGAGATCGCGGCGCGCGAGCGTGGCGACGACATCGCGGTGACGGAGCACACGATAACTCGGCAGTGTGATAGCGAGTTCTTCGACGAGGCCACCGCGCGAAAGGTTGAAGAAGCCGACGCGATTATATCCCTGGGCTGCGGCGTGGGAGTGCAGTTCTGCGCGGAACGGTTCCCCGACAAGCCCGTCTATCCCGGTCTGAACACGAAGTTCTACGGGGCAACGCTCGAGCAGGGCGTATGGGCGGAGCGGTGCGCGGGATGCGGCGAGTGCGTATTGGACAAGTTCGGCGGCGTGTGCCCGGTGGCGCGCTGTTCGAAGAGCCTGTTGAACGGACCGTGCGGGGGATCGTCGGAAGGGCGGTGCGAAGTCGACCCTGATAACGTCGAGTGCGCATGGCAACTGATCCATGACCGCATGGAAAAGCTCGGGCGCTTGGACGAATTGGAAGAGAATCAGCCGATGAAGGACTGGTCCACGAACCGCGACGGCGGACCGCGTAAAGTGACAAGGGAAGATATGCGACTATGAGTGAAACAGCAGCCGTTATCGAACCGAAAGAGAAGTCCGGGAGCCGCCTCGAACGTATTCTGAACTCGGGCCAGTTCGCGGTGACCGGCGAGTTGGGTCCCCCGAAGAGCGCCGACGTCGAGATAATCAAGACGAAGGCGGGATACCTGAAGGGCATCGTGGATGCCGTCAATATCACGGACAACCAGACGGCCATCGTGCGCATGTCGTCGATTGCGGCGGGGCTGCTCGCGATGCAGCACGGGCTTGAACCGGTCATCCAGATTACCTGCCGGGATCGAAACCGGCTTGCCATGCAGAGCGACCTGCTCGGCGCGTACGCGCTGGGCCTCCGGAACGTGCTCTGCCTGAGCGGCGATCACCAACGGTTCGGCAATCATCCCACGGCGAAGAACGTGTACGACATCGATTCGATCCAGTTGTTGAGCATGGTCCGGAAGATGCGGGACGAGAAACAGTTCGCATGCGGCGATGAAATCCGCAACACGAAGAAATCGCCCATCGTGGAGCCGCGGATGTTCATCGGAGCGGCGGCGAATCCCTTCGGCGATCCGTTTGCCTTCCGGGTCGTGCGGCTTGCCAAGAAGGTGAAAGCCGGGGCTGATTTCATTCAGACCCAGTGCATATACGACATGGATCGGTTCAAGAGATGGATGGAAGGCGTGCGGAATCGCGGCCTTCATGAACAGGTCTACATTCTTGCCGGCATCACGCCGTTGAAGTCGGTGAAGATGGCCGAGTACATGCGCGATGCGGTGGCGGGGCTTATCGTTCCCGACGACCTCATCAAGCGTCTACAGGACGCCAAGGACGCCAAGGAAGAAGGCGAGAAGATCGCCGTCGAGCAGATAAACGAAATCCGGGAGATGCCGGGGGTCAGCGGCGTTCACATCATGGCCATCGAGGCGGAACAAAGCGTTCCCGGACTGCTTGAAAAAGCCGGTCTGCTGCCGCGTCCCACTCTGTGAGGGGCTGGATTTTCCGGCGCGGACTACTACGCTCATGGCGCCGGACCAAACCAAATTGACTTTGCCCGTCCGAGGTGTTAACATTCAAAGAAGGGTTCCCATATTCGAGCGACGGAGGTTCGGCAACGAATGAATATCACAGTAACGGGTCGTCACATGGAGATGACCGATGCGCTTAAGTTCTATGTTGAAGCCGGGTTGCAGAAGCTCCGCGTCCACTTCGACAAGGCGACGACTGCGGACGTGGTGCTCACGGTTGAGAAGCATCGGCACATAGCGGAGATGAGTCTGCATGCGAACGGCATCCGGATACATGGAAGAGAAACATCTTCCGACATGTACGCGTCGGTAGATGCGGTTTTGGAAAAAATCGATAAACAGGTGCGAAAACACAGGGAACGCATCAACAGCCATCAGCCCCGGACGGGCAAGGAAGCGCGGGATTTCCATCATCAAGTTATCGAGTATATTCCGGAACACGAAGAACAGCCCGCCTCGGAACCGACGCACCGTGTTGTCAGGCGTGAAAAGCTTACGATGAAGCCCATGTCCGTCGATGAGGCCCTTATGCAGTTCGATCTCATTGACGACAATTTCCTCGTCTTCTTCAATGCAGACACGCAGGAAGTGAACGTCATCTACGCCTTGGACGACGGGACGTACGGTCTCATCGAACCGCAGTTCTAGCGTCGCGTCGCGCGCCGTTTGAACTCGTTCCCAAGTTGTACTTGGGAACGAGGCGGCGGGGTGTTATACACCGCAAGAGGCGTACGGAGGGCGAAGTGGATACCGCGAGTCTTCCGATTAACCGCAAGCGGAGCATTGCGGTGGCCCGGTTGTATGAGGCCTTGGCCGGCGCGTTGGATCTGGAAGTGTTGGCCGGTTTCCAGGGCTTGGGCCGTCCCGTGCCTATCTCCGACATCAATCGCCCCGGGCTCGCGTTGAGCGGCTACCTCGAGTATTTCGCGAACGATCGGGTCCAGATCCTGGGCAATACGGAAATCCATTATCTCGAGACGCTGCCCGCATCGATGATTCAAACGCGGATGGAAGGCATGTTCTCGTTTGAGGTGCCCGTCTTTGTGCTTTCGCGGCGCCTGCAACCGCGCGATCTTCTGCTGGACATGTGCAACCGCCGCGGAATCCCGGTCCTCCGTTCGAGCAAGAGCACCGACGAAGTGATCACGCGGATCATCCTTTTCCTCGCCGACGAGTTCTCTCCCGAGACGCAATTGCACGGGACCGCGCTTGACTGTTACGGCGTGGGTTGCGTGCTGGTCGGAGCGCCCGGCGTGGGCAAGAGCGAGACGGCCCTCGAACTGGTGGAACGCGGGCACCGGATCGTCGCGGACGATCTTGTCTCCCTACGGCGTAGCCGGGACGCGTACCTCTACGCCGAGACCAATCCGGTCACCGAACACCATATGGAGATCCGCGGCGTCGGCATCATCGACATCAAGAGCATCTTCGGCGTGGGGCGCGTGCGGAACTCGAAGCGGATCGGACTGATAATCGAGCTCGATGAATGGAAACAGCAGTCCGATTACGATCGCACCGGCCTCAAGGAGGAGTTCGTTGAGATACTTGGCGTGCCCGTGCCCTATCTTCTCATTCCCGTGCGTCCCGGACGGAACATCGCGATCATCGTCGAAGTCGCCGCGCTGAATTTCCGGCTCAAGGAACTCGGAGTGCATCCAGCGATCGAATTCAACAAGCGTCTCATGTCCCTCATGGATCATAATAGGTAGTCGAGCACGCTTGAAATCTTCAGCGCGCCGCCGGGACCGAAAAAACAACAGACCGCACAGGAAGTGCTTCTGGGCATGGAGAGAGCAGGAAGGATAAGCAGGAAGCACAAGAAATGAAGATCAGACCCGAAGACATCGAATTCGTGGACAAGGCGCAATCCTTCACCTCACGCGTTGGAACGGATGCGGTACTTCTGCTTGTTGGTAGCCGTGCCGCCGGGTTTGACGATTCGTGGTCGGACTTGGATATGTGGGTGGTCGGGGACAAGACGCGACTCTCCTCTGATGAGCTTGACACATACGAAAAGAACAAGGAACTTTTCATTGACCGAGGAGACTACGAAGCACATTGGTCGTTCTTTGATGAGGACGACCTGCTGTCCATCCTGCGGGATTACCCAGATGAAAAGATGTGGGTACTGCTTACAGCCAAGGTGCTATTCGGAAATCAAGATACGGCAACGAGGCTGCAGCGACAGTTCCGGCAGTATCCCAACGAGATAGTTGAGCAAAAGCTGAAGTGGCACTTCGGCCACTATTGGCGTTACCTTGGACCATTGAACGCCGCCGCCCGAGGAATGCCTGAGACGGGGTTCCTCATGGTGGGAATGGTGATAGAGCATCTCAGCAAACTCTGCTGTCTTGCGGAATCGAAGCCATTTCCGTATGCCAAGTGGCTTTTCCCGGCTGCGCAAGACACGACGCTCGGGCGCAGAGTCGGCCCCTTCATGTCGCGAGCGGTATTCGGAATTGACGAATTCCTGCACCCACCTCAGGGCAAGCACTACAAGGAACTTCTACCATTGAAGGAATTGAGAGACACGAAGGACATTGTCCTTGCCACCCTAAAGGAGTTGGGATGGTCCTGCTCGTGGCTCGTAAACACCGAGGAGGCGGTTGCGGAAACAATGAAAGAGCACAACACAAGGAAACGCCGAGTCGTCGTGGGATCGAATCACGGCCATTCGGGGACATCTCCGCAACCGCCAAAGGAAACGCCATGAAAAGCATTAACCTTATCTTCGGGTGTCATTCACATCAGCCCGTGGGAAACTTCGAGGACGTGTTCGCAATGGCCTATGAACAGGCCTACCTCCCCTTCGTCGAGGTCCTGGAGAAGTTTCCCGCCGTCAAAGTGACCCATCACTTCACCGGGCCGTTGTTTGACTGGTTCGAGGCGAATCGGCCCGAGTTTATCGAGAGGCTTGCGGCGCTCGTGCGTGCGGGCCGCGTCGAGATAATGGGCGGCGGATATTATGAGCCGCTCTTGTGCGCCGTGCCGGAGCGTGACAGCATCGCGCAGATCCGGCGCATGGGCGCGTTCTGCGAAGAGCACTTCGGTTTCGCGCCGAAGGGGATGTGGCTGGCCGAGCGCGTCTGGGAGCCGCATATGCCGCGCATAATGAGGAAGGCCGGCATCGAATACACAGCCGTCGACGATACGCACTTCCTGTGCGCAGGGCTGACGCCGGAACAACTCTTCGGGTATTACATCACGGAGGACGAAGGCCATGCCATCAAGGTGTTCCCGATTCTCGAGAGGCTGCGCTATCTGATCCCGTTCCACCAGGTCGTCGAATCGATCGATTTTCTGCGTGAACACGCTTCCGAAGACGGGCTGCGGTGTGCGGTGATTCATGATGACGGCGAGAAATTCGGCGTCTGGCCTGAGACGCACATGAGCGTGTACGGCGAAGGCTGGCTTGAGGAGTTCTTTCAGGCCCTGACGGACAACAAGGACTGGCTGCACTGCATGACGTATTCGGAATACATCGAGAAGACCTCCGCGCTGGGCCGCGCGTATCTGCCGACGGCTTCCTACGAGGAGATGATGGCTTGGGCGTTGCCGACGCCCATGCATCGCCGTTTGAAGCGCGTGCTGAAACAGATCGAGGAGAACCCGGAGCGCGCGGCGGAGCAGAAGCTGTTCGTGCGTGGCGGTTTTTGGCGCAGTTTTCTGGCGAAGTACGCCGAATCGAACAATGTTCAGAAACGGATGTTGCGCGTGAGTGAGCGCCTCGAGAAGCTTCAACGCAAGAAGGATCCCCGCCTGGCCGAGGCGGAACGGCTGCTTCATCAGGGGCAGTGCAATTGCGCGTACTGGCACGGCGTCTTCGGCGGGCTGTACCTGAACCATCTGCGCACGGCGCTGTATGAAAAACTGATCGAGGCGGACCGCATCCTGGACGCGGTGAGTCACAAGACCGACAACTGGGTGTCTTGCGAGCGTGTGGATTTCGATGCGGACGGGAACGACGAGGCCATACTCGAGAATTCGCGGCTGTTTCTTGCGTTCAGCCCGGCGGACGGGGGCACGTTGTTCGAGTGGGACTTCAAGGACAAGCCGTTCAATTTCGGCAACACGTTGACGCGACGTGAGGAGGTGTATCACGACCTGCTCCGTGAGCGGCAGGTCCAAGTGGGGGGATCCGGAAAGGGCGATCAGAGCATCCATGAGCTTGTTCGCGCGAAAGAGGCGGGCCTGGACTCGTACCTCGTGTACGACCCATACCGGCGCGTCTCGCTCCGCGATCATTTCCTGCCGGAGAACGTCACGCCGCAGCAACTCTGGGCTGGGGGCTATCAGGAGCTTGGGGATTTCACCAATGGGGGCTACGTCCTGGAAGCGTCAAAAGACCGGGTGTGTCTTACACGTGAAGGAACGGTGTGGACCGGGGACTTGTATCCGGTGCGTCTTTGCAAGACCATCCTGCTGCGTCCGCGTGCATCCTCATTCGAGATCCGGTATGATATCTCACAGCACGGTGTGCAGCCGCTCTGCTTGTTGTTCGGCGTCGAGTTCGCGGTGAACATGCTGAGCGGCTCATCGTTCGACCGGTATTACCGTTCCGACGACCGCGATCTGCACTACACGAAACTCGGCGAGATGGGGTGTGACGCGGATCTCACGCACATCGCGTTGCGCGACGACTGGCAACGGCTCGAATGCGGATTGCGCCTGGATGCGCCGGCCAGGATATTCCGGTTCGGGATCGAAACGGTGAGCCAGTCGGAGAACGGCCAGGAAAGAGTGTATCAGGGAAGTATCGTCATCCCTTGTTGGACAATAACCTGCGCTCCCGGCGAGACGGTCACGCGGACGCTCGTGGCTGAGGCGTCCGTCTTCTGATCGCGGGAGCCGCCATGAGAGTTTATGGAAGAATTATCGGAACAAATGGTCGTTGTAAATCCGATGGGGATGCATGCGCGCCCGGCGGCGAAGCTGGTTCAAACCGTATTGCAGTTCGCCAGCGAGGTCTACATCCAGCATAACAGTCATCGGGTGAACGCCAAGAGCATCATGGGATTGCTGACGCTTGCCGCGGCTCAAGGCAGCCGCTTGACCGTAACGTGCAAGGGACCCGATGCCCAGGCCGCGTTGGACGCTGTGCGCAAGTTGTTTGCATCGGGATTCGGCGATGACTTTCAGTCGAACTGATGGTTGACGCAGCCCGGGTGTGTCTCCTCGCGCGGCTGGCCGCGCGTTAGCTGGCCCTAGGCTCTGAATCGGAGAGAAGACAGTGGAGATTGCGTTGCGGGGAATCGGCGTATCGCCGGGCATCGGCATCGGCCCCGCACTTGCCTTCGACGTCCGTCCGTTGGATATTCCACGGCGCCTGGTGGAGGACAAGGCCGCTGAACTGGCCCGGTTCGACGCGGCCGTGGACGGCGTGCGGAAGGATCTGAAACGCCTGCATCATCAGACCGCCAAGGCGCTCGGGAACCGGCATGCTGACATTTTCAAAGCGCACCTGCTGCTCCTGGACGACATCGCAATGCGCGAGGACATCGAGGGGCGGCTGATCAAAGAGGGGTACAACGTCGAATATCTGCTCGACGACCTTGTTGCACGCTACACGAAGCTCCTGAAGACCCTCCCGGACCCGCGATTCCGCGAGCGCACGATCGATCTTGTGGACGTGGGTACGCGGATCCTCAGCAAGCTTATGAATACCGAGCGCGTCGGCCTGGAACACATCGACACGCCGAGCATAGTGGTCGCTCACGATCTGTCCCCGTCCGATACGGCCAATATCGACGTGGAAAACGCGCTCGGGATCGCCACGGACGTGGGAGGGCCCACCTCGCACACGGCGATTCTCGCGCGCGCCTTGCAGATTCCCGCGGTGGTGGGTCTGAAGTACGTGGGCACGCACGTGAAACCCGGCGACCAGCTCATCGTCGATGGGACGAAGGGCTACGTCTTTATCCGTCCGGACGCTCGCACGGTGGCGGAGTACGTCGCCGAGAGAGAGCGTATGGACCGCGAGCGCATGGCCCTCCTCGATTACGAAAAGGCCCGCGGCAGCAAGACGCTCGACGGACATGAGGTGCCGTTGCTCGCAAACATCGAGTTGCCCGTCGAGGTCGCGTCGAGTCTAAAGGCCCGCGCACGCGGCGTGGGCCTGTACAGAACCGAATATCTGTTCCTGAATCGCGGGAGCCTGCCGAGTGAAGAGGAACAATACCAGGCGTACTCGCAGGTCGCGGCCGCGCTGAAGCCTTGGCCTGTTACGCTGCGCACGTTGGACCTCGGCGGTGACAAGTTCGTCTCGCACCTCCAAATCGCGGAGGAGATCAACCCGCAGTTGGGCTGGCGTGCGATACGTTTCTGTCTGGAACGCCCGGATATCTTCAAGGCGCAGCTTCGCGCGATGCTGCGCGCCAGCGTGCACGGACACATCCAGATCATGTTCCCGTTGATAAGCGGGCCGGAAGAACTGCGGCGCGTGCGCGCCGTCTTGGATGAAGTGTGCGTGGACCTCGAACGGCGCAGCGTCCCATTCAAGAAGAACATCAAGGTCGGGTCGATGATTGAAGTGCCGTCGGCTGTGGTCGTCGCGGATATTCTGGCGAAGGAATGCGACTTTTTCAGCATCGGGACGAACGACTTGATCCAGTATTCGCTGGCGGTGGATCGCGTGAATGAGAAAATTGCGCACATGTACGAGCCCGCGCATCCGGCCATTCTGCGGATGATACGCCACACGATCCGCGCGGCCAAAGCGGCGAACATCCCTTGCGGCATCTGCGGCGAGATGGCGGGCGATCCGTTGTTCACGGAACTGTTGATAGGACTCGGGATCGACTCGCTGAGCATGTCGTCGGTGGCGATTCCCACGGTGCACGCGGAGATCGTTAGGGCGCGGCTCTCGACGGCCAAACGGTTCGCGGGCCGCGTGCTTTCCGCCACCATGGTGGCGGAAGTGCGGGCGTTGCTGGAACAGCGATACAAGCGCAAGAGCGCGCTCCAGCGCTATCTTTCACAGTTCAAGCCGGGCCGCGCGGAATCGCCCGATCCCAAGGAGTGAATGGGTGGCGCCGAGACGAATCTGCATTCTGGGCTCCACGGGATCGATTGGGCGCAGCGCACTCGATGTGGTGCGTCACTACCGGGATCTCTTTGAAGTCGTCGGACTCGGCGCCCATTCGAACGTCGATCTTCTTGCCGCGCAGATTGCGGAATTCCATCCCACTTACGTTGCCGTGGCCGATGAGGCCGCCGGGGCGCGCCTGGGCGCCGTGGGGCCGGGCGTGAGGTTGTGGACCGGCGGCGGCGCGCTCGACAGGCTTGCGGGGGTCCACGTGGACGTGACCTTGTGCGCGATGGTGGGGGCCGCGGGGTTGAGTCCGGTGCTGCGGGCCATCGATGCGGGGAACCGCATCGCCCTGGCTAACAAGGAGCCCATGGTGATGGCGGGGCCGCTTATCATGGAGCATGCCAAGGTCCGCGGCGTCGAGATCCTTCCCGTGGACAGCGAGCACAACGCGGTGTTTCAATGTCTGCACGGGCATCGCATCGGCGACGTGCGTTGCGTACACCTCACCGCGTCGGGCGGCCCCTTCTACGGACGTTCCCGTGAGAGTCTGCGGGACGTGACGCCGGAAGAGGCCGTGCAGCACCCGACCTGGGACATGGGCGCCAAGATAAGCGTGGATTCGGCCACGCTGATGAACAAGGGACTCGAGGTGATCGAGGCCATGGCGCTGTTCGGGCTGCCCTTGTCGAAAATTGAAGTGGTGATTCATCCCCAGAGCATCGTCCACAGCCTCGTCGAGTTCAACGATGGAAGCATCCTCGGGCACCTGGGCGTGACGGACATGCGGTTTCCGATCTTATTCGCACTGACGTGGCCGGAACGTGTACAATACCCAATGAACCGGTTGAGCCTGACCGCCATGCGCGAGCTGACGTTTCGGGCGCCGGATTTCACCGAGTTCCCATGCTTGGCGCATGCCCTGCGCGCCGCGGAGACCGCCGGCACGGCCCCGGCGGCGCTGAGCGCCGCGAACGAAGTAGCCGTGAACGCGTTCTGCCAACACCAAATCAGGTTTCTTGATATCGAGGAAGTGGTGCGAAGAACGCTGGACGCGGCGGATATTTGCAAGGACATGACGTTGGAGTCCGTGCTCGAGGCGGATCGCGCCGCACGTGAGGCGGCACTTGAGATTGTCCGGCTGCTTGGAAGGTAAGAAACAAAGGCTGACTAAATGGTCCTGTTTGACATTGTAGTGTTCATCCTCGTGCTGGGTTTGATGATTTTCTTTCACGAACTCGGCCATTTCCTCGCGGCAAAGGCTTGCGGCATATACGTCGATCGTTTCAGCCTCGGCATGCCTCCGCGCGCCTTCGGAATCCGCCTCGGCGAGACGGATTACTGCATCGGCGCGCTTCCGCTGGGCGGCTACGTCAAGATGGCCGGCCAGGAAGACGCGCCGTTGACCGAAGAGGAACGCGAACAGACTTACGGTCACGTGCCAGAGGACCGGTGGTTCAACAAGAAACCCGTATGGCAGCGGGTCATTGTCATAATCGCTGGTCCCCTGATGAATATGGTGCTGGCCGTATTGCTGTACGGCATTGTGGCGGCCGTCGGCGCGGAAGTCCGCGAGTCCGACGTGGACAGTCGCATCGGGCAGATTATGGCCGGCTCGCCTGCGTCCACGGCCCCCATGTACATGTTCCGTGCCGACGGTTTCGAGCCGGTTCCGGGCCGCGCGCCGGATGCGGTTGGCTGGCAGACGGGCGACCGCATCCTCACCATCAATGGCGGCCGGATCCGCAACATCATGGACGTCGGCATCGACGCCGTGCTGGGCGGGGGTTCCGTGATGAACGTGGTCCTCGAGCGGGCCAACGCCGAGGGAACGAAAACAGAATACCTGTCGCCGGTGGAGCCCAAACCGCTTTCCAAAGACAAGCGCATGCGCTTCGGCGTGGCGCCCTTTGAAACGGCCCTCATCTCGGGCGTAAAGGACAACTCGCCCGCACAGGAAAGGGGCATTCTACCCGGCGACGAGATTCTGCGCGCCGACGGGAAGATCGTGGACGGTCCCACCTTCGTTGAAACGATCGAGAAGATACCTGAAGGCGGAAGCGTGTCGCTCGAGGTCCAGCGCGGTTCAGAGACCATCCCAATCACGGTTCAACCCGAAACGGTGGGGCGTTTTTTGGGGCTCGAAATCTGGTCCTCATGGGACCTGAACGGAGACCTGGACGCGAACGCCGAACCCGTTGTGACGCACGTTCTGCCCGAAATCGAGAAAGAAACCGGGCTCAAGCCTAAGGACATCATCAAGGTCTTCAACGGGAAACCGGCGACCATCGCGTCGATGAACGAATTCGAGCGGACCCATCCCGGAGAAACGGCCGAAATCGAGGTCGAGCGCCCCGCCATCCTTTTCGGCCTGCTGCGGAAGCAAGAGCAGTTGACGCTTAAGTTGCCCATCGCATCGGTCAGAGCGATCGGCGTGAATCTCGGCGCGAAGATGGTGTTCCACCGTGTGTCGCCGTCGCAGGTCGTTCCCGAGGCTTTCAATCTCACGTATCAAGCGCTAGCCCGCACCATGCGCACCATCGCCATGCTGGTCACGGGCGGCATCAGCCCGAAGGAACTCGGCGGCCCCGTCTTGATTTACCAAATCACGACCGCGGCGGCGCGCGTCGGCTACTCGTGGCTGTTGAACATCACCGCGTTCATCAGCGTGAACCTCTGTGTGTTCAACCTGCTGCCGTTGCCGATGCTCGACGGGAGTCTGCTAGTGTATTTCGCGATCGAGGGCATTCGACGCAAGCCGCTGGACATCAAGTTCCTCGAACGCATTCAGCAGGTGGGATTGGTGCTCATAGTCGGCCTGCTGTTGTATGTAACGTTTAACGATGTGTCTCGGTGGGCGACCAACTTGGTTCCATAAGGAAAGGATGCGCGGAATCGCCATGAGCGGAATCACATGCAAATTCGGCGGTACGTCATTGGCGGATGTGGCTTGCATGCGCGCCGCAAGAGACATCATCCTGGCGAATCCCGAGCGCCGGTTCATCGTTCCTTCTGCGCCCGGAAAGCGGACGCCAGATGACAAGAAGATCACCGACCTGCTGCTTGCGTGGCACAGCCTCGTGAGGCAGGGATTGGATGCTTTTCAGCCGGCGGGCATTATTCGGGAGCGATACGCGGACCTCGCGCTGGAGCTTGGTCTCAAGTTCGACGTGAGGGCGCATCTCGATGAGATCGAGAAACAAGCGGGCGCGTATGCCGAGCCGGATTTCATGGCTTCACGCGGGGAATATCTCTGCGGGCGGCTGATGGCGGAATACCTCGGGGCCGCGTTCGTGGATCCCGCCGAGTGCATCAAGTTCGACGACGAAGGACTGCTGGACCCGATATCGTACGAGATGCTGGGGAAACGCCTTGCCGGACCCGGCCTGTTCGTCGTTCCGGGTTTCTACGGGTCAACTCCCGACGGGCGCGTCAAGACCTTCTCGAGGGGCGGGAGCGACGTCACGGGCTCCATCGTGGCGCGCGCGTCCAACTCGACGCTATATGAGAACTGGACGGACGTCTCCGGATTCCGCATGACTGACCCGCGGATCGTGCCGAACGCGAAGCATATCTCGGAGATCACCTACGCCGAGCTGCGTGAGCTGTCTTACATGGGCGCGTCGGTCCTGCACGACGAAGCCATCTTCCCCGTGTGCGAACCGGGCATTCCCATCAATATCCGCAACACGAAAGCGCCCGAAGATCCCGGTACTATGATCGTGCGGAGCCGCGAGGCCTCATTTCCGGTGGCCGGCATCGCGGGCCGGGGAGGCTTCACGATGATCAATATCGAGAAGGCCCTGATGAACAAGGAGATCGGATTCGGCCGGCGCGTTCTTTCCGTGCTCGAGGAGCATGGCGTGAGCTTCGAACATATGCCCACGGGCATCGACACCATTTCCTTGATCGTCCGGGACGAGGAACTCGCCCATCACGGCGCTGCTGTCATCAAAGGTATCGAGCGGGCCTGCCAACCGGACCGCGTGACGCTCGCGCCGGGTCTGGCCCTGATAGCAACCGTGGGGCAGGGCATGAATCATCACGTGGGCATCGCCGGACGTCTTTGCACGGCGCTCGCGGAAGCCGGCGTCAACCTGCGAGTGATCAATCAGGGATCGTCCGAGATGAACATCATCGTGGGTGTCGAGGAAACCGATCTCGCGAAAGCGGTCCGCGCGCTGTACGACGCGTTCGATACCTGGAAATAGGCCGCCGCTCCGACGCCGCGTATCAACGGGGAGGGACTGTGCATGCGCCGCACCAAGATGATCTGCACGATAGGGCCCAGCTCCAATACGCCGGACGTCCTCCGCAAACTCATCGCGGCCGGCATGGACGTTGCCCGGCTCAATTTCTCGCATGGGACTCACGATGTCCATCGTGCGGCGTGCCAGGCGATCCGTTCCTTGGCCGCCGAAGCGGGGCGGAACGTGGCCGTCATGGCGGACCTCCAGGGACCGAAGATGCGCACCGGCCCGTTGAAGGGAGGTGGACCGGTTGCCTTGAACGAAGGGGCGATGTTGTGCGTCACAACTCGTAATGTCCCCGGCGACGCTGCATGCGTTTCGACGACCTACGCGAACCTTCCCAATGACGTCAAAGCCGGGCGCCACATCCTCGTTGCGGACGGCGCGATGGAACTCCGGGTCGAACGGGTTGACGGGCCGGACGTGCATTGCCGCGTCATGCGAGGCGGCGAGCTTGGCGAGCACAAGGGCATCAACCTTCCCGGCGTCAACGTAAGCGCGCCGTCGCTGACTGAGAAGGACGTCGAGGACCTGGCCTTTGCGCTTAACCTCGGTGTGGACTATGTCGCTTTGTCATTTGTACGATACCCTGACGATCTCCGGTTGCTCCGGGAGAGGATCGACGGCTTGTGCGCCGGCAAATCTGAGAACGGCGGATGCCCTGGCATCGTCGCGAAGATCGAACGGCCGGAAGCCCTCGAAAACATCGAAGAGATCCTGTCACTCTCGGATGCCGTCATGGTGGCCCGCGGGGACTTGGGCATCGAGGTATGCCTCGACGACATCCCGCAGATACAGAAGGGCCTCATTCGGAAGTGCAACGCGCACGGCCTGCCCGTGATCACCGCCACGCAGATGCTCGAATCGATGATGACAAACCCGCGGCCCACGCGCGCCGAAGTGAGCGACGTGGCCAACGCGATCTACGACGGCGCCGACGCCGTGATGCTTTCCGGCGAGACGGCGGCGGGCCGGTTTCCGCTCGAAGCCGCGCGCACGATGGCGGATATCGCGGAGCGGGCCGACAACGCCATCGCGGCGGCGCCCGTCGATTCGTCGCAATACCCCGTGGACTCCCCGGTGTGGCGCGGCTCGCATAGCGGCGCGATCGCCGAGGCCGTGGCGCGGATAACCGCCCAACTCGAAATCGCGCGCGTCGTTTGTTTCACCAAGAGCGGACACACGGCGCGCGCCATCGCCAGATGCCGTCCACATACGCCCATAACGGCCATTACGCTGTCCGAGAACACGCTGCGTCGATGCGCAATGGTATGGGGCGTTGACGCTCTCCGCTCCACGGAGGTGAAGAACGTCGACCAGATGCTCGGCATGGTGGACGCCTTGGTCCTGGAACACCGCCTCGCCAAACCCGGCGATTCGATCATCGTTGTGGGCGGCACCCCGCTAGCCGTGGGCAGCGTGACAAACTTCCTCAAACTCCACACCGTCGGACGTCATCAGTGACCGTCGCTACGGGACCAGAGGGCCCGTAGTGTGGTTTCAGAGGCAAACAGTCAAGTGGTTCGAGTGCGAGGCGCCCGGCGGGAGAGGGTCGAACGCAAGTAGCGCAAGCGCCGCAAGAGAAGGCGGATTCCCTCTTCAATTTCACACTCCCATATGATGACAACGGACCATGCGCTTTTCCCGAGAAGCCTATATGCTTCACCGTCGCGTTTTCGGTTTCCTCCGATTTTCGCAACCCAGTATGCTCTGTTGGTTCTCGGCACCCTCGCTCCTCTCTTGCATCGGTGACCATGCCAGAAGCAACCGTTCACGAAGACCACTACACGATACCTCGGAAACGTCAGATCCGGCTTCCCAGGGAGGGTGGAATCATGAATCCGGTAACGAAAACCTGCGGCGTGAGCCCGTCGTCTTACGTACAACTCCGGGCAAGTATCTTTCGATCTTACTTGCCGCATGATGTAGCTTCGCCGCTCTTCGGAAACGGTAGCCACGCGACACCTTACGGGTTTGCGCGTTTGATCGCGTTCCAGGAGGATTCGCAGACAACCGCGCCATCTCTCATGAGTGTGGTCTTGCGCTGCAAGTCGGCCGCCTCTCTACGAGCTTCAATCTTCACGTAGGTTATGTCGTGCGAATTGCAGCGAAAGGCCTTGGACAGCGCATTGAGGAACGTTACTTCCTCAAGTTTCCAGCAAATGGGAGACGGGTTGTTGCGGGGATCAGGACGCGTTCTCGGGAAAACATAGATGCACGGCGGCGGGACTTTCCGTTTGGGCAAGGACGTTTCGCGAGAACTGGTCTTCTTTGTTTTGGGACAGGGCCTGCCAGCGGTTCCGCAAAGCATGTCCCAGATCACAAGGCCGTCCACTCTGTCTGGTCGGTGAATGATTTCGGTACCCAAACGCGTGTGTATTCCGGACCACGCATTGTGCTTGGGATCCGCGCCAGGGTTTTGGCACAAGGACCATATGACGAACTCGTCTGCGTTTTGAGGTCTAAGGCTGCGTAAATAAATAAAGGTTGCAAAGTGGACTTGGAGCGTGTACGATAGTGGGGCATGAAGACATCCTCCGAGCTTCAGGCGAAGCTGGCTTGCGTATGGCCGCTCCTCGACGAGCGGACGCGACGGCTCATGGCCGCCAACGAAGCGCGTGCCTTGGGCCGTGGTGGAATATCGCAAGTGAACCGTGCATGCGGGCTGTCGCGAAAGGCCATCGCCAACGGCATAAAGGAAATCGAGACCGGAACGGCGCCTCCGGAAGGTCGTGTGCGGCAGCCGGGGGCGGGACGCAAGCAGATCACCGCCCACGATCCGAGTTTGGCGGGCGCGCTGGAAGGCCTGATCGAGCCGGAAACGCGCGGCGACCCGGAATCGCCGTTGCGCTGGACTTGCAGGAGCACGCGGACCTTGGCCGCGCAGTTGACCCGGCACAAGCATCCGATCAGCCATATGAAGGTCGCTCAACTTCTTCATGCGCAAGGCTACAGTCTGCAAAGCAACCGCAAGACGGAAGAGGGCGGCCACCACCCCGACCGGGACGCGCAATTCCGCCATATCAACACCCAGGTCAAGCGGGCCTTGGCGAAAGGAACGCCCGTTATTTCCGTGGACACGAAAAAGAAAGAACTGGTGGGCAACTACGAGAACGGGGGCCAACAATGGTTGCCCGCGAAGAAGCCAGTCAAGGTCCAGGGGCACGACTTTCCCCAGCCCGACGTTCCCCGTGCATACCCCTACGGCGTGTACGACATCGAGCGCAACATGGGCTTCGTGAATGTGGGAACGGACCACGACACGGGGGCGTTCGCCGTGGCGTCCATTCGAGGGTGGTGGCGCCGCGAAGGGCGGCGCCTGTATCCCGAAGCGAAAGATGTGTTGATCACGGCGGACGGCGGCGGCAGCAATGGGTCGCGGTTGCGGCTCTGGAAACTGGAACTGCAGAAGCTGGCGGACAAGACGGGCCTTTCCATTGCCGTGTGCCATTTTCCACCGGGCACGAGCAAATGGAACAAGATCGAACACCGGTTGTTCTCCTTCATCTCCTCGAATTGGCGGGGCGAACCGTTGCGGGACTACGAGACGATCGTGAAGCTGATTTCCCGCACGGCCACGGCGCAAGGTCTCAAAGTAACCTGTCGCCTGGACCGGCGCAAGTACCCGACAGGACGCAAGGTGACGGACGAGGAAATGAAGCGCGTGAATCTGAAGCGAAACAAGTTCCACGGCGACTGGAACTATACAATCCGGCCTCGATAGCTCCAAATTATTTGATACCTTTATTTATTTACAGATCCTAACATAGATATTCGTATTGTTTCCGTCCAAACAACCTTTGGCTTCCACTATGACGAGGCGGCCCTTGGGCATCTCTATGCAGTAATCGTGTCTCTCGCCTCCACCTGAGAAAGTCCAGTTCTTGATGAAACCCTTTGATTTCAGAAAGGACAAGATTTCTTCCACAAAACTACGTTTCTGATCGGTTGACGCCGCCTGTGTTCCGCGCAATTTTTCAATGGCCCCGTGGAATAGACCCGCATCCCAAAACTCGTCATCGTTCAAGCCATGGCTTCCAATGCATGGAGCGGCTTCCCTGAGCTCACGTGCATAAGCCTCGATTGAAGCTCTGACTTCCGGCAAGAGGCCACAGGCTATCACTTGCTCCTTAGACGTGCGGCTAGGCGACCCTTCTGCCACTGTCTTGTGCTTTCTCGCGCGATGCGGCTTGTGCTAATGGAACCAAGACATGCTTGCTCAGCCAGGAGACCACCGGCACAACCAGGCCGTCGCCCATCAACTTGTAAGCTTCGTTGTAGTTGGTGGGAAGTGGGTAATCGTCCGGCGCCCCCATAAGACGGGCTGCTTCACGAGGACTCAGCAGCCTGCTTCTGATCCTGTCGCCCTCGACGACCACAATCGTTTGGCGGCTGGATCCTCCAGCAGGGGTTCTCAGACAACCGCTGATCTGATCAAACCTGACTTCCGCGCGCTGGTTCCTGTTGCCGTGCTCGTCCGTCCGGGTTCTCCTGTAGAGAGTACCCACCGTCCGCCTCATCATGGCCTGCGCCTGAAACAGCTTCTGCAAATTAGCGTGGGACATCATCTTTACGAAAGCTTCCGTTTCCGAGGGGTAGTGCCATCTGACGCCGAGGGGGTTTTCCTCAAGAACGTCACGCAATTGGGGCGCGGGACCTTCCGGCAAAGGGACCCGCCACCATAGCGCGTCCTTACGTATGGCTTCCGGCAGTGCGTGATATGCCCGAATCAGGGAAGGGCTATGCCAAGACCCAAAGGGATCTTCCTGAACAAGTTTCCTTGGAATCTGAACCTTGCTGGAAACCGCGACGATGAAAAGACGAGGACGCGATTGAGGGACGAACATCCTCGCGTCAATGACCAGCGCGCCATAACGGTACCCGCCCGCCTTCAGCGCGCCAAGAATTGCAGCGAAGTCCTTCCCGCCATCGGACGTGATGGTTCCCACCACGTTCTCTACGGCAATGATTGGGACCTCGCGATCAGCGTTCTTTGCCAGAATCAGGTCCAGGAAAGGCCAAAAAGTGCTGCTTCTTTCGCCTTCAAGCCCTCGGCCTTTTCCGGCGAGTGAAAGGTCCTGACACGGGAATGATGCCCATGCAAGAACAGCGCCGTCAGGCAATTGCTCGGACCGCAATTGGCGGATATCTTCTCTCAGCAGTTCCGGCGAAGGCCCGAAAGCTCTTCGGTAGGCCTCAACTTTCTTCGGGCAAAAATCATTGGCGAAGACACAGTCCCATTTCTTTCCAAGACCGAGCCTGGCCATACCTCCGCCGCAGAAGAACTCGTAGTACTTGTATCGGTTGTTCATGACAATCCCAACCTGCTGATACGAAACACACTCAGATTATATCAGCACGGCAATCAAACGCAAAGCCTGCGAAAAGCACGTGACTCTGGAACTCGTTAGATCCCTTGGCTCCTATTAGAGACGGAACCGCTACCCGATTTACGATCGCAAGACATTTGCTTGAGCGGTGCGTCCGGGGAATGGTTCTGTGATTCCTCTTCGGGCGGCGGCGTGGGAGTCGAGGGGGCGAGCCAGCCTTTCCGGTAGAAGTAGAACAGCAGGCCGCCTGCCACGGAAAGCATTACAGACAGCGCGAACGGATAGCCCAGATACCATGTTAACTCGGGCATGTTAAGTGGCGAGACTTCCGTATTGAAGTTCATCCCGTACAGCCCGGCGATGAAACCTAGCGGTATGAAGATGGTGGCGATGATCGTCAGGACTTTCATGACCTCGTTCATGTGGTTGCTGACGCTCGAAAGGTAGACGTCGGTCAGGCTCATCGCCAGTTCCCGGTAGATCTCGCTTAACTCGACCACCTGGACCACGTGGTCGTAGCAGTCCCGCAAATGAAGCTGCGTTTCGGGGGTGAACAGCGAGTCGGCGTCGCGAAGCATTACCTGCAGGGCGTCGCGCATCGGCCATACGATGCGGCGCAGGTCAAGCAAGTGGCGCTTTGTAGCGTGGAGACGGTGGATCGTGTCGCGCGTTGGCTGCGCGATCACCTCAGTCTCTAGTTTCTCGAGTTGTTCCCCGTACTCTTCGAGGACGGGGAAGTAGTAATCGACAATCGCGTCTATCAGGCAGTACAAGAGGTAATCCGCGCCGAGTTGGCGGAGGCGGCCCACCTTGTCGCGGACATGTTGGCGGATGATCTCGAAGCAATCTCCCGGCAGACCCTCCTGGAACGTTATCACGAAGCCCCGCCCCAGGAACATGCTGACCTGTTCCGTTTCCAGCTCGTCCGTGAACCGCGTCATCCGGCTAACGACGAAGATCTGGTCCTCGTATTCCTCGACCTTGGGCCGCTGATGGACGTTGAGGACGTCCTCGAGAGCGAGGCGATGGAGGCCGAAGATCTCGCCGAGGATCTCAACGGTCTTTGCGTCTCCGAGTCCGTCCACGTTAATCCATGTGACCGGCCATTTTTCGAGGTAGGATCGTAAGGAGCGGAGGTCCGTGACTTCGGCCTCGACGAACTCGCCGGGACCGTACGCAAGAACGCGGACCTTGGGATGGGGCGCTTCCGGTTCGGCCCGCAGGGTCCCGGGCGGCGTCCCCGGCGGCGCGGAATGCCGCACAAATATGCGCCGGTGCTTGTGTCGAGCGTGATGTCTAGCCATGCCTCTTTCCATCCTGAACTTCCGGAGGTAGCACCTGCAATCGGCAAATGTGGAAGCGGCGTCCTCGCCGCTTTTCGGCAGCACAATAAGCGCGACGAGGACGTCGCGCCTACGATTGCTACTTGCCGGCGCTTCCAACGACGGGATTCGACAGGCAGCCGATTCCCTCAATCTCAATGGTCACCACGTCGCCGGGACGCAACGTGAGTTTCGGGGTGCGCGCCCACCCGATGCCTTCCGGCGTACCGGTCATGATCACGGTGCGCGGCAACAGCGTCGTGTCTTGCGAGAGGAAACTGATCAGCGTCGCGACGTCGAAGATCATGTTCGAGGTCTTTCCGTGCTGCACTTCCATCCCGTTGCGTTTGGTGATGAGCGTCAGGCGCGACGGATCGCGTATTTCGTCCGGCGTCACGAGCACGGGCCCCATCGGCGCAAACGTGTCGAAGCTCTTCCCGCGACACCACTGCGAGCCGCCCTTCTTTTCCTGCCAGATACGCGCCGACACGTCGTGCCCAATCGTGCAGCCGAGCACGCAATCGAGGGCCTTCTCTTTGGGCACGTCTCGCGCGGGCTTTCCGAGCACGACGACAAGTTCGCCCTCGAAATCCACTTCGTCCTCACAGACCTTCGGCAGCCGTATCGGCTCCTCGTGGCCGATGGCGGCATTCGGGTTCTTCATGAACAGGATCGGGTAGTCCGGCGGCGGGGCGCCGCCCTCGGCGGCATGCGCGGCGTAGTTCCGTCCAATGCAGAGAATCGCCACCGGCGGGACCGGCGGCAGCCATCGTTTGGGCTTTACGATCTCATCCGTCGCGACGAGATTGCCTGCGATGGGATCGCCATCGGCGCGAAGCAGTCGTCCGTCCGGTTGCGCAACGGCCCACGTTACGACCCCGTCGTTCATCTCGATGCGGGCAATCTTCATTTTCCTTACTCCCAACGCGGCACGGCCGCAATTCCATGGCCAGGGGTGCGTTTACTTCTCAGCCAATCGCCTCGGATATGGTACACGACGGGTGCGCCTTTCGCGAGTCTGACAACAACCAGCGACTTTGCAGCCAGCCATTACTTTCGGTGAGCGGGGCGCTGGCGACGGATCTGATCGAGATGCTCGCAAATCTGATCCCGTAGATCCGGTTCCAGGTCGTTCACGAGCAAGAGTGATTCCAATCGCAATTCGGCTTCCGAGTAACGCTGCACCGCGGAGAGAATCCGGGCTGCGGCGAGCTTCCCATAGTGAAACCGCGGGTTAACTCCGGCGCATCGTTCCAATGCCGCCAAGGCGTCGTCGATTCTCCGTTGCCTGAGCATCACGTCGGCCAGTTGCACGGCGATCGCCCCGTCTTCCGGCGCGAGCGCGCAGGCGTCCGCCAGATTCACGGCAGCCTCTTCGATCCCGCCGCGAGAGATAGCCAGCGTTGCGGCTTGGCAAAGTCCTTCGACGCGCTGTTCCTTGGGACAATCCTTGGGACAGTAAAAGACACCGTACCGAGCGCCGGACAGCGCCCGGAACTCCTGGAAGCGGTTCGGATACGCAAGGAAATCCTCGCATTCCCATTGGCTGCGATGCAGTTCGCCTGGATTGCCGTGAACCACCCCATGCTCCCATCCATCCCCGAGAGGGATGTTCACGAGAAGCGCTTTCCGCGCCTTCTCATACAGGATCCGCAACACGGTTCTTCCGTCATCCTTGTCGAGGTGCTCGATCACGTCACCGGCTATGATGAGGTCATAGCAGTCAAGGGCGGGCGCGGCCTCACGAATGTCCGCTATCGAGATCCTGTCGTAAAGCGCCCGCTGATGTGCCTGAATGTACGGCTCAAACAGTTCGAGGCCATCGATGCGTATCCGCCAGTCCCGCGGCTGGACTCGCTCCGCCATCGCGTCAAGATACATGCGGCAGAGGAATCCCCAAAGCCCGAAGCCGCAACCCACATCCAGTACCGAACGCGGTGCGCAAGTCAGGATCAGCGCGACGCAATAGCTTATATGTCCTGATGTGCTTACCGGCACTGGACTCGCTTTCGATCAAGATGCCTCGCCCAACTCCAGCCAAGTATATGGCGCGGGGCGGTTGTTTCTCCAGACTCACCCGCGTGAATCGACATCCGGTGACAGCTTATAATAGGTGAAGTTTAGTCGCATTTCGACAGGCGGGAATTCGATTGGAAGTCAAGGCATTTAGAAAAGCCTTTTGGGCACAATTCAAAGGCGCTGACCGGAACAGGCCATGCTATGCCTATTGGGATCCATTCGTAATTCACGAGATGGATCCCTGTCCCGATGTCGAAGGCATGATCTCCATTAAGAATCAACAGCTTCTGAATCTGGCCTTCCGCTTTATCGGCAAGGGCGAGTGCTACCTCGAAGTCGGCACATACAAAGGCAAGAGCCTCATTTCGGCCATGATCAAGAACCCCCTTGTCCCGGTCTTCGCCTGCGACAATTTCTCGGAGTTCCCCGGCAACGAATTCGAGACTACCTTGGCCAATCTGCGCCGCTACGGCCTGGAAGACAAGGTCACGTTCTACTCGTGTGATTTTCTGGAAGTATACCGCCCCGAGAAACTGCCCATTCCCGTCGGCCTCTATTTCTACGATGCGGCCCATGAAGAGGAGCCCCAGTACCTCGCCATCAAGAAAGTAGAACCCTATCTGGCCGACGAGGCATTGGTCATCGTTGACGATTGGCTCTATACGCCCGATTGTCCCTCCTACGCCAAGGCCGGCACCTTGCGCGCCGTCAAGGAATCCCGCAACCAATGGGACCTCATGTATGAGCTCCCCGCCCGATTCAATGGCGACCGCGCCATGTGGTGGAACGGTCTCGGCGTTCTCTCCTTTCGAAGAGTGCGTGGCGAATAGCCGGAGACTGACTGCCATCTAGAGGCCCGGCCAGAAAGACCGGTTTTGGGGCTTCGCGGGGATATTTCAAACTCCATGTCAAGGCCCTTCAGGGCTGGATGTACAAACTCCATGGGGCGGTTTTTCCAAAACCGCCCCCCGTCGCGGCTATCTTGACAGAAACCCTTTCTCCGGGTTAGGCGCCGGCACATAGGTGTGTGGCGTCGTGTCGGGGACGACTCGGACCGGGGTCGTGAAGGTGAACGGAGCGCCGGCCGGACCGTTGAAGGTGAGCTCCACCATGAATGCCGTCCAACCGTTTGCCGGCGTCGAAACGTGTCCCACGTAAACACCGCCGCCCTGGTCGGCGAGGTCGGAGGATGTCCACGCCTCGCCTATCGTGTCCTTGCGGAAGTCTCGCGCGTCCGGGTTGGTGGCCTGCCACAGTTTGATCGCCGTGGGCTTGTCCGGCGTTTCCGCGCGGGTTGTTTCCGCGTCGGGGAAGGTCCATTTGTATTGCGGGATCGCGGTTCCCTGCGAGATCGCGCTGAAGAAGGACAAGACGCTCTCCACGGCGCTGAGATTAAGCCCGTGGTCGGTATTGGGAATCGAGCGCAGGTCCTTTGGACCTTTCAGATCGTCGAAATAGAACTTCCACGAATCCGGCAGGAAGAACTGATCCCCGCACGAGGTGAGGACGAGTTTTGGCATGGTCAGGCGATCGACGTAGCTGTAGGGCTCGACGATCTTCATGAGCGCGGCATATTCGGGCGTCTCCATCCGCTCCATGATTCCCATCTTTACATAGTCGTAGACCGCCGGCGCCCAGAAGCCGTAGACCGCCCAGTGATGACGGAAGGACGGGATGATATTCAGCAGATCGATCACCATGGGTGCGATGCCGATAACGCGGTTGTCGACCGCCGCCGTGGTCCACGTTGTCCACCCGCGCTTCGACGCGCCGGTCACGACAAAGGACTCGACCTTGTGCGACCCGCCCTCGTTGGACGCGCAGAAGGTTTGCACCGTGTCCATGGCGCGGACAACGGCCTTCGTCATCGGGAGGCGGAGCGGCCATTCTTCGTCGCCAGTGCGCATGAACTTGTCCCACGTGTAGGCGATGATGCTGTCTTCCGAACGGCGGATCTTGTCATCGGAGAACGTCAATGGTTCATTCGGGATGTTGCTGATCTCCGCCGTAACGGCGCTCGCCGCCGAGGCAATCAGACGCAGCCTTGCGTCATCTTTGGGGGGCTGATCCTTGTTGCTGCCACCGCCGATAATCATTAGCGCGGTCTTGGACGTCACGTTCTTGGGAACGACGATCGTGAGCCAGTGCTTCCACACGGGCCGGTCGACTTCCTCGGGCTTGCGCCACGTCTGGGAGGTCAGATCGATGACGTAGCACGTGGAATCGTGGCCGGGAATCGTGTTCACGAGTTGGTGCGCATAGGTTGGGTCCGGCTTCGCCACGTAACGGTCGAGAGCGGTGGTTTTCACCGTTTCGCGGGCCGTGGTCACGGCGGCGTCTCCGGCGGCCGCATGGGCGTATCCGGCCACGAACGCCAAACCCAGCAAGAGAGTCACAGCCAGAAGGTGGAAGCGGAGATTAGTGTTATTGCATTTCATCGTCGTACTCCTCCGATACGCGCGCAAGGCTTCGGCGCGCGAGATACAGGGCCTTTTCCCGGCCATCTTGGCCGTTCTTTGACCGTCTTCGTGCTGAATCAGTTTCACGCGCGCGGGCCGTTGGACGAGCACGGACGAACACGGACGGGCACTGACGATCAGTTTCACGCGCGCGCGGGTCGTTGCCTCTCTGGAAGGTTGCCGATTGCGCTCTGGCGGGGGGGTGTGAAACAATCGCCGTTGTGCGCACCCAAAGACCGGACCCCGGGCAGAGTCTGCCCCAAACATGGGCGTGTATCGACGGAGGATCGCAAGATGGCGGAAACGTTTGCAGTGGCGATAGAGAATCATGTTGCGCAGGTGACGCTGAACCGTCCCGAGACGTACAACGCGCTGGGCCCCGACGAGCTTTGCGGCCTGGCGCGGAATTTCACCGCTATGGCGGTGGACACATCCGTGCGCGGAGTCGTGATCACCGGCGCGGGCAAGGCGTTCTGCTCCGGCGCGGACCTCAAGGGCTTGATCAAGGATCCCACCAAGGCATCCGAGAATCTATACACATTCGCCGCCGTGCTGCATCAGTCCGTCCTCGAGATCCGGCGGATGCGGAAACCGGTCATCGCCGCCATCAACGGCGTGGCGGCGGGCGCGGGCATGTCGCTGGCGCTTGCGTGCGACTTCCGCGTCATGGCCAAGTCGGCAGTACTGCGGCAGGCGTACACCTCCTGGGGGTTGTGCATCGACGGCGGCGGCACGTTTGCGCTGCCACGCCTCGTCGGGTTGGCGCGCGCACTCGAAATCGCGGCGTTTGATCCCCCAATAACATCCGAAATGGCGCTCCAATGGGGCCTGGTGACAAAGGTCGTCGAAGACGGTCAAGCCCTCGATGCGGCCCTCGCCATGGCGCGCGACCTGGCCGAACGCTCGATGCACTCCTTCGGCCTGAGCAAGCAATTGCTGACCGATTCATTCACGACGCCGCTCGAGGTCCAGCTCGAACGCGAACGCATCGGCGTATCCACCTGCGGAGGCCACCCAGACGGCCTCGAAGGCATGATGGCCTTCGCCTTCAAACGCAAACCCTCATACAACAAAGACGGCGGCGGATCGTGATCGTAGACGAGCGATGGCGTCGTCACGCACTTGCGATCCGGGCGGGTGAACACATATCCTGGAATAAACTGGAGGAGGGATGAGCCATGTCCGCGGTATTGGGGATACTTGCCATTTCTTTAGCCGCTAGCCTGAATGACACACTCGACGCGTTTCCGATCGGGTTCTGGAACTACGCGCCGATCGAGGTCTTTGATGAGGCTAAGGTCCAGGAGTGGGCCGACGCGGGAATAACGCTCACGATGGGGCCCGAGTATGCCGTCACGCCGGAGAACGTTGCGCATATGAAGAGGATCCTGGACTGGGCCCAGGCGCGGAAGATCAAGGTCATCATCTGCGACCCGCGCACGCGCGCCGGGGGTGCGTTACCGAAGGACTATTCCGCCCTTGTCGCGCAGGCGGCCAAAGATTTCGGCTCGCACGCCGCGACGTTCGGTTTCCATATCCTCGACGAGCCGGGCAAGGAGGACTTCCCGGGCACGTGCGACGGGGTCCGTATTACGAAGAACGCCGCGCCGCAACTGCACCCGTTCGTGAACCTGCTGCCGTGGCACCCCGGGGGATACAAGCGCGTGGGCTATGACGATTGGCAAACGTATCTCGATGATTTTCTCAAGAAGTCCGGCGCGGATTTTCTCTGCTACGACTGCTACTATCAGATGCTCCCGGAGAAGTCGGGCTGGCCGATGTATTTCCGGAACCTGACCGAATACGGGAATGCGGCGAGGCGCAACGGCGTGCCGTTCTGGAATACGATCCTCTCGGTGGCCCACTTCCACTACAAGTGTCCGAATGAGGACGACATCCGGTGGCAGTTCAACACGTCCATTGCGTACGGCGCCCAGGGCATCCTCTATTTCTTCTTCTACATGCGGCAGCAGGATAGCAACGCCCGCCTGGCGCCTATCGACGAGTTTTGGGATCGGACGCCGACCTTCGATTCGCTGAAGCGGACGAACAAAGGGTTCATAAAACGGTACGGACGGTTGTTCCTCGACCTCAGTCTGCGTAAGGCGATGCAATATCCGGAGCCTATATTGGGCTGCGACCCGTTTGAGCCTGACGATCTCATCAAGGACGTGCAGGCCGACTCAAGACGACCGCTCATCGTTTCGCGCTTTACGGACAAGCAGGATCGCCCGTGGGTTGTCCTCGTCAACAACAGCACTACCGAAAGCGCGCTCGCAACGCTGACGTTCAACGGAGCGAACACGGCGTTGCATCAACTCGATTGGAAGAATCAGGAAGCCGCCGTGAAGGTCGAGACAGGCGAGGGCTGCGTAAAGATCTCGCCCTGGCTTGCGCCCGGCCAGATGGAGGTCTACCGGGTGGCGCAGGCGAAGTGAGATGCCGCAACTACGCTATGTCTGACCTCTGCCCACACTTCGGCGAGTGCGGCGGCTGCCGCTCGCAGGACGTGCCATACGACGAGCAACTCGCGCGGAAGAGCGCCGCGTTACAGGACCTGTTCTCGCCCTTCTGGCGGGACCCGATCCCCGTGGAACCGTCTCCGCTGATCTGGCGCTACCGCAACAAGGTCGACTTCAGCTTCTCCCGCAAGTTCTACCCAGAGCCGCCCCCGAAGGATTTTGACCGCGAGTCCGTGTTGGGTTTCAAGACAAAGGGCCGATGGTTCCGCCCGCTCGAGATCCTCGAGTGCCGCATCGGGCCGGAAGGACTTGATCCCTTGCTGGCCTCCGTCCGCGAGTGGATGCTCTCTCAGCGGCTCGACGCATTCGACTCGCGCACGCGCAGAGGTTTCCTCCGCGCGTTACTGGTGCGTGAAGGCAAACGCACAGCGCAACGATTGGTCGCACTGATCACGACCGACGGCGAGTTGGACAAGGAAAGCTTTGTCGCGGCGGTCCTTGAATCGTATCCGGCCACGAGCATCCACCGCGGCGTCTTCCGGGGCCTTGCCGATGTCACGACGGCCGAGGAAACGGAACTTCTCTTCGGCACGCCAACCATCGACGAGTGTCTGCGCGTCCCCGGCGCCGCAGGGAATCGCGAACTCCGATTTCGGTTGTCTCCGTTCAGCTTCTTTCAGACCAACACCCTCGGCGCGGAGATTCTGTACGGCATGATCCGGGCGTGGGTGAAGGAAGTCGAGCCCAAGATCCTCTACGATTTGTATGGCGGCGCCGGAGGCATCGCCTTCAGTTGCAGCGATCTGGTCGAAGAAGTGTTCTCGGTGGAAAGCGTCGCCTCCGCCACGGAAGACGGCATCCACAACGCGCGCGTCAACGAGATCGGCAACGTCCACTTCGCTGCCGCAAAGGTTGAAACGTACCTCAAGACGCTGCTTGAGTCCGGAGACCTTCCGGCCGACAGCGCGGCGGTTGTTGATCCTCCACGGGCGGGGATGCATCCCAAAGCCCTTCGCCGCCTAATCGAATTGCGTCCAACCAACGTCATGTATGTCTCATGCAAGCCCAGCTTGTTGGCCGCGGAACTGCCCGCTTTTCTGGAAGCCTACCAGCTTAGCAGTCTTCATGCCGTGGATTTGTTCCCGCATACCGATCACGTCGAATTGATGGCCTGTCTGTCTACGGCGAGGTAATCCGCTGTCGCGCGAGGAAAGGACCAAGCGGCGAGGGCGCCGCTTCCACGGTTCCACGGGTGAGCGGAGACCTTGATCCGACGGATCGGACAGATCGGACGGATGGGATTGCTTGCGCGGGCGATTATGAGCCCAATCCAAGAGGCGTTCCCTGTGCTATACTTTCGCGCATGATTCGGTATGCCGTCTTGCTTCTTGTGACGCTCTTGGGGTGTGGAGGTGCCCCGGACAAGACCGTTCTCCGCGTTTGGGACTGGTGGAGCCCCGTTGAAGGCGAGAAGATGCGCGAGTACTTCCGCGTCGTCGAGGAAACCTTCGAGCGGGAGCAGTCGGGCGTGGATCTGCGGTTCCAGCACATTCCTTTCGGCCCACAGTACATCCAGAAAATTATGGCCAGCATGGCCGCGAACCGGCCCCCGGACTGTCTTCACGCCTCCATCATCTGGGCGAATGACCTGTACGAGCGCGGCGTGCTGAGCGATCTCCGCCCCTTTGTGGAGCGCACCCCGGAAATGGCGGACGGCGTCTGGCTGCCCGCGGCGCTGCGTTACGGCCGCGACAAGGATTTCATTTACGGGATTCCCATCGAACAGGACGCGTCGTGCATCGTTTACAACCTTGATCTGTTTCGCGAGGCGGGTTTCTCAACCGATCCCTTCGTCTTCGAGACGTGGGAGGACCTCCGCCAAGCCGCGATCAAGATGACCAAGCGCGACGCCGAAGGGCGTGTGGTCCGGTCCGGATTCATGGTGGCCGGGGGCGACCTGTCCGCATATCTCCCGTGGATGTACGCCGACGGCGGTTCCTTCTACACGCCTGATCTGCGCCACGGCGCCTTTAACGCGCCGCCCATGCAGTCGGCCATGCAGTTTCTCCAGGACCTCCAGTATCGGGATCGCGTCTCGTTTCCCGTCGCCACGGAGCGCCAGGACTTCCAATTCTTCCTCCAGGGCAAGGTGGCCATGTTCGTCGGCGGCACCTGGGTCGGCCACATGATCGAGGACCAGGTCCCCGGCTTTCCGTTCAGACTGATGTCGTTCCCGCGCGGCCCGCACGGTTCCGGGCGCAGCGGCATGACCTGGACGAATCTCATGTGCATCCCGAAAGGAGCGAAACACGCGGAACTCGCGTGGGAATTCATCAAGTTCTACTGCGGCATGGGCAACGCCTTGTGGAAACTCGAGTCCGTCGACCGCAATTCGCCTCTGGCCGCGTTCTATGAAACGCCCGAGTGGAAGAAGGCCATCCAGCGCGCGCCGTCGCTCGAAATGATCCCGCACATCACCGGCGTGGGCGGCCTGTATCCCGTGGTCCGGTTCACCGAAATCGACGCCGTGTTCCAGCCGCTCTGCCAGGGCCTCATGCTCAACAATCTCCGCCCCGAACAGGTATTGTCGCAAGCCCTGCCGAAGGTGGACGAGATCCTCGACCGGTACTACGCGCAACTCGAGGAGGCGTACCGATGAAAGGGCGCGCGTCATCGGGTGTCACGGGTTACCTGTTCATGGGACCCGCCGTTCTTCTCATCGGCACGTTCTCGATCATCGGCATCGCCTATTCTTTCTGGATCAGCCTCCACAACTACGACGTCCTGGCCACGCGAAATGCCTTTGTCGGTCTCGAAAACTATCGCGCCGCCCTTTCGGACGACCTTTTCCGTCTCTCGCTCCTCAACACGTCGTATTACGTCCTGCTTGCGGTCCCGTCCATCATGTGCGGCGCGCTCGTGCTTGCGTTGCTTGCGGACAAGGCGGGGCGCGGCAGCCCCATCGTGAAGGTCATCTACTTCATCCCATCGATCACGCCCGGCGTGGTCGTATCGCTGCTGTGGCTGTGGATCTTGCGCGACGACGGCGCTCTCAACCAAGTCCTCGGCCTTGTGGGCATCACCGGCCCAAACTGGCTTCAAGATACTCGCTCGGCCATGCCGGCCATCGTGATCGTCGCGACTTGGCAGGCCGTCGGCTACTACATGGTCATCTTCATGGCGGGCCTGAGCGACATCCCGAAGATGTACTACGAGGCCGCGAAGATAGACGGCGCGGGGGCCCTGGGCCGCTTCCGGCACATTACCGTGCCCCTGCTGCGAAACACGTTCGTGTTCGTCACCGCGATGCTCATCATCGGCTCATACCAGGTATTCACGCAGGTCTACATCATGACGAACGGCGGACCGCAAAACGCGACCGAGGTAGTCCAGTCCCAGGTCTTCCGCAATGCGTTCCAGTACGTCGGCAAGACCGGCTACGCCGCCGCGATGGCGTGGGTCTTGTTCGCGATCATCGCGCTCTTCATTGCCGTCCAGATGAGATTCATGCGGTCGAGGAAACTCTATGACTGAAGGAATTTCACGCTCAGCGCCGGCGACGGCGCGTCTGCGATTCGGCGTCCAAATCGTGCCGGCGCTGTTGTCGCTCGTAATCGCCGCAGGTGCGGCCGCCATGATCGCGCCCTACGTGTGGCTCGTCGTCAACTCGCTCAAGACCGTCGAGGACTTCAGCCGCCACCCGTACACCCTCTGGCCGGATCCGATCGACCTGACGGCCTACGCCCGCGCCTTCACGCTGGGCCGCGTCGGCATCTACCTCGGCAACAGCTTCTTCTACGCCCTTGTGACGACCGCCGCGCAATTGTTCCTCGACTCGCTTGCCGCCTTCGCGTTCGCGCGGATGCGGTTCCGCGGACAGACCGTTACGTTCAGCCTCCTGCTGGCCACGATGATGCTGCCCGGCGCCGTGACGCTGATTCCCACCTACCTGATCGTGGTCCACCTTGGCATCGCCGACACCCGCCTCGGCGTCATGCTGCCCGGGTTCGCCGGCGCATTCGGCATCTTCATGCTGCGGCAATTCTTCCTGAACATCCCCGCCGATCTCGAGGATGCCGCGCGTATAGACGGATGTTCGAGCTTCGGCATTTACTCCCGCATCATTTTGCCCTTGGCGAAACCCGCGCTCATCACGCTCGGACTCTTCATCTTCATCGGCGCCTGGAGCGACTTCCTCTGGCCGCTGGTCGTCCTCACCGATTGGGACCTCTATCCCATTACCGTCGGCATCGCGAGTTTCCGAAGCGAAGCTTGGATATTCTGGAACAGCGTCTTCGCAGGCTCGGTCATCGCCAGCTTCCCACTCATCTGTCTCACCATTCTCGCCCAAAGACATATCATCGGCGGCATCGCGCTTTCCGGCATGAAAGGGTGAGACTCCCGCTCGGACCGGCCGTGTGCTATGATTGCACACGTTGGAGGCGGCAGTGCATGGATTCAGACGACTTCGACCTGTACGACAAACCGGATATGGCGGCGCGGGCGCGCGCCCTCGCGTATGCGCGCAACACGCGCCTCAAGTTCGAGCGCGTGTATCAGTCCGCGCGAAAGGCTTTTCTGGCGGGCGACACGAAGACGGCCCTGTTCAAGTGCAAAGCCGCGCTGGTTCTTCTCGATTCCGAAGACATCTACGGCGATGAGCAAGGGCGCATCCGCGAATCCCTTCTGGAACAGATGGACAAACTCCGCGAGGTCGAAAAACCACGGTAGGGACTGGATCTCACCCCGTCCAAGTGTGTACTCTCCGCACACGCGGACGTCGCTCAACTCAAAGCTTGTGAAGAATGCCCGAATGGCGTCATTCCCGCGAAAGCGGGAATCCAGAACACACGCGCCGCCTCGCTACATGCGCACTGGATTCCCGCTTTCGCGGGAATGACGCCGTTGCAGGCTCCACCGAGAACTCGATCTAGAATGTCGATTCGAAGACAGCTTTTTCTATTTTTCGCGGCCATTTCGTGCATGGCCTGCGCCACTGGCATTCACGATTCCATCTTTAACAACTTTCTGTCTGACGTCTTCAACCTCTCGGCGGGTGGGCGCGGGTTCCTCGAGTTTCCTCGCGAGATGCCGGGATTCCTCGTGTTCGTAACGGCGGGCATCCTCGCAACGCTGCCCCTGACGCGCGTCGGTGTCGTGGCCGCGCTCGTGTTCGCGACGGGCATGCTGGGGCTTGGGCTTCTCGGAGGCTCTTTCTGGCTGATGATTATTATGATGTGCGTGGGCAGCACCGGCATGCATCTCCTGCAACCGGTCGGCGCCACCCTGGCCATCGGTCTCAGCGACGAATCGAACCGCGGACGCCGGATGGGCCAAATGGGCGCCGTGGATACCACTGCGGCGGTCGTGGGCACCGGGCTTGTCTGGCTCCTGTTCGACAAAGCCGCCCCGCAATACCGCACCGGTTTTGTTTGCGCGGCCGTCCTGGGCTGCGCGGCGGCGTTTATGTACAGTCTCATGCACGTGCCGCACCTGCACGAGGCGCGTCCGCGGATGGTCTTCCGCATGCGGTACCGCCTGTACTACCTGCTCGAACTCTTCGCCGGCGCCCGCAAACAGATCTTCATCACGTTCGGCCCGTGGGTGTTGATCAAGGTCTACGACGAACCGGCAACGTCAATCGCGGGACTCCTCATGATCGCGGCCCTCATCGGCATCTTCTTCAAACCCCTGGCCGGCGTCATGGTCGACCGATTCGGCGAGCGCGCCGTCATGATCGCCGACGGCCTCGTCCTGATAATCGTGTGCGTCGGCTACGGGTACGCCATCCCGCTGACCGGCAGTCCGGAAGCAGCACGCATCCTCGCCTGCGGATGCTACGTCGCCGACAACCTCCTCTTCGCGCTCGGCTCGGCCCGCGCGGTGTACCTCTCTCGCGTCACGCCCAACTCGCGAGAGCTCACCTCGACCCTGTCCATGGGCGTCTCGATCAACCACATCGCCTCCATGACCATCCCCATCGGCGCCGGCGCTCTTTGGAGCGTATTCGGCTATGAGCGCGTCTTCCTGGTAGGCGCCGTCCTTGCACTCCTCACCGCCGCCCTGGCCCTCTTCGTCCCCGCGAAATCCCGGGCGACTCGGGCCGCACAGGAGGACTCGCTGCACTAGAAACTGTCCGTGGCGTCGATGTCCACGGGATGAGGCGGCGCCGCCGCGCGCGCAGAGATGTGCGGGCCGGTCACCATGTCCTTAAAACCTTGTCCGGGTCCGACCATCGGAAACACGTCAGCCGACTGGTCGGTGATGACCTCAAGGAAAGCCGGCCCATCATACTCGATGAACTTCGCAAGGGCCTTCTTGATCTCGGATTTCTCCCTGACGCGCTTTGCGAACTCGAATCCTTCGGCCTCGGCGGCTTTGACGAAATCCTTCTTCCGCAAAGTCTTGTCGGTTCCGCAGAAACGTTTTCCGTAGTAGAGCCGTTGCCATTGCAGCACCATGCCGTCGCCGCGATTGTTCAGCAGCAGCACCTTGACCGGAACGCCGTAGGTCGTTGCCGTTTCGAGTTCGCCCACGTTCATCCGCAGGCTGCCGTCGCCGTCAACATCGATGACGAGTTTGTCCGGGCGCCCGATCTGCGCGCCGATGGATGCGGGCAAGCCGAATCCCATCGTACCCATGCTGCCCGATGTGATGAAAGAGCGCGGCTGATGAACTTCGCAGTACTGCGCGGACCACATCTGATGCTGTCCGACCCCCGTACAGATTATCGCGTCGCCTTTCGTTACCTCGTTGAGCAACTCGAGGACGTGTGGAGGCTGAATCAGATCGGATGATCGGTCGTAGTCGAGCGGATGCGTCTCCTTCATTGCGTGGAGATGCTTGCGCCACGGCGCGAAATCCCGCTTGAAACTCTTTCCGCCGTGAAGCAAGTTGCGCAGGGCCATACCCGCGTCGCCGACGTGGCTCCAATGAACCTGCTTCACCTTGCCTATCTCGGCCGCGTCAATGTCGACGTGTGCGATCTTCGCGTGCGGTGCGAACTCGGCCACGTTACCCGCGACGCGGTCGTCGAACCGCGCGCCCACCGTGAAAAGGAAATCGCAGTCCTCGACGGCATAGTTGGCGTAAGCAGTACCGTGCATGCCGAGCATGTGCATACAGAGGTCGTCGCGCGTATCGATGCTTCCGATCCCCATCAGGGTCGTAACGACAGGGATCTTGAACCGCTCGACGAATGCCCTCAGTTCCGGCGCGGCGTTGCCGTTGACGACGCCTCCGCCGGCATAGATGAGCGGACGATGGCAACGTCCGAACAGCTTGAAGAAGGACGCTGCATCTTCCGGCGTCAGACGCGCCGCCTTGAGCTCCGCGGCGCGACGGTCAAAGCCCTTGCGGACCAGATGCCCTTCCCCTCGATACTCGCCGACGAAGTTCTGAACGTCCTTTGGGATATCGATAACCACCGGGCCCGGACGTCCGCTGCGGGCGATCTCGAACGCGGTGCGGATCGTCGCCTCGAGTTCCCGCTCGTCGGAAACGAGGAACACGTGCTTGGCGCACGCGCTCATGATGCTGTGAACAGGCGCTTCCTGGAACGCGTCGGTCCCGATGTAGTGCCGCGACACCTGCCCAGAAATCAGGACCACAGGGATGGAATCCGCCATGCAGTCGCGCACGGGCGTCGTGCAGTTCGTCGCACCCGGACCGGACGTCGCCATGAAGACGCCCACCTTGCCTGTGGCGCGCGCGTACCCCGAGGCCATGAAGCCGGCGCCCTGCTCATTGGCCGGCACCACAAGCCTCATTTGATCACGGCCGGACCGTTCCTCGTTATACCTGAAGATCGCGTCGTAAGTGGGGAGTATCGCCCCGCCGTTATAGCCGAAAAGCGTGTCAACGCCCTCATCGGCAAGGACTTGTATGATCATATCCGCCCCGCTCATCAGCGTTCCCGCGCGCGGGTGTTTCTTCCGTCTTGTCGTATTCATCAGCACTTTCCTGACTGCTTGTTAGGTCTTAGCCCAAACGTCGTGGTTGTCTATTTCACGTCCATGCGCACTAGCACGTTTCCCGGAGACCATATCGCCCATCGGAGCCAATGCCTTCCGGCGAAAATCTCAAAGAATATCGGTAAGGTATACTCTGGCGCTGATACGTGTCAACTCCGGAATTCCATTTGACGCCTGGAATGTTATATCCTTACCGTCGGCCATGCGGTCTTTGGTTTCAGTATGTTCCGACAAGAAAAGGAGATATCGCGCCCATGAAGTCTGTTCTCGCTGGCAAATCCGCATCTGTCTTGATGGTTGTTGCCGTCGTGTTGCTCGCGTCGTCCGCTTCGGCGGACTGGCCCCAACTCCAGGGGCCCAATCGCGATGGCAGTTCGCCGGAAAAGGGCCTGGCCCGCGCATGGCCGGAGACGGGCCCCAAAGTCCTGTGGTCGTTTTCGCTCGGGGTGGGGTACGGCTCCGCCGCGGTGCGTGACGGAGAAGTCTACATCTTCGATCGCGTCGACGATAAGCAGGACGTCCTGCGGTGTCTCGATCTTCAAACCGGAAAAGAACTCTGGAACTACGCGTACGACGCGCCGGGAACCATCAGCCATAACGGTTCACGGGCGGCGCCCGCCGTGGACGACAAATACGTTTTCGCGGTAGGCATGATGGGCCATTTCTCCTGCGTTGACCGCAAGACCCATCAGCTCGTTTGGCAGAAGAACCTGCTTGCCGATTTCAATGTCGAGGCCGCCCGTTGGGGCGTCGTGCAGTCACCCTCGCTTTACAAAGACCTGGTTATCGTGGCGCCGCAAGCGCCGGACGCGTACGTCGTCGCTTACAAGCGCGATACGGGGGATCTGGTGTGGAAATCCCCAACGCTGGGCCTCTTCGGCTATTCGACGCCGGTGGTCACCAAGCTTGGCGGCGTTGACCAGGCCGTTATGATCGGCGCCTGCAAGAAGGGCGGCGGCGAACCCGGAAAGGTGGCAGGCATCTCCCTCGACAACGGCGCCGTCCTCTGGACGTACGATGGTTTCCAGTGCTACATCCCCATTCCTTACCCGGCCACGCTGCCGGACGACCGCTTGTTCATAACGGGTGGATACGCCGCCGGTTCGGCGATGATCCAGGTCAAGCAAGAAGGCGGCAAGTTCGCGGTCAAGGAGCTTTTCAAGACAGACGCGTGCGGCAGCCAGATCCACCAGCCGCTCTTCCATAACGACCATCTCTACATGAACAGCAACACGAATGAGCGCAAGGACGGCATGCTCTGCCTGGCCCTGGACGGCCAAGTCAAGTGGAAGACCGCGGGCGCCGGGTCTTCGCCCATGTTCGGGCTCGGCAATCTCATCATCGCCGACAACCTTATCCTGAATCTCGACGGCGATAAGGGGATCCTGCACCTCATCGAGCCCTCGCCCGATGGTTACAAGGAACTGGCCCGGGCCGCTATCTTCGGCGGCAAGGAAATATGGGCCCCCATGGCATTGTCCGACGGAAAACTCCTTCTCCGCAATCAACAGGAGATGAAGTGCCTGGACATAAAGAACCCGTGAGACCGCGAAACCTTTGCCCGGCGGCCTTTCGTCAAGCGTAATGAAACTTTCACGACGTGATTATCTGGTCTTTGGGATCGCGCTGCCGGTCAGCGTGGCAGTCGCGGGAGCATGTCTGGCGTTCTGGTTTACGCATGATCCGGACGCGGACATTCAAGCGCGTCTGCCGGGCGCGGACGGGACCCCCGAGAAGGCCCGCGAACAGGACGCCGTAAAGGACCTGTCAGGCACGTTCCAGCAGTTCGACGGCACGCCCGCGGACTTGCCGGGAGCGTGGCCCAGGTTCCGCGGAGCGGACTTCGACAACATCCGAAAAGAAGGCCCGCCACTCGCGGAGTCCTGGGGCGAAAACGGGCCGCCGATATTGTGGAAGGTCGAACTCGGCGAAGGCTACGCAGCGCCCGTCGTACTCGCGGGCCGCGTCTACCTCATTGATTACGACGAAAAGGCCAAGGCCGACGCCATCCGCTGTTTCTCGCTCGCCGATGGACGCGAGATCTGGCGGCGGTCTTATCGTCTCACGGTCAAAAGAAACCACGGAATGTCCCGGACGGTTCCGGTTGTTACAGAGAAGCACCTCGTCACTATAGGGCCTCGATGCCATGTGGTTTGTCTGGATTCCGCCACGGGCGCATTCCGATGGGGCATCGACCTTCAGCGAGAGTATGGAACGAAAGAGCCTTTGTGGTACACGGGACAATGCCCGCTAATCGACGAGGGCCGCGTGATCCTGGCCCCCGGCGGGACGGATGTTCTCATGATGGCCGTCGATTGCGAGACCGGGACGCCGATCTGGAAAACGCCGAACACGCAACACTGGGATATGTCCCATTCGTCCGTCATGCCCATGAAGATCGCCGGAAAGAAAATGTACGTTTACTGGGCCGTCGGCGGCGTCACCGGCGTGTCGGCTGAAGCCGACGACGCAGGCAAGATTCTCTGGCAGTTGCGCTGGAACGCAAAGGTCATCGCCCCGTCGCCCATCCCGTTGGAGGACGGCAGGATATTCCTCACGGCGGGCTACGGCGAAGGCGGCATGATGATCCAGGTCCATGAAAATAGCGGGGCCTTCACCGCGGAAGTGCTGTTCAAGCACGGCCCCAAGGACGGCCTGGCCTGCGAACAGCAGACGCCGATTTACCATGACGGCCTGTTATACGGCATAATGCCCAAGGACGCGGGCGCGTTGCGCGGCCAATTCGTCTGCTATCGGCCCGACGGTTCACTCGCGTGGTCGAGCGGCCAGTCCAACAGGTTTGGACTCGGACCGTTCCTTCTGGCCGATGGCAAGTTCTACATACTGGATGACGACGGCATGCTGACGATGGTCCGCGCGAGCCGCGACGCGTATGCGCCGCTGGCGAAGGCGCAGGTGCTACACGGCCAGGACGCATGGGGCCCAATCTGCCCCGTGGGAGACCGGATGTTGCTGCGCGACTCGAGGCAAATGGTATGCATTTCAGTGGGCGCGAAGAACTAGCGTATCGAGTCAGAATTGAGGCATCTTAAGTGAACGGTTTGACTGAAACTGCGAGGACAAACAAAGAAGAGGCTGCGGATGCAAGTTCCCCCTTTGAAGGGGGTTAGGGGGATGTCAAGCCTGCGGTATAGACATCTGCCGCGCCAGAAGAACATCCCCCTAACCCCCTTCAAAGGGGGAATAGGCGTGTTTGACGCCAGAAACATAAGTCACAAACAGGATAACTCACTACACTAGCCGTGGTGCGAAAAGGAAAGGCCGATGACCATGAATAAGAACAGCGGCATTGGACGGCGCGATTTCTTGCGTTTTGCCGGTACGGCTGCCAGCGGTGCGGCAATGGCAACCACCGCATCAGCCCAGGCCGGTCCCTCAAGAGTGACGTTCAGGGAGTCAAAGCGCATTCCCTTGGACATACCCAATCCGAGCGCGCTGGCTGTCGGACCGGGCGGCAAACTTTATATCGGCGGCGAGAACGCCGTCATAGTTCTGGATGCCGAAGGAAAACAGGCCGCGCGCTTCGCTGTCGAGGGCCGGCCCGGCTGCCTCGCGGCATTGCCTGACGAAAAACTGCTTGTAGGATTGCGAAATCGTTTGGAGGTACTCGACTCGAAGGGCGTTCGGGTCGCGTTGTGGCAGGACTTGGGCGAGCGCGGCTACCTGACTTCAATTGCCGCCGACGAAGAGGACGTCTTCGCCGCCGATGCCGGCAACCGAATCGTGTTGCGCCTGGGCCTCGACGGGAAACTCCGCAACCGGATCGGCGAACGCGACAAGGAACACGGCGTGACCGGATTCGTTATTCCCAGCCCGTACTTTGACGTCGCACTCGATCCAATGGGGTCGCTGTGGGCCGTGAATTGCGGGAAGCACGGCATCGAAAATTACCGGCCCAATGGGGAACTGATCAGCTCATGGTATCGTTCCGGAATGGAAATGGAAGCCTTCTGCGGCTGCTGCAACCCGATCCATATCGCATTCCGAAGCGACAGCACCCTCGTCACGGTCGAGAAAGGGATCAACAGGGTCAAGGTCTATTCGCCGGACACCAAACTGCTCGGCGTAGTCGTGGACGCGGAGGCCCCGCCGATAGCAGACAACAAAGCGCTCTTCTGCAACGTCGAGCCGCCAATAATGGACCTGGCTGTCGACCAACAAGACCGGATTCTGCTGCTCAACAAGCCCGAAAGTACGGTCCTTGTTTACGAGGAAGATAAGAAGAAATAGCCCGGCAATCGAAACCCAGCGCGATCCTGATTTCAGTGCGATGGATGTGGTATTCTTCAAGAGGTAAAACACGTCGAGTTCAAGGAGATGCTTCGATGAGACAGATGACCATAGACTATCCTGAAGCCCTCCCGGATGTCTTACAGGAAACGCCTGAACAGTTCGAGCGTGAAGCGCGGATAGCGATGGCGGTGAAATTGTTCGAAATGAAACGGATTTCGTCCGGCAGCGCCGCTGAGCTTGCCGGCATGAAGCGCGTGCCCTTTCTCCTCTTGCTCCATCAGTATGGCGTTCCCATGATCGACATAAGCGAGGAGGAACTCCTGTCTGACATCGAGAATGCATGATCTGAAGGAAATCGTCATCAACACGGGTCCCTTGCTGGGGCTTGGCGTTTCTCTGAAGAGTGCCTGAATCGAAAACTGCGAGGAATACCCCGTGAAGAAGGAATCGAAAATCCACCGCCGTGATTTCATCCGCGTGGCCGCGGCGGCCGCCGCTGGCGGGGCTGCGTGGGTCGCCGCACATCCCCGGACGGACGCCACCGTCTGGCAACTCGACCCGGTCAAGTGCGTGCAATGCGGGCGGTGCGCAACGAATTGCGTGCTGAATCCCTCGGCGGTCAAATGCGTACACTCGTTCGAGATCTGCGGGTATTGCGACCTCTGTGGCGCCTACCTGCAGCCGGGAGCGAAGGCCCGCGACAGCGGCGCCGAGAACGAGCTTTGCCCGGTCGGCGCGCTCAAACGCAGATTCGTCGAGGATCCATTCTACGAATACACGATCGATGAGGACCTGTGCGTCGGCTGCGGCAAGTGCGTCAAGGGCTGTAATACGTTCGGGAACGGCTCGCTCCAACTCCAGGTGAAGCACGACCTATGTGTAAACTGCAACGAGTGCTCGATCGCGCGCAATTGCCCATCAAAGGCGTACGAGCGCGTTCCGGCGCGGTCCGCATATCTCTTGAAGATGCGCGACGGCGGCCCCAAGGGACTGACATGAAGTTGCCTTCTCTTGTAGCCGCCGTAATCCTCTCCGTCGTGTGGGCGCATGAAGCCGCGGCGCAGTTCCGGTTTCCCATGCCGGAGTTCGATTCGGGATACCAGCACCCGCAGACGAGTGTCCCGCCGGTGAAGAAGATTCCGGTTGCCGTGGACATTTCAGTCCTCGCCGCCGCACTGGCCCTCACTGCGTGGGCGGTACTCAAGCGCCGTTCCCGGAATGAAGTCCTCATGATAACGATATTCTCGATTGCATACTTCGGATTCTATCGAAAGGGTTGCATATGCCCCGTTGGCAGCCTGCAGAACGTTTTGGTCCCGTTCATTGATCGCAGCATCGGCGTTCCGCTCGTGGTGCTGGCGTTCTTCTTCCTTCCATTGCTGTTCGCACTGTACTTCGGCCGGGTTTTCTGCGCGGCGGTCTGCCCACTCGGCGCCGTCCAGGAAGCCGCGGCCGTTTTTCCCGTGCAGCTTTCGCGTCCCGTCGAAGCCGTGCTCGGCCTCCTGCCCTATGCGTATCTTGGATTGACCGTCCTCTCCATGGCGATGGGGTGCGGGTATATCATCTGCCGTTACGATCCCTTCGTGGGTTTCTTCCGGCAAGGCGCAACCTTCAACATGTTCATTTTCGGCGGCGTCATGCTCCTGTGCGGGGTGTTCGTTGCCCGGCCGTATTGCCGGTTCTTATGTCCTTACGGTGTCCTGCTCAGGTGGGTGTCGCGGTTCTCGAAATGGCACGCGACCATCACACCCGCCGAGTGCATCCAATGCCGCCTCTGCGAATCCTCATGTCCGTACGGCGCGATCGTAGTCCCAGTACCGAACCAACCGCCCGTGGATCGCCGAACCGGGACCAAACGTCTCGCCCTGCTGCTACTGGCCGCGCCCGCGATCATCGCCGTCGCGGCTTGGACCGGAGCGATGTCGCACCAATTCATCGCCCGTCTACATCCGACCGTGCTCCTGGCGGAACGCGTGGCCGCCGAAGAACAGGGCCGCTTCGCCGAGCGCTCCATCGAGAGCGACGCGTTCCGCGCCGGAAAGCAATCAACGTCCGAACTCTACGCCGAGGCAAGCGATCTGAGAGTCCGGTTCAAGTATGCTTCGGCCTGGTTCGGCGCCTTCATGGGATTGGTCATCTGCGCCAAGCTCATCCGTCTTTCGGTCATTCGCAGGAGCGACGACTACGTGCCCGACCGCGGCGCATGCCTCAGTTGCGCACGTTGTTTCGCCTACTGTCCAGTCGAGGGCAACAATGCTAACGCGTGATCAAAAGAAACGCCGGTTCACGGCGAACGAAATGGCGTGGCTGGCGTCCGTCACCGTGGCCGTCGTATCCGGCCTGTTCTCGTTCGTAGTATCAATCCTGCTTGTGGCAAACTATTTCCAGGTGCAGGCCATCACTCCGCTCGATAACCCGGAACTCCTGGCACTCCGCCAACAACTCGCCGCGTCACCGCAGCCCGATGAGAACCTCGTCCTCCGGATCCGATCTTTGGACCTGCTTACGCGCAAGGCCTTCTTTACCAGCCAGGCTCACTTGAAGATGGGAGGTTATCTGCTGTTGGGCGGCGCGATCGTTCTGCTGATCGCGCTTCGCGCCGCCGCAAGATTCAGCCCGCGTCCTCCCATGCCACAGGGCGAGCCGCCAGCCACGGCGCATTGGATACATCAGGCGCGAGCCAAGGAATACGTTGCACTCGCGGGCGTGGTCTGGGTGGCGGCGGCATTGCTCGCCGCGTACTTCACCCAACTCGAAGCGCCCGTCCCGGCGCACGCGATTGGCACTTCAGACAATGGGTTGCAACCCATTGTCGTGCCCGGGCAACCAAAAGACGCGTCCGCCGCCACGTACCCGGATTGGGAAACCATGCAGCGGAACTGGCCGTCGTTTCGCGGTCCCGGCGGATACGGCGTCGCGCACTACACGACCGCCCCGACGGAATGGGATGTTGCGACGGGCAAGAACATAAAGTGGAAGATCGAGGTGCCGCTGCCGGGCGCCAATTCGCCCGTCGTGTGGGACAAGCGTGTGTTCCTCAGCGGCGCAACGGAGAGCGCGCGCGAAGTCTTCTGCTTCGACACGGAGACTGGCCAACTGCTTTGGCGGCGCGCGCTCGAAAAGTTGCCGGGCACGCCCGACGCGCCTCCGAAGGTCGGCGAAGACACCGGATATGCCGCGCCGTCAATGGCCGCGCACGGAGATCGCGTCTTCGCGATCTTCGCGAACGGCGACTTGGCCTGCTATGACTTCGATGGGAATCTCAAGTGGGGCAAGAACCTTGGACTCCCCGACAACCATTACGGATATTCATCTTCGCTCTTGGCGTACCAGAACCTGCTGTATATTCAATACGACCAGAACAAGAACGGGAAGTTGATCGCGCTCGACGCCGCTGATGGCCGCGAGGCCTGGACCGTCAATCGCCAGAAGATCTCCTGGGCATCGCCAGTCTGCGTGCAAACCGCGTTCGGCTTCGAACTCGTGCTCTGTTCCGAGCAGAACGTTGATGCGTATGATCCGCTGACGGGCGCACTGGCCTGGCAGATCAAATGCCTCGGCGGCGAGGTCGCACCCAGCCCTGCCTACGGCGGCGGAATGTTCTTCGTGGCTAATGACAACGCCACCGCCACGGCCATTCGTTTCGATGCGAACGACAAGATCCCGAAGCCTGCAATCGCCTGGCAATGGGACGAACTACTCCCGGACGTCGCAAGTCCTCTGGGCACGGACCGGCACTTCTACGTCGCCACGTCCCGCGCCCAGATCGCCTGCCTCGACATCAACACCGGGACCGTGGCATGGGACAAGGAATTCGACGAAGGCTTCTACGCGTCGCCCATTCTCGTCGGCGACCGCATCTATGCCGTCGACATGAAAGGGACAACGTACGTGTTTAAGACGGGGCCGGTGTTCGAACAAATCGCCGCGCCGAAACTCAACGAACCCGTCCAGGCAACGCCGGCTTTCATGGACGGTTGCATCTACTTCCGCACCGAAAAGAACCTGATCTGCGTCGCGAGGCAAGATGAACCCCCAGCTTGATCTCACGGATGTCGATCAAATCGTCGCGCGGATCGGACGCGGCCAGGATTTTGTCATCCCAATCCTTCAGGCCCTTCAGAAGCGCTTTCGGTATCTCCCTGAAGACGCGTTGCGGCGCGTCTGCGAGATTTCCGAGATCTCCCCCGCGATTATTCAGAGCGTAGCGACTTTCTTCCCGCAGTTTCGTGCAAAGCCCGCCGGAGAACACACAATCTGCGTATGCGACGGCACGGCTTGCCACCTCAAGGGTGCGCCGTCCGTCTACGACGCGATAGCCCGTGAGTTGCACCTCGGCCCGGACGAAGACACGGACAAGGACGGAACGTTCACGGTTGAGAAGATCCGCTGTCTGGGCTGTTGCACGTTGGCGCCGGCCGTTCAGATCGACGGCGTGACGTATGGCCACGTCAGCGCGGAAATCGTTCCGCAAATGCTCGACGACTTCCTCACCCACGCCGCCCAGACGCAACAGCCCGTTCAAATCAAAGATCGCCCGGAGGAGATCGACGGCGCGGAGATCCGCATCGGCCTGGGCTCCTGTTGCGTTGCGGGAGGCAGCGAAAAGATCCGCGCGGCCCTCGATGAAACCCTTGTGGCCTTCAACGTCAGCGTCCGCGTCAAACGAGTGAGTTGCGTCGGCATGTGCCACCAAACCCCGCTGCTGGAAATCCTGATTCCCGGACAGATCCCGCGGCTCTTTGCGAAAGTGCAGCCGGACGACGTTCCATCGATTGTGCTCGCGCATTTTCCGCCGCGCGGGGCCGTTTCGCGCGTTCGCGTGGCAACGGTTCGGTGGCTCGACCGTTTCTATGCCCATGAAGCGGACAATCTAATCGAGCAACGTGAGATCGATCCCCGTGAAGCGCCCGTCTCAACCTTTCTAGCCGCGCAACGCCGCATCGCCACAGAGTGCTGCGGCGAGATCGACCCCACCGATCTCGATGAGTATTCCCGCCGCGATGGTTTTCGCGCACTGAGGCGCTGTCTGGCCAAGTCCGAGGAATCGACACTCGACCCGGAGACGATTATCGAAGAGATCGCGCGCAGCGGACTGCGGGGCCGCGGCGGCGCGGGCTTTCCCACCGCCCGGAAATGGCAAGAAGTCCGCAATGCCGCGGGCGATCCCAAGTTCGTGATCTGCAACGGCGACGAAGGCGACCCTGGCGCGTTCATGGATCGCATGATCCTCGAGTCGTATCCATATCGCATTATCGAAGGCATGCTCATTGCCTCGATTGCGGCCGGTGCGCACCAAGGTATTGTCTACATCCGCGCCGAGTATCCCCTTGCGGTCTCGCGCGTGCGCACGGCCATCGAGAAATGCCGCGACGCCGGCATTCTCGGCGAGCGGGTCATGGGAAGTCCTCACGCGTTCCACGTCGAAGTTCGCGAAGGCGCCGGAGCCTTCGTATGCGGCGAGGAGACCTCCCTGATCGCATCACTCGAGGGACGCCGCCCCACGCCGCGCTATCGGCCGCCCTATCCGGCCCATCACGGCCTTCACGATTGTCCCACGCTGGTCAACAACGTCGAGACGCTCGCATTAGTCCCCTGGATTATCCGAAACGGCACCGAGGCCTTCGCGAAGCTCGGCACATCCGGCAGCAAGGGCACAAAGGTGTTCGCACTCGCGGGAAAGATTCAGCGCGGCGGACTCATCGAAGTCCCGATGGGAATGACACTCCGTCAAATCGTCGACGATATCGGCGGCGGCGTGGGTCCGGACCGGACGCTCAAAGCCGTGCAGGTCGGAGGCCCGTCGGGCGGATGCATTCCGGGAACGCTCGCCCACTTGCCCGTCGACTACGAAGCACTCACCGAAGTGGGTTCAATGATGGGCTCCGGCGGCTTCGTCGTACTGGACGACACCGATTGCATGGTCGAGATGAGCCGCTATTTCCTCTCGTTCACGCAGCTCGAGTCCTGCGGGAAATGCACGCCGTGCCGCGTCGGAACGAAGCAGATGCTCGAGATCCTGACGCGCCTCTGCGAACGCGCCGGCACGAAAGACGATCTCGATCATCTGCAACGTCTCGCCCGCGTCGTGAAACAGCAAAGCCTCTGCGGACTCGGCCGCACCGCCCCCAATCCCGTGCTGACCGCGATGACCTACTTCCGCGAAGAGTTCGAGGCGCACGTCGAGGGGCGCTGCCCGGCCCGGACGTGCAAAGCCTTCATCACCTATTCGATCACGCAGGACTGCATCGGCTGCACGAAATGCGCGCAACGCTGTCCCGTCGACGCCATACGAATGGCGCCCTACGAGGTTCACGAGATCGACGCGGTGAAATGCGTTCGATGCGGCGCGTGTTACGAGATATGTCCGGCTAACGCCGTCAAGGTGGAGTGATGATACGGCTCAAGGTCAACGGAGCGCGGGTCGAAGTCGCCGCGGGCGCCTCCCTGCTCGAAGCCGCGCAACAGGCCGGGGCGGAAATACCCACGCTGTGCTACGAAAAGGAAACCGGCGCGCTCACGTCGTGCATGATCTGCGTCGTAAAGGACCTCGCAAGCGGACGCACGCTTCCCGCATGCTCCGCGAAAGCCCTCGACGGCATGGACATCGACACGGACGGCGAAGAGATCCGGGCAGCCCGCCGCGAAATCCTCACAATGCTTCTGAGCGAACACGTGGGCGATTGTGAAGCGCCGTGCTCCCGCATCTGCCCCGCTTCGCTGAACGTGCCGCGCATGCTCCGATACATCGCCGCGGGCGACATGGATTCCGCCGCGAGGATCGCGCAGCGCGATCTGATCTTTCCAGCCACTCTGGGCCGCCTCTGCACCGCACCGTGCGAAAAGGGATGCCGCCGCTCATCCTTTGACAGTCCGATTTCGATACGCAAACTACATGGCGGGGCCGCGGAGCAATTCCTCAAGGGCGTCGTCGCGCGTAACGAGCGCGCCCCGGCGACGGGCAAGACCGTCGCGATTACAGGCGCGGGACTCGCGGGCCTGTCAGCGGCGTGGACTTGCCTTCAGAGCGGCCATGCGTGCCGTGTTTACGAAAAGCGCGCCACCGCGTGTTTCGCGCTTCGGTCTCTGCCCCCGGAACAGCTTCCGCCGGAGATCCTGGACGCCGAGATTGAACGCGTCCGTGACCTCGGCGCCGAGTTCGCGTTTGAATGCGAAATCGGCTCGGACGTAACTATCGAATCGCTCCTCTCGGAATTCGACGCCGTGATCGCGGCTTGTGACATCTCCCATCCACCTCACAAGAAGATGTTCAGCGCTCAGGAAGATGCCATGTTTGTCAGATCCGTTGCCAATGGCAAAGCCGCGGCGCGACGGGCCGGCGCTTCTCTCCGTGGGCTTCCCGGCGACGGAACCGCCGTGCGCTTTAACTCCCAGATCGGAAGATTGGGCCCGGAGGAAATGCCGTCATACGCCAAAGAGCGATTGCACTCGGCGGAATCACTGCCCGATGATACGGGCGAAGCAGCACGCTGTCTGCATTGCGACTGTCTCAAACCGGTTTCGTGCAAACTCAGACGATACGCCGAGGAATACGAAGTCGGCCCGCACGTCAAGCGGCACATGAAACGCCCGCCGGTCGACCCGATCCAGCGATTCGACAACGTCATGCTCGAACCCGGGAAGTGCATCAAGTGCGGGATCTGCGTCGAGATCACGCGCGCCGCGGGCGTGGTTCCGGGGCTGACATTCGTGGGGCGCGGCCTGACCTCGCGCGTGCAGGCGCCCTTCGGCAAGCCGCTGGAGTTCGGGCTTGGCGAAGTCGCGCTGCAATGTGTACGGGCATGTCCGACGGGCGCGTTGGCGCTTCAAGACGAGGAGGAAACGGCATGAGAATCTGCCACCTCGTTCCGGGCAGCGGCGGAACATTCTACTGCCAGAACTGTCTTCGCGACTACGCGCTTGTTCGCGCGCTTCGGCGGCAAGGCCACGATGTCGTCATGTTGCCCCTGTACCTCCCGCCGTTCGGCGACGACGTCGACGTGGACCACGAAGTGCCGGTCTTCTTCGGCGGCGTCAACGTCTACCTTCGGGAACGTTTCCCGCTCTTCCGAAGGACGCCGCGCTGGCTGGACCGTCTGTTCGACGCGCCGTGGATGCTCAAACTGGCCGCCGCAAAGGAAGGCTCGACGAATGCTAGAGAACTTGGTCCCATGACGTTGTCGATGCTCGAGGGCCGGAGCGGGCATCAGAAGAAGGGGTTCAACCGGCTCCTCGAGTGGATCCAAAGCCAGGGGAAGCCGGACGTGTTCCACATCTCCAATGCGCTCCTGCTCGGGTTGGCTCCCGAACTCAAGCGTGTCCTCGATGTGCCGATCGTGTGCAGCTTGCAGGATGAAGAGCCTTGGGTCGACGCAATGGCCGCGCCCTATGACCGATTGTGTTGGGAAGCCATCGCCGGCCACGCGGCCCACGTTGACGCCTTCGTCGCGACAAGCGCGTGGTACGCGGATCGCATGCGCGGCCGCACGGACATCGCACGCGATCGCATCTCCGTCGTGCACCTCGGCGTTGAGATCGCGGATGACGTTCCACCGGACTTACGGCTCGATCCCCCCACGATAGGCTTCCTCGCGCGCCTCAACGAAGCGCAAGGATTCACGATCCTTGTCGATGCGTTCATGCAACTCAAAGAGGAATCCGAGTTCGGCGATCTTCGCCTTCGTGCGACGGGCGGTTGCACGCCGGCGGATCGCCCTTACGTTGAAGCCATACGCGCGAAACTCCGAAAGCGCGGGTTCGAAAACTCCGTGGATTTCCTTTCAGGTTTCCAGAGGACCGAACGAACGGAGTTCCTGCGGTCACTCTCCGTTCTATCGGTTCCGGTGCCGCAAGGGGAAGCCTTCGGCGTTCAACTCATCGAAGCGATGGCGTGCGGCGTGCCCGTCGTCCAGCCAAGCGTCGGCGCGTACCCGGAGATAATCGAGGCGACCGGCGGCGGCATTCTTTACGACCCGGACAAGCCCGGCGGCTTGGTCGAGGCGCTCGGATCGTTGCTGCGCGATCCCGGCAATGCGCGGACGCTGGGACAGCGTGGTCGCGCGGCGGTCCTCGAGCGGTTCAGCATCAACCGCGTGGCGCAGGACATGGTCAAGGTATACACTTCACTCACCAATGCGGCAAGGTAATTCAGACAATGGGTTGCAACCCATTGTCATACCCGCGATGGCAAGGTAATGATGAAACGCGCGCTGATATTCATTGTCCTCGTGTGTCTGGCCCTCTTGGCGGCCATCGCCACCGCCCTCGTTTTTCGTAGTGCGCGAGAAACGCTGCCGCCGCCCGTGTCGGAAAAGGCCGCGCCCGGCCGACAGAAAAATGAAAGACAAGGGGTTGCAACCCCTTGTCTACCTGCGCCTCCGCAAGATCGCGCGGAATGGAATACCTACCATGGAGACAATGCGCTCAAAGGAGTCGCCGACGGCCCGTTGCCCGATCAACTTGCGATCCTCTGGCGTTTCAAGGCGGGTGCGCCGGTTCGCCAGACGCCGGTTGTCCATGACGGGCGCATCTTCTTCGTCACTGCGCGCGGCGAGGTCGTTGCCGCCGATTTCAACGGGCAGCGCCTCTGGACTCAGGAACTTGTCACCGGAGAACAGAAGGACGGCGCTCCCGTGCGCGAGCGCATCGATGCGCCCATCGCGTGTTTCGCGGGCCTTGTTTTGGTCGGCTCCTCAGGCGGCGTGCTCTACGCGCTTGATGCATCTCTAGGCAGCGAGAAATGGCGCGCGCAAGTCGAAGGACCCATCCTCGGCACGCCGAACCGTCTTCAGAACAACATCTACGTCATAGGCCGCGCAAATGGAGTGCTTTATTGTCTTGACTCCGATTCCGGGCGCGTGATGTGGCGCTCAGAGGAGATCGAACGTTGCGACGGCTCGCCGTCCGTGTCGAAAGACGCCGTTGTCTTTGGCAGTTGCGCCGCCGCGCTCCACGTGTTCTCGCCAGATACCGGCAAGCTGCTGCGCAACATCGAGATTGATCAAGACTCGCAGGTGGCCGGCGGCGTGGCCCTGGACGGCGATCTCGTCGTTTCGGGTTCGCGAAGCGGGAAGGTCCTTCAGGCCGATGTCAAGACGGGCAAGATTCTCTGGACGAATACCGACAGCCAAGACGAGGTCTTCGCGACGCCCGCCGTCACGTCCGAATGGGTCGTTGCGTGTTCCAACGATGGAATCGTATTCGCGCTAGATCGCGCGACCGGAAAACTCCGTTGGCGGTTCGATACAAAAGGGATGCCGTCGTCGCCGGTGATCGCAGGTGATAAGATAGTCGTGGCGGCGGACGGCGAGCTTTACCTGCTGCGGCTGGCCGACGGCGCAAAGCTCTGGTCCCTTAAGATCAGCGACGACGTTACCTCGCCCAGCGTCACGCAAGGGATGGTCCTGCTCGGAAGCGAGGACGGAACCGTGGTCGCTCTCGGGCAGGCCCAAGGACAGGAAGGAACCGTGGTTCAATGAACGGCGATACGCCCATCCTCGATTTGCAGGAAGTCTCCAAGGAGTATCCGTCTGTCCGTGAACCCGTGCGGGTATTGCGCGACATCGAGTTTCGACTCGATACCGGAGAATGCGTCGCAATCGTCGGCCCTTCCGGGTGCGGCAAGAGCACTCTTCTGAATCTCATGGGGACGCTGGATGCTCCGAGTTCCGGCCGCGTTCTTTTCAGGGACCGCGATATTGCCGGGCTTTCCCCGGTCGAACTTGCCCGGCTGCGCAACCGCGAGATCGGGTTCGTGTTTCAACTGCACCATCTGCTGCCGCAATGCACCGTCATCGAGAACGTACTCGTGCCGACACTCGTGACGCCGGACGCACAAGACGCATACGAACGCGCGGAGAAACTTCTGGGCCGCGTCGGGCTTGGCGATCGTCTGCATCATCGTCCCGGCCAACTCTCCGGCGGCGAGCGCCAGCGTGCGGCGGTGGTCCGCGCCCTAATCAACCGCCCGAGTCTGCTGCTGGCCGATGAACCCACCGGCTCCTTGAATGAGGAAGGCGCCGAGCATCTCGCGGATCTGATTCTCGATCTCAGCCGCGAAGAAGGCATGGCCATGGCCGTCGTCACCCATTCGCTCGCTATCGCCGGACGAATCGGCAGGATACTCGAACTGCGCGACGGCCGCCTGGCGCCGAGGAATTAGGGCCATGACTCCATTCCGTCTCGTCGCGCGCGGCCTGATGTATCACCGCCGGATGCACGCAGGCCTGCTCATCGGAGTCGTTCTCGCCTGCGGGATCCTGACCGGCGCACTCCTCGTCGGAGATTCCGTTGCTTACTCCCTCCGCGAGATCGCCACGGCGCGTCTCGGGCGCATTGCGTACGCCATGGATTGGGGAAGCCGCTTCTTCGCGCAAGACCTCGCGAAACGTCTGCAAGAAAACGACAGCCGCATCCGCCCCGAAGCTGTGCTTTCCTTGCGCGGCATGGCTTCCGTGCCGCCGGGGAATGATCGTGCGGGAAACCAGATCAACCGCGTTCAGGTGATCGGCGTGGACTCAGGCTTCTGGCGGTTTGCCGAGGATGCGTCCATATCCGTTGCCTTGGGTCCTCAAGAAGCCGCCGTCAATGAGAAAACCGCCTCCGCGCTCGGCATTCGACCCGGCGACGATCTCCTGCTTCGCGTTGCCCGTTACGGAACCATGCCGCTCGACGCCCCGCTCTCTTCACGCGAGCACGAACTCACCGTGAGCAGTCTTGTCACGGTGAAAGCCGTACTCTCCGACGCCCAACTCGGCCGGTTCGGCCTTGCCGCAAATCAGGCGACGCCCTACAACGTGTTCGTGGACCGCGCATGGTTGCAGGAGCAAACGCAACAGACAGGTCTCGCCAACCTCATGCTGGCCGGCGATGAAACCGCCTTGAACGATCTCGGCGCCGCATTGGATCGGTCATGGGACCTCGACGACGCCGGCCTGCGCCTCCGAACCCATCCTCCCGCAACCGTTCAACTCGAATCCGCGCGCATCTTCATCGACGAGGAAGCCGTGCGCGCCGCAATGGATATCCCCGGCGCGCAGCAGACGCTGACCTATCTTGTGAATTCCATTTCCAAGGGTGAACGGATGACGCCCTATTCGTTCGTCGAAGCCGGACCTGTTTCGCCGGACGTGCGGGACGACGAAGTCGTCATCAGCCAGTGGCTGGCCGATCAGCTTCAAGCAGTCCCCGGCGACGCACTCGACATGGCGTACTTCCAGTTGCTCCCAACGAATGCGTTCGCCGAACGGCAAACGACATTCAAGGTTCGCAGCGTGATACCCATGGACGCACTGGCAATCGAGCGCGATCTCGCCCCGATGTTTCCAGGCCTCAGCGACGTCGAGAATTGCCGCGACTGGAGCATCGGCATGCCGATGGATCAGAAGCGCCTCAGCGACCCTGCCAATGAAGCCTATTGGCGGCAATACGGCCAGACGCCCAAACTACTCACCACGCTTAAAGTGGGCCAGGACATGTGGGCCAGCCGGTTCGGCGCGGTCACGGCGGTGAGATTCTCCGGTTACGGCGAACCCGAATTGCGCAAAATCCTCCGCGATAAGATCTCCGCCGATAAACTCGGGCTGCGCTTCGTCCCCGTCAGGCAGATCGCGCTCGACGCCGTCGCACAGGCAACGGACTTCGGCGGACTCTTCGTAGGGATGAGCATGTTCCTGATAGCGGCCGCCTTGATCTTGCTCGGACTCCTGTATGTCTTCGGACTCCAACAGCGCGCATCTGAAATCGGCGTTCTTCTTGCGCTCGGATTCTCCCGCCGGAGAGTCCGCAGCCTCTTCTTGCTCGAAGCCTGCCCGACTGCGTTTCTCGGGGCCGTCATCGGCGCGGGCGCGGGCGTTGCATACGCGCGCGTGCTGCTGGCCGGACTCACGCGCCTTTGGCCCGCGGCCGTCGCCGGCACGGACATCCGTTTTCACGTCGAGCCGGCAAGCGTCCTCATCGGGACATCCGCCGCGCTCGTCTGCGCCTTCCTCATTGTGTTGTGGACCCTCTGGCGCGGCATGCGCCATTCCGCGCGCGAACTCATCACAACCGATTTCTCCTCGGACGCCGCGTTTCCAACCTCGGGCAAGCGCCTGTGGGTCCTGCTACTCCCTTCGATATCCCTCGCACTCGCGGCCGCGATAGCCGTAAACGTTTGGCTGACGAACCCGAGCACGTTCATCGAATCCTTCTTCACCGTCGGAACCCTCCTCATGCTCGCGGGACTCGGCTACTATGCATGGCTATTGACGTACCTGAGTCGAAGGTCCTCGTTCCGAAGGCCGCGCCTGTGGAAGGTGGCAATCACGAACCTTGCGCGCCGCCGCGGACGCAGCCTCAGCGTTGCAGGATTGACCGCCTGCGGATGTTTCCTTGTCTTCTCCGTGTCATCCATGCAGGAGAACCTCGCGCTCCACGCGGATGAACGCAGTTCGGGCACGGGAGGGTTCGCACTCGTCGCCGACACCACCGTTCCCATCGTTGCCGCCGCCACGGACCTTCGGGAAACTCTCGGAATCGACGCCGTGCCACTCAGGGTTCGCGACGGCGACGACGCCGGTTGCCTCAATCTGAATCGCGCCACAACCCCGCGTCTATTCGGCGTCAACCCTCAAACGCTCGCCACGCTTGGCGCCTTTGTCCCCGCGCAGAGCGGAGACGGTTTGTGGGACCTGTTGGATCGCCCGCTTCGCGGCGGGTTCATCCCGGCGATCGTCGGCGACGCCAATACCGCGCTCTGGGGCTTGAAGAAAAAAACCGGCCTGACCAACGGCGACGTGCTGCCATATCGCGACGAAGCCGGCAGGGAATTCAAACTCAAGCTAGTGGGGCAACTCCCCATGCGACTGTCCGTGTTCCAGGGATCGATCCTGATTTCCGATGCCGCCTTCACGCGATTCTTTCCTTCAGAAGCCGGATTTCGCGCCTTCCTGATCGACGCGCCCCCCGGCAAAGCGCCGGAGATCGCCGCGGTTCTGAACCGGACCTTCGAGCGGTTCGGAATGCAGGCCGTTCCCGCGCTCCAGCGCCTCCAGGAGTTCTACGCGGTCGAAGCCACCTACCTCGCCATGTTCCTTCTCCTCGGCGGACTAGGACTCATCCTCGGCGCGGGCGGCGTCGGGATTGTAGTCTTACGCAACGTTCTCGAACGCCGCGCGGAAATGGGGCTGCTCCACGCCCTCGGCTACACGCGGTCAACCATGTTTCAAATCCTGTTCGCCGAAAACGGCTCGCTTGTCCTCGCCGGAATGTTCATCGGCATCCTTGCCGCAACCGCGGCGATCCTCCCCCTAGTCCTGTCCTCGCAAACAACCATTTCGCCAGGCCCTCAACTGACCCTTCTCCTGCTAATCATCACAACAAACGTCATCAGCGTCGGCCTAATGCTATTCGCCAGCCTCCGAAAAGATCCCACCACCGCCCTCCGCGAAGAATGACCGTCCAACAATACCAGAACCAGGAAAACGCCGACCCGGACGACAGAGCCCGACAAGGACGGACGCCGGCGATTCACCCTCAAACTAATCCGTGCTATAATCCTAGATGTGGCAGTCAAGAGTGAACGTGCTTCCCGAAATGGTGGACGGCGTGGACTTTGTGGACGACGTGGACGCCGAAAAGGATCACCTGCAGGGTTGCGTCCACTTTGTCCACTACTTGGACAAGCCCAACTGTCTCCAATTGCCAAATCTAGGATAATCAGTCTGAAGTCTCTCTATAGACATGCCGCGACGCCGTGCAATTCGACGAAGACGCGCCCGAATACCGGGGACGCTGGGAGGGGAAACACGGGTGGCGTCCCCGTCCCCGGAGTGTTCCCCATGTCCGGTGCGTTAACACTAGGACAAGCGTTCAGTAACTGAGGACGGCAGCGCGAATGTACCGGTGGTGTTATGCAATACTGGGCGTTTATTCCAGTTAGCAGTCAAAGTGAGCTAATGATCCAATCCCATCCTGTAAGAGACTTGAGCGCATCGTGCGAGTGCTGCATTCTGTGGATGCCGCGTCGTAACTGTTGTGTGGCGGCGGGTAGCGAATCGAACACTCGGTTGGCAAACTCTTTTTCCCGCAAATCGTCCCACCGCAATTCGGCGGGATTGAGTTCCGGCGAATACGGCGGCAGCGGGAGAAGGTACATGTTTTCGGGCACGACCAGTTATTTGCCGCGATGCGAAGGCGCTCCATCGAGAACCATGATGATGTATTCGCGAGCGTGGACTCTGGCGACACGGGCCAGGAAGCGGCTCATGGTCTAGGTGTCCATGCGGGAAGCGACCATCGTGTTGAGCTTTCCGTCTTGGGGAGATACGGCGGCGTATGCATAGACGAACTCTCTCACGAGGGCCAAGCCGATAACCGGACGCGCGCCGTGATAGTGGGTCGAATCCAGCCGCCGGTTGGACAGGTTACAGCGGCCGTTGCCTGTCGCCAACAGCTTCTTGCCGACGCGCTGCATGCGTTCCAACACGGTGACACAGGCGCCGTTGCGCGCCGCCATGATGGCCGCGACCAGTCCTGACGCGCCGCCGCCTATGATGATAATGTGTTTCATGAGTGCTCCGGGTGTCTCCCCAAACCTGATAATTCAAGAGCTGATTCCATGCGCGGAACCCGCGACCCACGTACCCTCAGTGAAGCATTCGAAGATGTCTCAGCACGTCACCAATGGAATCCACGCCCGGCAGCATGACTTGCATAACTAGGCCCGCCACAATGAATGTCACGATCACAGTAAAGAACGGTAACCACGTCTTGCGTATCACGCTCCGTACCCACGATGGCTGGCCAACCGCCTTCAGACGGCGATAGAGGCCGACACTCAGCGCCCCATCCAGCAAGACTTCCGCGAACAGGCTGGGCGCGATGAAGATCACGTACACGGAAGCTACAACTGCGGCCGCGGCGATGACCACCAACGCCACGACTAACAGGAGATCATCCAAGTCAAGAGCGCCTGCTGCGTCCACTGCAGCCTCTCCGCTGCCACCTCCCGCGCCTCCGGGCAAATCAATTGATGCGAGGTCAAGGAGGTCGGTGGCGTCACAGAAGCCTTCAACCACATCTCTTGACTTTGCACGGCTACGGTGAAACAGGAGCCAAATCCACACGGAGAAAAGAAAGACGAGATAGGCTACGCCTACGGCAAGCCCATAACGCAACCACATCAATGAGAGGCCAAAATACAGGAGGAGACCAGAGGTGAGAATCCCTGCGATACCGGTCACGATCACGATGATGGCCATCTGAACACGCGCGGCGCTCTTGCGCTGGAGCAGCCTCCGGAGCCGCCCTATAGCACGCTCACGGACGTTGATTTGAGCTTTCATGGTCGTCTCCATGTATAGCGCCGGCTTGTCCATCCCTAGTTGTTATGATCTGCTCAAAATGCAAGGAATTCAAACCTCTTCTGGATGAGCGCGATCCGCGAGAAGGACCGCTTGCAGAGACGATGTTCAATAGAGCAGACTTCGGATGCGAATGAGGCGCTCACCAGAGTGCGGGCCAAGCAGGATCTTGCGGCTGTACACCACAGTCATGGGAAATTGTCCCGGTCTCCGTGTAGCCACTCTGAAAAAGGAGAGAAGATATGACGGCTTATGCGGCGTTTGTTGTCCTTGTATTTGGTCAGGTGGCCGGACCAAGAGCGACGGTCGTCGCGGAGCAGCAGGGCATGGTAAGCCTGCAGAACGATCAATGCCGTATCGCATTCGACCGCGCCAACGGCGCATTGCGCGGCATCGCCAACCTGCCCTTGAACGACGAGTGTCTCAAGGAAGGCAAGTCCGATGGGATGCCGTTCCGCATCTACCTGGATTTCACGAAAGAGTATGAACTGGGCGACAACCCAGCCGCGATTAGCAGGACCACGCTGCAACCGTCCACGTGCCGTCTGACGAGCGTACAACCGGAAGACGGGGCGCTGACTCTCGAATACGAAGGCCATGCGTTAGCGATGCGCCTGCGTGTGGCGTTGGAGGAGCGCACGGGCGTTTCGGAATGGACGCTCCGCATCAGAAATACCGGCACGGAGCCTCGGCAGATTCTCCCGTGTTTTCCCTGTCTGAGCGGTGTGCGTCTCGGCCCCGATGCGTCGGGCAATCTGGCCACGGTGATGAATCAGGCGGGGATGATCGGGCCGGCCTGGAAACACCACGGCGGCGTGGTGGGGAACGGGTTCCAAATGTCGATGCAGTGGCACGCGATCTGTGATCCTGCGACGCGAAGCGCGTTGGCCCTCATCATCATGGACCCTGACGCTAGGGCAAAACAGCTCGCCCTGGAACAGCCCGACATTTCGTTGCGCTATTTTCCGCCCGTGACGCTTGCGCCCGGGGCCGCCATCGACCTGCCGCCCGTGAAACTGCTTGTCTACAGCGGCAACTGGCGTCCGGCGGCCCGCGCCTACCGCGCCTGGTACGACAACGCATTCAAGCATGCGACGCCGCCCGCGTGGTTCGATGACATGGCCGCGTGGGACGGCCGCCATTTCAAGAAGGCGGGGCCCGGCATAAAAGCGGACTATGGCGGCCAATTCGTGCTCGATAGCTTCCGCGAACTGCCTGGCGCGGTCCTGCGCGCTCCAGTGGACAATATCGAGTACGCGTTTTTCAGCCGCGGTTCGATGCTTTACGGCAAGCACACCGACGGCGACAACATCATCCGCGAGGACTTGGGCGGTCCGGAGGCGATGCGGGACGGAATTGCGGGCGTACGCCGGCTGGGATTGCGCACTACGCTGTACATAGAAGGATACATCGTCCATGAAGAGAGCGACCTGGCCAAATCGGGCAAGGCTGAACGGTGGTCCGTCATGCACAAGGACGGCGGCATCGAGGGTTCGTACACCGGCCAAGGTTTCCTGCACATGTGTCCCGGCTGCGTCGAGTGGCAGGATCACCTCGCCTCGACGGCGGCGCGGCTCCTGCGCGAAACGGGCGCCGACGGCGTGCGTCTCGATTCGCTGGGGTTCTACTTCCTGCCGTGCTACAACCCCGCGCACGGGCATGAGACGCCGTTTGGCTGTAACGAATGGATGAAGCAATTGCTTGCGAAGGTGCAAGACGCGGCGCTTGCGGTCAACCCGGATGCGTTGCTGACCACCGAAGGGCCCGTAGATTGGTACGGTGAGTGGTTTCACGGCGCGCTGACGCAGGTGTATCCGCGAGACCTGCCGTTGATGCGGCTCGCCGTAGCGCCATACCGCCCCTGCGTATACGCCCCCGCAGGTCCGGTGTGGGGGAGCATTTCGGGGTTGGCGGGCGGGCGGACATGCTGGGAGGAGGATTTGGAGGACCTCGAAGCCAACTGGCTGTGTGCGCGTTTTCCTGTGCACAAAGCGCTGATCATGGGTGACGTGACTGACAAAGACCCCGAGGCGTCCGACCCGGAAATCGTCACGCGAGCATTCAACGGCGATGGCTACTGGGTAGTCGTCGCGGTCCGCCCGGCATGCCAGGATCCGTTTGCGTGGCCCGCGCCCACTTCTACCGGACTATCCGCACAGCGCAAGGAGTACACGGTGTCGCTGGATGACTTGCCCTGGCCCACGTTCGAGGCTTCGCTGTGCGACATCGAAACACTGGCATGGAAACCGCTCGAATTGGAACGCGAGGGCGATTCGGTTCGCATGCGACTCAATTCAAACTGGGCACTGATTGTGTTGTCTCCGGCCGACGGTCCGCCGATCATCGACGTTGCCCCATTGCCAACGGCTGCGCCGGGAGATCGTGTCACCCTGAGACTTTCGACCGTGGCGGGCGATCGGCAGGAGGGGGATCCGCTTTCGGTTTCTCTTAGCGCACCAGGGTTGACGATCGAGCCGGCCACCGCTACTGTGCCCGGTGAATCCGCCGTGAAGGTCCCGCCGGACGCGCTTCCGGGTTTCTACTCGGTAACAGTTTCCGGGCGGCAGGTGTTGGGCGCCAAGCGGTTCCTGCGAGTAAAATGACAAGGACGTTTTCATGTGGAAAAGCAGGGAAGTAAAAGTAGGGACAGTAACCCATTTTCTGCCGGATACTACCCGTCCGTACTGGGTGTCTCGGACTCAGGAAATGGGTTACTGTCCCTACTTTTCCCAATAGCCGCCGTTCTGGTAGGCGCCATCGTCGCGAAGGATGCGCGGGCTGGCGCTGTGGGGAACGGTGGCCCCTTTGTCGCGGCCAACTTCAGTTTGCGCGTCCGAACCCGTCGGCGAAATGCCCTGACAGTATCGGTTGAAAACATCGTGCCCCGGTCGCAGCGAGCCGTCCATGTTGATGAACGCCATGTAGCTGGCTGAACTGGCCACGCCGAGCGGGCTGAACTGGGGCCGGTGCAGGTCGGCCACCAGGCTCTCGTGGAGGGCGTGGGCCAGAAAGCCGACCTGCTGTTGCGCGAGCGCGCCGCAGTCGCTTTCAATGGTCACCGCTCGACTGGCGTCGTCGAGCGCGCCCCAGCAGCATTCGGTCGCCAGCAGGGCCTTGCCGTGCTCACGGGCGAAGGCCGTCAACGGCTCCCACGGCACCTTCGACGCGAAGTAGGGATGAATCATCAGCACGTCGCTGAACGGCTCGACCGGTTTCAACTGCCCCAAAGAGGCGGCGACGCTCACCCCGATGGGCTGCCTGGCGCCGAGGGCCTTGGCGGTCTGATACGTGTGCTGCAGCCACTCCAGGTAAGCCTCGCCGCCGTTGTTGAACGGCTCGTTGCAGAGGTCCCAAGCCAGAATCCGCGAGTCCTCCGCGTGGGCCTTGAACATCGCGTCCAAGAAGGGCCGAAACACGTAGTTGGATGCCTGCCCCTGCTTGCCGTAACTGCTGAACCAATAGCCGATCATCTCCCGCGAGACGCCGCCGAAGTCAGGAATACTGTGCCAGTCGTTGAACAACGTCGGGATGGCGCGCAACCGATGCTTCTGACAACTCTGGAGCACCGCTTCGAAATTGCGTGTGAAGAGCGCGGGATCCTTCAAGAACGGATCGTGCGAGAGCCACAGCCGCACCGTGTTGATCTGCGGGAAGTATTTGCGTCCCAACCCGAGTTCCCGGTCCACCGCCGCGGCGTCGAACTTGTCTATCCAGATCTCAACTGCGGTTCGGCCGAAACTGGGCTGGTAGTTGAATCCGCGAACGTCGCGCCAACGCTCTTGCTCGCGCTGAAAGCGGGTGGTTGGCTCGGCGGCGAAGGTTGTGCTTGCGAATGCCCCCCAGCAGGCCAGGTCCGTGTGGTGGTGATAGGTCCAGCCGGGCTGCTCGCCTTGCTCGGTTCGGAACAGGGCGGAGGGCTTGCGATTGGCCCTATAGACCTGGATGTTCTGCACCCCCGGGCTGTACATCAACCCGCCATCAGGTGCTTTCGGGTCCGGTAGGGCCGGCCCCTCGTAGACCACGGGCATTTCGGGACTGCCGGGTTTTGGTTCTGCCTCCGGAGCGAGTACGGCCGCCAGGCAAGTGAGCGTGGTGGCCAGGATTTGCCAGCCAACACGCGGCTTTGTAATGAGCGGAGATCGAGCCATAGGGGAACCTCCGAAAACGACTTTTCGGAGTTGGGTTGAGGGGGGCAGTTCGGTTTTCGGTGGGGCTGGTTCCATGGCGACTCCTTTGGTTGTGATTTCGTGATGGTTGTTTTTCCGTGGTTGATTGGTTTTTGGAAAATGGGTTACTGTCCCTACTTTTCCACTTTTCCCGTGGCCGGTTTCCAGACAAGCGCGTCGTCGTTGACGAGGTCCAGCAGTCCCTCCGTCGTTTCGTATGCGGCTTTGAGTTCCATCTCGAGCAATTCGGTCCAGTTCATGTGACATCTCCTTCGCGCCTATTTCCCTCAACAAAGAGGCTCCAGCCACAGGCCATATTCTACTCTACGATCGGGTCTTCTCCAACTCGCGGCGCCCCTTTGCGTTTCCGGCACGATAAGACGTAAACTCGGGTGAGCAATGCGGGTCCCCGGATGGAAGGGGAGAAGATGCATGTCGTCCTGACAGCATTTGGTTCGCGCGGAGACATACGGCCGCTTTTCGCTGGGCGCCAAGCGGTTCCTGCGGGTAAAATGACAAGGAAGTCTTTATGATTGTCCATGTGGCGTTTGTTGCGCTTCTGCTTTTCCATGCAGCAGCTCCCGGCGAGACCGCACGCGAAACGGTGGAGAACACGATGAAACATGAGGATGTCATAGCTTCGGCGTTCAATCCCAATACGGCTTCATGGGAAATAGATTGGCCAGGCCGTGTTTCCAAGCACGATCTTGTCTACCTGAGTCCGCCCGGCGATCCAATGCAAGGCATTCCGCTCGGGAACGGCGACGTCGGGGTGTTGTGCTGGTGTGAGGACACGAAGCTGATCTTTGCCGTTAACAAATGCGACCTGTGGGACGACGCGGCGTTCGCGCGGTTCCACAACTGGAAAGCCGAGGAGGAGGAATTCAGCACTGCCCTCAGGCATGCCGGCCGGTTGATCATCGATTTTCAGATGCCGGTGTTTGACCTGTTCTACCTGTCAGACTTCACCGCGCGGTTGAGCCTGGCTGACGCCTCGCTGACAATCCAGGCCCGCACGCCGTTCGGCGCGGTATCGGTGCGGGCGTTTGTCAGTGAGGCGGATGGCGTGTTCTGTTGCACCGTAACCAGCGGTCTGAACGAGAATGTGCCGGTTCAAGTGCGCGTCGAGCGATACGGGTCGAGGACGTTTTCCCACTGGTACAGCCTGATCACGCGAGACCCTGCGCTTGGTTTGGATGGGACGGACGTTTTGATCGGCGATGCCAACGCGTACCTCACCCAGCGCCTGACCAGCGGTGTGTTCGCCTTGGGATGCAACGTCGCCACGGAAGGAAACGCGCGCGCGGCGCTTACCCGGGAGCATTCTCATGCCGCGCGGATCGATGTGTCCGGCGGCCTAGACAAGTCGTTCTCCCTCGTTCTATCGGTGACTTCGCCGACGACCGGCGATCCCGTGGCGGAAGTCAAGAAGACCCTGGCCGAAACGAGGAAAATGGGGATTCCCACCCTGTTCGACGCCCATGCCAAAGCGTGGCGGACCTTCTGGCTGCAATCGCTGATGGAATCCGGCGACGACTATCTCGACAACCTGTGGCATCTCACGATGTATTACGCCAATGCGTCGCAGCGCGGCCCGTATCCCGGCCGGTTCATCAACGGGCTTTGGACCTGGAGCCGCGACGTACAAAACTGGAACTTCTACTTCCACTGGAATCAGCAGCAGGTGTACTGGCCGCTGAACGCCGCCGGCCACGCCGATCTTGTGGATTCCTATCTCGACTACCGGACCCGGGGGCTTCCTTACGCGCAACAAGACGCGCGGGAAATCTTCCACACCGACGGCGCGTTCGTTTCGGACGTCTGCGACAGGCGCGGGATGAACTCCGAAAGCGAAAGCGGTAATCACACGCCGGTCGCGCAGATCGCGATGGATTTCTGGCGGCAATATCAGTTCACAGGCGACACCGAATTCCTGGAAAAGCGCGCCGTGCCCTACATCGTCGAGGCCGCCAAGTTCTTCGAGTCGCTATTCGCGCGCGGAGACGATGGCAAGTACCATGCAATATGCGGCACGGGATACGAGGGATGGATCAAGCTGAGCGATGCCGTCAGCGAGCTCGTCTATGCAAAGGTGTTGTTCTCGACCGCATTGGCGGCCCTCGCGGAAGCGCACGTCCAGGAGCCGCGCGCCGCGAAGTGGAAAGACATCCTCGAACACCTTGCGCCGTTGCCCACCGTGCGCGCCGGCGAGGAATGGTTGGCCAGCGAGAACGGAACCATGAAGCTGAAACGAGGCCTTTTCAAAGGAAGCTCAGTTCCGTCGGACAGCGTCTTCGCTGCCGGATTCGGTCTCGACGAGAAGCGGATGCTCACCTCGTTTATCCCATCCGATGGTTCTCCGAGCGTCTATCAAGATCCCTATGAGACCTTGCTAATGCTCGAAGTCAACAACACGCCATACACGGGGATAAAAGAAGACATCAAGTGTCACGATGGCATCTTCCCGTGGGTCGAATTCGCGCCGGTGTTTCCGTCCGGCCTTGTGGGGCTTTCGGACCGCACTTCGCTGGAATTCGAGACCGCGATCAACACAGCAAAGCTGTTTGGCATAGCGGGCATGGGCTGGGACCCTCTGCCCATCGTCCTTGCCCGGCTGGGTCTGCCGGAAGAGCTGGACCAGGTATTGAGCCTCTGGCCGGGCCGCTGGCAGTTTTACTGCAACGGTTGGGGTCATTATGGCCCGAGGGATTTCATGAAGGCCGACGCCGCGCTCCGGTTCAGAACGACCCTCGTAAGGGACAGCGCGCTGCCCGCGGCGGACCAGGAAGCGCATCGTTTGCCTTTTCCCGCGTGGCCCTTCAGGCACATGGGAATGGAAGCCATGTCGGTCCTCGCGTGCGCCATGAACGAGGCGTTGCTCCAAAGCCATGATGGCGTGATACGGGTCGGACCGGCGGCGGGCCATCGCACCGCCCGGTTCACACTTCATGCCACGAACGGATTTGCCGTCTCAGGGGAAATCGAGAAAGGCGAAGTGCGCTGGCTATGTATCGTCAGCCAACTCGGCAAGCCATGCAAATTGGAGAACCCGTGGACTAAGGCCTGCGTCTGCAAGAATGGGCGGGAGGAGTGCAGGCCCCTGGAGCAAGGAGTCAATGAATTCCCCACGAAAAAAGGCGATGTGATCATCATCACAGTTTGTCCTGGTTTGACAAACTGTGCACCGGATGAGGAACACTTGGAGAATTGGACGACAACCCCTTTGAAGTACGAGCCAAACCAAAATGCCAAGACTGATTCCGCCGGCAAGGCGAGCCTGGGATTGCCCCGCATGTTTTAGCCACGCGGTGCGATCAGTGTGCCGGACGAAGGAGACGTGGAAATGAATGGGTTGGGCCTGTTGAACCTGATTGTTGCTTCGCTTGCGACGGGGGGCGGTAATGTTACCCATACCCTGGCAACGACGAACGCCATTGTCGAATTCACCGCGGGTGGAGGGGGCCTGTCTGTGTCGCGCTGGGACATGAAGGAGGATGGGCATCGGCGAAGTTGGGTGGCGGCAGAATCGCAGGTTCCCCTGTGGACCGTTGCGGTCCAGCAAACCTCGGGCGACCGCTCTATCGTAACCGCCCTGGATGGACCTGCGTGCGTGCGCGAGGCTTCCACCGCAGGTCTCGTCGTAGCTTGGGCGGGGCTGATGCCTGGGAAGGTGGACGTGACCATGACCGTCTCCGTCCGTGGGGCCGACCTCGTCTGGGGACTGGAAGCGTCGGTGAAAGCGCAGAACTGCGCGCTTTGGGATATCACCTTCCCGGAGATTGGCCCCGTCGCCCGGCCGGAGAAAGTCCATTCGATCACAACGGCGGGGTGGGGGCTGGTCCACGACGACCTGATGCATCGGCCCCTCAACGAGGGGACGTATCCGTCGTCAAAATGTAGCATGCCCTTTGTAGCGGTCTCCGATGGCAACACTGGTCTTTACGTCGGCTCCGAAGACACTGAAGGCTATCCGTTGCGACTGTTCGCGGGACGCGGCAAAGGGCAGCAAGCGGTCACTCTTGGGATGCGCCACGACATTCCCGACATGGGAACCGCCACAAGCTACAAGATCCCGTACTCAGTTGTGACCACACCCTATTTTGGGGACTGGTATGAGGCCGCCAGACTCTACCGCCGCGCGGTGCAGAATGCCCCTTGGGGGCGCGTCCCTCCGCTCGCTCAGCGCAGTGACGTGCCGCAGTGGCTGATCAACACGGATTTGTGGTACATCGGTTCCTGCGATGACGAAAAATCCGCCGCGGGCGTGCTCGCGTTTGCGAAATACTTCGAGGTGCCGACTTCAGCCCACGTATACACCTGGCACGAAATCCCATTCGATGATCACTATCCCGAGTATTTCCCGGCGAAACCCGGGTTCCGGGATGCAGTGTTGAAGGTACAGAAGGCCGGTGTCTCTGTGATGCCCTACATCAACGGTCGCCTGTGGGATGCCGCGACCACCAGTTGGAAGGAAGCGAATGCACGAGACGCCGCCGCACTGAACCCGAACGGGGATCCCTATTCGGAAGTGTACGGCTCGAAAGTGCCTCTTACTCCTATGTGTCCGGCCACGGCTCTCTGGCAAGACACCGTTACCCGGTTGGTCGACCGCTTGGCGAACGAGGTGGGAGTGCGCGGGGTCTACATCGACCAGATATCGGCCGCGGCGCCGCGCCGCTGCTTCGCGAAAAACCACGGCCATCCACGGGGCGGCGGAAGCCACTGGGTCCAAGGCTATCGGGAACTCTTGCGCCGCTGCCAGGCTGTCTTGCCTCCCGGCGCGGCGCTGACGACCGAGGAAAACGCGGACCCCTGGAACGACCTGCTGCACGCCTTCCTCATGGTGAACACCCAACCGCAGGGCGGGAAGATCGTGCCACTCTATCCGGCCGTCTACGGCGGGAGGGTTGTGTCATTTGGGTTTCAATACTTCTCCGAAAGCGACTTCGAGACGCGTTATCCCGGGCGGCTCAAGTTTGCGCAGGAGTTCACGTTTGGTTCCCAGTTGGGATGGGTGGGGCCTTCGATTCTGGACGAGCGCCACGCGCGCGAGGCGGAGTTCTTGAGGCGGCTTTGCCAGGTTCGCCACGAGGCGCGGGACGCACTCCAATTCGGCGAACTCTTGCCGCCCGTAGCAATGGAATGCAAGGGGATTGTTTCTTGGACGGAGGAACGCGAGGGATCCGCGGAAGCCAAGACGCACGAAGCCGTCCTGGCAAGCGCATGGCTCACGCCAGGCGCCAAGCGAAAGCTGGCCGTGGTAAACGTCGCGGACGAGGAAGAGACCGTTGCGCTGGCCCTGGATTCCCGCCACGTGGGAAACGTCCAGACGAATCATCTTGTCCTGCGAACGCCCTCGGAAGAGACCGTTACCGTTCTGCGTCGCAAGGGACCTGGTATTTACCGCGGGAAACTATCCGTGCCCGCCGGGAACGCCCTCGTGCTGGAAATAGTACCCGCCACTTAATGTTTCCGGGGGTTTGAAAGTGGTGGGCGGTGCAAGACTCGAACTTGCGACCCTCTGCGTGTAAGGCAGTTACAGGGGGCATTCTCACGAAATCCGCCTGAATACCTCAAGATACAGAAGGACACCTGTTATCTCACGAAGAGCCTGTGGTTATTGACTAACTTGGGAGTAGCCGTTGGAATCTCCTTGACTCACGGCGTATCCTGTGGTATATTCCAGTTGGGATACGGTTGGGATACGAAAGGAAATGACGGCCATGAGAGCGAAAATCGGGAGTCGATTGCTGAGGGGAATCAAGCCGGAGGCCACACGCTACGACGTTTTCGATGAAGACCTTCGGGGCTTCGTCTTGCGCGTGGAGCCGTCCGGGGCAAAGACATACTACGTCAAGTTCCGCCTGATATCCGGCGAACAGCGCATGCAGAAAATCGGAAGCGCCAGTGTCCTTACATGCGAACAGGCGCGAGACATGGCGAAGGCGGTCCTCGCGCTTGCATCCCAAGGAAAAGACCCGGTCGAGGCCAAGCGGAAGGCGCGGGCGCACACTCTCAAGAGCTTCCTGGACGAAGAGTATGAGCCGTGGATTCTGGCGCACAAGCGCGGCGGGGTGAAGACTCTCGGCCGTATCCGGGCTGACTTTCCGGAACTCTTGAACAAGCGCCTTCACGAGATCACGGCATGGCAGGTCGAGAAGTGGCGCGCGAAGGTTATCGAAGCCGGACACAAGGCGACAGCGAATCGCGACCTGACCTATCTCAAGGCGTGCTTGCAGCGGGCCGTTGAGTGGAAACACCTGGACGCGAACCCACTCGCGAACATGAAGCGCGTCAAGGAAGACTCGAAAGCGAAGATTCGATACCTGACCGGAGACGAAGAGGCGGCGCTGTTTGCGGCACTGGACGCGCGACAGGAACGTCAACGGGCGGAACGCGACCGCTACAACGCATGGTGTCGCGCGAGAGAACGCGGGGAACTGCCTGACCTTCGCGTCGTGGAGTTCACGGACCATCTCAAGCCGATGGTTCTGCTGAGCCTGAACACGGGCATGAGGCGCGGCGAAGTCTTCAATCTGAGATGGTCTGACATCGACTTTACGAGCGGCGCCTTGACCGTTGCCGGGGCGACCGCGAAGAGCGGCACATCGCGGCATGTCCCGATGAATCAGACTGTCATCGACACCCTACAGGCATGGCGGCGACAGACCACGGGGACAGACCTTGTCTTCCCCGGGCGCGACGGCAAGCCCTTCGACAACGTCAACACCGCATGGGCGGCATCGCTCAAAGAAGCGAGCATTCAGAATTTCCGCTGGCATGACATGAGACATCACTTCGCGAGCAGGTTGGTTATGTCCGGCGTGGACCTCTACGTTGTGTCGCGCCTCTTGGGGCATTCCAGCTTCCAGATGACGCAACGCTACGCCCACCTTGCGCCGAAGATAATGCAGGACGCCGTTGACAGGCTCATACCTCGGAGCAACGTGATTTCGCTTGAGAAGCCGCCTAGAATGGCCCAGGCCGCGCGAAAGAGTGTACGGTAGTACCGGAAACCCAGGAGTGAGGAATGAACGAGATAATCCCGATGGAACGAGTCGAGAGAACCATTATCGTGTTGCGCGGCCAGAAGGTTATCCTGGACGCGGACCTTGCAGTGTTGTACGGGGTGCCGACCAAGGCATTCAATCAGGCTGTCAAGCGCAACCGGAAACGGTTCCCTCTGGACTTCATTTTCAAGGTGACGCCCGAAGAGAAACGGGATCTGGTCACAAATTGTGACCACCTCTCGCGCCTCAAGTTTTCCCCGGCGCTGCCGTATGCCTTCACGGAACACGGCGCAATCATGGCGGCCACGATCCTGAATTCCCCCAGAGCCGTTGAAGTAAGCGTGCTCATCGTTCGCGCCTTTGTGCGAATGCGAGAGGCGCTGACGGCGAACCGAGAGTTGGCGCACAAGCTGGCCGAATTGGAGCAGCGACTCGACACCCATGATGAAGCGATTCAGTCCCTCATGGCGGCTATCCGCAGCCTCATGACGCCGCCCGAACAGAAACGGCGGCGTATCGGTTTCGTTCGACCCGATGAGAACGCCGGGGGCAAAGCAGAGAGTTGAAGTTGCGATCTGGCGCCCGAACGCGGTTTCCTTGGACCGCCCGCCCGGCGCATTCTCAAACCAAGGGCATTCTCAAGGAGGCGCAACGTGGCACTTATACCTCTCCAAACACAGGAAGACTATCAGCGCTGGGCAAGGGAACCCCATTGGACCCCGTGGCAAGCGAGATACCTTCTCTACGGCTTCGAGCCTGTGGAGATTGGCTGTCTTTCCGATTTCGGAAAGTATTCAGAGGAGTTCCCCCAAGGCGCGGATCTTCTTGTTGCCATTGACAAGGCGATCAGAAAATGCGATCTTCCCGCATTGTGGAAAGCGCATCCTCTGGCCCGGGGGGCGTTTCAGGTTCAGGGGGCGTTTGGGGTTGACGACTGCCTGGAGGAATTTACCCCGGAAGACGCGGCCAGCATGGGCGAATGGATATTGAAGCCCGCTGATGTCTGCCGTTGGGCGGTAGAATCGCATGGGATGGAGATCGATGAGCGCTGGGGCCGGATTCTCGGTATTGACTTAAGGCCGCAACCGGGGCGGCCAGATGAAAGCGAGGAGCGGTCACAAGAGCGGATGACAGGTGGGCTACGTCAGGCGGACGCCGCGCGGCGTTACATCGACCGAATGGGCTATGGCGGACTGCCAAACAGCATCGATCAGGGAGGGGCGGTACAGCGGATCAGGCGGGCGGCAGTGGCCGGAAAGATCAAGGTGTCTGGTAAAGGTCTTGACAAGCGGTATGACCTGGACAGTCTCAACTCGTGGATTTTGGAAAGACGCGACGAAGCCCTTGACGAGGACACCAAAGTCACCAAGAAGAAACGCTCCGCCACGAAACCGCTGGAACCGTAACGTCCTTACGTTTTTCTTACGCCCATTTCGCAAAAAATCCAATGAATGCCCCCCTTTTCTCGCGTAACGTCGTTACGCTCCTTCTGGTGTGCCTCAGAATATACCCACACGTGGCGATAGGGCCGCGCATAAATGAGGACATCAGACATGACTCGGTTGCTTACGGAAAAGGAAGCTTGCAAGTACCTAAGCGTTTCCCGGCCATTCCTTGCGAGAGGCCGCGCTGAGGGACAGCGGGAAGGGCATGCGCCAACGCCGCCCTTCGTGAAGGCGGGGCGGATGATTCGTTACGAGGTTGAAGCCCTCGACGCATGGATCGCGGCCCACAGGCAAGGCGGGGCTGCGTGATGCCAACTCTGAAGAAACATGGCGTGATTCATGCTACGGTTACAGGCTATAACTTCCGGGTAGACAAACCTCTTTTTCGCAAAGCCGCGATCCGGCAAAAGTGCCTTGAGTGTTGTTGCGGAAACGCCGCCGAAGTTAGACGGTGTCATATCGCAGACTGCACCCTCTGGCCCTGGCGCACAGGCCGCATAGAATCGCTGGACACCCCGGTTAAGGCGCATGATTTTGAACAAACGACCGAAGCGGAAGGGTCTGTACCCTTTCAGCCGGGGGAAGCATGAAAAGGAACTTCAAGCGCTCTATTGTCGACGGCTTCTTTCAGCCCGCCCAGGGTGAAGGTTCCCTCCGCATTCCTGCGAGTGTACGCGAGTCTCAAGGCTGGTGCGCATTGAAACCACTTGCCCGGGTGATTCTGCTCGAAATGCTGGACGTGTATTTTCGCGCGAGTGGTTGGGAGAAGCGCGCGGGCCCGATCGCGCGCGATGGCTTCTACTTCGCATGGTCTCAATGTCGAGAGAGCATAAGCGAGAACGCTTTTCTTGCGGCGCGTAAAGAAATCCTTCGTGTGGGCTTCTTCACGTCGCCCATAGAACGCACACTTGGTGGGGCAATGCTCTTCATGCCGTCCGCCACGTGGCGAAAGTACAGATTTACTGAGAGCGAACGGAAGCGGATCGAGGCTGCGCGGATTTCCAAGGCAAGTCAGGTAGCTCAGCACAGGGATCGGCGCCGGAAGTTTCTCAAAACAAAAACACCCTCAAGAAATGAGGGTGCCATCACCTCAAAACGTGAGGGTGTTCACGCCAAGAAACGCCCGAACACCCTCAAGAAATGCGGTGATCCTTCCACCGAAAAGCCCCCGAACACCCTCAAGAAATGCGGTGATCTACTACTCCAGTGTGAGCGGTGTTCTCCAGATGCTCCTGCACGGGCAGAGAAACTCAATCAGGTGCGCGAGCGGGTCCGTTTGAGACTACTCGAGCCAGTCCCCGAAGAAAAGGCGTCCCTTGTGTGGCCGCAACCGGACCTGTTGCTCTTGAAGGTTTCGCACCTTAAGAACCGACTTCGCATGTTGACGCCCCGACATCCGGAGGGCGCCCATGCATAGCCAGCGCCGGAAACAACTCGAACGCGCGGCGGCCCGCGCCACACATCTTGTCAACGGACACGTCTTATCTCAGACGCCCAAGTGGGCCGACTTCGTCCGATGCCCGATACGGAATCAGTTCTTGCTCTCTTCAAGCCGCATGTCTTCAAAGCCTTTTCGCTTCGCCACCGCACGCCAGTCGAAAGTAGCGTTACTCGTTCCGCCGCCCAACTCATGCACGGTGAAGGATGTAGCGTCCTTGGACACGTAGACCCCGGAGCAATCATCCGTCAGGGTAACGAATACCTTGATGGGATGGGTGTCGTCGATGGTTACGGTTTCCAAGAACACAGGATCCAGTTCAACTGTGGTCTCTCCCGCTACAAGCTGGCCACTGCCAAAGTCCTCAAACCAGACTTCGGAAGATTCCTGCGCGTACGTGAATCGCTTTCCATAGCTTGTTGTATCTACGACAGCGTTTTTCGTCCCGGTCGCCATGAACGTACCCTTCACAAACATACCGGGATTGAAATCTGAGAGACCTTGAGAGCCTGCATAGACTGCCGACACAAGCGAGTTGGAACTGTAGAAAGCGGCAGCGAAGTTTCCAGAGCCACCCATAGCGCAGAGAGCCGGTCCCTGTCCTGTATTGGTGAGCCACAGTAAAGGAGTCCAAAGGTCAGAACCAGAACTCCATGTCACGTTTTCGGGGACCAGCAAACCGCCCGCTGGACCTTGGGGGCCTATCGCACCGACATCGCCCGTATCGCCCTTTGGACCTCCGGGACCTGTTGCTCCGACATCGCCCGTCAGACCTTGCGGACCTCCGG
>CAZPMT010000007.1:91790-93368 GCA_964587655.1 uncultured Nitrospiraceae bacterium
TATCGCCCGTCAGACCTTGAGGACCTTGGGGGCCTGTAGCACCGACATCGCCCGTATCGCCCTTCAGACCTTGCGGACCTCCGGGACCTGTCGCTCCGACATCTCCCGTATCGCCCTTCAGACCTTGCGGACCTTGGGAGCCTGTCGCACCGGCAGCGCCCGTCAGACCTTGCGGACCTTGGGGACCCGGTTCGCCTGCGGCGCTGATTGTTACAACGCCGGTCCCTGTGGTTGGCTCCACCGTGATATTGGCCCCCGCGTGAATAGCGGTAACGCCCGTCTCTCCGTTGGTCGTAGGACAACCCAAGAAAGCCACGGGAAGAAACAGAACTGCAAACAAGAATCTCGCCTTGTCCCGCATGATACTCCCCTCCTCAGTTGTAGGTTAAGAGATTATCCCTTCGTCCCACGCGAACGAGTCTAATGCGGAAATCACAAAAATGTCAAGGTCCCTCAAGAATGTCGATAAGCGTCCGGGGTTGACGGAGCAGAATGTGGCTTGGTCCGAGATTCCAGGCGTAATAAACTTCAAGAACCCACAACACGGACACAGGCCCTCGGTAGATAGTATGGAAACGGCGACCGGTCCCAAAAAGGACAAAAGGCAACCCGCGTATCCTGTAAACAAAAGATATTTCCTGCTAGAATCAATAAAAGATGCCAATGCCGCGAGGTGAAGGGCATTCTTGCATGCATGCATTTTTGGCGGGCGTTTCCTTCTCTAAGCCGGGCGGGGTATCTGCGGAGGGGCCTCGGCACTTGGCGGTTCCTCTGCCGGAGTGATAAAACGGAGACGAAATATGACACGAGCAAGAGCGGAAGTGAAGCCCCTTATCCAGAGCGCGATCTACTGGAACGACATGCACAGGGCTGTGGCGTTCGAGGTAGGCGAGGGGAACTTGTCCCAAGGCGTGCGCGCGCTTACCGAGTGGTACAGCAAAGCGAAGGAGGAACATGAGCGCAAGCAAGCGGGACACGAGCTACAATCTCATCAGTGAGCCGCGCCGTGTTGTCCCAGTTCCGTTGTGGAACACAGCGCGGGGACTATCCTCGCAGAATGGTAAGCCCATTTTGCGTGCCGTTCGGAAAGAGGGTACTCCCGCCTGTGGCCGCTGTGTTCGGGTGTGACGGGTAGGGTATTGACATAGAGGGAGATGGGCGGTAGCATACGCTCAAACGAAATGGGGGAGACCAGCAAATGATCAGTTGCCGGTACAGAAGAGCAACCCTTGCGGTCTTGTTGTGCTTTCTCTTGTCTTCGTGCGCTACCACCAAGCTGACCGCCATCAAAGACCCTTCGGTTTCTCCGCGCGTTTATCACAACATCCTCGTAGCCGCCCCATTCCCAGACCTTGAGTCCCGGCAGACCGCAGAAGGAGTATTCGTCGCGAGACTGTCGGAATCAGGAGTCGGCGCGCACCCGTCGCTCTCCGTTCTGTTTCCAGGCAAGGAGTACACTGCCGAGGAATACGCGAAGCTGGTTCTTGATTCGGGCGCTGATGCAATGCTTGTTGTCGTTCTTAAACCTGAGTCTTCATTTTAGTCTTTTCTTGGGTTTGTAAGTCAAGTCTTTGTTTT
>CAZPMT010000008.1:0-91892 GCA_964587655.1 uncultured Nitrospiraceae bacterium
TCTTGAACTACTTCCAACTACCAACGCAAGATCCAAATGCCGTTTCTAGGTTCATAGGCTATACCGAAAAAGGCCGAGCCGCCTTCACCGTCGATCTCAAGACGCTCGAAACCCGCCGGATAACTTCAGATCATACGGTCAGTTTCGAAGTGGTTGCACCGAAACGCAGGGAGTTGTTCTACCTTAGCGGCGACACCGTCTATTCGACCCATGTCGACACGCTCTCGACGCGCGCTATCGCGAAAGTGCCGGCCTACTATGGGTTCGGACGCGGGTTTTCCGTCAACGCGGATGAGACGCTTCTTGCCGCGTGCTACGCCAAGGGCGAGGAGACGTTCTACAACACGATGCCTCGCGACAAGTGGATAGAGGCGATCTTCGAGGCCAAACTACCGAATGTGATCTACACGATCGGCATCGAGACGGGTGAAGTCCGCGAGTTCTATACGGAAAACGCATGGCTTGGCCACGTGCAGTTTTCCCCGACGGACCCCACGCTCCTCGAGTTCTGCCACGAAGGCCCGGAGCGCCGCCTGCACCGCATGTGGCTCATACGCACCGACGGCGCAGGCCTCACGAAGCTCTATCCCGTTTCAGTCCCCAAGACGCTCGTTACGCACGAGTTTTGGGATCGGGACGGCGATAACATCTGGTTCGACCTACAGGTCCCGCGACTCCGCGGAAAGATGAACTTCGTCACTTACGTGTTTGGTCCGCACACGTATCTCGCGCGCACAAGCATCAAGAACGGCGAGTCAACGCTATATCCGCTTAAGCGCAGCCAGATGTGCTGGCACTATAACATCTCCAAGGACGGAACGCTGCTGTGCGGCGATGGCGAGGGCCGGTTCTTCGAATTGGCCCATTCAGCCAGGTGGATCGACCTCTTCGTTCCCGAAGGCGGCAGGCTGCGCGTGGAGCGTCTGTGCAACATGAAGCGCCATAGCTACAAGATCGCGCCCAACGCGCATTTCACCCCCGATGGCAAACGCGTGGTATTCCTCTCTGACATGGACGGCAGTCCCCAGGTCTACGCCGTCGAAGTCCAGCCTAGCCGTTGAGACAGCAGGCGGCCACCTCATCGATCTTCGCGGCGGTGAGCGTCGCCCGCGCGTGACAGTCGTTGTATATCTGAAGCGTCGTTTCAGCAAGGCGGATGGGATCCGCCCCTTCGAGATTATCCCTCTCATATCGCGAGATCAACACGAGGGGCTTGCATTGCGAGTGCAACTCGCCGTAGATCCTCATCTCATCATCGATCCGCCTGAGTTCCTCGGTCAACTGCCGCGCCTTTTGCAGATTCCGTTTCCCGCTGAGGTGGGCCAGCAGCGATTCGGTCAACCGAATGCCGCGACGCGCGACCTCGGCAAGCCCTGCAAACACGGACGTGAGATCCCTCCGCCACTGTTCGACGGCGTCGCGGCCCGGCGACAGGTAGTAGCGCAACATCGTTTTCACGCAGTCGCGCTCGACCTCCGGGTCCACTCGAGCCACGAGTCGCTCCAGCCATGCGGTGCGGTAGGCGATCCGCAGGAAATCAGTTTCCGCGAGCGGACGCCGCAGCACCGGATACCATTGCAGGCACCCATCCGCGGCAACCCGCGTCATGAAGACGTCCACGTCGGAAAGTTCCGGGTCCTCTTCCATTTGCGCCACGGGTCCATCGCGACGCGCCGCCAGCGTAATCTCGATCGCGCGCAGCACCTGCTCCGGTCGCATCTCAAACCGCTCCTTGAGTCCGTCAGGCACGCCGTCCGCGCGCCCGAGTTGAGAGCGCCGGCGCTCGATCGCGCAATGTCCCTCGCCATATGGACCCGTCTCGCGGAAATGGACGTAGCCGACGCTCACCAGCACGATTGGGCAATCCACCGCCGCGGCAATGTGCATGGTTCCGGTGTCGTTCGTGACCAGCAGGTTCGCGCGTTCGAGCAGCGCCGCCAATTGCGGCACGCTCGTCTTGCCGAAAAGCGGAATTGCTATACCCGGCGCGTGCCGCACGAAGCTCTCGCCCAGGATCGCCTCTTCCTTGACGCCCACGAGCATGATTTTCGCATTCCGTTTTTCGGCCAGAAGGCGCGCCAGGCCCGCGAAATGGGCCTCGGACCATCGCTTGCTCTCCTCGCTCGCGCCAAGCTGAAAGCAGACAAGGAAATCCTCCGGTCCGATGCCGTGCTCCTGCATTAGATCCTGCACGAACGCATGGTCCTCGTCCGTAGTTTTAAAGACGAGATGATGGCAGGGCGCGGCATCTTCCGCGAACCGTTGCGTGATGTCGCAGAGATTCAGATCGTTATGCTCGCGGTGGAAGACGCTGGTGAAGAAATAGTTGATCCACGGCCCGCGCAGCACGAACTGCCAATCGTCGCTGAGGTGCGCGCCGGCCACGAGTGGGATCTCCGCGAGTTTGATCAGCATGGCCGAGGCGATGCTGTGCGTGCAATTGTAGACGACGTCATAGCGGTCGTTCTTGAGCCGCCGGATCTCCTCCTCCGCACGCCGATATGCGCTCAACAGACGCTCCGAGTCCTGCGCGCGCGTCGCGTTGAACATCTCATCTTCCTCGTAGACGATCACCTCATCGACGTCCGGGTTGTGTTCGGCGACGGCCTTGCCCATTTTGCGCACCATCAACGATATGTGCGCGTCGGGATGCTTGGTTCGCAAGACGCGGATCAGCGGCGACGTCTGGATGACGTCGCCCATGCGTGTCGTTTGCATGACCAGGATGCGCATGATTAGGTCCGCAGCGCCAGCAGGGTTTCGGCGAAGTTTCGCACCTCGCGCAGATACGCGAACACCTTCTCGGGATAACACATTTCGGAGGTCGCCTTCGTGAGTTGCTCGTTGATGTTCTCGTGCGTGAACAGGAGTTCCGGAGGCAGCGAGGCAAGGTAGCGGCCAAGGTCAGTGTCGCGTCCCACGACGCCGGCCATCTCCGACATCGTCCGCTGAATTCGGATGCCCTTTTTCAAGAGGCGCGGTCCGAAGTGTTCGAGGATGACGTCGAGCATCCGCCGCGCGCGTTGCTCGTAAGTGTGTTCGCGCAGGACGCGTTCCCTGGCGCGGGCTGCATATTGCGCGCGCTCTTCCGGGTGGGCGAGGAAATGGTCGATGCGCCCGCGCAATTCAGGGAGGTCGCGGTACACGGGGAGTTCTTTGTCAAAGTCGAATAGCGTTTCGAGGCCGATGCACGGGTCGCAGAGCTGGAACCCGCCGCACGCCGCGATCTCGAAGACGCGAGGGTTGACTGCGTCGCACTTCGGATCAACGCCTTCATGCGTTGTGCTGGAATGCAGGTTGAGGTTGATCTTTGAACCGGCAACGATCTTCGCGAATATTTCCTGAGTGAACCGTTGTTCCGGATTGCACACGATGTGCTGGAGTTCCTTTCCTGACCAGGCGACGCCCCAGATCTTGAACTTGTAGTCCGTCAGGCCTTTGAACACTTGAACGCGGTTCGGGTAACCCGCGCCGGCGAACGACAGATCGCACCCGTAAGTTCGCAGCTCATCATGCGTGAGCTTCACGGGCCTGTGAATATCCGGGTCGCAGCCGGTTTGCACATAAGCTTGACAACTTACGCCTGCTTCGTGAAGCTGCTGCTCAAACTCGCCGGGCTGAATGTGGAAGAAGACGTCGTAATAAGGGGCGATCTCTTTCCAATACGGCAGATGCCTCCAGTTCTCGACGTACCAAAAGGCCGTGACAATGCCGTCCTTGGCCAGACGGACCGGGAACGTCGGTCCGACGGGGGCCTGCGCCATCACGACGCAAATGTCGGGGCCGAATTCCGCGACGCGGGCGTAACTCCACTCGCCCAGGAAATTACCCAGCATGTTTCCAAGTTGACTCGATGCCTGCTTGGTCTTGATGCCTTCGGTTGCGTCTTTGTAGAGATCCCACGCCTGGCTGTTGTCCACAAGCGTCGTGGTGTGGCCCAGCGCCCGGAAACCGCGTTCGAGATAGCCCGCGATGGGCAGCGACCCGCCATACATCGGGCCTACGACCGCGATTCGAAGGCGTTGCGCGCCGAGCGCCGCGTTTACCGTCAGCGCCACTATGCTCTCGGTAGAGGCCGGATGCAGCCGCGCCGTGGGAGGATGAACCAATATTTGAGGGATCTTGGATGCATAATGCCGAAACCCGCCGCTCTCCACTATTTCCTCCGGAGATCCCACGCCAAGCAATACATTAGACGCCCGCAACGGCCCTTCCACGGCCAATCTGGCAACGGCGGGATCGAATTCGACTACAGCAACGTCGGCGCCCCGGCTTAGCAGCTCTAGCACGTGATAGCCCAACCCGATACCGATGACGAGCACCGGCCGCTCCAGGTTCAACTCGGCGGAATCAATGAGCCGCGCCGCTTCTTCACGCGGATTGTAGCGGCTGTGAAGAAAGACGTTTCCCACCTTGAGCGTGGCGTCGCCGCCGCGTCCGGAAATGCGTTCGATTTCGTTTCCCACGGCGACCCGTGCAAGTTCTTCGCGCCATTCACAAGCTGGTTTCATATGCGTCCACGTTCGACAAATGCACTGTCTCCATTGATCTGAAAATGGTCCCTTATGACTTGCCTTCGCGGTCAAGTCTGCCAAGCAGCCCGCGCGCGCCCTCATGACCCGGACTCAACAACAATACCGTTTCCAGGCGTTCGCGCGCCTCCGCATCTCTGCCCACTTTCATCAGGAATTCGGCGTAGGTGCACGCGAGGACCGCATTCCCGGCATGAAAGTTCGCGTAACGGCACAGCAAGTCCCCGATCTCTTCAAGGCGGTTGAGTTGTCGAGCCAAGTCGATGAGATGGGGGACAAGCGTCACGCCTTCGTACGAGTTTTCCAGGGCCGCAACCAAGCACGCAAAGGCTTCCTCGCGCCGTCCTTCCGTTAGATGAACCAAGCCCAACGCGCCCGTGACGCGCTCGTTTTCGGGATCGGCGGAGGCGGCCTTTTCGAGATACGGCTTCGCGTCCCCGGTCCGGTTCATGGCAACGAGCAGTATGCCGAGTTCGCCGGCCGCTTCCACGTCGTTGCGCCGCAGCGACAGCGCCTCGCGGTAAAGTTTCTCGGCATTCAGGAGTTGCCCCAGGCGCGCGAAGGCCGCGGCCATGATCTTCCTGCGCTCGCATTCGTCAACCCCTCGCGCCTGCTCCGCCAGTATCAGCGCGGCCTCATTTCCCTTGACCTCCAACGCTTCTCGCGCCTTCGCGAGGCGATCGACGCCCGGCTTTCCCGCGATGACGATGTATTGGTAGGTGAGCAAGTCCCGGTAATCCTGGTCGTCGAGCGGCCACAGCGTTGCGCGGCCGAGGGTGACCGAACCGTCGGCGTTCCGCGGGAGCCGGTCCTCGGGCACATAGGACAGGGGTTGTACGTGGAGCGGCTCGAGTCCGGCGTCTTTCACCATCGCATGCATTTCCGCCACGGTGAAAAAGCGCAGATGCGTCCGGTCCATGATCCCCGCGTCTTCGTATTTCCAGCCGCCATTCGCGAGCATCGTCACCACCTCGTAGAAACGGACGTTGGGTATGCTCATCAAGACCGTCCCGTCCGCCGCGAGAACGCGCGCCGCCTTGCGCAAGACCGCCGCCGGATCACGAAGGTGTTCCAGGACGTCCGAAAACGTAATGCAATCGAAATAGCCGTCCGCGTAAGGAAGCTCCATCTCCTCGATATTTCCAAGGATGGCTTTGTCGAGCAGCTTCTGGGCCTCCTTCCAGGCCCGCTCGACTATTTCGATACCGTGCACTTCCTTTAGGCCGCGCTGCTTGAGGGCGTACCCGAAGTCACCCCCGCCGCAACCGACGTCGAGAAGCCGCCGCGCGCTCAACGGCACAAATTGCGCCACCTCCGGTCGCGTGTTGCGGTAATATCCTCCGGCGTGAAACCTCGATTCCCCTTTGAATCTCCCCGCCGCGATGGGCGCAGCCGCCGCCGTACCCAGGATGTTTCGCAACCGGAGATCGTACGTGTGCTTATCGAACACCTCCGCCGTACCCGCGGAGGCGATGCGTTCGCGATCCTCGTCGTGCTTCAGATAGTAGTCGATAAGCTCAAGCGCGTCATTGTCATTGCGGTAGATGACGAGATGCCTGCCGTCTTCAAAAAGATCCTCGAGGCCGTCCGCCTCGTCCGTGATAAGCAGCGCGCCCGAAGCCATGGCTTCGAACACGCGCATGTTGACGTCGCGGTTTACGCTCGCGTTGATGACGATTTTCGATTGCGCGTAGATGGCCGCCATCTCGTGCGGCCAAAACCGTCCGATCTTACTGTTGGGAAACCGGCTGGCGATCTCGCGAAGGAGATTGCGCCGCCGATCGGTGGCGTCGCCATCCAGCCCCCCCACGTAGGACACGTCGTGGATTCGATCCATGCGCTCCACGTCGTGAAGCTCGGGCGAACACGCCAAGGGGAGCCACCGCACATTCCCGACGCCTTCGCGCTGGAACGCGTCCACCTGCGCTTTCTGCGCCAGAAAGGTGTAGTCGAAACGTTTCGCGATAGCGATCCGCGGCTCCGGCGCAATGTGCGTGTCGATCAAATAGCATGCTTTGGGACACGTCAGGGCCTCGATATCCGCGGGGACCTCTTTCATGCCGGAATCGACCCAGAGATAGAGGTCCGGATCAAAGCCATCAGGCAACCGCTTCACGATTTCGCGGTAGGCCGTCTGAAGAGGCAGGTCGACGTCGTGTGCGGGATAGGCGGGCGCAGGCATCTTGAAGCCCCAGTTTTCCAGCACCTTCTCGGGACAGCGGAATCCCGCAGTCACGACCCGGTGCTTCTTTCGCGCGGCGCTGTCCAAATACCTCGCCGTCGTAATCGGCGACGCGACGTAGTGGAGCAGGATTCGCCTGTTTCTTGCCGCCGTGCGTTGAGCGCGTCCAACGCGCCGGGGACTCGTGTTTGCCGCCCGTTCGATGGCAGTGCGCCAGTTCTGAATGAACGCGGCGATGGGAAAGCGGCGCGCGACCGTTTCGCGTCCTCGAGCGCCCAATTGACGCGCGAGGTTCGCGTCTTCCAACAGGGCGCGCAGGCGGCCGTGGAGGGTCTCCGCCTCATACGACGCGAATCCGTCCACACCGTCCGTGAGGGGAGACGTGCGATTGGCCAGCGAGACCACGGGCATGCCGCACGCCATCGCCTCGATCATCGATAGGTTGTACCCGTCCTCGTACTTCTCGCGCGTCACGTGGAGGAGGCAGGTCCGCGAGCGGTACAAATGCAGCAATTCCTCGAATGAACCCGAGGGCCGCGCCCCGGGAATCTGCGGATCGGCGCCGACGACACGGTTGGGAATGCCCTCGCAGACTTTCTCTTGAAAGTCCACGTCGAACATCTGGTTCCTGTCGCGCATGAGGTTGCCCACGCGCAACACTTCCGCCACCTCGCCGGAATAACCTCCATATTCCTCGACGTCGATGCCCGGCATTATTACGATGCCTGGAATGCCATAGTCCGCGCGCTTCGATTCAGAGATGAACACGAAAGTGAAACGTTCCTGCAACCGGTCCAGCAGCCGGTCGAACACGGCCGCCGCATCCTGTACGTCCGCGGTGACCGTTTCCCGGAGAAAGGTCCGCCGATTGTGACATACCAGCAGCTTGGGCGTGTCGTACTTGAAAAGGTCGATCGCGTTGGACTCATTGTGCGCGACGACCACGTCGAACTTGCCCGCCTCGAGTTCCGCCCGCCACGTGCTCTCCTCGACGAGCTTCATGTTCGTGGGAATCGGACGGAACTGCGTGTGCCAGTGCCGGGCAAGCGGCGGCTTGGCGTAAAGCCCCACCGTGAAATCCAGTTGCGTCTTCGCCATCAGGCAAAGGTACGGTTCATGAAAGTTGAAGGTAAGAACTCGAAGTCCTGACATCCGTGTCTATCCATTCTGTTCCGCAGGGCAGTACGTGATGCACCACCGCGGCCGGACGCGAGACGGACCGGGAAGGGTCAGCCCGAAACCCTGTCGCGCAACAACGCCACGATGGCGGCTTCGGTTTCCGCGCGCGGCGCCAGTTCATATTCGAGCAGGTCCCCGAGCAAAACGCAATCCCCGGCCTTGAGGGCCTCGGCCGCCTCGTCGATATACTGGTTCAGTTCCTCGTGAATGCGCGAAATGGGTTCGCTGTCCACCTCGATCGACTTAAGGTCGATATCAAGGGCGTTGAAGATCTGGATCTCACGCTCTTTGATTGTCTTCCAGATCGCGGCGAGTTGCTCGAACGGCTCATAGCCCGACTCCGGACGCTCGCTCTGAAAAACCTCCGCAAGACGATGGCAGACCTCCGGCAACTCTGGCAAAGCGCGCTCGAGTTCGGCGAGGCAGTTGTTCACAAGGGTGTGGATCGCTTCCGTGGATATCGAAAGGGTCTGCACGCCGCTCAGCGGCTTGTTTTCGAGTTGGGCCACGATGCCCTCCGGGCTCACGGATCGCCCATCCACCATCAACGACAGGACCGCCCGCCCTTGCGCGCGCAATACATCGCTGACCTTCGCAACCGCCGCGAGAACGTCTTGCGGCTCCTCCTTGAACTGAAATCCCTTCCGTCCGTCGACTATCACCTCCATGTGTACGGTCCTTTCTATCGCGGAATCAGGTTCGAGATGCTGCTGAGATGCGAAGCCGCGGCGCTCGCCGCCGCCGCCGCTTGCGCGTTCTCGGCCTGGATCGCCTCGTATACTTCGCGCCGGTGAACGGCGATGTGACGCGGCGCGACAATGCCCAGCTTCACCTGGTTGTCTCTCAGATCGAGCACCTTCACCTCTATTTCGTTCCCTATCATGATGCTCTCATCTGTCTTGCGCGTCAGCACCAGCATGGCTCACCCCCTGGCCTCTTCAGGAGGGACGGCCTCCCTGGGTTCTCCGGATGACGGGCTCTCTTGCAGGAGGAAAAACTGTATCGGATAGTCCTGGCGATCCAGGATCGCCTGCTTTGCCAGACGTTGCCTCAAGTTGATCACGATGGGCGCCTTGAGGTTCGTTCGGACCTGTGTGTGGTCCTGCGGCACAACCAGCAGCGTATAGACCTCCAGGTCCGCTGCCGCTGCCGCGCCCAGTTCAACCATTTCTTCCGGGCGCAGTTCAACGGTGTAGCCGGGGTACACCGACCGGGGGTCCATCAAGAGGAACGCCGCCTCGGGCGACTCCGTGGATTGCAGCCAACGAACGCGGCTGTCCTCGCCATCCCCGCTCGCCGGGCCCGGCAGGAGCACGAAACGGCGCAACGTCTGAAACCCGATGATCGGCTGCGTGAACGTGATGACCGATTCCGGGTCCGTCTCGATGGCGCCGAACCGCGTCGTCTCAAATCGCATAACAGCCCTCCGAGGCATGCCCTTTGCCGTGTTCCACGAGTATGCACGATTCATTTATCGGACGCAAGATGCCGAGGAGTACAACCAACTCCCGGCTCTTCCGGTTTTCGCGTACTTCGTCTCCGGCTTTCCGTGCTCGTGCTCCTGCTCGTAATCGTAATCGAGCAAATGAGATATCACGGATCCACACGCCGTCAGTATTCCCGTGTGCGGATGGCGCGAGGCCGTGAGAATGGAATCAGGAATCAGGCGAAGTGCTCTTGTCGATTAAGAGCGCCGCATTACAGGAATACTCTTCGTGACTGTGGTCGTTCGTTTTTTCGATTACGATTAGCACGAGCACGACGCATGGGGCTTGCCGGTGGTGTTCGCTCAGTTGCCGGGCGGGAGCGCATGGCTCAATTCCTTGGCCGTGTTGAAGCAGTTCCGGTAATCGGCGGTCTTTAGTGCACTGCGTGCGCTTGTTAGCAGTTCCGTGATGCGGCTCAGCTCCGCCGAACTCTTCTTGCGGTCGGTGAGTTGCTGTTGGACCTCGCGTTCGAGTCCGTCGAGTGCATCGGCAAGCGTTTTCTCAGGTCTGAGACGCAAGTGCATCAACAGGAGGAACTCGGTGGGCGTTACGACTCTCACGTGGGGCTGGAGTGCGTCGATACACCACTTCACCGAAGCAAGACCGCGACCGGTTCCCGGCGATCCTCCAAGTTTCTGATCGATTTCCTCCGCATCTGGCGGCGTTCCTTTCTCGGGAATCTTGAACCATGACCAGGCATGGACGATGACCCAACTGAAGTGGTCCGCCGTAGCGGCCGGACCGGCGTGGGGCATCTCGTTCAAGCGGGCCGCGGTTACCGTCGGGCTGTCGTCACGGTCGGTGTTCGTGTTGCCCCAGATCGAGAACCGTGCGGAGATGACGGGCAACTCAGACGCCTTGTCGCGTTCCTGAATCCACTTAACCGCGCCGCCGCCCGCCGTGTATGGCGCGTACTGTATCGCGAAGATGCCCATTAGGTCGCGGATCTCGCGCGCGTAAGTGGCGTATGCGGCGAGGGCGCGTTCCGAGTCCCATTTCTCGGCGTTGACCGCCAGGGAACGCAGATTGCCCATGCGCATATAGGCCGCGATCCGTCGCGCGTGAAGTTTGAGGACGTCCGTGTCCGGCCGTTTCATTCCGAAGAGGTCGGGATAGTAGTAGCCGCCGCCGAACAGGACGAAATCGTCGTTCGGTGTTGCCGTGTTGAATAGATGTTCGAGTGCGTGGGGACAAAGCTGCGCCAGGTCGACGTAGCAAAACGTCCAGCCAGTTGGGAAACGTCCGCGATCGGGATGGGACCAGAAGCACTTGCTCGCGTCTTCCATGAAGTCGCCCATGAGCCACTGTACGTTGTCGCCGTCGCTCATGATGAACGCCGCATAATGGACGTCTTCCTCCCATGTGAGATCCCAGATTGACTTTTCATGCCGGGCGCGCAGCTTTTCGGCGGGAAATGTTTCGCCTGGGCGTTCGGTCGAGAGGAGGGGGAGGTTGTGGCACCAGTTCGTGGCGGTTATGAAATGCCCCCAAAGGCTCGTCGGCTTTGTGATCTCCATCTCGTCGCCAATACCCCACCCCAGCACTGGCGTGTCGACCTTGAGACGCGCAAGCGCCTTCTGATAGAGCGCGCCGGGCCGCGTGAGAACCAACGATCCGAGCGCGACGGCTTCGGAGCGAATTTCGTTTGCCTTTGGGTCCTGGAGCGCGACGATATTTCTGTCAAACCGGTCTTTGTATTGATCGAAGCACTGCTCTTCGGTCATGTCGCGGACATCAATTAGCCTTGTGAGTCCGAGTGCCTGCGCGGCGGCCTCGAGCTTCTCCGAAACGGCGACCCCTTCATAAAGCGCGCAGAGCGACGTCGCGACGTTCGCGGAAGTATTCATCTCGCCGGGTTCGAAGAAGTTCCGCGCAGAGTCGTCATAGCGGTAGAGAATGTAGCCCTTCACGATGCCGCGTTCGGCGAAGCGCTTGACAAGATCCCAGATCTCGTAAGGTCCGTCCGCGCGCGCCCCGGTCTGTTCAAGCGTCATGCGAAACCATCGCTGGTAGGAAGGGTGGTCGAGGGGCGTCCAAATCATCTCGCTGGCCTGGCCACGAAGCGCGCCGCGCGCCACGAGGCCGCTCAGCGTATCCAGCAATATCCCCATCTCGCGTGAAGGGACGGACTTCACGGTAAACACGGTTTCGGGTCGCGGGAACCGGGGCCAATAATAGTGAAGCGATTGCTCAGAGCAAGCGTCCTGAAAGGCGCTGATAAAGATGAGCACTGCAACGGCGAGGCGCAATCTTGAATCACGTAATGCGCATCTCTCTTCTAAGGAGGCGCGGTTCCGGACAAGGCATGCTTTCAATCGCGCTGCTCCTCAAGTTCGCGGTCCACGGCATGATTGAACCAGCGATTGAAACCGAGGACGCACAAGATCAATGAACCCCAGACGTGGGGTCGAGTGAAAACCAAGGGGTTTGCGGTGACCACACCGCTCAGCAGGGATGCAGGCTCGGCTAGGTTCACGTTCGAGATCGCACCCCAAAGGGACAGCACCGAAACGCTGACGAGGAATTGGCCGGAGACTTTGGCTTCAGCATAGGCGGGCATCCTGCCAGCCAGAAATCGAATTGCGGACAGGTTCGTCAAGAGCGCAAACACGCCAAATATGGTCAGGTCGCGCACAACGGGATCGATCTCAGGTAACGCCGGGCCGGCCGCTGAGGTCCTTGCGTGAAGCGATATGGCGAGCACGAGTGCAAGCGCGTAGATTCCGAAAACAACCGATCCGGCAATGTTGCAGAAGCCGACAAAGCGGACCGCGGGCGAGTGTTCTGGGAAGAAAGCGGCTCGTTCGTCCCGAACTGCGCGCACCGCGCGCAACAACTGGTTGGGACCCATCATCGAGATCTGTTGGATTCCCCACAAGAGGACGAGGCTACCCACGATCACCGGGACAACCCGATCTTCGGGGGACACATTCCACGGGCGGAAATCCACCAGGCTTCCTACGCTGAGATCCCATAGCCCCGCGAGGATCATCAGGACGCCGTTAATCAGAAATGCTGCGCGCTTCGGAAACGTCAGACCCGCGAGTCCTGACGCAAGCAGGCATACGCCGCAGATCCAAAAGAAGGTCTGGGGAATCAACAGGTGCAGCACGCCGAAGAGCGCCACACCGAGGCACGCCAACCGGACTTGGCGGGTCAGATACGAGGAGGCCGTCTCAGGCAGCCAGTGCAAAAGGATCGACTGTTGTTCGTGTGTGCAGCGGAAGGAGTACTTCTTGGCGCCATGAATGAGCAAGAAGTTCAGGATGCGCCCTCGGAAGACGTCGTACGTGAACTGGAGATAACGAGCGGCCTCGTCCCTGTGCAACTTGAGCACGACCCGATCGTCGGGCCGCGAGAGGGTCAGAATCTCTGATTCGAGATTCAGGCTCCAAGTTTCCCCAGCGGGCGGATTCAACGAAATCAGATCGATGTGTATAGGCGCTTCCTTTGTGCCGCTCCGCATCGAGGCGTTCATGAATGATGTCCCCTCGGGCCTGACTTCTTCCGCGCTTCCCGGACGCCGATATGGTAACACAGGAAAAGGCGAAGAGGGGAAAGAGTACACTCCTTCTTTCTTATACGGGTCAGGGAGTCTTGGGTTGCTTCGTTGGTCTGGGCGTCTTGTGGCCGAGGGTCTTTGCTTCTCCGGTTGGCTTACTGGCGCCGGGAGCGAGCGTAAACACCAGGGCCGGATCGCAGGGACGGGAACCCATATCCGCACCATAGAGGGCGAGGCCGCCGACGTGCTGCGCGTCGGGCTTTACCTCAAACCGAAGCGTGACAACGCGGTTGCCGTTCAGGGACGTCTTGAGCGCGTTGAGCGCGTCGCCCGTGACGGGTATTTCCAGCACTTCTCCGCGGGAGCCGTGTTGGTAGTTGGCGGCGTGTGACAGCACGCCGAGCGCGTCAGCGAAGTCGTTGTTGATCGTGACTTGATGGAAAGGGACGCCGTTGAGCGAGATCGTGACGTCGGTGGGCCACAGCTTTCCGTCGGTCTGAGGATAGTCCAGAGGATTAGTTCGCTCGGGCCAGTCGAGCCGCTCGCGTCCGGCCTTCGAGGCGATCTCGGCGACGAGGCGGCACGCGGCGATCTTGTCGGCCGTGAGACGCATGGGGAGCTTGATCTTGTATTCGAGGAAGCCCGCGCCGAGGCCGAACACCTTTCCAGGTTTCGCCGGCGCTTCATTGGCGAATCCATACGTCGAGAAACCGTTCACCGGGAACGATGCGCCATACTCTTCGGGCTTGAACCACGTCTCGCCGCGCGCGTCAATCACGCAATAATTCGCGGCGATGCGCCGTCCGTCCTGCATGACTTCGGCCAGGACTATCAACAGTCCCGTTGCACCCGGCAATGCGACGTCGTAGCTGCCTTGCGGCGTGACGGTGTACGGCTTTGCGTCGACGTCGCGTTCGAGCGGTTTGAACCACGCGCTCCAGGGCGTTCCGTTGGCCGTCGTGCCGAAGGCCGATACGCGCAGCTTGAGCCCGGTGTGCTCGGAAAAATGACTGAGCAGAATCGGCACGCTCACCTTAGCGAAGGGATCGACGCGCTGGTAGGGCGGGCAATCGAGCACCGGGAACTCATCGTTCTGGAGTTCGGCCAACGTGATCCCGGCGGGGTAGTTGAACTCCTTCGGAGATCGGTCGTAGTTCATGAAACCGTTGTGTTCCCACTCGATGTCCTCGAGTTCGGTGTAGATATAGCCGCGGATCTTCTCGTGTTTCCGGAGCAAATTCGTGAGGAACAGGAATACCCACGATATATCGCGGTCGCCGCCGCCCGCCGACACGCCGCCGTACTCGGAGTTGATGAGCGGGGCGGTATCCTGCTTGCGGCCCTTCACGTAATTGAACTCCGAGCCTGGAAACGTGCTTTCCACGACTTTGTTAATGTGTACGGCGGCGCCTTGGTGCTGGTCGATGTAGAAATGCCAGGAGTTGATATCGGTCTGTACGTGGTCGTAGTTGCAAGGCGAGTTGTCCTCGACGAGGCGGGACGGATCGAGTTCCTTCGTGAGGCGAAACATGTCTTGAACCCATTGTTGAGTTTCGGGAGTATAGCCGCCGTCGCCGATTCCCCACGTCTCGTTGAAATCGCACCAGGCGATGATCGATGGATGGTTGAGATCGCGGTCGATGGCGCCGCGAAGGGTTTCTTCCCAGAGTTTGCGGGCGCGCGGCGTGTTCTTTGCGAAGTTGGGCATGTCGCACATGAGCATGACGCCGAGACGGTCGGCCCAGTACAGCGCGCGCGGCTCGTCGACCTTGATGTGAATGCGAATGAAATTGAGTCCGAATTCCTTCGCTTTGGCGTAGTCATTCCGGATGAACGCGTCGTCGGGATGCGTGTAGATCCCTTTGGGATTGAACGACTGGTGAAGCGCGCCGCGAAGGTAGATGGGCTTATTGTTGAGCAGGATGTATTCGTCGCTTGAACCGGCGTACGTCCCGCGCGAGATCTTCCGCATGCCGAAGTAGGTCTTGACCCAATCTTCAACATCATCGCGGCGGCTGAGCACGATACGCGCGTCGTATAGAACGGGGGAGTCGGGCGACCACAACACGGGGGACTTGATCGGCAAGACGAGGCGAACGTTATTGACGCCCGCGGTGCATGCGACATCCTGCTTAACGGAGAAGCGACGCGCCCCTTCGACGGCGTGGACGGCGACGTTGTATGTCCCCGCCGTGGGCGTCTCGAGTCGGCAGTCAAACTCGACGCGTTCGTTGTCGATGTCCGGCGTGATGCGCGCGTGCTTGACGTACGACTTGCCGCGGTACTCGATGTACACGGACTGCCAGATCCCGCCCGTGGGGGTGTACCATCCCGTCTGCTTGCCCGTCGGCGTTTCGGGATCCGTCACGTCGAACGCGCGGACGGTGAGCCGTGCGGTCCGCCCCGGTTTCACGAGATCCGTCAACTCGACCTCGAAGGGCGTGTATCCGCCCTCGTGTTCGGCAACCTGTTTCCCGTCAATCCACACGGTCGCCTGCCAATTCACTGCGCCGAACACAAGGAAGACCCGCTGGTGTGCGACGCCGGCCGGAACGGAGATCTCGCGCTGGTACCACGCGGCCCCCTGATAATTGACGTCCTGGATGCCGGACAGTTCGCTCTGCCACGGAAAGGGAACGTTGATCTTGCGCGAATAGGCGTGGGTCTCGAACCACTTCTCGTTGACGCCCGCGTCGTTGGGATCGAAGTCAAAATCCCACGCGCCGTTCAACAGCGCAAACGGGCGCGACCAATCGGGACGCGGCGGGAGATCGATCTCCTCGCTCATCAACTCGCCAGCCGAGACCGCCGCACTCAATATCGAAAGGGCACATACAACGCTCATAATAGAAACCCTTGCATGGGAAAGTCTGAGGTTCTACATCAGAGGGACAAACAATTTCCCGAAGTGACCTCGAACCAACCGAGATGCGAGTTTAGCAAACGGCGCGGCGGTTAACAACGGCGGGACGACAGGCTGAAGGCTGTAGGCTGTAGGGCGGTCGGAAACATTCGCGGCTCATCCGGTCTTTGGGGTAATCTTGCGTTGGGATTGGCGGAACCGGAGAACTTTGGACGGAACTAGGGAGCGGGATGGAATGGACATGAGCAGACGGGCGTTTATGGGAACATCTGTGATGGCGGCGGGTGCGATGATAGCGGCGGGAGCGCAGGGGAGGAAGTTTCGTGTGTGCGTGATCGGCGACACGAAACAGGGAGGGTACGGGCACAGTCTGCATAAGATATGGGCGTGCCGGGACGATGTCGAGGTTGTAGGATTGGCTGATCCTGATGAGGAGGGGCGGCGGAAGGCAGGGGAGGAGGCGAAGGCGTTGCGGACGTATGCCGATTATCGGGAGATGTTGGAGAAGGAGAAACCGGACCTTGTCACGATCGGGCCGCGTTGGACGATTCATCACAAGGCGTATCTGCTCGCGGCGGCGGGGTGTGGTGCGCATGGGTTCATGGAGAAACCGGTCTCGACGGATCTCGTCGAGGCGGATGAGATGGTGCGGGTCATCGAGGAGAAGAATCTGAAGTGGGCCATCGCCTTCAATTTCCGCGCGACGCCGATTATCGAGTTCACCAGGCGCGCCATGTTCGAAGAGGGGCTGATCGGCGAAGTGTTGGAGATTCGCGGGCGCGGCAAGGAAGACTCGCGCGCGGGCGGTGAGGACTTGGTGGTGCTGGGGACGCACATTTTCGACATGATGCGGTTCTTCGCGGGCAACGCGACGTGGTGCATGGCGGATATCGCGACGGACGGGCACAGGGCAACGAGCGCGGATATCCGCGACGCTACCGAGCCTATCGGGAAGGTGATCGGGGACAGCATTCACGCGACGTTCGGTTTCGGCAACGGGGTCGTGGGGCATTTCGCGTCCGCGAAGAATCGCGACGGGAACGGGGGCCGGTGGGGAGTCGATATCTACGGCTCCAAAGGCATAGTGACGATCCGGCAGGACGCGGGGCCGCGTGTGCGGCTGTGGCGGCAGGCGTCGTGGGATCCGCAGGACGCTGCGGTGGGCTGGGAGCCGCTGCCGGGCGCGCCGGGGACGGAACTGAAGAATCCTGACGTGGACCGGTACGCGCCGATCGTGAACGACCTGATCGCGTCGATCTGCGAGGATCGTCAGCCTCGGGTGAGTCTGCGTGACGGACGGGATTCGTTGGAGATGGTACAGGCGGTGTATGCGGCGCATTTCGCCGGCGGGCGCGTGGAACTGCCGCTGAAAGAACGGCGGCATCCGCTGGAGAACGCGGGAGCAATCACACGGAAGGAGGAGAGCATGGAGAAGGTTCGTTACGAAGAGATGCTGCCGCACGAGATCGTCGCGCGGCGCAAGAAGTTTCCGGCGGCGTTCATTGGGCTTGGCGGTTTGGAATGGCACGGCGAGCACCTCGCGGTCGGCAACGACGCGCTCAAGGCCGAGAAGCTCTGCGAACTTGCCGCGGCGCGTTCCGGGGGCTTTGCGTTTCCGACGCTGTGGTACGGCGAGCCGCGCGAATGCCATCTGCTCGAGGTCACCCACGACCCGGACGGGAAGGTCGCGGAGAAGATGGGTTTCAATCGCGGCAAATTCACGAACAACTTCTATTACGGAAAGACGCCCGATCAGCAGATCGCCGCGTACGAGGAGTTGCTGTACCACCTGCTGGTCCAGATGAACACGCTGGAGATGAAGGCCGTGTGTTTGCTGTGCGGCCACTATCCGCTTCACGGGTGGGCCGTCAACGCGTGCGACAGGTTCAACAAGGACTTCAAGGAAACGCGGGCGTTCGCCGGAATCGAATTCAACTACCCCGGGAAAGGTCCCGATGTTGGCGGCGATCACGCGGCGAAGTGGGAGACCTCGTACCTGTGGTACCTGCGTCCGGACTGTATCGACATGAGCGTCTTCCTCGGCCGCGAGGACGAACCCCTGATAGGGGTCGTCGGTGACGATCCCAGAAAGACGGCGTCCCTCGAGATCGGGCGAAAGGGGTGCGACTTGATCGTGGAAGGCATGGTCCGCAAAGCCCAGGAACTCATAGGAAGCACCTTGGGCTAGGCCAACTTGCTCACGGAACTTATGACAGTGGCCTCGGATTAACTGTGTGCTATGCGTTTGCGAGGTGTTGGGCATGCATGAATGCTGTGGCATAATATGGCCGGGCATTTTGTTTGCCGATAAGAGATGCGTCGTGAGCATCGGGGAGGCCGTCCAATGAGTAATCGCCATCATTCGCAATCTCACCAAAGCCGTCTTTCGATTCTAGGAGGTTTCTTTGCCGTCGGCCTCCTGTATGCCGCCGCCGTGGCGGCGCAAGGCACGGCGGGTGATTTCCTGAACGTGGTCGGGTGGGTCCCGCTTGATGACGAGGCGCTGAAAGATCACTTTGTGATCTTCTTCGATAAACCCGTCCAGCTTCCGCCTGCGCCCGACGGTTCGGCTCAATCCCCGTGCGCCATCCAGCCGCCGCTGGAAGGCGTGCCGCGGCTTGGGCCCAATTATGTCGCCTTCAGCGGCAAGGGTGCGCCCTGGGGTGTGAAAGGGTTCTACGAGGTCGCGCTGAACCCGGCGCTGCAATCGACGGACGGCAAGCCGCTGAACCCGCAGCAGCAACACATCGTCTTCAAGACGTTCGTCTTTGATGTCGTCAATATCGCCGTGGAACGCGTTTCCCCGGAGAAAACGACGGCGTTGCTTCTCTTCGACGCTCCGGTTACGGCGGAAGGCGCCAAGCCGTTCGTAAGCGTTGTCGACGGCGCCAACCAGCCCATTGCTGTAACCATCGAGCAAGGATCGAATCCTGAGACCCTCCGGATTCTCACGCCGGGCGCGATTCCAGCAGGGGCGAGGATTGTGTTGTCGCAGGGGCTCCCGGATGCGACGGGTCGCGTGAAATTCCTCGATGCGAAGTTCTATCCGTTTCCGACGGAAGAAGCGCTCAGGGTTGACTCGACGCAATGGCGTTGCGATGCCTCGACGAGGCGTCTGGTGGTGCGCTTTTCGCGCCCTGTCTCGATGGAGCAGTTGCGCCAGCACCTATCCCTGCAGGATGCCGCGACCGGCGCGGCGATCCCCTATGCCATGTTGACTTCCGCCGATTCGCAGGAAGCCATTCTGGACGTTCCGGGCGACCTCAATGCACTTGTCCAGTTCAACCTTGCTGTCTCACCAGGGCTTCGCGGAGTGGATCAGGGGGAATTGACCGAACCCTATGCAGAGGTCCTGACGTACAGTCCGGGCGGCGTGGCGCCGGGGAATCTTGCCTTCGAGGGGACCCACTGGAACGAGTCGTGGTACGGGGAGACAACTGAGGCGGCGGCCTCCCTGTACGTGCGGCTGAATCAGGCTGTCGATGCTGAACAGATCCGTGCGCATATCGAGGTCTCTCCGCCCGTGGAAGGGATGAGTATTCTGCCGGAATCGCAGGGTTTCAGAATCTCAGGCAACTGGAATTCGAAGCAATTGTACGAGGTTAGGCTTACGCCAGGGGTCAAATGTGGCGGTAAAACCACCGACAAGCAGGTCGCTAGAAGCGTACGAAGTAGGTGTATTCCGCCACACATAAGTTTCGCGCGAAAAGACGAGTACTACTTCCCGCGCAGACCGGGCGTGCCTTTCCCGCTGCGATCTAAGAACCTGGACAAGGCCGAATTGACGTTGCATCGGTTGTTCCCCTCGAACCTTGTTGTCGCCCTCCCGGCGATGGAGAACGGGCGCGGCGGCGACTACCTCAACCAGGCGTGGAGCGAGGAGGTCGCCCGCAAGGAGATTGCCGTCGCCAAGGTCCAGGACCGGATTGTGGAGACGCCCATCGACCTTGACGGATTGTTCCCGCAAGACAAGCGCGGGGTTTTCTGTCTGACGGCATCCGGGGAAGGAGTTTTTGAGCAGCGGCAGTATCGTGGTGATGGCATGTCCGAAGAGACTGTTTCCTACACGAATCGGATCACGTGCAACAAGCTGATCCTTTGGACGAATATCGGCGTGCTTGCGCACTGGCGGAAGAGCGAGCTTGTGCTGTTCGCGCACGACCTGCTTTCTCTGGCGCCGTTGAACATGGCGAAGGTCACCGTTTATTCGACCAAGAATCAGTTGCTCGGTTCGGCCAACACGGATGACAGCGGGATCGCGCGCCTCGGTCCGTTCGATCCGGCGTTAGGCGAGCCGCGGGTTGCCGTGGCCGAGTACGAGAACGATTTCACGTTCCTCGATCTGACGGCCCGCGAGGACGACACGCGCGCTTTCACGGACCAGATGCCGCGCTATGATCGCAAGGGATACGATGCGTTCATCTACGCGGACCGCGACCTGTACCGTCCCGGCGAACCGATCCACGCGCATTGGACGGTCCGGACCAACTACGGAGACGCCTTGCCCGACGTGCCGTTGCTCGTGACGACCTTGAAACCGAACGGGCGGAGTCTTCTTTCGCAGCCCTCGACGCTCTCGTCATGGGGGACGGGCGGGATCGACGTTTCCACGGAGAAGAATTATCCGACGGGCAAGTACACCGTCCAGCTATCGGTTCCGGGCAGCAAGAAAACCATAGGGACGTATCAGTTCAACCTCGAAGAGTTCGTGCCGAACCGCATCAAGACGTCCGTGACCGTGGATCAACAACGGTGGCGCGCGGGACAAAGCTATCCGATCGTAGTGAACGCCCAGCACCTGTTCGGCGCGCCGGCCGCCGACCGGAAATGCGAGGTTATTGTCATTTTCAAGCGCGGAGCGTTCACGTCGGAAACATGGAAGGGCTACCAGTTCGAGAACGATTCGGATTTCGTCCCGGAGCCGGCGCCATGTGGCGATCAGGTGACCGATAGCGCGGGCAACGCCGGGTTCCAGTTCAGTTATCAGCCGCCGGCCTCGGTCACGTTTCCGATGAAGGCGATCGTCGTGGGCCGCGTGTTCGAACTGGGGGGGAGGCCGGTCAGCGGAAAGGCCGAAACGTTGTACTTCCCTTCGGATATCGCGCTAGGCATCAGCGTCGCGCCCGCGGCGAACGGCGCGGGAATGGAGATATTCGCGGCGGCGATCACGCCTGACGAGCAGCCTGCCGCGTTGGACAAAGTGAACATCACGCTCGAGAAGCAGGTGTGGAATTATTACGTGCGGCGATACTACAACAATCACGAGCCGCGATGGTCGGAATCGTTTCAGGTGGTCGAGACACGCGAGGTCCCGCTGACCCAGGGGCGCGGCAGCGCCGTGTTCCAACCTACGGACTACGGCTACTACCGCGTGCGCGTGCACTCGCTCGCGACGCAACAGTACAGCACGCGTTCCTTTTACTGTTACGGGAACGAGTTCCAGCCCGTTGAGGCGGCGCGGCCAAGCCTCATCAAGGTGTCGTTGGACAAAGAGGCGTATCAGATCGGCGAGGATGCCGTGATTCGCGTTGAATCGCCCTTCGACGGGAAGGGGATCATCGTCATTCAAGGCGAGGAAATCCAACGAATGATCCCCATCGACATCAAAGACAAGGTCGGCGTCGCGCGCTTGGCCGTTACGCGAGATCAATTCCCGAATGTCTGGGTTGAGGCAACCGTCATCCATGCCGTCAAGACCGACCGGAAGCAAGTGTATCCGTTCTCGAGTTTCGCCATGACGAATCTGAGCGTGCGTGACCCGGAGCGGCTCTTGACCGTCACGTATCCCGGATTGCCGGCGGAGATCCGGCCCGCTACGGAGGCCAAGTTCGACGTCCAGGTGGCGGACGCGGCCGGCGCGCCAGTCGAGGCGGAACTGACGCTTGCCGCCGTCGATGAGGGCATCCACGGGATCACGAACTACGCCAGCCCGGACCCTTACGCGTGGCTGTGCCGGACGCGCCAGCCCGATTTCCGTCGCGCGCATTATTACGACAAGGTTGCGTACGACTTTTTCGCGCCTGCTATCGGCGGCGACGCGATTCTTCGCGATTTGCAGAAACGGATGCCGTCCGCGGACGACAATTGGATACGTCCGGTCGCGCTATGGTCCGGCAGCGTGCGGACGGACGCGGCGGGTCGCGCGTCGGTTGCCATGCCGGTCCCCGAGTTCACGGGCCAACTGCGGCTTGTCGCGGTGGCGTGCACGCCGACGCGGCTCGGGGCAGTCAGCGGCAACGTTTTTGTGCGCCGGCCGTACATGCTCCGAACGAGCATGCCGCGCTTTCTCCTGCCGGATGATGCTGCGCGATGCCGGGCGGTCTTCTTCAACAACAGCGACGCGGCGTGTAAGGCGCGTGTCACCTGGTCGTCGTCCGGGGCAGTCCGTGCGGGCGCGGGGAGCCAGGAGTTCGACGTCGCTCCGCACGCCGAATCCGGCTTCGAGGCGCAGTTCGTTGCGGGAGCGCGCGTGGGACAGGGCGAGATAAAGTGGGATGTTATTGTTCTCGACGCCAACAATCAGCAGGTGGAACAGTTCGCGGAGACCGCGCCGATTCCCGTCCGCACTCCGGCGCACTTCCAATCGCGTCAAGAACTCGTGATGTTGAGTCCCGGTGAGACGCGCGAGTTCCGCAACACCGCGTTCGTCGACGATGAGCGGTCGGAGATCGAGATGACGCTCGGCGCCAGCCCGCTGCTTCGCGTCCAGCGCGCCTTGAGGTACGCGGTCCACTATCCATACGGATGCGTCGAACAGACGACGTCGTGTCTGATGCCGCTGTATCTCCTGCGGAAGAACGCGGACCTTGTTGCGACGGCTCTGGATCAGCAAAGCCAAATCAGCGACTACGTCCGCGCGGGGATCGACCGTTTGCTGTCGATGCAAACCAGCGCGGGAGGCCTCGGGACGTGGCCGGGCTCGAACACGCCTTATGACTTTGGGTCCGTGTACGCGCTGCATTTCCTCACGCTGGTCAAGAGCGATCGCGAGTACGCCGTTCCGGACGAAAACTTCCGCGCGCTGCAAGTATACGTTCGCAACATAGCGCTCGACTGGACGCGCGTTGACAGTCCCTCGTTGTTCCTGCGCGCGTATGCGCTCTATGTGCTCGCGATGGACGGCGACGCGGAGGCCCTGCGTCAGATCCAGCGATTCGACACGATCACAATGCCGCGTCATGGGCGATACCTGCTTGCCGCGGCGTTGGCGAGGAACACGCAGGACAAAGATCGCGTCAGATTGTACCTGTCATCGTCGCCGTGCGATCCGTACAACAACTTCGAGCCATATGGCGTTCTGAACTCGGAAATCCGAAACTCGGCCATCGAACTTCTGGCCCTGCGCCAGATCGGCGACCGGCCTGAAGAGGCGCTCCAACTTGCGAACGGGCTTGTCGCGTTCCTCGATGCGCATGAACACGGGAGCACGCAGGAGACGGCGTTCATTATCAGCGCGCTTGTCGACTACCTGTCGGGCCTGACCGCGAACGCGCAAGGAGCGGCGGCGACGATCACGGCCGCCGACAAACAGGACACGCTGGCGGGCGCCGGCGTATATCGCGCGACGCGGTCCGGACAGGGCTGCGCGCTGACGGTTGCCAACACCGGGACATCCGCCCTGTTCGCGAACATTACGACGCGCGGCGTCCCGGAGCAGGCGCAGATCCTGGCGAAGGCCGAGGGCGGCCTGTCGGTCAATCGCTCGTTCATGACGAAGCGCGGCGAACCGTATGCGGGACCGGGTTTCGCGCAGGGTGACAGCTATGTGGTTGACGTGGCCATCACGTGCGACAAGGAACTGAAGAACGTTGTGGTAGTCGATATGCTTCCCGCCGGCATGGAGATCGAGAACCCGCGTCTTGATCCGGACACGCTGCCCGGCGGCGCGTTTCAGAACGGCATTCGTACCGCGGCCAAGCCGCCCAAGCCGGAAGAAGGCGAGCAACATGACGAATCGAAGGCGCCGATTGCCGCCTCATACCTTGATGTCCGGGACGATCGGGTTGTGGTTGCGCTCGACACGCTGCCGAAGGGAGCGCACCACTTCTACTACGTGGCGCGCGGAGTGACGCCCGGTACGTATCAGCATCCGCCCGCGTCCGCGGAGTGCATGTATGACGCGCAGGTCCGCGCGAATTCAACGGGCGCAACCGTCGAGGTAAAGTAAGGCGTGATGTCTGCCGCTAAGCCCGCAAGGGACACGAAGAGCGCGGCGCGCAAGACGGCCCGCGCGATCTGTGCCGCGATCTTGTGCGTCACATTCGCTTTGCTCGCCGTGTTGGTGGTCTTGCTTGTCATCCCACTGGACCCCGCGCCTTTCCTAGCGTCGCGCTCCTCTGGAGAGATGGTCGACCGGAACGGCCGCGTGATGTACGCGTTCTTGAACGGCGGGGAACAGTGGTGTTTCGAGCGAAGCATCGATGAACTCGGACCACGCATTATCCAAGCGACGCTTGCCGCTGAGGACCAGCGATTTTACCGGCATTTCGGAGTCGATCCCGTCGCGGTCGCGCGCGCCGTGTGGCAGAACGCGAGGAATTGCCGGATCGTTTCGGGCGGATCGACGATCACGATGCAGGTGGTGAAGATGCGCGAGAACACGGGGCGGTCTGTTCTTGGAAAAGCCGTGCAGGCTGTCCAGGCGTGCCGATTGGAACGCCGCGCCGGCAAAGAGAGGATCCTGAATGCTTACTTGAACACGGCGCCGTATGGGCTGAACCTTGTTGGCGCGGAGGCGGCCTCGCGCCGCTATTTTGGGAAACCGGCGCGTGAGTTGATCATTTCGGAAGCGGCGTTGGTCGCGGCGCTTCCGAAGTCGCCAAGCAAGCTCATGCCGCTGGACAATCCTGAAGGGGCGCTGGTCCGCCGCAACTATGTCTTGCAGCGGATGCTCGATGAGGGGTACATCAGCGAGGGCGAGCGCGAGGTCGCGATGTCGGAGCCGCTCGGCGCGCAGTGGCACGAATTTCCGGCGCTTGCGCCGCACCTTGCCATGTCGTTGAAGCCGCGGATCAATGCAAAGGGCCGGGAAAAGGTCGCGCTTGACGCGGATTTGCAGAAGGACACCGAGGACATCGTTGCGCGGTATATGAAGCGGTATCGCGGGGAAGTCGGCAACGCGGCCGCGATCGTCGTAGACGTGCCTTCGGCGTCGGTCTTGGCGCGCATGGGTTCGGCGAGCTTCTTCGACACCCCGGGCGGGGGGCAGGTGGACGCATGTCGCGCCGCGCGCGCGCCGGGTTCGGCGCTGAAACCGTTCACGTACGCGATCGCAATGGAGCGGAACGTGCTCTATGCTTCGGAGGCGTTGCTCGACGCTTCAATCGACTTTGGAGCGTACAGTCCCGAGAACTACGATGGCGATTACAGTGGATTGATAAGCGCCGAGGATGCCTTGCGGCATTCGCTGAATATTCCGGCGGTGATGGTCCTCGACCGGATCGGCGCCGGGGCCCTTCACACGTTCCTCCGGGGTATCGGGTTCTCGACACTGACGCGATCTTCCGAAGAATACGGATTGGGACTTACGCTGGGCGATTGCGAAGTCCGCCTTGATGAAATGGCCGCCGCGTATTGCATGCTCGCCAGCCTTGGCGAGTTCCGCTCTCTGCAACTCATCTTGAATGACGCAAAGGACGCGGAAACAGGTGAGCGTCGGATTCTTTCTCGGGGTGCCTGTCTAAAGATGTTTGAGATGCTTGAACAGACCCTTCCCGATGAACTTGAACCGAATCTCATCCGCGCGAATACGGCGTCGAGGGCTTGCTGGAAGACCGGCACGTCAACGGGGCATCACGATGCCTGGGCGTTTGTGTTCAACCGGCAATACCTTGTCGGAGTATGGATGGGCAATAACGACGGCAAGGCGTCAAACCGTCTTGTGGGCATGCGCGCGGCGCTTCCCCTTGCGGCGCGCATCTTTCGCGCGCTGCCGACGTCACAGTTTGTCGAACAAAGACAAACTGTGAACGGGCCGGCATGGCCTGATCCGGGAGAGGATCTTCGCTCCGCGCGCGTCTGCGCGGCGAGCGGCCTCCCTGCTTCGCAGTGGTGCGAACGCACCAAAGACGTGCTGCTGCCTCGCACGCAGTACTTGAACCGGATCTGCGACGTGCATTACCCATCGGGCGATACGCTTTCAGGCGCTCCGCGCGTTGTCGAACGGTGGCCCGGTTCATCGAAAGGCTGGGACTTGGCGAAGGTTCATGTATCCGCGCCACGCGCCTCGGAGGAGGCTAACGCCTCGCCGCGCCGGGCCGGTCTGTTGATTCGCGAGCCTGCGAACCTCGGCGAGTACGTGCTGACGGGCGAGCGTGACGGCGACCGCGTCCGACTGAGAAGTTCGCTGGACGCCGAAGCCGCGCTGTATTGGTATCTGGACGATCAATTCCTCGGGACTTCGTCACCCGATAAGCCTCTGCTGATGGACCTCAAGCCCGGCGGCCACACGCTTGCGTGCATGACGCCGGAAGGCTCGTTGGACAAGGTATCCTTCTCGGTTGACGAGCCGCGATCCGGGTCGCGCCTTTTCAAAGAGTAAACGCGATTCTGGTATTCTTTCACAGACGCCGACTCTTACGGCGTCAGGGGGAGGCAGTGTGATATCATGCCCTCGCGCGGCGTTGGGCGACGATTGGAGCACGAGGATGGCGGAGAAGGGCCTTTTTCAACAGAATGTTGTTGCGGTTATCTGGGATTTTGACAGGACGTTGTCTCCCCACTATATGCAGGAGCCGCTGTTCAGGGCTTACGGGATCGACTTCAATGCGTTCTGGTCAGAGGTCAATGCGTTGCCCGCATTTTATGCGCGCGCGGGCGTGCACGTTCAGCGTGATACCTGCTACCTCGGGCACCTGTTGTCATACGTACATCACGGGCGCATGCCGGGTCTGAATAATGCCAAGCTGCGCGAGTTGGGCGGACAGATCGAGTTTTTTCCGGGCATCCCGGATCTGTTCGACCGGTTGGACGACCTGATGCAGTCGGCGCGGTACAGCGAACTGGGCTTGCGTGTCGAGCACCACGTTGTGAGCACGGGACTGTCGGAGATGATTCGCGGATCGCGAATTGCCCCTAAGCTCGCGGGGATCTGGGCAAGCGAGTTCGTCGAGACGCCCGCGGCGCCGGGCGATGATTTGTCCGGGGTTCCTGCGTCGGGTCCTATCAATCAGATCGCGGGTTTTCTGGATCACACGACGAAGACGCGGGCGATCTTCGAGATCAACAAGGGCGTCAACATGCTCCCCGGCATCACGGTGAACGATATGATCCCGGAAGAGGAACGGCGCGTTCCTTTCAAAAACATGATCTACGTCGCGGACGGGCCGAGCGACATCCCGTCCTTTTCCGTGGTCCGAAAGCAGGGGGGCCTTGCATATGCCGTGTACGACGCGAACTCGGAGGAGCAATTCGCGCAGGCGGTCGCGCTTCAAGAGCAGGATCGCGTGGATGCCTACGGTCCGGCCGACTATCAGCGGAATAGTTCCACCGACCGGTGGTTCCGGTTGCAGGCGAAGCGTATCGCGGAGCGCATCCTCGCTGAACGGAAGCGGGCGTTCGATGGCCGGGTGGCGCGGGGGCCCGTCCACCTTGACGACCATGAATCGTAGGTCGAGGAACGCTATCCTTCGCGCGTGCAGATGATCAGGGCGCCGAGGATGCCGGGAATCCAGCCGCAGATTGTCAGTATCGACACCAAAACAATAGAACCGCATCCCTTGTCCAATACGGCGATTGGCGGGAAGATTATGCAGAAGCCCACTCTCAAGCAGCCCACGCCGACCCTCCTTTTGTCTTGGATTCTAGAGTTCGGATTTTGGATTGTCGAATTCTTGGTGGACAAAGGTGATGTGGCTCTTCCTGTTCTTGCGTACTTCGGCCCCTTGACAATACCCATCAACGGCCACATAATGAACCCATAGGGCGGCGCATTCTGGGAATGCTTCCCTCTTGCTTTTCGACCGCCTCAGACAAGCGCGTTCTCGGCTTCATGAGAATGAAGATTGATGCGGGAGATTGGACAGAGAATGTGCAGTGCAACCATTGAAGGAAAGGATTGGGCCATGAAGACGCGAGGAAAAGTGTTGTGCATTGGGCTAGGCATCCTCATTGCCGCGGTCGCGAGTACGGCAGCCGTACATGCTGAAGAAGCAGGTAAGAAGGCGAGTAGTTACACGTCGCCTGTGGTGACCGAGAGCTTTCAGTCGATCATGACGAAGATGAAGGCCGCAAAGCCGGAGGTCATCAAGCAGCACACGGCGTTGCTCGAACAACGCTATGACTTGAGCGACACCCCCATGAAAGGGGCGGCGATGTCGCGAGGGAAGTCCGTGCAGGCAGGGGTTAGGGTGAAGCTCCCGGCAGGGCTGACCTGGGAGAAGTTGGGCGAGATGACGCCGGAGCAGATCAAGGAGAAAGGAGCGCTTCCCGGCGGACTCATGCCGCTTCCCTTCCCGAATCATCCGGAAGGTGGCATGCTGTTCCCGCAACACGTGATTGACGAGATCAAGCGCCAGGAGCAGCGTGACCTCACCCGGTTCGACCTCGACTATGATCTGCCCGCGCATCTCCTGCCCGAATACCCGCCGGCGATCTACCTGACGACGCGCCTGGACCTGGGCGATGTGTCACAGGGCAAGGTCGTTACCATCATGAATTACTATGATCTGTTCAATGGGCTGCTCAATCCCAAACAGATCGAAGGGGTGCGGCTCCTGGTTACCCCATTTCCGCAACAGCAGTACAATCAGACTGAGGATCGGCGTACGGAGTTGCCCAGCCGGGGTGTGACGTGTTTTGACTGCCACGTCAACGGCCACACTAATGCTGCCACGCACCTTGTCGGTGATATCCGGCCACAAGAGTTCCGGCACCGCATCGAAACGCCTTCGCTTCGCGGCGTGAACATCCAGCGATTGTTTGGCTCCCAGCGCGCGCTCAAATCAGTGGAAGACTTCACGGAATTCGAGCAGCGTGCGGCCTATTTCGACGGCGATCCGGTCATGGCCACAAAGAAAGGCGTGAACATCCTGGAGCGCGGCAGCCAGGTGCATTTCATGGCTGAGTTTCAGTCAATCCTCGATTTCCCGCCCGCGCCGAAGCTCAATATCTACGGGAAGCTCGACGAAGCAAAGGCGACGGAGCAGGAATTGAAGGGGCAAGCGCTCTTCTTTGGAAAGGCGAAGTGCGACGTGTGTCACCCGGCGCCGTACTATACGGACAACACGATGCACAACTTACAGGTGGAGCGATTCTACAAGCCCCAGATGATCAACGGCCAGATGGCCAGCGCCGACGGACCGATCAAGACCTTCCCCCTGCGCGGCATCAAGGATTCGCCGCCGTACCTTCACGATAGCCGGTTGCTCACGTTGGCTGACACAGTCGAGTTCTTCAATGTGGTCCAAGGGTTGAGGCTGACGAGTCAAGAGAAGGCTGATCTCGTGGCCTTCATGCTTGCCCTCTAGCCTTGGCAAACCTGGTCCGGAGCGTTGCGCTTCAACACCGGGAACACAGACCGGGTGACGGAATAGAGTTGCACGGTGGCGACTGAATGCGTCACATGGTCGCTGCTGTGCGACTCTTTCTATGGTGGAACCCGGCAATATTTGTCTCGAAACAATTGCAGAAGAAGTCGCAGGATCGTCTATAATCGGCGGTGACTCGTATGAGAGCGCCCCTTGATCTGCCGGCAGGGCCCGGCATTCACATTGCCGCACAAAGTGAAGCAGAGAATGGGACTGAAACAAAAGAAGATGAGAAGGCGTGATTTCCCGCACCCTCGTGTAGGAAGGACGCGTGTTCCCGATTCCGCCATCAGAAAGATGGTTCACTGTATCGTCCGTCGATTTCAGCCAGAGCAAATCATCCTTTTCGGCTCCTACGCGCGCGGGGATGCAAATGCGGACAGTGATGTGGACTTTCTCGTTGTTATGCCTGTCCACGATTCGAAGGCGCATCAAGAAGTGATGATCGGCGTGGCGCTGCATGATTTTTGTGTGGCAAAGGACATTGTTGTCAGCACGCCGGAGGAATTCGCGTGGCGCAAAGAAACCGTAGGCACTATCGAGTACCCCGCCGTGCGCGAGGGAAAGGTCTTGTATGTCCGGCAATGATGCAGTTGTTCGAGTGACCCGGGAATGGGTGACCAAAGCCGAGAGCGATTTGAAGACCGCAATTCATACCCTCACGCTTAATGACGAATGCCCCACCGATGCCGTCTGTTTCCATGCCCAGCAGTGCGTCGAGAAGTATGTGAAGGCATTCCTTACGCTCCAAGGCATCGTTTTTCCCAAGACGCATGACATTGAAGAGCTTTTCCGACTCTTGCCGCGGGATTTTGAGGCGGTACTGCCGATAGAGCATCAGAGAGGCCTTACAAGGTATGCGACCGTTACCCGCTATCCCGGCATGTATGATCCTGTTACCCTGCGCCAAGCGCGTTTGGCTGTGGCGATGGTTCGCAAGGTGCGGCAGGGAATTCGCAGATTGATGCCGCGGGAAGCCAAGCCTCGAAAGAACAGGCAGTGAAGCCTGGATTTCGGCGAGCGCTAACTCTTAGAATTCATCTTAATATGTCTGGTGTGTGCGCCGGGTGGGTTTTCGATGGCCGCGAATCTCGAAATAGACTTGGGCGGGTTGCGAATGAAGAACCCGGTCACCGTGGCTTCGGGGACTTTCGGCTACGGACAGGAATATGACGCGTACTTCGACGTGTCGCGATTGGGGGCCGTGACAACCAAGAGCCTGACGCTTAAGCCGCGCGCCGGCAACCGTCCGCCTCGATTGGTGGAGACGCCCGCGGGGATGTTGAACGCCATCGGTCTGCAAAATGTCGGGCTGGACACATACCTCTCCGAGAAACTTCCGTTCTTGCGCGGTAAGAACGCGACGATTATCGCGAATGTCTACGGTCACACCGCCGACGAGTATGCGGAACTGGCCATGCGCCTCGAACAAGCAGGCGGGGCCGATGCCATCGAGGCGAATCTCTCCTGTCCAAACGTGCACGACGCTAAGAAGGCGCGCGGCGCGGCACTCGTCGCACAGGACGCCGAAAAGGTCTCCTTGTACACGCGGACGATTCGCTCGGCCACGAAGTTGCCGCTGTTCATCAAGCTTACGCCGAACGTGGCGGACATCCGCGAGCCGGCGCTTGCGGCCCAAGAAGCTGGGGCGGACGCGATCTCCGTTATAAACACGTTGATGGGAATGGCTATTGACCCTGAGACGCGGCGTCCGCGCCTGGCTAACATCGTCGGGGGCTTGAGCGGCCCTGCTATCCGGCCCGTTGCCGTCAAGATGGTGTGGGACGCCGCCCAAGTCCTTAGGATACCTATTCTCGGCATGGGCGGGATATGCAACGCGTCCGACGCGGTCCAGTTCTTCCTTGCGGGCGCGACCGCCGTGGCAGTCGGATGCGTGTCGTTCCGCCAACCGCATGCTGCCGTGGAGGTGATTGAAGGCATTGCGGCGTATCTGGAGCGGCACGCCGTGGATGACGTCCGGAAACTTGTTGGCGCGATGATAGCCGGATAGGCGGGCCGGACAGTCTGACCTGCGCATTATGTACGGAGGTACTCGTTATTGGGCGGACTCCGGCGCTACGTATGTACGGGAAGCGCCATGAAAGGAGAGGCCATGCGGACGGAACTGATTGTGGGGCTGGATGTGGATACGCGAGAAGAAGCGCTGCAGGCCGTCGAAGCGTGCGGCGAGTGCCAGTTCTTCAAAGTAGGTTCGCAGTTGTTCACCCGGTGCGGGCCTGAGATTGTCCGCGAGATACTCGGCCTCGGCAAGAAGGTCTTTCTCGATCTGAAGTGGCACGACATTCCAAACACGGTCGCAAAGGCCGCCAAGAGCGCTGCCGACTTGGGCGTTTCCCTGGCCACGCTCCACGCGATGGGCGGTCGCAGAATGATCGAAGCGGCCCGGGAAGCCGTGGAGGGTTCGGAGACCAAGCTCCTCGGTGTAACCGTCTTGACGAGCCTCTCGGATGAGATGCTCAAGACGGAGGTGGGACTGCCGGAAACCACCACACAGGCGGTATCGCGGCTGGCGAAGCTGGCAGTCGATTCGGGGGCGCACGGAGTCGTAAGCTCCGCCCAGGAGATCGTGCAGGTGCGCGAGGCGGTCGGCCTGAAACCGCTCGTGGTGACGCCCGGCATCCGCCCGGCATGGTCCACGAAAGACGATCAGGTCCGCATAACTACCCCGCGCCAGGCCGCGGAGGCCGGAGCGAATTTCATCGTCGTCGTCCGGCCGATTCTGAAACACGAGAACCCGAGCGAGGCCGTCCGGCTTATCCTCGAAGAACTCACCTAATGCAGAGACTGAGGCCCTACGAGACACTAGCAAGGATATACGATGGTTATTGGGGTTTGTTTGCAGGAGCCTATGTTGAGTTTTTCGAGAAATACTTCAGAGGCGCAGCGTTTCCGTCGAGAGTGCTTGATTTGGGCTGCGGCACCGGAGTGCTACTGGAAAGGATTGTAGGAAAGCTCACTTATGGTGTTGGCATCGATATATCTGACGAAATGCTTGCGGTTGCTTCGCGAAAGTGCGTGAAATATCCGCACCTTGCCTTCTTTAGAGACGATTTCCGCTCATTCAAGTGTGCCAGTACCTTCGACTTAGTGACGTGCTGCTTTGATAGTATCAATTATGTTGGCACTGTCGCAGAAATGAAGGCTGTATTGAAATGCGCGGCAAGGCATTTGGCAGACAATGGAATGTTCATTTTCGACTTCGTGAACGAACGCTATTTTCTAGATCGATCTGGTTCAGTTGGACATTTTGAAGTCGATGGGATTGCTTATGATTTTTGTTTTCACTATGACTCTGAACGTAAGATTGGGCGGAGTTACTTCCGTTTTCAGTGTGGTGAGGAGGAACATGTGCAAATGCCCTTTGAGCCTGATCTTGTTCGCGAAAACGTTCAAGAAGCCGGTCTTGTCATCCGGGGGGAGTATGGAGATTTCGACATGAGCGGGCTGAGTGAGAGTAAAGGGAGGTTCCTTTTTGTAGTCAAGCGCCCCGCGGCTCATGACGCGTAGCACTGGTTATACTAACCAGTCTGTGATTCCTGAAGCACGCGTGCGGCTTGGCCGCGTTGTGAAAAAGTACATGCTGTAGGAAAGGGTAGGGCACATCGATGGACTCGAATGAAGTTATCCGCATTTTCCGGGAATCCGGGGCGCTGCTCGAAGGGCACTTCTTGTACGCCAGCGGCCGCCACGGCCGGCAGTTCCTTCAAGCCGCCCGCGTATTGCAGTACCCGCACTTCACGGAGTCCCTTTGTGCGGGCATGGCGGCGCGCTTTCGCGAAGAGCGTGTCGACTTGGTCGTAGGCCCCGCGACGGGAGGGATCATCCTGGCCTACGAGACGGCGCGCGCCTTGAAATGCCGGGCCGCCTTCACTGAGAAGGATGGCGAAGGCGGCATGGCGCTCAAGAGAGGGTTCGCTCTGAAAAAAGGGACCCGCGTCCTCGTCGTGGAAGACATCATCACCACCGGCGGCTCCGTGAAGAAGACAGTCGCCCACTTGCGCGGACGCGGCGCGGAAGTCGTTGCGGTGTCGGTGCTCATCGACCGTAGCGCGGGCGAGGCCGCGTTCGATTGCCCCTTCGCTGCGCTGGCGAAGCTCGACATGCAGAGTTGGCCGCCCGACGATTGCGCCCCCTGCCGCGAGGATGTGCCGCTGGTCGATCCGGACGACTTGACGGCGTAGCATTTCCCAGGGGCGTGCGTAACTCCACGTGAATCGCAATCATCCATGATCTTTTGCAGGAATAGTCCTTTGCTGGTATCATTAACTCGGGTGAAGGAGTATCGGAGCCTCGATGGCCGGTCGCTGCGGGGCATCATCCTGGATTCAGCAGTTGAAACCGAGGGGAATCGTCCGAACGATGGACGCGGTGGACTTTGTGGACGAAATGGACGGGAACGAGACTCAGCATGCGGGTGAAGGGCAATCTCGACACGTGAACCGCTTTTCCTTCGCGTCTGCTGTGTTTTCAGCGCGTCTACCGCCTTTTCCAAGATCATGGGTCATGAGATCAAGGCTTTGCGCGCGATGCTGCGACTGAAGGCGGATCTCCACACCCATTGCGCGGACGATCCGTGTGACTTGATCAGGTATTCCGCGGAAATGCTGATCGACGCGGTCGCGGAGTTGAAGATCGAAGTGCTGGGCATTGCCTGCCATTTGCGGGTCGTGTACAACAAGCGCCTCGCGGAATACGCGCTGAGGAGGGGTGTGCTTCTCATCCCCGCCACGGAACTGCACGTTGAGGGAAAACATGTTGTGGCCCTCAATCCCGACGAAAAGCAGGCGGCGGCGAGATCCTTTGCGGAACTGCGCCGGATCGGAAAGCGCGACGCTGTGTTGATGGCGCCGCATCCGTTCTACCCCGCAAGGTCGTGTCTGCATCGCAAGCTCGCAGAGAACATAGACCTCTTCGGAGCGATCGAGTACAGCAGCGTGTACCTCCGGTGGATAAACCCGAACCGCAGGGCGGTGCAAGCGGCGCAACGCTTTGGACTCCCGCTGATCGGCACTTCCGACACGCATGGGATGCCCTATTGCAGCAGCACTTACTCATGGATAGAAGCTGAAGAGGCCAGCATCGACGGAGTCATGGAAGCTATCCGGCGGGGCCGCGTCACCATTGAGACGCAGCCGCGGCCGATTCTTCACGTGGCCCAGATGGCCGCGTTTTCAGCGCGGGACGCATTCAGGTCCTTTTCAGGACGTTTTCGGCAGGAGGCAGCGCCGCGATGATCGAACGCATCACGATCCTGGGCGGAAGCAGCGTTTACACCCCGGAGTTCGTCGTATCGGCGATCTCACGCAATTTGAACGTCAAAGAGATCGTTCTCGTCGGACGCGAGGGTCCCAAACTCCGGATCGTGGGAGAGTTTTGCCAGCGTCTCCTGGATAAGAACGGATTTCCCGTTACCGTCACCTGTTCGACTGACGTCGCCGAGGCCGCGAAAGGCGCCCGGTACATCCTGAACGGAATTCGCGTCGGTGGCATGAAAGCCCGCACTCGCGATGAGAAAGCGCCCCCGCATTTCGGCATGGTGGGCGATGAAAGCCTGGGCGCCGGCGGCTTCGGAAACGCGATGCGCACGTTGCCGGTCGTGTTCGAGCTCGCCGAGCAGATCGAACGCGTTAATCCCGAAGCCATCTTCATCAACCTCACCAACCCAATGGGCATCGTCGTGGAAGCCCTCACGCGATACTCTAAGCTCAGGGTCGTTGGGACATGCGACCTGCCCGACACGTGCGTAAGGACGCTCGCGAACGTCCTCAACTGCCAGCCCTCGGACCTGTGGATCGACTACATCGGACTCAATCACGTGGGGTGGATCCAGGACGTCCGCGTGGACGGGCGCAGTTGCATGCAGTACCTACTGGACAAGATCGAACGGTGCAAAGAGGACGGGTTCGACCTCGGGCTGATCGCGCTTTTCCGCACGATCCCCGTCCGAACCGTGAGCCTGTACTACCGGCAGGATGAGATCCTGAAGAAACAGATCGCCTGTTCCCACTTCCGCTCCGAGGGGCTGCATGAAGCCGAGGAGCGTATTCTGAAACTCTATCAAGATGCGTCTCTGACCGAGTTGCCGGAACTGACGCGCGAACGAAACGCCGTTTGGTACGACCAGAATATCGTGCCGCTTATCGAGGCCCTCGAGAGCAGGTCCGAGCGGACCCTCATACTGTGCGTCAAGAACAACAACGCCATTCGAGACCTGCCCGAGGAGGCCAGCGTTGAGATCCCCGTCGCCGTGAGCAAGAAGGGTCTTCATCCGCACACGGTGGGAAGCTGTCCGCACTTCCTCCGAGGGCTTTTCACCGCAATAAAGGAGAGCGACCGTCTGGCCATCGAGGCCGCCCGGCACAGGAGTTATGAATACGCGCTCCAATCGCTTACAATAAACCCGCTCGTGCCGTCGATGTCGGCGGCAAGGAAGTTCCTGGATTACCTGATTAAGGAAGAGAACATCGAATTGCACTAGAGAAACTTCGAGCGCTTCTGGCTCTATGGATACGGGCGGCCTTGTAGTTGCGGGTGGGCCGCAATAGGTGGGAAAGGGATTAGGAATATGCACAGGACAATCGCGGCACTTGTAATGGCGTTGGTTTCGTTTGCGGCTCTGGCGGGGGACATGCCGCCCGTCTCCAACGGCAACGGGCGGACGCTGGGCGATCTCGCCGGCAAAGACACCCTTGTGACGGTGGTGCTCAAGGATCGCGGCGCCACGGACCAGAACCTGCGCGTGGTCGAGGTCGGACCGAACTACTTCAGCGTGGTCACCTCGAACGGCGAACGGCTGCCGTACAAATTCGAGTCGGTTGCCGAGGTACGCATTCAAGAGGGCAAGGTCGAGATACGCAAGTTCAACCTCGATGAGAACAGGACCCTCAAGCTCGAGGAGCAAAAAGTCGTTGATCGGGCCTTCGACCGCGCCCGCGAGATCTTTGGAGCCGCCAACAGCGATCAAACGGTGAAGATGCGGGCGGCGGTCCTCCTGGCGGTAAGCGGGCGCGCCGATGGAATTGAATACCTCCACCGGTTGTCGAGCACAAATGACGTTGGGACGGACATCGATGCTCTGCTCAAGCTCTATCTTGCGGGCGAAAAGGAGAGCCCAGGGGCGATCGTTGGCAAGGGGCTCCAAAACGGGGACCGTAAAGTGGTGGCAGCGGCGATCAAACTCGCCGGACTTGTCGGCGACAGGGGCTCGATACCCACTCTTATGGACGCGGTTCAGGACCGTTTGGGCGAGATCTCCGCTCCCGCTGCCCGTGCGCTCGCGCGGCTAGGCTGCCGTGACGCAATCCCCGCAGTCATGCGCATGCTGCTGGAACTCAGCGAGGATAAGGGCGACGCGGCCATTTTCGCCCTTACCCGTCTTGGCGGCCAGGATGTTATCGATCAGCTCAAGGACAAGCTGAAGATCACCACTGGGCAGGCTCAGTATCGCGTCGTCACCTGCCTGTATAAGCTCAAGGATCCCCTCGGGAAACAGCTCATGCTTCAGCAGATGGAAAAGTTTCCAACACTTTCGCTGGAGGCGGCCCTCCTACTCGCTCGCGATGGCAACTGGGACGCCGCTCAGTTCCTTTCAAAACGATTGAAGAAACGTTACGACGAGAGGGAGGACGTCATGCTCTCCCGCGCCAAGGCCGCCGCAGCGTTGGTGGCCAACGCCGATCCCACCGCGGTCTCCTACCTGCAGGAACTCCTGCGGTCCAAGAACGCCAACGTCAAGAAGGAGATCTGCGTCTTGATGGCCGAACTCGGCAAGAGGCGCCTCATCCCCGTCCTTCAACCCACGATGGAGAGTGCAGATGCCGACGTTGCATTGCAGGCATGTTCCGCGGTGGTCGCCCTCGCCAAACCGGAATTCCGGGAAAGGTTCCTGGAATATCAGCAATGAACCATGACGGACCGCGTCCACGTCTATATCACGGGCCGCGTGCAGGGCGTCGGCTTCCGATACACGGCGCACGAACGGGCAATCACGCTGGGATTGAACGGGTGGGTCCGCAACCTGCCTGACGGCCGCGTTGAGGCTGAGTTCGAGGGACCCAAGCCCGTCTTGCAGCAGATGCTCGCCTGGTGCGAGATCGGGCCTCGCTCGGCGAAGGTGACGCGCGTCGACGCGACGTGGCAGTCAGGCGAGCCGCACTACAGCGATTTTCACTTCCGCGACTGAAACGCCCCACACCTACGCCCCTTATCCCCTCCTCAGCACGTAGATCATCTCCGTACTCTTGTCCGTGAACGGTCCCCGAGAGAAGTCGCCGTACAAGGCCTCGATCTCGAACCCGCAAAGCCGGAACAGGTTCTCGGTCTCGCGCTGTGTCGTCCACGCGCGCACCAGCGGAAGCACCGCTTCCCTGAGAACCTTGCCATGCGTATCCACTTCATGGATCACGTGCTGTTCGACCAGCAACTGTTGGATCTCGTCGCAAGAGGCCGCATGGAGGTGCAGGATCGTGATCCCCGCCTCCTCGATGCGGTAGCGCCCCGCGAATTTGAGCTTCCCCGCGAGTCGCGCGCTCTGAATCTTTGCTATCGTTGATGGTTTCGCCGCCCAGGTGTTCATGACGAAACACCCGTCATCGGCGAGATGCGCGTGCACGTTGTCGAGACATCGCCGCTGTTCTTCCGGCGTGAGCAGATGCATGAAGGCGCGATATGGCATCATGATGCAGGAGAATGTGCGCCTGAAACGAAACGACGACATGTCGGCGAGGACCAGCTTCAACCGTCCCGATGCGCGGCCAACCATTCTGAGCTTCTCGCGGCAAAGCACCAGCATCGCATAGGAATTGTCGACGCCGGTCACGTTCGCGCCCGCCATGACGGCCGGAAGCGCGATGCGGCCCGTGCCGACGCCCAGTTCCAGAACGTTCCCGTCGGCCCGGACCGCGTGGTCCACGTAGAACTCGACGTCGCCCGCCGTCCCCGTATGGATCAGATCGTAGTATTCGGCCCATGCGTCAAAGGCTGCCATATCCCGTCCCCCTCACTTGACCGGCTCGGAAGGAACGCGATGATTCATATGCACGTCGAGAAACGTGAGGATTTCCGCGAAGACGTTTTTCCGCGCTCGATGATGAAAGAAATCGAACGCGTGACCGTAGGGCACCGTGATAAGCCGGGCTGTCGCCCCGAGGTCTTGAAGCTGATCGCAGAAAGCCACCGACTGCGCGTACGGCACAAAATGATCCTTCGTTCCGTGGACGAAGAGAACGGGACATGTCTCCCGCCCCGCGTAGGTGATGGGCGATGCCGCGGCGTACGGGTCCTTCTTCCCGTTCGAATCTTTCCCCACAAAGGATTTGACGAAAACCCGGCTCAATCCCCCGAAGCCGATGTATCCTCTGGGATTCTGGTAGTAAGACAGATCGCTTACGCCGTACATCACCACCGCGGCCTGTACCGCGCTTGAAACGCCGCCGTTCACTGTTCCCTCGAGCCCGTCCTCCGGCCGGGTTGTCGCCAGCATGGCCGCCAAGTGCCCCCCAGCGCTGTTGCCGAGTACCGCTATACGTTCCGGATCTATCCCATACTCCTTCGCATGAAGGCGAAGCCATCGTACCGCCGCCTTTGAATCGTGAAGACAGGCTGGAAAAGGATAGTGCGGCATCATGCGATAGCTGATAGCCGCCGTAACGTAGCCGTTCTCGCCAAGGCGCTTACCGTACCAGTGGAGTTGGTGACGGGTTCCGAAAAGCCAGCATCCCCCGTGGATCAGGACCACCGCCGGACGCGGCTCTTGTCCCCCGTCCACCGGAAGCCGCAGCGTCAGCTTGAGGTCGCGGTTTCCATAGTCAGCATAGACGATCTTAGCCTTCGTGCGATACTCTGCGGCGCAGGACCACGTACTGATCAAGCACGCAGCCAACACCTGCAAAGCAATTCCCGCACGGTATCGCTGAATCACTCGCAAGACCTCCGATACACACCGCCACTTGACAAGTTCCTGTCAATAAGCATCATATCATGCAGTCGGCACAGAAGTAGAAACAACTGGAAACCTGCATCCCTTCCTGATACCTTAGTCGGGCTGGCTTTTCCAAAGCCAGCCCGGAGGCATATTCAGATGTTCGTGGCGACGGTTCCGATTCTTGCAGCCATTCTCCTGGGGCAGGCAACGCAAGCGGATGCTCAAACCATTCGCGCAATGTGTGTGGCGCCCGTGGGGCCTCAGAATCCACGCAACAGCGAAGCGGCGATCATTCCGCTGAAGGACGGCTCGTTGCTGCTCGGCTGGACGGAGTTCTATGCGGGAAACGGGGCCGACCATGGCCCAGCTCGCATCTCGGGAAAGGTCTCGACCGATGCCGGGCGCACCTGGGGCGAGAAGCGCACGCTCGTCGAGAACGACGGCGGATGCAACGTCATGGAAGTGAACTTCATGCGCATGAAGAACGGTGGCATTGCGCTGTTCCACTGCCAGAAGAACAGCGAGAACGCGGATTGCCGCGTCATGATGCGCACATCATCCGATGAAGGCAAATCGTGGAGCGCCGCGAAGCAACTGAGTCCGGCCGGCAAGTACACCGGCCTTACGAACGGAAGATGCATTCGCCTGCGGTCGGGGCGCATCCTGCTCGAGGCGTGGGAGGGCGGCGACAGCTATTGCTGCCTTTCCGATGACGACGGTGAGACGTGGCGTGACGGCCGGCGCGTCAGGCCCTCGGGCGGCGAGTGCTGGGAACCCGCGTGCATCGAGTTGAAGGACGGTCGCGTCACGATGCTGATGCGCACGGGAGTCGGCGGACAGTTCAAGAGCATTTCCGCGGACGGCGGCGAGACGTGGAGCACACCAGTTGCCACGCCGCTCGTCGGAACGGCCGCGCCGGTATCCGTCAGCCGCATTCCGAGCACGGGCTGCATCCTCGCCATATGGAATCACAATCCCGGCGCCGCGCAACGGAATCCGCTTACGGCCGCGATCTCGAAGGACGAAGGCGAGACGTGGGAGAGTTTCCGCAACATCGAAGACGCAAACGGCGACGCATGGGCCTACCCGGCCGTGACGTGGCTCGGCGAAAACGCTTTGGTTACCTACTTCAACTACACCGGCGGCCTGTCGCTCTATCTGAAGATCATCCCCGCCGAGTGGTTCAGCAAGTAGTCTCGACCGGCGGGCTACTTTTCCAACAAGTACCTTCTCGCCCACGCGATCATTGTCTCGATGTTGAGCCCCCCCTCGTGCCCGTTGTAGGGAAACACCTCGATGAGCTTGTCCCGGACGGGAATCCGGTTGTACGCCGAGAAGATGCTCGATGGCACGCACAATTCGTCCTGCAAGCCGACGGAGATCAACGTCGGACACTGAATCCAGTCCGTCATGTTGTTCAGTTCCACGTAACTCAGCGTCCGCATGGCACACTCGATGTCTTGCGGACGGCGCGCGAAGTAGGTGATCAGATCGGACCACGGCGCGGCCTTCGTGATCTCCAACGTCCGGGCGAAGTGGCAAAAGGCCGGGACTTCCGCGACGCAAAGGCTCGTGCGCCGATCAAGACACGCCGCCGCCAGCGAAAGCCCTCCTCCCTGGCTGCAACCCATCGTGCCGACCCGCTCCGGGTCCACTTCCAGGCACGTGTGGGCGAAGTCAATCGCGCGCACGGTGTCCACGTAGCACCGTGCGAAGTAATACGTCTCTGGATCGAGGATGCCGCTCGTCATCCAGCCTGAGGCGCGTCCGCTCGGATACTTCGCGAAATCCGCACTCTCGCCGCCCTGCCCGCGCACGTCGAACGTCAGACACGTGAAACCTTGCAGGGCCCACATGAGGTAGTTCGCAATGCGCCCCTTGTCGCCGCTGTAGCCGTGGAAAAAGATCAGCGTGGGTCGGCGCCGCACTTTTACGGGCGTGATCGACCATCCCACGATCCGGCCGCCGTCGAGCGCCGCGAAAGACACCTTATCGACGCGCACGTCGGGTACGGCATACTCCACGCGTTCCGCCAATGGACATAGCGCCTGCTCACGGCTCCTCGTCAGCATCCGTTTCCAGAAGTCATCAAAATCCCGCTCCTTCTTTTGCGGAAACAGACAGGTCTTCAACTGGTCCAAGGGCATATCGAATTGAAACATCACGCTCTCCTTAATATCCCTCCGTAATGCTGTCTCCGATGGCGGCAATGATCGTCCCGATCCCGATCGGAGAGTACGTCGCGCGGCACTTTGAGCGTCCCTCGCCGTCCCGGCCCTCGACTTCGAGCGTGTACTCGCCCGGCTCAAGTCCTCCGAATTCCGCGACGAACGCCGGGCCATGCAACAACCGCGTTGCCAACCCGCGGGAGCGCGACCCTACCGCCCGCGTCAATGCGACCTTGGCCTCACAGTCTGTCAAACCTAGACAAACTGTGGCCACGGCCGGATCGTTGAACTCGATACACGCCTTCAACACGCGGCCCGATTGAATGTATGGAATCGCGTACGTGCCTTTGACGTCCTCAACCACGAGTCGAACACTCTGTTCCGCGGAATCCTTTGTGCGGGCCACAACGCACGTTGCAGGACTGCCCACATCGCCAAGGCGAATGCCAATCGCGCTGCCTTCTCTTCGATCTCCGCGCCCGGGCAAACGATCCTCCTTTCCTCGCGAAGCCGCTTCATCCGCAACGATCCCTGTCGCCAGGAAACACAGCAGTCCCGCAAGAGCCATAGTGCCCTGTCCATATCCGGGCAGTCTGTTCCTCATCCTGACAGCCTCCCTGCCGCTTCAAACGCACGGTAACGAAAACGTGCCGCAGAGGTCAACCCGGTGGCATCAAGATCGACGCCACCGGGCGGTCTCCGTACACGTTCACAGGCGGCGTCTTCCGCCGCGCGATAGGCTCGTAAAGCCGTTCTTGTACACGGTTTGCATACCCCTTTCTTTCTAGGAATTGTTCTGTTATAATTCCGCGGCTTTCGAGACGGGGCAACGGTTCCGTCATACGTTTCAGAAAGGGATCTCGTGCATGGCGATTAAGTATCATTGCCGGAAGTGCGGCAAACGATTCGTGGAATGGGGCGCGGAGAAGCTGGGATATAAGTGCCCGGATTGCGAGAACGAAGAGCTTGTGCGGGCGGGCCAGTCGGAGGAGAAGGTCGTGAAACGCGCGACGCTCAAGCGCAAGCCGCGCCGGACCGTTCCTTCAGCGCACGTCGCGGAGAGTGAGTTCATTGTCCCGGACATCGAGGAAATCGAGGCCGAAGAAGTCGAAGTGGATTCCGAACGTGAGGATACTACTGCCGCCGTATTTCTCGCCCCGGATAACGACGCCGCCCACGAAGGGCTGGACCTGGAGGACGTCGTGCCGGCGGACGACTTAGCTGAAGCGGACTCCACGGAGTTGGCCCTTGGCGAAGACCTGCCCTTTAGCAACACTACGCCACCGTTGGGCGGCGAAGGAATCGATGACGCCGTCGTTGAAACGGACGAGTGGAGCGAATAGCCCGGCATTAGGCTGTAGGTTGAAGGCTGTAGGTATTCGAGCTTCCTACAGCCTTCATCAGCCTCTCCATCGGATACCTTCCATGGGCACTAGAGACTATCCCAAAACCGCCGCGCCCGTGGAAATATCCATGCGGGCCACGCGCACCGTCATTCCCGCGCAAGCGGGAATCCAGCAAACACGCAGGTCTTCGCGTCGTCTTCCCCTGGATTCCCGCTTGCGCGGGAATGACGGTGCGGGCGCGGCATAGGGTATTTCCGGTTTTGGGATAGCTTCTAGGAAGAAGGCGGAGTCGCCGTCTCGGCGGGCGCCTGCGGTGGCGTCGCTGGCGGTGGAATTGCAGGACTCTCCTGGGGCGCTGCGGGCGGCGGCAGGGCCGGTGCGGCGGGACCGGGAACCGGCGGAGAGGTCTGTGCCCCACCCGCGGTATCAAGATCGATACCGCCAGACTGGGTCGCTTTTTCCTTTGTGGTCACAAGCAGCTTGTCGTACTGATAAACGACCGCAAGCGTCGGAAACTTCTTTAGGAGTTCATCCTGCAAGAGGGCCATGGGGTTCATGCCGGGCGTGGTCTCAAACCCCCACATGCGTTCTTTCTCAGGCAGGGCCTTGACGGAATCGTCGACCACAATCGTCACGCCAAGACGCTGGCTCAGCTCAGCCAGGACCTTCACCAAGTCGGTGTTCTCATACTTCAGCGGTTCGGTCATGGGCGCGGTGAGTTTGTCGGAGACCTCCGGCTTCAGTTTGTTGCCTGGAAAAATGTCGCCCTCTTTTTGCCCCTCGGCGGGCGTTTGTCTGAGCTTTCTCGGCTCGATATCATCATATAAAATGGGGTCTTGTATCTGCCTCCTGGGAATGATCAGCCGTACGCCCGTGCCCACTTCCACTTCGACTTCGCTCGCCGTCCGGCTTATCACCTGGACACCCTTCAACTGCGCCCCCGACTTCAGCGTTACGGTATCCCCCTTCAGTTCGACCGCAACGGGTTTCGCTTTGGTTTCCTCGGCGGCCTTCTTGTCAGCATCTTTCGCGTCCAACTTTGTTGCCCTGTTCTTTACCTTCTTTGCCTCAGGCTTGTCAGCTTCTTTCTTTGACTCTCCGGCGGCGCGTCTACTCGCCGGGGCGTCCGAGGATTGAGGATCCTGGGCCAGCGCCACGGAGCAGCCCAGCAGAATCGCACAGAGGAATGCGCAGAAACGTCTCATTGTCTAGCCCTCGCGTTTCGTCCATTCTAAGCCGGTGCAGAAATCAAGTCAAGCACCGGCCGCCCGATTGCGCACTCGCGCAAGCCTTGGTATTATGACCATGAGGATTAGGCTGAAGGAGAGGCGATCCATGGAACACAGGTCTCTGGGTAACAGCGGCATCAAAGTCCCGGTTGTCTCATTTGGCGCGTGGGCGATCGGCGGATCCATGTGGGGCGGCGCCGACGACGACGCGGCCGTTCGCGCCATCCAGGCCGGAATCGATCTCGGCGTGACCTGCATTGACACCGCCGCCATCTATGGCATGGGCCACAGCGAATGTCTCGTCGGAAAGGCTATTGCAGGGCGAAGGGAAAAGGTTATCGTCGCAACGAAGTGCGGTCTCCGCTGGGATCTCGAGGAAGGACAGTTCTTCTTCGAAGGGCACGACCCGGAGGGCCAGCCGCACAGGATATTCCGCAATCTCCGGCCCGGCTCGATTCGCTGCGAGTGCGAACGGAGCTTGACGCGGCTCGGCGTCGATTGCATCGACCTGTATCAATGCCACTGGCCGGACCCGACGTCAAATCTCGATGATGCCATGGCCGCATTGTTGGATCTCCAAGAACAAGGCAAGGTGCGCGCCATCGGCGTGAGCAATTTCGCCGCAGACATGATACAGCGATGCCTGAGGAAAGGCGTCATCGCAAGCGATCAGCCGAAGTACAACATGCTCGAGCGCGCCATCGAGCAGGACGTGCTCCCCTTCTGCATCGACGAAAACGTCGGCGTGCTGGCGTACAGTCCGATGGCGATGGGCTTGCTCACGGGCAAGGTCACCATGGACCGCGAGTTCAGAGGCGATGACACGCGCAGGAACCGCCCGTGGTTCAGCGCGGCAAATCGCAAGCGCGTCCTCGACGTGCTCGCGAAGATTCAACCCATCGCGGACGGACACAACGCCACGCTCGGCCAGGTGGCCGTCAACTGGGTTATCTGTCAACAAGGGATCACGTCGGCGCTGGTCGGCGCGCGTAACGAAATCCAAGTGGCTGAGAACGCCAAGGCCGCGGATTTCCGCCTTGCGCAAGAGGAACTACAGGCGATTCGCAAGCTCGTCGAAGAACTTGGCGAGCCGGTCTGACGACACAACGGAGGAAGCACGTGACGAAAAAAACCGTTCGCGCGGGAATTGTAGGCGCGGGTTTCTCCGCAAAGTTCCATTTCGAAGCCATTCGGAAGGTCCATGACACAAACGTCGAGGTCATGGGCGTGTACGCCTTGGATCACGCGCAGGCGGCCGGCTACGCCGCGCAACGCGGCATCCGCTGCTATGACTCGCTGGACGGGTTGCTCGACGACGTGGACGTCATTCACGCGTGCGTGATCGTGGCGGCGCACGAGGAAGTCGCGGTCGCGGCCATGCGGCGCGACAAATTCGCGATTGTTGAAAAGCCTCTGACCGGATACTGCGGGGATGGCTCTGAAGATTTCCATGGTGACCGTTTCCCGAAAGAGGTCGCGCTGAAGCACGGGCTTGCGGGCGTCGAACGCATGCTCGAAGCCGAATCGAAGAGCAAGGGGCGAATACTCTACGCCGAGAACTGGGTGTATGCGCCCGCGATCCAGAAAGAGCGCGAGATCATCGAGAAGACCGGCGCGCAGATCCTCTGGATGCGCGGCGAGGAGTCGCACTCCGGCTCGCACAACCCCACGTACGCCTACTGGAAGTATTCCGGCGGCGGCGTCATGATCGGCAAGGGTTGTCACCCGCTTACCGCCGCACTCTATCTGAAACGCGTCGAGGGCCGCGCGCGCAGCGGCAAACCCATCCTTCCAAGGACCGTCTCCGCGCGAACCCACGCACTGACGCGCATGCCGGGGTTCCGGGATGAAGGCCACATCCGCCGCGATTACTACGACATCGACGATTTCTCGATGATGCACGTGACCTTTGAAGACGGAACGATCGCCACCGTCTTTGCGTCGGACATCGTGCTCGGCGGCATCCATAACGGGATCGAAGTGTGCGCGAACAACCACCGGACCCTCTGCAACATCAACCCCAACACCTCCATGCAGGTTTACAACCCGCTTGAGGCGAATTTCAGGGACATCTACACGGTCGAGAAGATCGGAACGAAGCAGGGTTGGACCCTCATGCCGCCGGACGAGGATTGGTTCACCGGCTATCCGCAGGAGATCGAGGCGTTCTACCGCACCATCGCCTACGGCGACCCGCTCGAGAGCGACAGCCGTCTCGCCGCCGATTCCGTCTCGACAATTTACAGCGCCTATGTCTCAGCGGAACGCGGCGGCGCCGAGATGACTGTTGCAACCTTCTAGACCCCAGAGAAAGCTTCCATGCGCGAAAACAAATCCGGCCTGAATCCAAACGCAACGTCCGCACCCGATCTACAACCGTGGGGAATCGCGGCGCCCATCGCCACGGTGTTCGCTTCGAGCGCGTGCATCATGGTCATCGAACTCGTAGCGGGACGAATCGTGTCGCGCTATCTCGGCCAATCCCTGTACACATGGACGTCAATCATCGGCGTCGTGCTGGCGGGGATCTCGATTGGGAATTACTTCGGGGGACGCCTCGCGGACCGTTCATTCGGCCGCGGCACGATATCCATTCAGTTCATTGCCGCCGGAGCGCTCTGCATGAGCGTGCTGGCGACGAACGCATGGCTCGGCCCTGTTCTAGCCGTAGCGCAAATCTCATGGCCCATGCGCATCCTGCTGCACGTCACGGCCGTCTTCCTGCTTCCGGCCGCCGCGCTCGGCACCATAAGCCCCGTGATCGCGAGGCGCGCCCTCGAATGCGGCGCCGCGCCCGGGCGCACGGTCGGCAACGTGTACGCATGGGCCACGGCGGGCAGCATTCTCGGCGCCTTCGCCACCGGCTACTACCTGCTGATGTGGCTGGGCGTCACAGCCGTAATCGTCGCCGCGTCGCTATTCCTCGCCTCCATCGGAGTCGTCTACTTGCTCGGCTCGATAATGTCCCGAGCGCGCATCGAAACGCGATCCGCGCCGGCGGATCAGGCGCCACGCGCAAAGCAGGCAAGCGTAGACAGCCCTTTCGAACTCAAGGCATGGATCGCGCCAATGGCAGCTATCCTCGTTGCCAGCGTATGCGTAATGGTGCTGGAAGTCGCCGCCGGACGCATCATCTCCCGTCAATATGGCCAGTCGCTTTACACCTGGACGGCCGTGATCTGCACCGTGTTGGCCGGCATGTCCCTGGGCAGCTACTTGGGCGGACGCTGCGCCGACCGGTTCGCGCCGCGGCGAACGCTGTGCTGGCTTTTCCTTGCGGGCGCCGCGACCACCGAAGGCGTCCTTATCCTCTCGCGGTTTTTCGCGGACCAGACGCTCCTCATCGGACTCTCTTGGCCGATGCAGATCGCCGCCCACGTCGCTGGAACATTTTTTCTGCCATCCGTGGCGCTCGGCGCGGTGAGCCCGGTCGCCGTGAAAGCCGCCCTTGCGGATCCGCGCACCGCAGGGCGCACGATCGGCAGTTTATACGCGTGGGGTTCCGTCGCAAGCATTCTGGGAACGTTCCTCGCCGGTTTCTTCCTGATTGCGGCGCTGGGCACCGTACACGTGGTCCACGGCGTTGCGATCGTTCTGACCGTGACGGCGATAGCATTTCAGTACAAGGCGCGATTGCCTTACATCGGGGGCGCGTTGTGTCTCGCAACGGCCTTCGCCGGACTTGTCCCGGTTCCAGCCCTCGAGGATTTCGGACAGCGCCTTGGCCTGCGTGACGTGCCGCCGGCCAACGCGGTCTACCTGGATGAAAGCCAGTATTCGTACATCGCAATAACCTCCAAAGAGGGACAGCCGGACGTGCGCGAGATGGTCCTGGATCACCTCATCCACAGCCGCGTCGATCTGACAAACCCGCGCGATCTCCGCTATGAATACGAATGGGTGTACACGGCGGTCATGGACAAGTACTATCCCGAGGGAGAGCCGATGGACGCCCTAGTGATCGGCGGCGGCGGGTACACCTATCCACACTACCTCGAGGCAACGCGACCGGGAAGCCGCGTCGACGTCGCCGAGATCGACCCGGCGGTAACCAAGGCCGCTTTCGCCGCGTTCGGTCTGCCGCGCGACGCGGCCATCAACATCTTCAACATGGACGCGCGCAATTTCGTTGACGATATGCTCCGCGAGAATGCTTCCGGCCCGCGGCAACGCAAGTATGACTGCATCCTCGGCGACTCCGTGAACGACTATAGCGTGCCCTATCATCTCACCACGTTCGAGTTCAACGAGAAACTGAACCGGCTGCTGAAAGATGACGGCGTTTACATGCTCAACCTGATCGAGTTGTTCAACTCCGGCCGCTTCCTCGGCGCCGTCATCAACACGTGCAGGAAGACTTTCCCGAACATCTACGTCTTCAGTTCGCTGAACGACCCGACGCGTCGCGACACTTTCGTCGTGGTCAATGCCAAACGCCCGCTCGATCTGTCTGAAATGATCGAGGACGTCCGTGAGCAATACGGTTACAGCGGCGAATTCCTGGATGAGACGCAGATGGAACGACTGCGAGAAAGCGCCGGCGGCTTGATCTTGACTGACGATTTCGCGCCGGTCGAGATCATGCTTGCGCCCGTGGCGCAGACGTCCCGAGAGACGTATCCGAGCCAGTTGGTGAACACGGCCAATCAGATGCTGGCCGAAGGCAACTTGGACGACGCCATCGATTCGGCCCGGCTAGTGCTGCGCAGCGGGATGTGTACGGTCGAAGCCCATGAAGTTATCGGTACCGCGCTGCTGCGAAAGGAACGCCCGGACGAAGCCATAGTGGAGTTCAACGCGGCGCTCAGGATCGACCCCAGCTACGTCTCAACGCGCCTATTGCTGGCCAAAGCCTACTGGCGCATTCGCGACTACGACCAGGCCTGGGAACAAGTCAGGCTGTTGCAAGCCGCCGGAGAATCGATCGATCCCGGTTTCCTGGAATTGCTGAAACGCGATTCCGGACGCAGTGAGTAGGACAAGCGAACAAGACGCATGACGTGAGTGGATCTAAATCCCCTTTTACGATCCTCCGCTTCCTTCCGGAAGGATGATCACGCGGCGGCCGTCGATGCGCAGGCGCTTCTCGAGAAAGAGTTGAATGGTGCGTGCGTAGAGTTCCTTTTCTTTCGCCTGAACGCGTTCAGCAAGAGAGTCGGCCGTGTCGTCGTCGAGCACAGGGACCGCTTCCTGAAGAATGATCGCTCCGTGATCGTACTGGGCATCCGCGAAATGGACCGTGACACCCGTCACCTTCACCCCATATTGCAGCACGGCCTCGTACACATGGTGGCCGTACATGCCTTTTCCGCAAAATGCCGGGATGAGCGCGGGATGGGTATTGACGACGCGGTTCGAGAAGTCTCCGGGTATGTCCAGCAGGCACATGAAGCCGGCCAGGACGACGAGGTCCGCCTCATATTTGCGAATCGTATCCCAAATCCCCGCGCTGAATGCCGCCGTATCGGCAAACTGCTTTCGCACAAAGACCGCAGTGGGAATGCCATGTTTCCGCGCACGTTCGAGCCCATAGGTGTCCGGCCGCGAACTGATCACACAGCAGATCTTCCCGTCGAGCGCGCCCTGTTCGATTCGGTCGATGAAACTCTGAAGCGTCGTCCCGTTACCGGAAAGCAGCACCGCGAATTTCCCCGCCATGACTTTCTTCCCTCACTTTCATTCCAACAAACCCAACCACCCGCATGGTACACGCTTTCTTGAGACACAGGCAAGCGCGGGCGACAGTTGAACCTAGACTCGGCAATTGGGGCCAGTTGGGCTTGTCCAAGTAGTGGACGGCGTGGACTTTGTGGACAAAGTGGACGCAACCCGGCAGGTGATCCTTTTCGGCGTCCACATCGTCCACAAAGTCCACGCCGTCCACCATTTCAGGAAGCACCTTCAATCTTGACTGTCGAATCTTGAAGGTTTCAAGTGTGCTCAGCTAAGATTGTGAAAACGGAGGACGAACGGTGGGAATTCCAGGATTAACGATCATTGGGGAATCGATTAACGATTCCGTTCCTTCAACGAAGAGACTGTACGAGGCCGGCGATCTCGAAGGGCTGAAGCAGCTTGCAAGAACGCAGGATGAAGGCGGCGCGGGCTGGATCGACGTGAACGTAGGCTTGCGGTCGCCTGAATTCATGGCACGGATGGTGCGCGAGATCCAGAGTGTGACCGCGAAGCCGCTGTCCATAGACACGCCGGACTATGACATGGCCGAGGCGGGATTGCGCGCGTATGATCCCGATCGCGCCGGGGGCCGGCGCCCTGTCCTCAATTCGATCTCGCTGATGCGCGTGAGGATGTTCGACCTGTACAAGGTCCAGCCGTTCATGCCGCTTCTGCTTTCGTACGAGACGGAAGTGAACGGCGAATCGCGGCCTAATCGGACCGGCGCGGAGAACCACGCGGCGGCCAGCCAACTTCTGAAGCTCGCGAACGCCCAGGGGATCCCGAACGACGAATGTATCTTCGACCCGGGCATCGCGCCCATCGGCAGCGACACCGAGGGTTTTCTAAAGATGGCGCTCGAATCCATGCGGCTCATGCACGAAAACACGGCCTTCAAGGGCGCTCACATATCGGTCGGACTCAGCAATTTCACCGTGATGATCCCGGGCAAACGCGCCGACGGTTCGCCCGTGAAGACGCCGTTGGAAAACGCCTTCCTCACGGTGGCGATGCCGCTCGGCCTGGACTTCATCATCGGCTCGGTCAAACGCAATTACCAACTCCTCCCGCCGGAACATCCCGCCATGACGTGTTTGAAGGACGTCCTGGAACGACAGGGATACGACTGCGTGATGCGCGTGATGGAGTATTACTCCTGACCCGCGCCGGGCTTCGACAAGCATGAAAGGGATCTGAAATGCGAACACGAGGAGGATGGGTGATGTACTGCTGCACGATTGCGGCCTTGTCGATGGGCGCGGCCTTGCCGGCGTCCGCTGAGGACGCCGAGTCCGTGCGCGCCATGTTCGCGCAACCGCCGCGTGAATACAGCACGTCTCCGCTGTGGGTATGGAACGACATGCTGACGGAGGAAGAGGTCCTTGCGGCGCTTCGCGACCTCGCCAAGCAGGGGCTCCGCCAAGTCTTCGTTCATCCGCGTCCCGGCCTGATGACGCCCTATCTTTCGGACGATTGGTTCCGTCTGTGGAAAGCGGTCCTTGCGGAAGCCAACAAGCTGGACATGAACATCTGGATCTACGACGAGAATTCGTATCCTTCCGGGTTCGCAGGCGGTCTTGTCCCTGAAGCGATGCCGGAATCGCGGGGCCTCGGTCTGGCAATACGGAAGACTGAAGTACCCGGTCTGCCGGATGACTCGACGGTCGCGGTGTTTCAGCGCGCGGGCAGCGATTTCAAGGACGTCACCAAGGTCGCGCGCGAAGGGAAGGACCTGCCGAAGGGCGAGTATTTGACGGCCTCCATCAAGGAATCGAGCCCTTCGCCGTGGTTCGGCGGAAAGTACTACGTCGATCTTCTCCGCCCCGGCGTAACACAAAAGTTCCTCGAACTCACGCTCGACGCGTACCTGCGCGAGATCGGCGATGAGTTCGGAAAACGGATGCCGGGTTCTTTCACGGACGAGCCTCACCTGGCCCCGGCGGGCAACTTTCACTGGACGCCGGATCTGCCGGAAGCGTTCCAGAAGCGCTGGGGATATTCGCTGCTGGAAAATTTGCCGGGCCTGGCCGAGGACGTGGGCGATTGGAAGCGCGTGCGCCACAACTACTATCAAGTCCTTCTCGATCTTTTCATCGAACGCTGGGCGAAACCGTACTTCGAGTACTGCCGGCAACACGGCATCGAATTCACCGGCCACTACTGGGAGCACGAGTGGCCCAACACCAACAGCGCGCCTGACAACATGGCCATGTACGCCTGGCAGCAGCGCCCGGGAATCGACATGCTCTTCAACCAGTACAGCGAAGGCTGCCACGGACAATTCGGCAACGTGCGCGCGGTGATGGAGCTCGCGAGCGCGGCTAACCAACTCGGCTGCAAGCGAACGCTCTGTGAAACGTACGGCGGAAGCGGTTGGGACATGCGCTTCGAGGACCTGAAGCGCATCGGAGATTGGGTCAGCGTGCTCGGCGTGAACATGATTGACGAGCATCTATCGCACATGACGCTGCGCGGCGCGCGGAAGCGCGACTACCCGCTTTCGTTCTCGTATCACGCGCCCTGGTGGGAGGCCTATCACGTAATGGAGGCGTACTTCACGCGCGTCTCGCTGGCGCTCTCCCACGGCATACAGGCCAATGACATCCTCGTCATCGAGCCGACGACGACCGCTTGGATGTATCAGGGCACGGGTCGTGCGCACGTGGACGAGATTGGAGACGCGTTCCAGCAACTCGTTGTCTCGTGCGCAAAGGCCCAGATCGAGTTCGACCTTGGCTGTGAAGATATCATGGCGCAGCACGGCGCCCGTATTACGGACCAACATACGGGCGGCGTGGACGGGAAGTCGCTCGTCGTCGGGAAGTGCCGCTACAGCACGGTCGTGCTCGCGCCGTTCACGGAAAATCTCAACTCCAAGACATGGGACTTGCTCGATGCCTATATGAAGGCCGGCGGAACCGTGATCTCGTGCAGCGACGTCCCCCCCACTCTCGTTGACGCGCAGCCAACCGATCGCGGCAAGACGCTCTCCAGCATGGCGGGGTGGAAAATCGTCAATCCGGAGTCGCTCGTGGCGGCGCTTCAAGAAAGGGCTGCCGGCAACTTCCGGATCCAGCGCGCGGAGAACGACGCGGGTATTCTCTACCATCAGCGACGCAAGCTGGCGGACGGCGACATGCTTTTCCTCGTCAACACGAGTATCGACGCCGCGACGTCGGGAACAATCCTCAGTTCCGCGAAGAGCATCGAGAAATGGGACCTCGCTACGGGCGCAATTGCTCCCCACTCGTGGACGGAAACGGACCAGGGCGTCAAGACGGAGTTCACGCTTCCACCCTGCGGGAGTCTCTTGTTGTTCTTGTCGAACAAGTCCGGCGAGAAAGCCGCGCCCGCTCCTGCGGCGAATCCGACCGTCGTGGCCGCGCAATCGATGCGGGTGCGGCGTGTGGATCCCAACGTGCTTATACTGGATTTCATGGACGTCACGGCTGGAGGGGAAACGAAGGAGGCGGTGTTGTTCAAGCGGGCCGGCGAGTTTGCCTTTGTGAAGAACGGCATAGAACACAACCCTTGGGATCACGCGGTGCAGTTCCGGGACGAACTCATCCGCAAGACCTTCCCGCCCGAGAGCGGCCTTGAAGCCACGTATCGCTTCACCATCGAAGGCAGGACGCCTGAGACGCTGCACATCGTGATCGAACGCCCGGACATCTACACAATCACCTGCAATGGCAAGCCTATCGCATGGGATGGCCAATCGTGGTGGCTCGACCGGGCCTTCGGCAAACTGGACATCCGCGACGCCGCCGTCCTGGGCGAGAACAAGGTCACGATCAAGGCGTCGCCGTTCACGATGTTCCACGAACTCGAGCCGGCCTACGTCATAGGCGACTTCGCGCTGAAGCCCGCCGACAAGGGCTTCACTATCGTCCCGCCGCAGGAACTGAACGTCGGCCCGTGGAAAGAGCAGGGTCTCGCTCTCTATGGCTCGCGGGTAACGTACGCGTCCGAGTACGACCTCTCCCCCACTCCGGGTCCCTACACGGTCTCCTTGCCGGAATGGTACGGCGCAGTGGCAAAGGTCGCGGTAAATGGGAAAGAGGCGGGCTACATCTACTGCAAGCCCGCCGAGTGCGATGTAACAAGTCTCCTCGCCGCAGGGAAGAACACCGTCGAGGTGACGGTCTTCGGTACGCCGAAGAACACGCTCGGGCCGCATCACGGCAACCCACCGCTCGGAATTGCCTCGCCCGGATCGTTCGACAAGATAGGCGATCCCGGGCCACCGCCGGGCAGTGAGTACAGCACGATTGGGTATGGACTGTTTGCGCCGTTCGAACTGCGGCACGCGGCGCCATGAAACTCTGCGTTCCCCGCAGATGACGAGAATGGGATCAGAAAAAAAGATGTTGACGCCGAGAGAACGAGTGTTGAAGGCGCTGTCGTTTCAGGAAACCGACCGCGCGCCGATGGACCTGGCGGGAATGCCGTCCACGAGCGTGAGTTGTTTTGCGTACCCGGGGCTGGTGGCGGCGTTGCGGCTTCCTTCGCGCGCGCCGCACGTGTATGACACCGGGCAGATGCTTGCGCTGCCTGAAGTGGACGTCTTGGACGCCCTTGGAACGGACGTCGTCACGGCCAGTATGGACATCACGAACGCTTTCGACCAACCGGAGAAGTGGCGCGCGTATGACTTCAACGGCCGCTTGCCGGCCCGCGTGCGCGATCCCCAAGCGTTTGCCGCGCTCGAAGACGGCACGATCGTTCAGAACGGTCACAGCAAGATGCCGCCGGCGTCGCACGTGTTCGAGTCAGAACACGGCGGCCAGCCGATCGTCCTCACCGGCGACCTGCCGAAACCCGACCTCGCGGAAGTCAGGAAGAACCTCGAGAAGGGACGGCTCCGCGAAGAGCAGATCAAATCCGCCGCGGAGTTCCTGCGCCGCGTCCGCGAGAGCACCGACCGCGCGATCCTGTTCTGCGGGCCCGGCGCGGGTATCAGCATCGGCGCATATTACGGGATCGCCCTGTTTCCCATGCTATGTTTGACGGAACCAGACTTTGTGGCCGAACTGCATGACCTTACGATACGGTACGCGAGCGAGAACGTGCGCGCGCTGCTGGCGGAGATCGCCCCGTACATCGACGTCTATCAATGCTCGAGCGACGACTGGGGAACACAGAACCAGACAATCGCGTCGCCCGAGGTCTTCCGGACGCTGTTCCGTCCGTTCTACCGCAGGTTCACTGACGCCATTCACGAATCGGGGCCGAACGTGAAGGCGTTCCTGCATTCGTGCGGCGGGATTTACGACATCCTCGATGACGTTATTGAAAGCGGCTTCGACGTGCTGAACCCGGTCCAGTGGACAGCAGGCGGACATTCGTATAAGGAGTGGAAAGAGAAGTGCCGCAACCGAATCGCACTGTGGGGCGGCGGCATCAACACGCAGGAGACGTTGCCTCTCGGCACAATCGAAGACATCGAACGTGAAGTCACGGAGATCGTCCGCTACATGCGCAGCGACGGCGGCTATGTCTTTTGTGCGATACACAACATCCTGGCCGAGATCTCCGGCGACAAGATCGCGGCCATGTATCGCGCGGCCTCGATGGCGTGAGAACGGAACACTCCATGAAACACCTCCGGCTGCTGCCAAAGGAAGAACGACGGCTCCTCCGCGGACACCTTTGGGCGTATCGGAACGAATTCGCGGAACTCCCCAGCCTCGAGGACGGGGAGATCGTGGACGTGTGTTCACATGATGGGCGGTTCGTGGGACGCGGTTTCTACCAGGCACAAGGGGGCATCGCGGTCCGCGTGCTCGACTGGCATCAGACGGATATCACGCCGGTATTCTTCTCGAAGCGAATCGAAACGGCCCGCGCTTTTCGGGAGACGATCTTCCCTCGCGAAAACGTTTACCGCTGGGTGTACGGCGAAAGTGACGATCTGCCGGGACTCGTCGCCGATCGCTATGGGTCAGTGGTTGCGATCCAGACTTCGTGTCCCTTCTATCGTTCCTGTTTGGACGCATTGGGAGAAGCGTTCCTCGAACACAGTGGCGTCGATGGGGTGCGCGCCGAGGTCTGCGGCGAGACGCGGTGTTACGGCGCCGTGCCGGAACAGATCGACTGCGTCGTGGACGGCCTGCCGGTCCGCGCGAATATCGCGGGAGGGCAGAAGACGGGCCTTTTCCTCGACCAAAGGATGAATTGGCCCATTATCCGCCGCTACGTTAGCGGCAAACGCGTCCTCGACGGTCACTGCTACGCAGGACTATGGACCATCCACGCCGTGCTGGCCGGAGCAAGTCACGTCACCGCCGTGGACACCTCTGGCGCCGCAATCGAATATGCGAGAACCAACGCGGGGCTGAACGGCGCGCTGGACCGGTGTTCATTCGAACGGATCGACGTCATGGAGGCGTTGCAAGCCGGAAACCGCTACGATGTGATCGTGCTCGACCCGCCCGCCCTCGCGAAGTCCCGCGCACAGGAACGCAAGGCTCTCGGATTGTATCAGGCGCTCAACACAGCCGCGTTGAAGGCGCTCGAGCCCGGCGGCATCCTCATAACGTCGTCATGCTCGCACTTCGTAACCGCGGAGGCCTTTCTCGAAATCCTCAAGCGCGCCGCAACCGCCGCGCGGCGGCAGATTTGGGTTCTCGAAATGCGCGGCGCCTCCCTCGACCATCCGGTCCTCGTGGCCATGCCAGAGACCTCTTACCTCAAGTGCTTCACGCTTCGCGTTCTGTAAGAAGGCGCGGAGAAGCACAGCACAGCAAGACGCAACAAAGACGATTACAGTAGCCCCTCCCCGTCATTCCCGCGAAGGGGGCCTTTCAGAAACCCGGTTGTTTGGACCCTGTTATTTCTTGTGTTTGGCTGAGAGGGCTTCGTCAAGTAGACTTGACGCGACATCCACAAAGGGATCCAAGTGAGGCACTCCTATGAGCAATCCGCTGGAAACGCTGTTCATGACGCTATTCAGTTCATTCCTCTGTCTGGCCGTTGCAGCGGATGACGCTGCCAATCTCGTCGCGCGCTATACGTTCGACGAACGATCAGGCGTCGTGCTGCACGACCGCAGCGGAAACGGGCGCGATGGGAAGATCGTCGGCTCGCAATGGGAGCCGCGAGAGGACGGATGCTCATTGCAGTTTCGGGGGTCGGCCGACTACGTGGACTTTGGCGATGAGCGTGGCCTGAAGATTGCGGGGGACATGACGATTCTCGCGTGGGTGAGGCTGGATGCCTCGCCATTTCCAGATGACGCCACGAACTGGACCATTGTCGACTGTGAAGACTATCGAAAGGAGGGTTACGTCCTCCGGATCGACGGCGCCAGTTCGCGCGTCATGTACCGAGTCAATCAGATCGGCGCGGAGCAATACGGCTTCGGCGCAACGGCTCTTGAGAATCACGCCGTACACTGCGTCGGCGTCGTGCGCCGAGGTGATTCGGCCACCGTCTACGTTAACGGCATCCCCGATGTTGAGTTTCCGTTCAAGACTCCTGTCTTCGGCAATGCGCCTTTCCGGATCAGTTCCGCCGGCCAGTCGTTCAGCGGCGTCATCTTTGAGGTCATGATCTTCAGCCGCGCGCTCGACGGCAACGAGATGGCCGGCTACTACTGGCGTGGCGCCGAACGTTATCGGAAGGATCTGGCGAAGCGCGGGCAATTGTTCCTGACGCCTTATATCTACTACGAGGACAAGGAAGCGCGCGCGGCGGTGGATTTCCTCGGGGTGATGCCGCTGGCCGCGGGGGAGCGCGTGTCAGTGGAACTGGCTCGTCGCAACGGGGAGGCACTTGTTTCAAAAGAGGTGTCCACTGTCCCGAATGAGGGCCAGGCGGAGTTTGCGTTTTCTATGGAAGGTTTGGCGAATGGTGAATATGAACTCCGCGCCGTGCTAAAGGACGGCGCTCGCAAGGCGCAGGCGTCCGCCGCGTTCAACTATCCTATCCCGCCTGTGGTCGTTCCTTCGCCGGAGAGTCTGACCGTTGACCCGCTTCCCGTCGAGCCGGCCTCCCCCTCGTATGAGTTGAAAGTCACTCCCGGCGGCGGAGCTTCTGTGGAGATCGGGCAACGAACGTTTCCCGTCGAGTCTGCGTTTTCATTTCCGAAGGGCGGCAGCAATCGGTTTGTTTGTGCAGATGTTCAGGATCGGGGCGGTGAGGCCGAGTGGCAAGTGACAAGCCGCCGGGTCGACGCCTCGACATGGCAAATCGACGCACGTGGCAAGTTCTACGCGATCACCAGACGCATCAGGTCTGAAGCGGGTCGCATGTTGGTGTCCGACACAATCATGAACGTGGCTTCCGAGCCCGTTGGCATCATCCTGCACAATCGGCTTAGACCCGGCGACGCGGGATTCGGCAAGGCCTATCTCGCGGGGAAGGAAACGACGACACACGTCGATGAGCGCGAATTGAAGGTCTGCCCGACGATCTTTGTCTCCAGTCCCCGACTGGGACTGGGTCTTGTCGCGTTAGACGATGTCTACATCGTCCAATCCCGAGGCGGCTTCGATGAGAAAGAAGGCATCGACCTGTTTTCCAACGAATTTGCACTCGATGCCGCGGCGTCCTACACGCTCGAATGGGCCATCTATGTGAACGCCACTGGGGATTACTACGACTTCATCAACGCGATCCGCCGGGACGAGCATCGGAACGGCGTGACGGTGGAGGGCGGGTTGGCGATGATCCCGGGATCGCAGCGTAAACGAGACGCCGGCCTCGTTCCAACCGCAAAGCAATACTACGACTTCCGAAACCTTCGTTATCTCACGTCGGCGTGTCTTTCATGGTGCACGGACGACCCGGAGATCTCGGTGGAGGGCATCGAATTCATCGAGTACCCGCGGGAGCGCGAGCGGATTCGCGCGATGATGGACGCCCTCAAGACAGTGCGCCCCGACGTGAAGGGCATGTTCCACGTGGCGCATCAACTGTATGCGAACAACAGACCGGACGACCATTTTCCGGATTCGCGTGTGATCGACGCTGAAGGAAAACAAACCGTGTATCCGAACGACTACGCGAATGGCGCGTATTTCTCGCGCCGACGTTACGAAGACAACTGGCGCTGGTGGATCTACTATCCCACGCTGGAGAACTCCTTCGGCAAGACACTGCTCGAAAGCGTTGACGTCATGATGGACCAACTGGGGTGTCGCGGCGTGTTTGCGGACGGGTTTCTCTGGGGCTACGGAGGCGCGTATACGTACGACCGCTGGGATGGCCACAGCGCGGACATCGATCTCGAAACGCAAACGATCAAGCGCAAGAAAGCATCGACGCTGCTCATCACGCAGGATGCCATGATCGCCTGGTGTCGCAAGATATGGGAGAAAGGCGGCGTGGTCATTGCCAACGGAGTGGTTCCGACGCGGACGATATGCAGCCTGCCGCTAATCACGGACAAAGAGGTCACCGAAGGACCCGATGTGCCGCTGCTTCCCACGCCGGTCACACTGGGCAACCCGGGGGCGTGTCTTACGGAAAGGGGCGTGCACCAAGACGTGCTGAACAAACTCCGGTGGGGCAACCTGTACTTCTACTATGGCGAACCGGCGGCATTGACGTACGAATCGGCTCCGGCCCGAATGTACCCCATCACCGTGCAGGAAGTGCACAGCGGCTACATCAAGGGTAAGGAACGTCTGATCACGATGCACAGCGGCGTGTATGGCTGGCCGGATTCCCGCGACCTCCACATGGCCTATCGCTACGATTCGCGCGGCCATCGGACTCGAGCCGGATTCATCACGGTTGTAGACGCCGCTTCCGTCCGAACGCAGGTCGTTCTCGGAGACAAGGAGATCGCCATACTCGAACGCATTCCAGTCAGGGTTGAATCACCCGAGCCGGTACACATTAACGTCGAGCGTTACGACGAACACGGCCTGCTCATGACGGCCAACGGTAAAGGATCCGTCAAAGTAATCATGCCCAGCGGAAAGTCGCACACGCACGAGCTGAACGGCCAACAGCAGATTAACCCGCCGGCGGGACTTGATGAGGCCGATTCTTATCGCTCTGGCCGCTCATATGAAATCAAGCGCCTTGCTGCTCGATAAGATCCAGGATGTAAGTCCGAAATGCTTTGCTGAGGTAGAGGGTGCTTCCATTGAGGAGATGATCGAGACTCTCGTGGAAGTCTTTGTCGGAGATAAGATCTTCATGTCGTGCGCGGACGAGTATACCGACACTTCCTACGACTCGATGCCCTCGGTGTTCCAATGCTTTGCGCAATTGCAGGTCGTCCGCAAGAACGGTTGACGCCTGAGTTCTCGCTGCAACAGCCACGACGCTGAGGTCGGCGGGATGCAGGCGGAAGGCATGCAGTGGACCCCGCAGGGCGCTGAGTTCGGAGTTGCTGACATCCTCCACGATCAAGCGATCGTTCAACACCGAGATCACTCGATTCGTGAGCCCAAGACGGGCTATTTCCTGTTCTACATGCATTGGAATACGAACGGAATCAAAGATACGCAAGAGGGACTCGCGACCGATTTCGCACAGATGGACAAACGGCCCAGTGTCCGCAACCGCCGTTTCAGTCACGGTTCAGTCCCCAGGAGACATCCTGCTGGACGGCATGGCGGGCATAGTCCAGATCATCAACCGCATCTTCGCCGAGTTCCCGCACGGCGCGGCCTCGGTCAATCTCCCCCGCCAAGTAGGCCTCCTCAACCCGTTTGGCATAGAGGGCTGTAAGGCCGGTCTCGATTGCCTCAGCAAGGATTTCCGCTTCAGGCCGTCCCGTGGAACGCACAAGGTAGTCTATCTGATCTGCAATCGTTTGGGAGACAGACATAATCACCTCTTTCTCGCCAAGGAGTTTAGCACAACCGCCAAGAACGTACCTCACGGCCATTCTTCACGGATTCTTTTCTGGTATTCAAGAGGATCTTCAGACAGACTAAGGACACCCGCATGCTTGGCAAGAGTAGCAGCAGTCGCGCCTGGGCGGAACGGTTGCGCGTCGCCGGTTGCGCCTCTCACATCCGCGAGGCGCAACTGAGCTTCCACTTCGAGCCAATCGGCGTAAGGAATCTGCACGGCAACGGGATGCTTCGCGTCATCATATAGCGTCTGCGTCCGTATGTTACTCATATCGTTTCCTCTTTGATTCAATTCCTATAATTACTGTCCGCGAGGGTCTGATGGCCTGCAGAAAATAGGGGTTCTCGACAGCATTAATCTCTACAAGGTCGATATGGCGGCAAAACAAGTCCTGAAGGCCCGCCAACAGTCCGAAATAGCGGTCGGCATGCTCCTCGGGCGTTGAAGGCTCGAACCGCACCAGGAAATCGAGGTCGCTCCGCGCGGGATCGAATTCACCACTCGCCGCGGAGCCGAACACCTCCAAGCACGCCACGTGATACTGTTGGCACAGCGTTACCACGCTTTCCTTTTGTTTCTCAAGCACAGCGTTCATCACGTTAACTCCATGAGATGGCGTCCCGGCAACAGTATAGCAGAAGATAGGCTTCCGAATTTCAAGGCAATCTGCCGCGCCCCATCACATCAGCTTGTACTGCTGTTCGATGGTGCCGTGGTGACGGCAGGTGCGCATGTGTTCGCGGATGGGTTCGGCGCGAGTCTAGAGATGGATGACCTCGATGTCTCCCCATTTGGATCGAAGGTACTCGAGCACAAGACGCCGGTGACAGTGATCAGCCTTCGGCTCGCTGCACAGGAGCGCCGTGGGAACTCGGAATAGGCCGCGGTCCAACTGGTCCTCGACGCGGCGCTCCGTCATGATCTCGATGAACCCGCGCTCGTAATCATCCCATGCGCCTTTCCGTTTCTTATACGCGTCGATGAGTTCCTTGGTGGGCGCGAGTCTCGGCTCGTGCACGTATTCGACGTCGCAGATGACGCGCAGGAAATACGCGAGGTCTTTCCGTTTAGTGAAGCCGGCCAGGTGCGACGTGTTGTTGAGGCGCACGTCGAGGACCCGCCTCACCCCCGCCGTCTTCAGGGTCTCGAAGAACTGCTCGGCGGTTTTCTTGGTAAAACCGATTGTGTAGACCTTTTCCATGTATCGGCATCCTCCTGATCCGCGAAGAGGTCTCCCTGTCCGCCCGTTTCCTCGATGACCAGTTCTTCTTCGGTTTGGACGCGCCCGTCGCCACGGATGTGGCCGAGTGCGATTCCGCGGGCCTCAAGCACGTGGCCGAGGAGCAAACGGCGGTGGCACGAGGCCGGATCTTCCTCGCTGCACATGATGGCGATGCGATGCTCCGGCGCGCCCGTTTCGAGACGTTGAATGCCCTCGATGAACAGAGGCGATTCCGCGAGCCGCTGGTAGATTACGTGGCTATCCGCATCATAGAACGCGGTTTCGACCGGCTGGCCGCCGAGTTCCCGGCCCAAGAAAAGATATCGAATGCCCGCCGTGGTAAGCGCTTCGCGGAGCGGCTGCTGATCGAAGTGCGACGCATACCTAGCGTATGGCCGCGAGCGGACGTCGACGAGTACGTCAATCCGGTGCTTTTTCAGAAGCTCCAGGAAGACGTCCATGGCGTGATTCGAGTGCCCGATCGAGAAGATGCGTCGCTCCGTGTCACCCATCACTTTTCAGCCTCTTCCGACTCGCTTCATTATGTCCGCTTGAACGCGGCGAGGGTCTTCCAGGCACATTTCTCCCACGTGTATTCCGCCGCGACCTGGCGCCCGTACTTGACGCGGTTGAGGCGCTGTTCGGGCGACTCTTCGATGGCCCACCGGGTCGACGCGACCATCGATGACAAGCTCTCCGGATTGAAGTAGATGGGGGCGTCGCCGGCCACCTCGGGTATGCCGCCGGTGCGTGAAGTGACGACCGGTACTCCCGCGCGCATCGCTTCGAGGACCGTGATTCCTGAGCCCTCGTGTATGCCCGGCTGGATAAACACGTCGCAATGCTGGTACAAACCCGCCAGGTACGTGGTGGGGCAGGCCTCGACACGGATCACGCGCGGGCCCCAGTCATCGGGTTCCGCTTCGCCCGGGGCGCCAGCGACGACCAAATTGTGGGGGACCTCATCTTTGATGATGTCGAACGCCTTGCGAAGGCGGGCTATGTTTCGAAACGGGTGCGTGCCGCCGACCGCGAGCAGAAACGGCTCCTGGATGGCGCAGTTGTGGGGCTGTCCGAAGGCCGGGTCCACGCCGAGCGGCGCGACGATGACCTTGTTGAGTGGAATCTCGAGGAGTTCGAGGAACTTCCTTTGCAGGAATTCCGAAGGCGCCACAATCGCCGGCGCGGCGGTACAGATGCGCTTGGCGAGTTTCGGGTTCGGGGCCGTCCTACGGTTCTCGCGCTGATATTCCTCCTCGAACTTGCGGAGGTCGAGCGTGTACAACACCAACGGAACAGACAAACGTGACGGCGCGGCCCACAATGACGAGAACACCAAGTCCACACGGCGGCGGCGCACCGCACGGTCGAGTTGCGATTCCGCGCCTCCGAAGACGCCGAATCGAACGGCGCCCTCGATACACTCTCGGTCCCAGCCCTCGAATGCGCCGTGGTTGTCCGGATCGGTGAAGATCACAAACTGCGTGTCGGGCTGGAGCTGACGCATCTTCGTGAGCACCATGCGGAGGTAGCGGCTCTCGCCGCCACCGTAGCGCACGTCCAGCGTCAGCGCGTTAATTCCTGTAAGCATCGATGCCGGATCCCGTCATCTATTCAATATAACCCAGATCGGCCAGGCGCTTTCGGATCTGCTCTTCTTCTTCTGGCGAATAGTCGTATGATTCGAGCACAATCACCTTGGCCGCCGCGAGTTCATCGAGGATCTTTTCAGCCGCGAAGTCGGGCGTATCGTTGGCATCAACCTCGATGTCCACGTGCTCGGCACGCGGTTTGACCTTCGGGTGCGTGACGATGACAACAACACCGTTGCGAACAAGAAGCTCGCATGCATGGGCCGCGGCCTTCATGCTGCCGAAGTGCGCTGCCGCCGCGGCGTCCATGTGTTCGACGTTCCTGCCCATCTCGATGAGGCGGACGGTCAGCACCTTTGCGGTCTCGGCAACGTTCGCGCCGCTCAGATTCACCACGATGCCTTTTTCCATTATAGCAACCCGGTATTCTACAGGATTCTTCCAGCCATGTCTTCGGGCTTTGCAATGCCGAACAGGTTGAGGAGCGTTGGGGCGATGTCCAGCAGTCCGGCGTCTTTCACCTCTTCACCTCCACGACCGGCGCGATCATCCATGATAAAGATACCGTCGAAATCGTGATTCGCGTCATCGGGCCCGGTGTCGTTTTCAAACGTGTAGACGCCGTCGAAACCCACCGCGCCCACGGAGCGCCAATCAAGATTGCCGAAGTAGACGATCAAGTCGGGGGCCACGCCATTGACCGTCTCGTACAAGTCACGCGGGCGGAGGGCCTTGTTTCCCAAGGGTCTTCCGTTGGGGCCGGGCATGGATTCGATCCTCTCGATCATCTCGCTTCGGAAGGCCTCATATTGATCCTGCGGAATGACGCCTTCGGGTTCACGCCCGGCTACGTTGAAGAAGATTCGTCCATAGTAACCGCCGGACGCCCATGCGTGCGTCCGCGTCCAATCGATGGAGCAATCCTCGATCCGCTTGCGCGCATCCAACGCGTCGTTGACGTACAGAAATCCCTCATTGATGAGCCACTGATTGATGCAGACGCCGCCGAGCATGGCCTTGGCGCCGTGGTCGGAAACGACGACAACAGCGGTTTCCGGACCGATCCGCGAGAGCAAATCGCCCACGCGGCGGTCCAGCGCCGAGTAGTAGTCGCGGATAACGTTCGCGTATGGATTACCGGCCTCATACTTTGGATGCGCGGGATCGCAGAACTTCCAGAACCCGTGGTGGAGGCGGTCCACGCCCATCTCAACCATGATGAAGAAGTCCCATGGCTTCGCGGCCATGAGATGTTCCGCGACGTCAAACCGGTTGTGCATGAGGGCATACACCTGCTCAAGGAGCCAATCCTTGCGTTCCGTGCGGAAATCCTTCACATCGATAATGTACTCGCCGACGGCCTGCTCGAGCTCGGCTTTCAATGCTTTGGGATAGGTGTAGTCCGCACGCGTATCCGGCGCGAGAAAATCCGCCACCATCCAGCCATTGACCGGCGCGACAGGGTAGGTTTGCGGCACGCCAAGCACCACGACCTTCTTTCCGTTGCGAGAAAGGACGTCCCACACGCGCGGCTCGCGGACGGCCCTCGAGTTCGCCGTGGCCATTCCGTCATATGAGTAGTCTATGCGATTGCGGAAACCATAGAACCCCAGCGTGCCCGGATCTTTGCCGGACATCATAACGGCCCATGCCGGCGCCGTGATCGGCGGATGGCAACTTCTCAGGCGCCCCCAGCAGCCATCTTCCGAAAGGCGGCGCAGGTTCGGCAGGTCGAAGCGATTCGCGCCGAACACAAATTGCGGCGTGGCGCAATCCAGTCCGATAACCAGCACACGTTCCACCGGCCGATCCAACATCACGCTCCTTCGTTCTGCGCCCACTGGATAAGCACTTTGGCGACCTCCGGCCGGGTGAACTCGACGGGCGGGATTTCACCGGCCTTGAGCATATCCCGGACCTTCGTGCCGCTCAGGAACACGTGATGCTCCTTGTCGTGCGGGCAAGTCTTGATGGAGGCCATGTTACCGCAGGCCTTGCAGAAAAAGGAGTGCTCGAAAAACAGCGGAGTAATGCCGATCTCCGCCGCGGGGAACTTCTCGAATATGTAATGCGCGTCGTAGGAGCCGTAGTAGTTGCCGACACCCGCGTGGTCGCGGCCCACAATGAAGTGGGTGCACCCATAGTTCTTGCGGATGATGGAATGCATGATGGCCTCCTTCGGCCCGGCGTACCGCATGTTGACGGGCATCAGCGACAGCATCGCATGATCCTTCGGGTAGTAGATGTCCAGGATGGTCTTGTAGCAGGCCATGCGCACGTCCCCCGGAATGTCGTCGCTCTTCGTGGTCCCCATCAGCGGGTGCAGCAAGAGCCCATCGCAGATTTCCATCGCCACCTTCTGGAGGTACTCGTGCGCACGATGCACCGGATTGCGCGTCTGGAACGCGACGATCCGTTTCCAGCCGCGCGCCTCGAATGCGGCACGCGTCTCGGCCGGCGTCAGGTTGTACTCCTGGAACTCGATCTCGCGCGCTCTCAACACATCCAAGTCGCCGGCCAGGAAAACGGGACCCAGCGACATAGTGTACGCCACGCCCGGATGCTTCACGTCCGTCGTGCCGTAGACCTTCTGCGCGAGCTCCGTGCGATCCATATCGAACTTCTCGGAAAGGCGCAGTATGGCCACAAGCCCGCCCGCGTCATCCTGGATGGCAACTTCCGAACCGGCGCGCAGCCCGTCCGCGTCTTCGCGGCTCACCGCAAGCAGAATCGGAATCGTCCATGGGACGCCCTCGCGGAGGTACATCGTATCCAGGACCCGCCGCGTTTCGGCCGAGCCCATGAACCCCGTGAGCGGGCTGAAGATTCCTTTCGCAATCCCGTCAATATCGAAGGCCGTGTACGTATCCACGGTAAGTCGCGGCAACGATGCCGCCCTTGCCCGGGCTTCGGCTAACGCTTCGCCTTTCAACAATCGATCAACCAACTGGCCACCGTGCGGCGTGATGCTCATTCTTGCTACTCCTCTCTGTGTAACGGGAATCTGCCAACTCTCAGGGGAAAAGCCCGCGAGGCTCAACCGAAGGCTTGCAGCACCCGAATGGAAGCGTGAATCCACAGAGTCTACCAGTTACCGGCGGATCGGCTCAACTGCGTGACTGCTTCGGGAAAGCCCCAACTGCTTCTCGGGCCGCCGTTTCCTCTTGAATCCGGCTTCGTGCACGCGGAGACGGGATCTCCTATAATGGCCTCGTGGCGGGAAACTGCACGATGTCGACGGTCATGGAAGCATACAAGAGCAAGCTCATCACGGCGGATGACGCCGCTAGAATGGTCAAGTCACATGACACCGTGGATTACTACGCGTTTACTGCGTCGTCGCGGTATCTTGACGCGGCGTTGGCGAAACGCGCGAACGAACTGGAAGACGTAACCATACGAAGCGAGTTGCGGATCGGCCCGCCGTTCGCAACGTTTATGGCGGACCCGGAAGGGCGCGCGTTCATCCTTGACTCATTGTTTACTGGGCCGCTGGAACGCCTGGTGCCCTTGCGGCAGCGAACGTGGACGCCGGCGAGGCTGTCGTTCTTCGAGTCCCTCTTTGATCGGGGAGAAGCGCGTGTCGATGTCGCATCGTTCATGGTGAGCCCGCCGGACAACGAGGGCTACCTTTACTTCTGCCCGTCACCGGCGCTCGCCGGAGCGGATGCGCGCGGCGCGACACTGTTCTTCGCGGAGATCAACGAGAACCTGTTTCCGATTCGCGGTACGGAGAGCCGCCGGATTCACATCTCCGAAGTCAAATATGTGATCGAAGGGGACAGTCCGCCTCTGATACCGGTGCCCAACCCGGTGATTACGCCTGAAGACGAGGCCATCGCCAACCACGTGCTGCGCGAGGTGTGCGACGGCGCTTGCATGCAGATTGGGTATGGGGCGGTCCCGGAAGCCGTGGCGACGCTTGTTGCCAACTCAGACTTGAAGGATTTGGGCATTCACACGGAATTCCTGAGCGATGGTATCATGCGCCTTCACAAGGCCGGGAAGATAACCGGTTCCCGGAAGACCACGGATCCCGGAAAGATCGTTTCCGGCATTGTCTTCGGTTCAAGCGAGCTGTATGAGTTCGTGCGAACATGTCCGGACCTGCATCTTACCACCTCCTCCTACGCGAATGACTCGGCCATCATCCAGAAGAACGACAACTCTGTAAGCATCAATGCCTTTCTCGAGATCGATTTGTCGGGGCAGGTCAACGCGGAATCCATAGGATTCCGGACCTTGTCCGGCACAGGCGGCCAATTGGACTTCGTCATGGGTTCACAGCAGGCCAAGAACGGAAAGGCGATTCTCTGCGCGTCGTCGACCTTCACTAAGAAGGATGGTGGGCGGGGCTCGCGCGTGGTTTCCATGTTGGCGCTGGGTGCAGTGGTGACCACGCCCCGCTCGTGCGTGCAGTACGTCTGCACGGAGTACGGCATTGTGAACCTGCGCGGGCGCAACTTGTGGGAGCGCGCGGAAGCTCTGATCTCGATTGCCCATCCCGATTTCCGCGACGAACTCATCAAAGGGGCCGAGGCCATCGGCGTGTGGCGCGGCCGCAACAGGACGTGAGAGGTTGTGAGGAAATGTGAAAGCGGCGTCCTCGGCCGCCGCTATGATGTAGTCAAAGTGACTATTGGATGGGAGATCATGTGATGCTGTACGTATCGATGATTGCAGTCCTCGTGCATATGGGCGCCGCGGATGCGCAAGCGGCGCCGGCCGCCTCGCCGTTCGAGTCGTTGGGAGTGCCCGTGACGCGGGCCGGGCTTATGGGCGTGATTGTCGGCCCAGGGCCCGAGGAGGGATCGGAACGGATCTACTTCAACTTCCGTCAGGACGGCGGGAAGCTGTTTCTCGTGGCCGTGGACCCGGAAACGGGCAAGGCCAGGCAAATCCAATCGCCGGCCGGCACAGGCGCGTGGGGATTCATCGTCGGACCGGACAAAAAGATCTACCTGGGCACGCACGAAGGGCCCGACCCGAACGACAGCGGACAGATTCTCGTCTTTGACCCCAAGGATCCCGAAAAGGAGATCCGGATTGTGGGACGGCCCTCTCCAACTGAGACGTACATCTGGATGTACACCGTCGGAACGGACGGCAAACTTTATGGGTGCACGTACGGCCACGCCAAGCTGGTCTCGTACGATCCTAAGACCGGAGCGCTCGCCGACCTCGGCGTCATGGACGAGTCGCAGATGTACACGCGCAGCATCTGCACCGGTCCGGACGGACGCATCTACCTTGGCGTGGGATTCGGTCGCGCGAATGCCGTCGTCTACGACCCGAAGAGCGGTGAGCACAAGTCGATTCTGCCGGAGATGTATCGCCAAGATCCCGCGCAGACGCTCGCGTCGGTCTACAGCGGCGTGGACGGCAACGTTCACATCCAGGTAACGAAGATGAAAGAGGGCGAAGGCGGCGCGCGCAGCCCGCAAAGCGTTACGTTGCTGGTGAAGGGCGATGCCGTCGAGGAGAGCGCGTCTCCGGCCGTGGCGGTGTCTCAACTCACATTGCGCGACGGGCGCGTCGTGCGCAACGCCAAACTGGACGGAACGTATGAACTCGTAAAACCCGACGGGGCGGTCGAGAAGCGGTCCTTCGAGTACAAAGGGGCCGGGGCCGGGATTTTCATGGTGGCGAACGGCCCCTTGGGGCGCATTTACGGAAGCACGGCCATGCCGTGCGAGATGTTCTGGTGCGATCCGGCCACGGGCAAGTCGGAAAACCCGGGCAACCCGTGCGAGGTCGGCGGCGAGATCTACTCGATGCTCGATCACCACGGAATCCTGTACGCGTGCGCGTATCCGGGATCGTTCCTGTCGAAATGGGATCCCACCAAGCCGTGGGATTACGGACGCGAGCAAGGAAAGAATCCGCAAGGGTTTGGCCCGCTCGGCCCGGGCCATCTTCGGCCCCGCGCCATGATCCACGGGCCCGATGAGAAAGTGTTCATCGGAAGCTATCCCGAATACGGGCGGCTCGGCGGATCGCTCGGAGTCTGGGATCCGACGCAGGAGAAGCTCATCGAGAACTATCATCATCTGGTGAAGAACCAGTCGATTGTCAGCCTTGTTTGCGATTCCAAGACGGGACTCATCTTCGGCGGTTCGTCAACCACCGGCGGCGGTGGCGCGACTCCCTCCGAGCCCGAGGCAAAGTTCTTCGCCTTCGACCCGGTGAAGAAAGGCCTGGTACTGGAGGAAGCGCCCGTGCCCGGTGCCCAGGGTATCCGCAGCATGGCGCTGGCGGGACGCAAGATCTTCGGCATTGCGGGCGAGAACGACCTGTTTGTGTACGACATCGACGCGAAGCAATACGTGCACAAAGGAAAACTCGCCACGAACCCCGTGCCGGACTGCTGCCTCGGCTTGTGGCAAGACGGAAAGCTCTATGGCCTTTCCAAGAACCAGGTCTTCCGCCTCGACCCAGAGACGTTTGCGCTAACCATCCTCGCGACATATCCCGGCGAGATCGAGTGCGGCTTCGCCATGGACGCGCACGGAATCTACTTCGGCGACCGCGCAACCCTCATGCGATACAACTGGCCTCAACCTTGATTCGGCGGTTGAACGGAGCGTCTCCGTGTTGTCTTCGCTCTCAAGTCCTTGCGTATTGGAAAACGATGGCCTGCCGCGATCACATACGCCAGCCGGCCTTCCTCCATCATCTCTTCAATAGATGCACGCGTCTAGCACGGACAAGACTTCTTCAAGCATTTGGCCGGTGGCTTTGCCGATGCGTTTCGCGTTGCGTGTTCGGAAATCGACCGACTTGACTTGTTCGACCATCACGAATCCGGTCAAATGGGGATCGTCCACAACGCGGACATGGAATGGAAATCCGCGCTCCGCAGTCGTGAGCGGACAGACGATGGCAAGGCCGGTGTGTCTGTTGAATAGGTTGTTGCTCACAACCAGGGCCGGGCGTCGGCCCTTCTGCTCGTGTCCGGACTGTGGGTCGAAGGTGAGGGAAACGAAGTCGCCTTTTTGTGGAACGTAGGCCGCCATCACCAAACCTCTCCGCCTTCCGCCTTGCCCCAGTTGACCTCCGCGGCCCTGTAGTTCTTCGGAATGCGCGCCACGAGGTCTTGCAGGCTACGTCCGTTGCGCACGCGCCGTACGGGGGCGATGACGATCATGCCGTCTCGCGCGGACACGTCGACGTCGTCGCCGATCGAAATGCGCGCGTCCAGCAGCACCTGTTTCGCGAGACGAAGCCCTTGGCTGTTACCCCATTTCTGGACTTTGGTGACCATGCGTGAATCTCCTATGTATATACACGGTATAGCCTAGCGGCGCGGATTTGTCAAGCGAGGCGGAACCCGGCGCCTGAATTCTATGGTCCCTAAACTCGTGGCGTCTTACTTTACCCTCGCCGTGTCTTGCACTTTTGTGCTTCGCGCGAGGTAAGCATCGAGAGTTTCGAGTTCGAAGGCTTTGATGATGTCGATGATGTCGAGGCCGGGTTTCCGGGGGAGGATACGCCACCATCCTTCTTCTTCGTAGACGTGTATGTCGACGTCCGGTCCGTAGGTCTTGCGGATGGCCTCGAGCTTCTCGAACTGGAAGTCGAGGTGGAAGAGGGGATTGTCGAGGTCGAGCGTGGCGAGGACCCATTTCTTGTATACGCCCTGCCGGTCGAGGATGAGGCCGTCGAGATCGATAATGCGGCAGCATTGCTCGTAGCACGCGGCGACGATGGGGATGTGGAAGACGGTGGCGAGGGATTCGAGGATGCGTCCGCCGGAGAACGCGGAGGGGAAGAAGATGATCTCGGCCCCGGCATCTTTGAGCGATTTCCAATCGTTAGGCCAGTTCGCATCAAAACAGATCTGGCAGCCGATCTTTCCGAAATCGGTCTGGATGATCGACGGGGCCGTCGCGCCGGGCGTTACCTGATCCTCGATCTCGGAGATCACGGGGTGGATCTTGTCGTAGCGTCCGACGACCGCTCCTTGCCGATCGAGAACGGCGGCGGTGTTGAAAAGCTTGCCGCCGCGTTTTTCGATCATGGCGCAGACGATATAGCAGCCGTGCTGTTTGGCCTTTTCGGCGACGCGCGTGAAGGTTGGGCCGTCCGGTGTCTGGGCCATGGCCAGGTGGCCGAGGCCAGTCTCGCGCGAGTCGAAAGTCTCCGTCAGACACACGATGTCCGGCTTCTCGACCGCAACGCGGTCCAGGACCTCGCACGTCCAATCGAGGTTGTCGGCGATGTTCCGTGGTTTCTTTTCGTTCAGATCCGTGAATGCCGCGACGCGCACTTTGCGACTCATTGAACCTCTCCCTCCGTCCGTTTCCCTGGCTGCCCGCGATTATACGCATTTCGCCATTTGCGGAACAGCGCGACTATCAGCGCGCGAGAGGCTCGATGAGTGCGTAGCGTCCTAGAAACTCAACTTCGTCTCGAAGTACACGTAGTCGGCGTCATCCGCCTTAGTACCGCCGCTAAAGATGAGGCCGCTTCCGTTGCTGAAACTGCCTTCTCCAAGGCCGTCGTTTACAAAGAGGTGCGCGTAGCCGACCTCGAACGACAGGTCCTTCGAGTAATTGTAGGTTGCGATGATCTCGGCTTCCCAGCCAATGTCGGTGGCGTTCGCCTTTGTGATGAACGGCAACAACGCGTACTTCGGGACATGGAAGGCCGCGAGCGACGCGCAGTGCATTCCCAGCAGCGATATCTTCAAGCTCTCGGTGGGCTGCACGCTGACGCCCGTGCGGAGCACCCACCCGTTCGAGAAGTCTGAGTTCTCCATGAACTCGCTGTACTCCCATGAGGAAAACAGCCGGTTGAAGCTAACGCTCGCTTGCGGACGCCAGTATGGGTTGTACACCGCCGACATCCAGTCCAAGAAACCGTGCGGCCCGCGATTGTCCTCGCCGTCGAAGTAGGCGCCGCCGATGAACACACGCGGGGTCCAGGCCACGTCGAAGTTGTAGCCCACCTCAAGGTTGGCGCCCCAGTTGTTGAACGACGGGTCCTTGGGACCGTACATAGAGACGTTTCCCGCACCTGCGAACGCCATGCCGGCCGCTTCGGCGTCGCCGAACTGATAGGCGGCTTCGGCCTCGAAGTCGACGCGGCCTATCTTCCCATTTCCGCGGAGGCCGACGGTGTGCAGGTTCGTGACGCCCGGGGAGTTGGCCGCGAGGATGGCCGGGATGACGGCCGCGTCCGCGCCGAAGAAAGTGGGCGTTTGCGCGTCACGCAGGTAGAGCCAGTATGCGTCCAACGTGACGCCCTCGATTCCGAGATAGCTCGCGTAGACGCCGTACAGATCGACGTCGCCGTCTCCCTGCATGGGGCTGTTTTCCGCAAGTTTCGCCCAGAATCCGTCAACGCTGAACGTGTCCGTAGCGTACGTCAGCCGGACGGCGTCGAAACTCGTTCCGACGAAGAAGGCGGCGGTTTCGTTCGGGGCGATGAGCCATCCGCTGCCGAATTTCAGTTCCTGCCGGCCCACGCGCAATCGAAGCGGCAAGCCGAACATTTCGCGGGCTTCGATGTACGCTTGATAGACTTGCACGGGACTGTCAGAACCCCAGAACGTGCTACCGCCCGATGACGAAGCGCGAGAGTCCGCGCCCGTGAGGTAGTCCGAGCGGAAATCTTCGCCCCAGATATCGTAACTGTCCAGTTCAATGAAGGCGCTGACGTTGTCCGTGAAATCGGCCTTCACGTTGAGCTTCGTGCGCTGTTCGACCCACGCGATGCTGTTGGCGTCGTTGTTCCACCCGAAAAACGGCGAATCCACCTGGAACCGTCCCGGCATGGCCGGATACCGCAAGGCCGTGTACTTGTCCGGACCCGACGATCCGCTGTACCAATTGCCGCGGATGCGAACAGATCCGCCAACCACTACGTTCTGCAAGTCGGCAAATGCGGACAAAGCGACGCTCGCAAAGGCGACAGCAACCGCTGCTAACACAATACTGCGATGATCGGACATGGTTCTCTCCTCCCGTTTTCTTCTTGTCCCAGTATGGAGATACGAAACTCCTACCGGCTTCAATCACGCATGATCTGTGCCGAAATGTACAAGTGCAATCTTCACGGAGGAAACGAGGCCGATCCGTTAGATTGCACGCGGGTATGAGCACGAGATGGGACGATTCCCCGTACCTCCGCGTAGGATCTATTTCGTGAACCTACAGAAATGGAGCTTGACCGCATGGGTTTGCGCTGCTATCCGCCGAGCGGGGTCATGTCGTGAACGGATACGTCCTCTCGGTGCGCCGCCTACCTGGGTCAGCAATTGCCGGTGGCGACAGGTTCCCTCATCCGGGATCTTGAGGCCGCATATAAGGTATCAAGATAAGCGCTTTGACGGTTCAGGCTTTCCCGATGCGGACCTACATGAAACTCGTGGGCATTCAGAGTACAATCAAGGTGAAACGCCCGCGGTCACCGGGCTAGATGATACTTCAGGCTCGTATCCTCCGTGAGTTTCAAGACGGAGCCGGCATGAACGTTATGGTGCAGCAACGTTTCCGGAGACTTGCGGCGGCCACCCCGATTTGCCCGGACGGCGCCGCCATTGCGATCATGGTGAGCGCGGGCGGCGCATTGCTTGCTGTACCGAGCCAAGGGGCATGGACGAAGCCGCGTGATGCTTCGTTCCCTGGACGGCAGTGGTTCTAACAATGGAGAACACTCAATTGAGCTCCCTTGACAATGCCTCCAAGAATCCCGGAAGAGAGACCACGGTGCATGCTTCAACACAGTTTGTCAAACCACGACAAACTGTGAGCACCGCGAGCGTCATTCCCGTCAAACTCTATGTTCTGGGTCTTGCAGTGGCCTGGACCTTCGTGATTGGGGTTCTTCTGTGGGTGAACTCTAGCGCGGCCAAAGACGAAACACTTGACGCGGTGCTCGCCGAAGCGAGAGGAATCTTCAACGGGTATTCGGTGTACATGCAACCTGCCTATATGACGCGGGACTTCCATCGGGCTGGAAAAGAGGGAAATCGGGAACACATCACGAGCCTCAAGCCCGTCGACCCGGAAAATGCTCCGGATTCCTGGGAGACTGCCAGCCTGCAAGCGTTTGAGGCCGGGACGAATGAAAACAGTTCCATTGAGGTGTTGGACGGGGAGCCGACTCTGCGTTACATGGCCCCAGTGATAATGCAGGAACCGTGTCTTCGGTGTCATGAGGGCCAAGGTTACAAGCCGGGAGACATAGGCGGTGGGATCGCCGTGTCGGTGGCGTTGCGGCCGTACCTTGCTGCAAACCGCGCGCGTCTTATGTCCGGAATTCTGGGGTATGGCGTCCTGTGGGTCTTGGGTTTGTGCGGCATAGGAATCGGCGCGAGAAACGCGGGGAAGCGCCTCGCCCAAGACAGGCGGGCGGAGGCGGCAGTGCGTGAAAATGAGATTAAGTTCCGGACGCTTTACGAGTCGACGTCCGATGCCGTGATGCTGCTCGACGAGAAAGGCTTCTTTGACTGTAACGGCGCTACGCTGCGGATCTTCGGATGCGGGAGCCATGAGGAGTTTTGCTCGAAGCACCCGGCGAACTTGTCGCCGCCCGTGCAGCCCGGAGGCACGGACTCGATGGTCTTGGCCAATGAACGGATAGCGACCGCCATGAGAGAGGGTAGTTGCCGCTTCGAGTGGATGCACCGCCGCGTGGATGGCGCGGACTTCCCAGCGGAGGTGCTCCTGAATGCGCTGGAGATCGAAGGCAGGAAGGTGCTTCAAGCGGTTGTACGGGACATCACGGAACGTAAGCAAGTGGAACAGGAACTCCGCGAGGCCAAAGAAGCCGCGGAAGGCGCCGCAAAGACCAAGGCCATGTTTCTTGCCAACATGAGCCATGAGATCCGCACCCCCATGAACGGCGTCATTGGCATGAACGGCCTCTTGCTGGATACCGAATTGACGGCCGAGCAACGCCAGTATGCCGAGATTGTCAGCAACAGCGCCAATGCCTTGTTGGCCGTTATCAACGATATTCTCGACTTCTCCAAAGTCGAGGCCGGCAAACTGGACCTCGAGATCCTGGATTTCGATCTGAGAACGACTATCGAGGACATGAACGACATTCTGGCAATCAAGCCCCAGGAAAAAGGGATCGAATATGCGTGTGTCATCGCACCTGAGGTCCCGGTTCTTCTTCAGGGTGATCCGGGCCGATTGCGCCAAGTCCTGACGAATCTTATCGGCAACGCCGTCAAGTTCACATCCAAAGGTGAAATCATCGTCCGAGCGGACCTCGTGGGCACAGTTTGTCAAGCCACGACAAACTGTGAGAATGAAGACAACGCCACGATCCGATTTGCCGTCACCGACACCGGCATTGGGATTCCCAAGGAAAAGGTGGACTCCCTCTTTGAGGTGTTTACCCAGGTGGATGCCTCAGTCACGCGCAAGTACGGCGGAACGGGCCTCGGGTTAGCCATCTCCAGACAGCTCGTCACGATTATGGGGGGTGAGATTGGTGTGGACAGCGAACCGGGGAAGGGTTCCACGTTTTGGTTTACCGTCAAGTTCGGCAAACAACCCACCCGTATGTCGGTCCATAATACGGGTGAAGGCAGGCAGATTCCCGTCGAAGTCCGTACGAGCATCGAGGGCATGCGCATCCTCATTGTGGACGATAACTCCACCAACCGGTTTGTTCTCAGGGAACAGCTTCGATCGTGGCGTTGCCGGCCCGAGGAAGCGTGTGACGCCGAAACGGCAATTGAAAAGCTCCGTACCGCGGCAAGAGATAAAGACCCCTTTCCGATCGCGATACTCGACATGCAAATGCCCGGCATGGACGGCGATACCCTTGGCCGTATGATCCGGGAAGATCAGACCTTGCGAGATACGCGATTGGTGATGCTGACCTCGGTTGGGAAGCGGGGCGATGCGGCTCGTCTGGCGCAAGTGGGCTTCTCCGCTTACCTGACCAAACCCGTGAGACAGTCCCGGCTATATGACTGCATGGCAGAGGTCGCCGCCCGTATATCGGTCCATGATACGGGCGGTGGCGTGCAATTGGCGCTGGAGCCGGTTCATAGGCCCATCATCACGAAATACAGCGTCCTGGATGACCGCAAGCAGAGGATCCGTATTCTGCTGGCCGAAGACAACATCACCAACCAGATAGTGGCCGTGAAGAGCCTGGAGAAGCTCGGTTATCGCGCCGATGCCGTCGCCAACGGTGCTGAGGCGGTCAAGGCACTCGAGACGGTTCCATATGATTTGGTGTTCATGGACGTCCAAATGCCTGAAATGGACGGGTTTGAGGCGACGAAGCTAATTCGGGATCCCGCCAGTGCCGTTCAGAATCACGCGGTCCCCATCATCGCAATGACGGCCCACGCTATGAAAGGGGATCGGGAAGAGTGCCTTCGAGCCGGGATGGATGACTACGTTTCCAAACCCGTCAACCTAAAGGAGTTTGCGAGCGCCATCCAGCGTCAACTTGCGCGCAGCGAGCGGTACACGAAAGAAATCGTTGAGGCCCAGAGAACATGCGAGGACGGGGCCTTCGACAAGGAAGCCGCGTTGAGCCGTGTCGGAGGCGATGAAACGATCCTGAATGAAATCCTTGCCGTGTTCCTGGAAGATGCCGTTCATCAGATTGACCTGCTGCGTCAAGCCGCCGCCAACAACGATGCCGTGGCGATGAGTCATCAGGCCCATTCTCTCAAGGGCGCATCGGGCAGTGTCGGCGCAATCGCAGTGCAGAAGGTTGCGTTCAGCATCGAGACCGCGGGGCGGGATGGCGACCCGGAGCAGGCGGCCTCACTGATCCCCAAACTCCAGGAGGAATTCGATAGGTTCAAAGTGCTTCTTGCCCCGCCCGTATTACGGTCAGACATACGGGCGCCGAGGACACTCCGATAGCGGAAAGTGGCGAAAACGATCCCCTGCCTCGCCGTACCTCTCTACAAGAGACTTAGCCCGGACTTCTCACAGTCTCGGCTCTGTTTACCATAACATGATGGCAGCAGCGACGCATACGGCGAGAGAATAGACGCACAGTGTCATTGCGAGCGAAGCGAAGCAATCTCCGGCATTCGTCGCAGGCGCAACGCCACCGCGGGTATCTGAGATTGCTTCGCTTCGCTCGCAATGACACTGTGAGAAGTCCGGGTTAGCGTTCAACTACGTCAATGTCCACAGAAGGCGTGTCGCCCGGACGGTTGCCGTTCCCGCGTCGGAGTGTTACTCTAACGCAAGTGAGAAAGGGATAGACAGCGAATGGATAGCGTCAACTGTGAGCATAATCGAGCCATGACATTCGCAAATCCGCTGTGTAGCGGACGCGCCTTGACGGGAGACGGCGTGCGACTCGGGTTGCGTATTGCGCCGATCTGTGTGTTGTTCGCATTCGCTTTCGCGGCGCCAGCTCAAGAAGCGGCAGCTCCGGCGAAAACCGAAGAAGCGATTCGCTTCGACAAGCCGCTCCTTGCCTGCTGGCCGTTCGATGAGTCCCTCGGCTCAGCGGCTTGTCTTTCAGATTCATCGCAACATTCCGCAATGAACATCAAGATCAAACGCTCGATTTCCTCCGGCAGCGGGGTATATGGGAACTCGCTGGTGTGCAAAGGCGAGCACTCGTTGCAGGTGGGCGGATTCGGCGAACAGCAGTTGGCGGAGATCGCTTTCTCTGTGTGGGTGCGCCCGTCCGGCTTGAGCGGAAACCGCGAGATCTTCCGTCAGGAAACGCCGAACCGGTTGCTGTTCTCGTTCCAGGGAGATGGCTCGATTCTCTCGCTGGGACTCACTATCGGCACAGTTTGTCAAACGGCGACAAACTGTGGCTACATTGAATGCGACGGCAACATCGAGCGGGATCGTCTTATGGACGGCGCGTGGCATCATTGCGCGGGGACGTTCGATGGAACGACGATGCGAGTGTATCTAGACGGCGCAGTCGCCGGCTCGCTCGACAGACCCGGCAAGATCGCCCTTGATCCAAACGGTCCCGCATTTATCGGCTCGATCTCCGGTACGGGCGAGCATTACCAGGGCAGATTGGATGACCTGCGAATCTACTCGAAAGCACTGACGCCCGAGGAAGTCGCGGCCCTCTATCGCAACGGGACGGACGCGCTGGCGGATTTCAATAAACGGATGGATGAAGAGGCAAATTCCATCTACACGAAGTCAGACTCTTTTTCCAGCACGCTCGTGGAAACGCGGCGTAAGGTTGTGCAGCGAGCTCCCAGCCTTGAGGATGACTTGGCGGATGCCGTCCTGCGCAAGCTGAAGACCGATTTCCCGGAGGAATCTGCGTTTTTTTTCGAGTACACGGACGGCAGTGCGTTTGACTATCTCTGCGCGCGGGACAATTCCTTCAACGAAAAGCAGGGGCAACGACTCGTCGAATTACTGCTGGAATATAAGCCGCTGACGGAATACCAATGCAGCAAGCAAACGCCCGAACAACGTCAGCAGTGGGATGAGGCGGACCGAATGCGACAGGTCTACGAACAACTCAAGGCGCGCGGCATGGAAGGATCGTTCGCGCCCGAGTGGGTGGACCTGATGCTTGACGCGGGCCGGCGAATTCAGTTCCGTCCGCACGTCAACGAACCGGTAGCCCCGTATGTCCATCCGTCCACACCTGTGACGCGAGACCTCAACACCGATGAAGCGCGCGCGGCGCTCGAACGGGATTGGCTGCATCAGGCCGATCAGAATCCCACACCGGAACGCATCAAGTCTGAGATCCAATGGACGCGCGCACTGATCGCGCGGCTCGAATCGCAGTACCCGGACAAGACGGATTTCGCGGCAGCATTGTCTGAGCTTTCCGAGATCGAGACTCAGGCGGAGGCGGCGTCCGCGCCGGACACGAAACTCTATTTCAAAGTGAGAAGCGTCAAGCGGAACGTGATGCTCAGGAATCCCGTCGTGGATTTCACCAAGGTTCTATTCGTGGACATGCCGTTCCCGGCGGGCTCGGAATGGCCGCATGAGACGCGTCACCGCCTGGGATACATGGCCGTGCCCGGCGCGCGCTTGCTTATTCTCGACGGACTCGGCCCGGAAGGAAATCTCACGCAACTCATGCCGCAAGCGCCGTTGCACGGCTCATTCTGGCGTCCGGATGTTTCGTTCGATGCGAAGAAGGTCGTCTTTTGCTTCAAGCCGCACAATGAGAAATCGTTCCACCTATACGAGATCAACGTCGACGGATCCGGCTTCACGCAACTCACGGACGGGCCATATGACGACCTGGATCCCGTATATCTGCCCGACGATCAGCACATACTCTTCTGCACAACGCGCGGCCATAATTACGTCCGTTGCATGCCGCCCACGAATTCCTTTGAATTGGCGCGGTGTGACCGGGACGGCAAGAATGTCTATTTGGTTTCGTACAGCAATGAGCCGGATTATCTACCGTCGGTCATGGACGACGGGCGCGTCGTCTACACGCGTTGGGAATATACGGACAAGCCGCTGTGGCGCGCGCAAAAGCTGTGGACCATGAACCCCGACGGCACGCAGGTCAGTACGCTGTGGGGAAATCAGAGCGTCTGGCCGGACGTGATGAAGGACGCCAGAAGCATTCCGGGAAGCCGCCGTGTAATGTTCACCGGCAGCGCGCATCATAACTGGTTCGGGGGATCGGTCGGGATGATCGATCCGGTGCAGGGCTTCAATTTCCCGAAGGGCCTTACCAAGATAACGGCGGACGTTGAGTGGCCGGAATGCGGAAACGGCCCCGTGGACCCAATCGAGTCGCCGGACTACCACGCGAGCGGACAGTACCCTGCTTACTACTCGCCGTGTCCGCTGAGTGAGAAAGACTTCCTGGTGTCGGCGCAACGAAACGGAAAGTTTCTCCTGTATCTGATGGATGTCGACGGCAATCGTGAGCTTGTTTACGAAGGAGAGAACAATATCCTGCACGCGATGCCGCTCAAGCCGCGCACGAAACCGCCTGCAATTGTCGACCGCGTCGCGTGGCCTACCAAGGAAGAACGAGAGAATCCAAAGAAAGGCGTTCTCTACAGCAGCAACGTGTACCATGGCGCGCCCGAAGAACTCCAAGGGAAAGCCAAGTACCTTCGCGTCATGAGCATCGATTCCAAGACGTACACGTACTGGTATAAGCGGCCCTACATCTCGACGGGACCCGTCGTGTCCGCTGTGCAATCCGACGGCGTCAAACGCATACACGGAACCGTGCCCATCGAAAAAGACGGCTCCGTTTCGTTTGAAGCACCGTCCGGCACAGCCCTCCATTTTCAACTCCTCGACGAGAATTACCGCGCCCTGCAAACAATGCGGAGTTTCGTGGGAGTCATGCCCGGCGAACGCCGTGGCTGTCTCGGATGCCATGAGTCGCACAGCCGTGCGCCCGCAATGGACGCCAAAGCCACCGCGTTGGCTAAGGAGCCCTCCACGATCACGCCGCCGCCGTGGAAAGATAACACCGTAAGCTATCCGCGCTACGTTCAACCCGTGCTCGACCAGTACTGCGGGAAGTGTCACCAAGGCGGCGGCAAGGCCAGAGAGGTCCTTGACCTTACCGAGCGGCCCACGTCACCGATTCTTACGGAACCGTACATGACGCTGATCGGCAGGCCTTCGTGGGGCGCGCCATATAAGAAGCCCGACAAGCCCGTACCGGGCTTCGGCATCGCGAACATGATCATGGTCGAAGCCTACGGAACGCTCGACCCGCAAGCGTATGTTACGCCAAAACCCATGACCTTCCTCTCATACAAGAGCAAACTTATCGATATCGCATCGAGCGGCGAACATCACGGCGTCAAGGTTGACCCGATCAACCTTCAACGGCTGATTGTGTGGGTGGACGCAATGTGCCCATATCTCGGCGAAGAGGAAATCAAGCAGATTCCAGACCCGGAATTCCAGGGCGTCGACTGGCTCGCGGTGCGTCCCTTAGTTCAGAACGCGCCCACGATCACCCGGCCAGGACCGGTGGATTAACCTTTGCAGTATGATTCTGTGGCCGGATATCATTTGCGTCCAACGACTGGCGTGCTCTGCTTGAAACGATAGCTAACCGGGCGCCCGCTCGCGCCCCGCGACGCACAATCATGGAGGGCGTTTACAATGAGGAACCTTTTCCGGACAGCAGTGTGGGCCGCCTTTGTGGGCTTGCTTACTTGTTGGTATTCCTGGGATCCCGGCACGGCATGGGCGGAGGAGACTCGCCTCTCCAAGGACAGTGCGACTGCGAACGTACTCACATTGGGCGCACGCCCCGCCGCCGTCCGCGGCGAAATCGTGCTGGCGCGCGCTGGCCATGATTGGATGTCGCAGCAAATCGAGGAACCATGCATTCTGCCCAACCCCAAGGCGCCGGGGCGGCTGATCATGTTCTACTCGGCCGTGTCGTCGTCGAACCGGGTCGTGGCAGCGATTGGCAAGGCCTGGGCAGATCAGCGCGATCCGTTCCGCTGGTATCAGGACGACGCGAATCCAGTCTTCCGGCCGGGCGCGGCGCCTGGCTGGGACTCCTGCACCATCCGTCTCGACGCTGTCCTCTACGTCCCCGAGGAAGACGCCTACTACATTTACTACTCCGGCACTGCGGGTGGCGTGCAGGACCGGATCGGCCTGGCGATCTGCCCGGCAGGCCCCGACGGTTACTCAGGGGTGACCGCGGCTGCCATCACCCGGTACGGCGCCGCACCTGTGCTGGCCCCAGAGGCGACGGCGCCGTTTCACGAGGAAATGGCCTCGCAGGCAGCGGTCATGCGCGAGTGGAACGCCCCTGCGCAGCGCTGGGACTGGTACATGTACTACTCGTACCGTGGAAAGGATGGCATCCTGCCCGGCATCCGCCTCGCGACTTCGCACGACGGCAAGACCTGGACGCGGCACTTCAACGTTGACGATCCGCGCGGCATGGGACAGATTTTCCAGTCCACGCCCGACGCCTACTACGAGTGGCACCAGATTTTCAAAGTAGGAGCGACGTACGTGCTCTGCATCGAGGTGGGCGTGGATCACGGCGCGCGCTGGCGGCCGGGGCTGGCGGTCAGCACGGATCCGGTGCGGGGATGGATGCAGCTCGATCCGGACACGATGCTGCAGACGAAGTGGCACGGGCTTTACGACGACCGCACGCTCTATCATGTCGCCACGCCTGCGCTGTACTCGATCGAAGGAAAGTGGTACCTATTTGCGCAGGCCTGCGGGCGGCCCGGCAACGACAACTACATCGATGGCGCCTGGGAGATGTGGGGCGTCGCCTGCGACCGCGTGATTCCCACGCGCCCGGGCTGCGCCGATCTGTACATCCCCGGATTGCCGGCGCCAGCCGTCGGTGTCACAAGGAACCTGCTTGACATGAAGGATTCATCTAAACCAAATACGGATTCGGCCAATTCAGTCCGCCTGAACAGTTCATCCCCTGACCTGCAGTTGTCTGTTGAAGCCGATATGGCATCCGCGCGACTGACGCGACTGGGCTGGGACACGGAAGGCACGGGGCGGGCCGGTATCAATCTTCTCAAGGCGCCCATCGAGTTGCGCCTGAGCATGAAGGGCCAACCAGTAACCCCGCAGGTTCACAGCAGCCCGCCGAATGCAGAGGCAATTGAATACGGCCTCTCACTGGCGGAAGACAAGCAGTTGACATGGGAAATCGCCGCGGGACCGCACGGTCTGCGGATGCGGGTGGCGTGCAACAAGGATGTCTCGGCGGACGTGGACCAACTGGAACTGGTTTTCCCGTTTGAACCAACCACCGCGGTCACCTCGATCATCAGCAGCAGTTGGACCGACGATGGTCGGTTTCTCATTCCCGCCATCATCAACGCGCCGGACCTTGGGCAGATGTTGGTTACGTGCGATGAACAACCAAGACTCTCGGGGAGGATCAAAGGACATCGCAGTGAGAAATATGTCACCGTGACGTTCGATCTGCCCGTACCAGGGCCGGGCGCCGCCGTCAATCTGCGATTCGCTCCAGTCGTGCTGCCCATGCCGGAAGGCTTCAAGGACGAGAAGCGCTGGAGAGCAGCCCGCCGGGGTTGGTTCAACATGATTCAGCAGAGCTGCGGCGCTTCAGGGGGAGGCGGGGACGTCGTCGGCGTGTGGGCCAACAACGTGCTCAGCGACCCAGTGAGCAGTGTGTTATACATGCTGGGCGATGCAACGCTGCTGATTCCAGAGCTTGCGCCCGGAGTTTCCATGCCGCCCATCCTGCGGCGCGCAGTAGACTATTGGATTGATCATAAGACCAACAGGGATGGCCTCGTTGCCTACACGGCCGGAGGAACGCCCGGGAGCGAAGACGAGTCCGGGAAGGACATCGAGCCGCGTGACAGCCAGAATGTGATGGACGCCAATCCCGCCGTTCTGATTGGCGCATGGTGTTACGTGAAGGCCGGCGGCGACATGGACTGGCTCAAGCGGCGTATCGAAAATCTGGAATTCCTTTCGCGCTATATGGAAAAACGGGACAAGGATGGTGACGGATTGATCGAGTCGAAACAGAGCGGGAACAGCGGGTCACGACCTCCCCGCGACCCCGACTGTGCATGGGACTGTTACACGACCGGACACAAGAATGCGTACGTCAACACTTTGGCCTATCGGGCCTGGCAGGGACTGGCGGAGCTTGAGAAATGCCTGGGACGAACCGAACAGGCGCAGCGCTACCAGCAGTTGGCAGAACGACTGAAAGCGTCCTTTCTAACGACGTTCTACAATCCGGAAACCGGTTGGCTCGGTTTGTGGAGAAGCCGGGATGGAGTGCTTCACGACATTCATTCCGATGTCCCCACAAGCTTCGCCATCAACTACGGGCTGATCGGAAAGGACAAAGGAAAGGAAATGCTGCGCCGGTATTGGCGCGCCCTGCAGGAAACAGGTTTCAGCCGCTTTGACCTGGGCGTTCCCGTCAACCTTCGCCCGATTCCCCGGGAAGACATGGAGGTATACTTTGATTTTCAGCAGTTTCTGAACGGCGGCTGTTGCGTGAGCAATACCTCCTATCTGCTGAATGCGCTGTACATCGTCGGCATGAAACAGGAGGCCGGCATGATTCTCGATGCCATGTTGAAACGCCAGAGCGACGGCGCCTTTCCAAACGGCGGCGGATTTCAGAACGGATTTGTTGACAAAATGGGCGCCGGGGCGGAAGTCTTCGACTGGAAAGGCAATCCTGCCGGCTACGAAGGCCATCTGGTTTACTGCTGGGCGTTCCTGCACTCCATGCTGATCCGCGAACCCGCATTACGCGAGCGCGTCTACGGGTTTCGGTGACGCCCTTCGCCATTGCCAAGGCCGGCGGCTTGCGCGTAGAGTTAAATGGTCGCCAAATAGAAAGGAGATTGCATGAAGATCGTTGCCGTGCTCGGAAGCCCCAGGTTGAACGGAAACAGCGCCTTTATTGCCGGGCGCTTTCTTGAAGCAGCTAAGAATCTTGGCGCTGAAACGCAGTCGTTTGCCTTGAACACGCTCACGTATCGAGGATGCCAGGCCTGCATGAGCTGCAAGAAGACCTCGGAGGTCTGCGTCCTGAAGGACGATCTGTCCGAAGTGCTGGAGGCCCTTCGGGAAGCCGACGTGATTGTCCTTGCCTCGCCGGTCTACTATGCGGACGTCACGGGACAGATGAAGCTCTTTATCGACCGAACCTACTGCTATCTTACGCCTGATTTCCACACCAACCCGCAGGGGTCTCGCCTCTTGCCGGGAAAGACGGTGGTATTCGTCCAAACTCAGGGGTTCGCGGACGCATCGGTCTTCGCCGATGTCTTCCCTCGCTATAGGGAAATGATGAAATTCATCGGCGTAAAGGAGGCACACCTACTCCGTGGTTGCGGCCTTTCGAAACGGGACGATATCTGTAAACACGAAGATGTGTTGAAGCAGGCCGAAGAGCTTGCCGTTCAGATCATGAGCGGAAATACCACGCGGGGCTGACACCCCAATCCTCGCACGGCGCCGCGGCGCGGATAGAGGCGCGCACACGGGTAAACGATGCGTCCTGGTATTTCCCGGGGCGCCTTCTCAGGTAGAATGCGGTATGCGAGAACGCCTGTTTTTGTTGTTCGCCATTCTGACGGTGTTGCGATGTCAGGCAATGCACGCGGAAGACTTGGCGGCGCCGCCGCCGTTGCCGATTACGGCGTCTTCGGTCTACCCGGAAGGATTTCCGCCGGAGCTTGCATTCGACGGTCTTCCACAAACGCGTTGGGCGAGTAATGTCGGCCAGGGGGATCAATGGCTGCAAATCGATTTCGGCAGGACCATCCGATTTCAGAGCCTTTCGATCACGTGGGAAGCGGCGTATGCGGTGAACTACGAAGTACAGCTATCGAACGATGGCGCGGATTGGAGGACAATCGCGTCGCGCGCCGATGGCAAAGGGGGAAAGGAAGACCTGACGAACCTGCATGGGGAAGGACGATGGTTGCGCATCCTCTGTCACAAGCTGACCGTGTTCCCGCTCTATTCAATTTGGGAGATCTCTTTTCCGGAACCCAAACCGGCGGCGGCATTGAGCGAAGTCAGAGCGCGTATGGAGGCGGTGCGACTCGAAGCGACGCGCGCCGCACGTCAACACTTTCGGGATGCCCTGAGCGCCCTCACCGGTGGAGTCGTCTTCGCGACGCGTCCGATGTATGCCGATGGACATTGGTACGCGAATATCAGCTACTTCGTGCAAGACGCCAATCTGAAGACGTACGCCCAAGGGGGCGGGCTCTACAAGTACGATTTGGGGTCGGATACGCTCACGACGCTCATCGAAGATCCGGAAGGAACCATCCGCGACCCGGCGGTGCATTACGACGGGCGAACGATTGTGTTCTCGTGGCGCAAAGGAGGCACGGACCAGTTTCACCTTTACAGCATAAATGCGGATGGCAGCGCGTTGGGGCAACTGACATTCGGCGAGTACGACGATATCGAACCGGCATGGTTGCCCGATGGCGGGATCGTGTTCGTGTCGAGCCGCTGCCGGCGGTGGGTGAATTGCTGGCTGACGCAAGTCGCCGTCGTGCACCGGTGCGACGCGGACGGCAAACATATCGTTCCTTTATCGGCCAATCTCGAACATGACAACACGCCTTGGCCCATGCCCGACGGTCGCATCTTGTACACCCGTTGGGAGTATGTGGACCGCAGCCAGGTCGACTACCATCACCTCTGGACGATGAACCCCGACGGCACGGCGCAGCAGGTCTATTTCGGCAACATGCACCCCGGCGGCGTGTTCATCGATGCCAAAGCCGTACCCGGCACGGACGACGTCGTGTTCATCAACTCGCCGGGACACGGCCTCCAGGAGCATGCCGGGCGCGTCGCTCTGGTCAACTGCAAGCGCGGGCCGGACGAACTGGCGTCCATCCGCAACATTAGCGGCGACGGATTCCGAGATCCCTGTCCGATCGCGCAAGATGTGTTCTTAGCCGCGCAAGGCAAGCGCGTTGTGCTCTTGGACGCTAACGGCGCCGTCGAAACGCTGTTCAAGCTGCCCGATACGTCTCCGCTCCTGGTTCACGAGCCGCGTCCCTTGTGGCAACATGCCCGCGAACGCGTCGTTCCGCAACACGTGGACTACACCAAGGAGACCGGGCGGCTAATCCTCACCGATGTGTATGCCGGGCGCAACATGCAGGGCGTGGCGCGCGGCGACATCAAGAAACTCCTCGTGCTCGAATTGCTTCCGAAACCCGTCAACTACACGGGCGGAATGGATCCGCTGACCTACGGAGGTTCGTTCTCTCTGGAACGGGTGTTGGGGACGGTTCCCGTCGAAGACGACGGTTCCGCGTACATGGAATTGCCGGCCGGCCGCGCCCTGTTTTTCGTTGCGCTCGACGAGCGAGGCGACTCCGTCAAACGCATGCAAAGTTTTTGCACGGTCATGCCTGGCGAGACGGCCAGTTGCCTCGGCTGTCATGAATCGCGCACCACTTCGGGCCGCAACACGCCTCGTCCGAAAGCCCTGGCGCATCCGCCTCGGGCGGTCGAGCCTGTGTCCGGCGTCCCAGACGTGTTCGATTTTCCGCGCGACGTCCAGCCGATCCTCGACAAGCATTGCGTCGCGTGTCACGACTACGACGCACATCCCGAGAGTCCCGAGGGGCCGCGCGCCGGCAAAGTAATCCTCACGGGCGACCACGGACCCATGTTCTCGCACAGTTACGTTGCGTTGACCGTGCTTCGCCAGTTCGTCGACGGACGCGATCAGCCGAGGAGCAACCTTCCGCCCCGCAGCATCGGCAGCGGCGCAAGTCCGCTCATGCACAAGATACGAGGTGGCCATCATGACGTGCGAATGTCCGACCGCGAGATCGACATGATTCGCTTGTGGATCGAGACCGGCGCGCCGTATCCGGGCACGTATGCCGCGCTTGGAGGCGGTTGCATCGGTGGCTATTATGCGAACACGCCCATGGAATTCGATACGGATTGGCCGGAATCCAAAGCCGCCGCTGACGTTATTGAGCGGCGTTGTGCGGGCTGCCACGTCAATGAGCGGAACCTCCCGCGCAACCTTTCGGACGAAGCCGGGCTTTCTTTCTGGAGGCCGGAATGGAGCGATCCGCGACTGTTGCGTTCCCGGCATCTGGTCTTCAACCTGAGCCGGCCCGAGAAGTCGCTCATTCTCCTGGCGCCGCTCGCCGCCGATGCGGGAGGCTTCGGCTTGTGTCAGGCTCAAGACCAAACCGGCAAGACGGAGTCAGCAGGCGGCGCCTCGATGCCCGTGTTCAGTGCGGTGTCCGATCCCGATTACCAGAAACTGCTGGCCATGTGCGTGGCAGGAAAAGAACGCCTCGAAACGATCAAACGGTTCGACATGCCCGGATTTCGTCCGCCGTTTCCTTACATCCGCGAAATGAAGCGATATGGCGTCATTGCCGCCGACCTGCCGCCCGACGGTTTGCTGGACGTCTATGAAACCGACCGTGCGTATTGGCGCTCGTTCGAACAATCCGTCGCGCTGAAACATCCCGCGTACGCGCTCGAATAGCGATATGCGGCGCATTGTCAAAGAACTCGACCGGCCTCTAAGCGCCTGGGCTCCGAATAACGCGACGAACTCAACTTCCGAATCCAGATTTCACCGCGTTTGGAATGCTCGCCGAGGACCTCGATGTGAAGCGTGCGCTTGCTCGCGGGGCCCTCAGCCGTCACGCGGGCCGAAACGTTTCCCGCGCCGTCGAAGGTTCAGATCTCGTACGTCGACGCCCGCTGTCACCCGTTCCTGCCGCATTCATAAGCTGGGCCAGTTCCTGCATCCGCTCCAGGTTGGCGCCTGAAATCAATCCATCACGGTCCGGCGGGACGTTGAGCAGGTAGTTGGCGTTACGCTCATTACACCGTTTGAGCATCGCCGGGAATCTGGCGCGCGCCGTTGCCTGACACGCGTCTTCATGCTATCCTGGACGGGCATAGCGAGATGGGCTATATGTCTTCACATCTATCGGGATAAAGGAGAAGAGACTCATGAAACGCGCAAATTGGGTACTGGCTTTGTGTGCGGTATGCGGGATTATCCTCGCGGGAACGGCGGCGGCCGTAGAGACCTACTGGGAATTGGACGGGAACGCGGCGGCGGGCTGGCTGGGCACGACGAACGCGAACCCAGTGACATTGAAAGTGAACAACACGGTGGGGTGGCGCCTGTTGAAGTCGACGGGTACGCCGAATGTGGTTGGCGGGTATAGCGGGAACACGGTTTCGGCCATCGAGGGTGCCATGATCGGCGGGGGGGGTTACGGCACGAATCCAAACAAGGTGACGGGCGCGTTCGGGACGGTAGCCGGCGGGGTGAAGAACATCGCCGGTGACAGGGCGGCCATTGGCGGCGGAACATCGAACACCGCCAGCGGCATACGCTCGGCCATCGGCGGCGGGTACAACAATCTGGCGTCGGGCTCGTATGCCGCGGTAGGCGGGGGATGGCTGAATCAGGCCACGGCGGACTACGCCACGGTCTCCGGCGGCGGTCCCTTGGACCCCTATTCCCCCTGGCCGATCAATAACCGGGCTGTCGACGAGTACTGCACGGTGGGCGGCGGCGGGGGCAACTTGGCCGGGAGCCCCGACCCCGATCCGCCCTACGCGCGCTACGCCACGGTGGGCGGCGGCGGGGCCAATTGGGCCGGCACGGAGTATGCCACGGTGGGCGGCGGCCAGGGCAATAACGCCTTTGGGTCTTCTGCCACAGTGGGCGGCGGCTGGGCCAATTGGGCCGGCGCGGAGTATGCCACGGTGGCCGGCGGCTCCTCGAACACCTCCAGCGGGTCTTCTGCCACGGTGGGCGGCGGCGCGGGCAATAGCGCCTGGGATTTTGCCACTGTGGGTGGCGGCGGGAACAACGCCGCCAGCGGGTTTTCTGCCACGGTGGGCGGCGGCGAGAACAACACCGCCAGCGGGCAGTGTGCCACGGTGGGCGGCGGCGAGAGCAACGCCGCCAGCTCGTATTGTGCCACGGTGGGCGGCGGGATCAACAACAGCGCCAGCGCGTATCATGCCACGGTGCCCGGCGGCGCCTATTGTCTTGCCGGGGGCGACTACAGTCTTGCGGCGGGCAATCACGCGAGAACGACTACCGCGGGCACCTTCGTTTGGGCCGATTCGACCAACGCCGACTTTGATTTCAACGTCGCCAATGCGTTTGGAGTTCGCGCCACCGGGGGCGCGACATTTTTCAGCAACAGCGCCCTCTCCACGGGTGTGTCCCTTGCCGCGGGCGGCGGAAGCTGGACCAGCGTCAGCGACCGCAACGTCAAAGACAACGTGTCCCCAGTCGTTCCCGAAGCCGTGCTCGACAAAGTGGCGGCGCTACCCATCAGCACCTGGAACTACGAGAGCCAGGACCCGTCCATCCGCCACATGGGGCCCATGGCGCAGGACATGTACGCGGCATTTGGACTGGGCGAAAGCGATACCGGGATCGACACGATCGACGCCGACGGCGTGGCCTTGGCGGCCATACAAGGCCTCAACCAGAGACTCGCGGCGCAGAATCAGAGACTCGCGGCGCAGAACGACGAAATCGAGCGCCTCAACCAGAGGCTCGCGGAAATGCAGTGCCTCAAGAACGAGGTGGCGGAACTCAAAGCGCTGGTGAAGACCGTGGCCCAAGTCCACTAATCTGGACTTTTCACACTCCCCACGCCACTTGCGCGAAACACAAAGGAGAGACACGCTCTAGACAACTGAAGATAAAAACACAGTGTCATTGCGAACGAAGTGAAGCAATCTCGGCCATTCGTCAGAAGAAGTATGCCTCTAGAGGTTTCGGAGATTGCTTCACTTCGTTCGCAATGACACTGTGAGAAGTTAGGGCTGCCGGGAATCGCCGGGAATCTGGCGCGCGCCGTTGCCTGACACGCTTCTTCATGGTATCCTGGGCGGGCATGGTAAAATGGGCGATATGTCTTCACATCTATCGAGATAAAGGAGAAGAGACTCATGAAACGCGCAAATTGGGTACTAGCTTTGTGTACGGTATGCGGGATCATCCTTGCGGGAACGGCGGCGGCCGTCGAGACGTACTGGGAACTGAACGGGAACGCGGCGGCGGGCTGGCTGGGCACGACGAACGTGAACCCACTGACATTGAAGGTGAACAACACAGTGGGCTGGCGGCTGTTGAAGTCCACCGGTACGCCGAACGTGGTTGGCGGGTATGGCGGGAACACGGTCTCGGCAATCGAGGGCGCTATGATCGGCGGGGGCGGCTACGGAATCTATGGGAACCGCGTGACGGGCAATTTCGGGACAGTGTCCGGCGGGGTAAACAACAGCGCGGGTGACAGGGCGGCCATTGGTGGCGGGACATCGAACACCGCCAGCGGGATACGCTCGGCCATCGGCGGCGGGTACAACAATCTGGCGTCGGGCTCCTATGCCGTGATCGGCGGCGGCGAGAGCGATAGCGCCAGCGGGAATTATGCCACGATGGGCGGCGGTTGGTACAACGCAGCCAGCGGGAATAATGCCACGGTGGGCGGCGGCGCGGGCAATAGCGGTAGCGGGTCTGCTGCCACGGTGGGCGGCGGCTGGAACAATAGCGCCAGCGGGAATTGGGCCACGGTGGGCGGCGGCAGGCTCAACGTCGCCAGCGTGTTTTATGCCACGGTGGGCGGCGGCGAGAGCAATAGCGCCAGCGGGAATAATGCCACGGTGGGCGGCGGCCTCGGGAACACCGCCACTGCGCAGTACGCCACGGTGGGCGGCGGCGACTTGAACACCGCCAACGGGAGTTGGGCCACGGTGGGCGGCGGCTATGGCCACACCGTCAGCGGGAGTTGGGCCACGGTGGGCGGCGGCAACAACAACACTGCCAGCGTTCAATATGCCACGGTGGGCGGCGGCTTCAACAACACCGCCAGCGGGGCCGTTGCCACGGTGGGCGGCCGCATGGACAACGCCGCCAGCGGGACCTATGCCACGGCAGGCGGGGGCGACGTGAACCCCGCCCGCGGGTACCCCGCGGATGCGCCCACCCGGCCGGCTGGTAGGGCTGTCGGGCTCCCCCGGCCACGGTACTCTCGCAACCATTGTTCCGGACGCCCGGCATTTGGCCGCCGCAGCACCGTGGCGCGGTGCTCGTCCAGCTCGCGGAGCACGACACTGGTGGCCGGGTCGGCCAGGGAGTCGGGCAGCTGGTCGGACTGGGTCGCCACCACCACCGGCTTCTCCCGGCCCGCCAGCTC
>CAZPMT010000009.1:0-87428 GCA_964587655.1 uncultured Nitrospiraceae bacterium
GGGCTTGGTGTTCGATTCGGACTGCTGATGCAACCGCTTGACGCCGGGCATCTTCATGCCGGCCTTGCCGACCTTGAGTCCGTCGCCCACCAGGACGCGCCGCCCGTTGCAGGTCACGAGTCCCGGATGGAGGTTCAGCACCAGCGCCGCCCATAGGCGCGTGAGCCCATCCACGTTCAGCGCCGGACTGTGAAAGAAGTCCAGCAGCCGGTCGTAGCACACGGCCTGAAGCCCCAGCGCGCGCACCAAGCTGGTGACGCCCCACAGGTCCTCGCGCACGCAAAACCCCACGAGCACCACGCCCATCCACAGAAACGTTCTTTTCCGCGCGCAGGCCCCTCGCAACGGCGCGCACCACCGCCACCATTCGCACCATAGCCGCATGACGGCTTCCTCCTTTCGAGCTTGACATTCCCCGGCCCATTATGTATCATTCTAATGATACATGACATGTGGTATAAAGTCAAGCGGAAAATGGAGGGGCGGCAAAATGGACGAGAGCAAACAGATTGAGCGCAGGATCGCGAAGATCAAGCAGGCGCTGGCGGACCTGGGCGACATGCGCCCCGGTTCCCTGTCGGTGCAAACCCGAAGGTGGGGCGGACAGTACCGCCAGCTAAGCTACACCCACCTCGGCAAAGGGCATACCGAGTACATCCCCCGGGAACGCGTCAAGGAAGTCAAACGCCAGATCGCCAACTTCCGCAAGTTTAGGGATTTGACGCAGGAGTGGGTGAACCTCGCCGTCGAATTGTGTAAACTCAAGCAAGCTCAGGATGAAAAGCCGTAACCCGAGAAAACGGTACTCTCAAGTCACTAAATGCAAAGACGGATTTAAGATTTTTGATATCAGTGAACCTCTATCTCCCAAATTAGTGGGCGCCTATCAGATAAAGCGGTAGCCTTCGAGCTTGAGTCGCACTGCGAACTCATGGGCTAATGCTCAATTGTATGCCAAGCTCTGGGATAATAGGGGAGAAGCGCCGGGTCTCTTGGACTTCATGTCCGCGCGCGTGATTCTGGCCGCGACGAGGACGTCGCGTCTACGGAATCCTTGAACTCTTTGAAATAAGGCGAGCGCCTTGATACCATGCGGCCCGTTGCCATTCACGGCGGAACCAGGAACTGCATTTTGCGGCGGCACGGGGCCGCGTTAAAGGGAGGTTGTATCATGGCCAAGAAGATTCGCGTTGGATTCATTGCCGCTGGGGGAATTGCCGCGGGCCACTGGCATCGGTTGCACGCCACGGGCAAGGCCCAGGTGGTTGCCCTGAACGATCCCAGCAAGGAAAAGCTCAAACAGTTCTATCAGCGCTGCCCGGGATCGGACAAGCTTCCCGTCTACAAGGACTACCGCGACATGCTCAAGAACGAGCAACTCGATGCGGTCGTCGTGCAGAGCCCGCACTACGTGCACTTTGAACAGAGTATGACATCCCTTGGCAAAGGGCTGCACGTCCTGAGCGAGAAGCCGTTGGTGTGCACGATCAAGCATGCGAAGACTCTAATCAAGAAGGGGCGGGACGCGAAGCGCATCCTGATGATCTCATATCAGCGCCACTTCGATCCGCAGTTCCGCTACATCCGCGAACAGATCGCGAAGGGCGTCATCGGTGAGGTGCAATACGTCCAGGCGATCCAGGGCCAGGAGTGGTTGCGCGCCGTAAAAGGCACGTGGCGGCAGAAAATGGCCGAATCGTGCGGCGGACAGCTCAACGATTCCGGCAGCCATCTCGTCGACATCGTCATGTGGATCACGGGGCTCAAGGTGAGCGAAGTCGCCGCATATAGCGACTTCTTCAAGACGGAAGTGGACATCAACTCGACTTTGGCCATGAAGTTCGAGAACGGCGCTCTGGGAAGCATGTCGGTCATCGGCAACGCGCCCTGCTGGCACGAGGACCATACCATCGTCGGCAGCAAAGGCGCGTTCTACCTTCGCCAGGGCGGCGTCGAAGAACTCATTCAAGAGGACGCGGTCGGAAAGCGCATCAAGATCAAGTTCCCTAAATACTCGAAAGATCCGGACGCGAATTTCATCGACAGCATCCTCGGCAAGGACGTTCCGCAGACCCCGCCCGAGTGCGGGCTGCGCACGATCGAGGTCACCGAAGCGGCATGGAAATCGGCGGCGGCCGGCGGCAAACCCGTGAAGGTTCCGCGCTAAGGAAAACTGCGTCGCACAAATCTTGCTCGCCGAGGCGAGCCTGGAGCGAGATAGGTCATGAGGAAACTCCTTTTGGTCATTGCTATGTCGGCGGTCATCGCTGCTTCTTCATGCTCGGGCAGCCAGGACGCGAAGTCGAATTCAGGAAGTGATTCTCAGGCGGCGACGCCCCTCCAGGACAAGAAGCTTTTCGAAGCCACCTGTTCAAAATGCCACAAAGTCACGAGAGCAGAGGCGTACAAGGGCAGTGTCCCTTGGAAATCCATCGTTGATCGCATGATCAATGAACACGGCGCCAAGGTCACCCCTGAAGACGAAGCCAAAATCATCGCCTATCTCGATCAAGCCTACCCGAAAAAGTAGGCCTCTTCGCGCCGTCAATATCGCCCGTGGCTTCGGCAGGTGTCGATCATCGCCAGGAAGTTCTCCGGCGGCACGCCCGCGTGGATCACGTTGGATGATCCGAGGATGTAACCGCCGCCCGCGGCGGCAGCGTCAATACATGCCCGCGTCTCTTCGGCGACTTCGGCGGGCGTTCCCGCGGTCAGCGTGCGCCCGCAATCCACGTTTCCCCAGAGGATCAGGTGCGGAAGCCTCTTGCGAATTTCGGCCAGCTCCATTCCGGCCTGCTTGTCGATCTCGCCGTAACCGTCGACGCCGGATTCGACGAACAGTTCCTGCGCCACGGGCCAAGTAACGCCGTCCGTCCGGAAGATGTACGGAATGCCATGCCGATGGCAACACGCCGTCATGCGCTTGAGCGGCCCGAGCATGAAATGGCGGAACTGGGCCGGTGAGTAGACGGGTCCCTTGTTTGTGCAGAAGTCGCCCCCACCCCAAATCATGTCAACCCCCATGGCTGCCAGCGCGTCGATCTCATCGCACGCAAGATCCGCCTGCATGTCCGTGTATTGCGCGACAAGGTCGGGCCGGATCATCATGGCCTCGAGCCATGCAGGCTCCATGGGAATCACGAGACACGGCCCCGCCGCGATGGCCCGCGTCGCTCCGAACCGCGCAACGATACGGTCGAGCAGATCGAAGGACGCAGGCGTTGGCTTCTTCCGTTCCGCGCACAGTTTGTCGCCGCTTGACAAACCGTGAAGTATGGCCATTTCGCGGACCTCTTGTTCGATCTGCTCGAGTCCCCGCTCGTGACGCAACGACGAGTCTATCGTGTGAAGCGTGTCGGAGGCCGCATCGAACCTGAGCACCGACCACGCATGATCACAGTTTGTCGTGGCTTGACAAACTGTGAGGCCGCCAAACAAGTAAGTGCAGTCGTCCAACTTTCGCGAAGGCGCACCGCCCCCGGCCCACGGCAAGGACACCACGTCGAAATCGAGCGCCTCGACAAGATCGCACCAGTCCTGAAACCACCCTTCTTCGTATTCCCGATATGCATCGGGGCCTCTCATGGCCGCCTCGATACCCTCGCGACGAAACAGGCCTCCGCCCGTCAGCGCGGGGCGTCCCAAGACCGCCGAGGCGACATTCGACGCGACTCCTTGCTCAAAAAAGGGCACCCGGTCCGGTTCCACGAACCGCAAGGCTGCCAGAACTCGCTCACGGGAAGTCATGTATCCACCTTCTTGACTCAAATCGCGCGCGATTATACCAATCAGCCGCATCAAACGCACTCGGCTGGGCCAAGTCGACAGCGGTGAAGAACGGACGAGCCAAAATGAAGGAGGCGAGTGCGGGTAGCGGGGGGACTACCGTGAAACGCACTCGCCGGTGGTGGGAACCAGTCATTTCTGACTGCGACCGTGGTGAAGCTGGGGGAAAGGCTTCATTCACGGCTATCAAAGTGAACAACACGTTGATTTGTCTTATTCCCAACTGTTTTTCGTCTGCCTTATTGCTTTTAAGTGATTGTAGCATAAGGAGATTTGACAAATGGACGGAAAAGAGCGAGAATCGGTACGAGAGAATTCGGGATTCGGAAAAGCACGATGAGGGCGCCATGGTTTGGGTAGCGTTGATAGTCCTTGCGCTTCCGCAGGTCATTTTCGCGGAGGAAAACGCGGCAGGCACTCAGTTAAGTCCTTCCGGGACAGTCGATTACACGTCAACAATCCAGCGCGTGCGGAAGGCGATGTCTTTTGGGGGCGCGATTTGGCCGCAAGAGGCCGTGCGTAAACCGGAGGCGGCGCGCTCCCGAGGCCTTCCTACCGTTCCTGAGCCATCGCGCGAAACGGCGACGCCGGTCCTTGTCGAGACGGCCCAATCGGAGGACATGGCTACTCGGCTCGAGGGGTTGGAGGGGCTTGCCCAGGCGGGTGGTATTGAGCACGTTGACACGTTCGTGGCCGCGTTGGCGGACCCTGAGTCCGAAATCCGTGAGGCGGCGGCGGCCATCCTTTCGAGGCTCGACCCGGGCGTGGTGACGGACAAGGTGATCGAGTCCCTCTGTTCAGACAAGGACGCGACCGTGGTCCGGATCGACACCGTGTTGCCGATGATGAAGGACGCCCTGGAGCCGGGAATGATCAGCGTGTTGCTGTCGGAGGACGAGTCTTCGCTTCGCAGGCAGGCGGCGGCCTATGCGTTGGGCCGTATGAACAGCACTGTGGCGGCGCAGGCGCTGGCCGCTCACGTATACGAATCGGACCCCGGCCTAGCCGTGGCGTGCGCCAATGCGCTGATGGCGTTCAACGACCCTATGTTGACGCCGACCCTGGCGAACTTGGCGCGGCACCCCATACAGCAGATCCGTTGGCCTGCGGTGCAGTGTCTCGCGGACTTCGGCGGGCCGGAGGCGCTGGACGCCTTGGGACGCGTGGCGATCGACCCGCCGGAAGGCGACGAGGAACTGGGCCGGCGGGCGGTGGCGCTCCTCGGGGAAACGCGATCCGACGCGGCGATCCCGGTGTTGATCGAGATCATGCGCAGGAACCTTGGGTTGCGCCGCGCCGCGGTGGAAGCGTTGCACAAGAGGACCGGGGAAGACCTTGGAGATCGTCCGTCGGACTGGCAGGCGTGGTATGAAGCCCGGCTGCAAGCTCCGCCGCCAGAAGAACAAATGCTGGACTCGTCTGGGCCACCGCAGTTCGACGTGGAGTATCTTCCCTAGCAAACCCGGCGCATTGCTTGTTTGACTCGCTTTCGTCATCAACGCTAGCATAGGTCCATGCGTTGCGGTGTACTTAAGAAGCTCTGATTATCGGAAGCGAGAATTCGATCATGGGACTTAGGGCGGAACAGCGGGATTGGCTTCGGTTGATCATGGCGCCCGGGGTAGGCACGGCGCATTTCATTCGCCTGCTTGCCCGGTTCCATTCTCCCACGGAAGTCCTGAGGGCCTCGGAAGGGGCGCTTCGCGAAGTGGTGGGTCCCACGCTCGCGCAGCGCATCTCGCAGTACACGGACACGGCGGACGTCGACGCGCAAGAACGGCGGATGGATGAGTTCAAGGTGAGCTTGGTCACACTCGAGGATCCGGCGTACCCTGTGCGTCTCGCCGAGATCTACGATCCGCCGCTGGCGCTGTTCGTGCGCGGTGAGTTTCATCAGCAGGATGAGACCTGCGTGGCGGTGGTCGGGACCAGGCGGGCCACCCCGTACGGGATCCGGATGGCCGAGAAGTTTGGGCGGGAACTGGCGGCGCAAGGCATCACCGTGGTGAGCGGCATGGCGATGGGCATCGACAGCGCCGCGCACCGCGGGGCAATCGACGCCGGCGGCCGTACGATTGCCGTTTTGGGGTGCGGCGTCGATGTGGTGTATCCCCCTCAAAACGCGGAACTGATGAATGAGATCACGCAGCACGGCTGCGTCATCTCGCAATTCATGATGGGAACGAAACCTTCGCCGGGACATTTCCCATACCGGAACCGAATCATCAGCGGTCTCACGCTTGGAACGCTTGTGGTCGAGGCCCCGCCGGACAGCGGCGCATTGATCACGGCCCGGCAGGCGGCCGAACAAGGCCGCGAGGTGTTTGCGGTGCCTGGACAGGTGGGTGTCCGCAACAGCGAAGGGCCGCACGCCCTGATCCGCGAAGGCGCCAAGCTCGCGGAGACCGTCGAGGACATCCTCGTCGAATTGGAACTGCCGGCCAGGGCCCGCCGGCGCGTCGGCGAGGCTGAGACGCCGTCTGACAGGGTCTCCCCCACTCCGTCGGCGCATGCGGCATCCGTGCAGGCGGCTGCAAAGCCCGCGGCCGCATCCGTGTCGACGGTCGAGCAGGACATTCTCTCGGTGCTATCTCCAAACGGATCGTTCGTGGACGAGATCGCTGCGGCGTGCCGCATTTCCATCTCGGAGGCGTTGAGTTCTCTGACGTTGCTTGAGCTGAAAGGACTGGTGCGTCAGTTCAGCGGCAAGCGTTTCACCCCGGTATGAACGGCTTCCTTCATCGACTGGCAGAGAAGATCCGCAAGAACGAACCCATCCCATTTCCGCTCGCGGCGCTGCTCGCGGCGGGCACGCCGGTTGTCCGCGCCGGTATGTGGGCCCGTCTTCGGCAACCGCGAGTTCGGGTAAAGGCGCGCGTGATCAGTTTCGGCAACATCACCGCTGGAGGCGCCGGCAAGACCCCGGCGGTTATCGAGCGCGCGCGCAGGGAACTGGATGCGGGACGGCGCGTGGCCGTGCTCACGCGCGGGTATGGAAGCAGGCGTGAGAAGGCTCCCGTGGCCGCGACCTCGGCAATGAGCGGCGAGGACCTCCACCGTGCCGTGGGCGACGAGCCAGCCATGATCGCGCGCAACGTTCCCGGCGTCGTGGTCGTCAAGTGCCCGGATCGCGTTGCGGGCTCGCGCGTGGCCATCGACGAATACGGGTGCGATACGCTGCTGCTCGACGACGGCTTCCAGTACGTGCGTCTGGAACGCGACGAGGATATCGTCGTGATCGACGCAACGAATCCGTTTGGGAACGGGCGGCTCATCCCGAGAGGCATCCTGCGCGAACCCGTCGAGGCGCTCCGGCGTGCGACGGCCCTCGTGCTGACGCGTTGCGACCAGATGCGAGATCTCGGGTCTGTGAAGGAGATCCTCGGAACGCTGTGTCCCGGCGTGCCGGTCCACCAAACGCGGCATGCGCCAAAGCATCTGTCGCGCGTCGCTGACGGCGAGATTCTCCCGCTCGAGTTTCTCCGCGGAAGACGGATTCGGGCGGTGTGCGGCATTGCGCAGCCGGAAGCATTTTTCCGGACGTTGGAGTTACTGGGCGCGGTGATCGCCGAGCGGGTGGCCCTTCCGGATCACGCTGAACTCCCCGAGGAGGCGCTTGACGGCGAGGATGTCATAATCATGACGGAAAAAGACGCGGTGAGATTGAGATCGGCCCGCCCGAACGTGCTGTCTCTCCATATCGAACTTGAGGACTACCCCTAGAACGGCGATGAGATGCAGTCAAGACTTACGGCTATAGTGACTATCCTGTGCCTTGCGGGCGTGGCCGTTTTCGTTTGGCACTTGTCCCGTACTAACCCTGAATATACGGTTCCAAGGCCTGTTCAGAACGCAAAGCCGGAAGGGAAACCGGCAGTTCCTTCCGTCAAGCCGTCGCCGAGTGTCGATCAACCCAAACCTTCCGCGCCTCCGCCGGCGCGGAAGCCCGCCGCGAAAACGCCGGACGTCGGCGCGATGGCCGCTCGCGTGGAGGGGATTGTTACCACGGTCAAGGAGGCGCCAGTCAAGGACGCCGAGGTGTTTGCCGGTTCCGACGCGAAAAAACCGCTTGCACGGACGGATGACAAGGGACGATTCGCGATTGAGAGCGTATCGGCAAGTGAAACGATCTTGACCGTTCATGCCGGTCATCTGAAAGGAATGGCCTCGATCTCCCCCCAACCGGGCGAGACAATCGAGGTGCGGGTGCTGATCCAAGAGTGCGGCCAGATCGAAGGAATCGTGCATCGGGGCGGTGCGCCGTCGCCAGGGGAAAAAGTGTCCATCGAAGGAACGGATCTCATCGCGACAACGGACGCGAAGGGCTACTACGTTTTCCCCTACGTGTCCCTTGGCGAAGTGTCACTGCGCGTTGCAAGCGACACGCCAGATCTTAATGTAGAACCGCCGGACCCAGCCGTGGCCGCCACGATCGTAGAAGAGGAGAAGACGTCGACGGTGAATTTCGACCTGCCCGTTATGCAGAGTTCGATCGAGGGGGCGGTCCTGATCGAAGGGCAACCGCCCGCAGAAGGATTGATAAACGCGAGGATCGTGTGCAGCTACGGGGAGTATCAACTGAAAGCTCAAGTGACGGAGGACGGCCGTTACCGGATCGAGGGCCTACCCGCAGGGACTGTGACAATGAACGTGATCGCGATCGATCCGGACGGGATCGGGCGAGGACAGAATGTTGATATCGAACTCGCCGAATCGCAGGCGGTGCAGTACGACTTTCTCTTTGCCGCGGGATGCGCCATCAGTGGCACGGTAACAGGCGCCGCGAACGACGAGCGGACCTCGGTGCTTATCCTGAAGGGCAGAGCGGCCCCGTCAACCGAGATCCGTTTCGAGGACCTGGTAAACCTGAGCGAGGACGTTGCGGGCAACGTCGACGTAGCGCCCGACGGCACGTTTCGCATTGACGGACTCGACCCGGGCCCCTACACGGCCCTAGCCATGGCCATTCGCGCCCCAGACACCTGGGGTCCGGAGTCGCGCCCACACATCCGCACAACGTGGAAAGCGGCAGACCTGGCCCCCGGCACGGAGGTCCAACTCAATCTCGCATTCCGATGAATGAGACAAGGTGTGTAGGGAAGGGGATGGGGAGATAAAGGGGGATCGCGGGGATAGCTGATCCACGGACAACTCTGCACCCATCTCCTTCATCTCCTTCATCTCCTTCATCTCCTTCATCTCCCTCTATCCCCATATCCCCCTTCCTTACACCGTTCCTTGTCCTTCTTTACGCGCAGGACGAGGTCGAGTCCGGACATGAGAGAGTGCATGGGGGTCTTGAGTAGGCGTTTGGCCTTGGCGTTATCGAGCGAGGCGTCATTGGGCCGAGGTGCGCGGCCCGGCATGGCGTTCGAGTCGGTGGTGACGACGAGGTCGCGCGAGTAGCCGAGTCGTTCGGCAATCCGGCATGCCATTTCGTAGCGGTTGATCCGCGTGGAACCTGCGAGGTGAATCGTTCCCTCGAAATCGCCCGCGGCGATCTCGAGGAAAGCCCGTCCGACCGTAATGACATCGACGGGAGTGCGGATCTCGTTTGCGGGAAACTTGGTCTGCTCGTCTTTTTTCCACGCGTCAAACGTCTTGGCGAGGAATGAATTGCCCGCGCCGAGCACCGGAAGTCCCATCACCAGCGAGAGGCGGGCGATCACGCCGTTCTCGAGGGTCTCGCGCACGATGGATTCGGCGCTTATCTTCGTCTCCGCATAGAAATTCACCGCGCGGGGCTCGTCTTCCTCAGTGTACATTCCGTTTCGTCCGTCAAAGACCGTGTCCGTCGAGCAGAGGATCATCTTGACGCCCGCGCCGGCGCAGAGGCGCGCCAGGGAGCGCGTCGCGTCCACATTTACGCGCGCGGCGTCCGCCTGATTGTTCTGGCAGAAATCGATATCGGCCAGCGCGGCCGTATGCACGACGGCGTCCGGCCGCACGCGCTGAAAGACGTCCCCCAACATCGCGGCGTCGCAGAGATCGAACTGGATGCAGTGGAATCGCTCGCGCTCTTCCGGTTGCTCGACGAGCGAAAGGGCATATACGTCCCACTCGCCGGCTTGCAGAGCCTGCCACACCACGCTGCCCGCAACGAACCCGCCATATCCGGTCACCATGAGTTTCCGGGGCATATGAGATATCCTTTTCTTCCTGTAAAAAAGCGCAGCAGCACGCGTCTGCTGCGAAGCGCTATTGGTGAAGGCCACAGTAACAACCCTGGCGGTTCTTGTCAAAGGCGCGCCACCCGCACCGTCATTCCCGCGCAAGCGGGAATCCAGCAAACACGCAGGTCTTCGCGTCGTCTTCCCCTGGATTCCCGCTTGCGCGGGAATGACGGTGCGGGCGCGGCATAGGGTATTTCCGGTCTTGGGATAGCTTCTAGAATTGCGTCGCATTGAAAGGTAAAATGCACGACGATAGCGCGGCGCGAGATTGAACGCAGTTTGTCAAATAGCGACAAACTGTGGGGAGAAGCCGATGGCTCAAGATGAGACTCATGCGATTACAGGAGCATTCGGGTATACTGGCAAGTACATCGCTCAACGATTGCTTGAAGAGGGCCGCAAGGTTGTAACGCTAACCAATTCTCCGGCCCGCGGCAATCCATTCCGCGGGAGGATCGCCGCGCAACCTTTCAATTTCGACCGCCCGGAGAAGCTCGTGGAATCGCTGAAAGGCGTGCGGGTCTTGTACAACACGTATTGGGTGCGTTTCAATCATCCAACGTTCACGCATGCGTCGGCGGTTCAGAACACGTTGACACTGTTCAGTGCGGCAAGAGAAGCAGGCGTGGAACGCTTTGTTCACGTCAGCATCACGAACCCGTCGATCGACTCGCCCCTCGAGTACTTCCGCGGCAAGGCGGAGTTGGAAGAAGCCCTGATCGCGTCCGGCATGTCGTACGCCATCCTCCGCCCGGCCGTCATCTTCGGAAAGGAAGATATTCTGATCAACAACATTGCGTGGATTCTGAGGCGCTTCCCCGTATTCGGCATTTTCGGCGACGGCAACTACCGTCTCCAGCCGATCTATGTTGACGACATGGCCCTTCTCGCCGTAGAACAGGGCCGGCGCCGCGAGAACGTCATAATCAACGCAATTGGGGCCGAGACGTTTACCTACCGAGAGTTAGTTCGCGCCATCGGAGAAATCATCGGAAAGAACAGGTTTCTTGTGCGAGTCCCGGACAGCGTGGGCCTCATAGTGGGACGCCTGCTTGGGGCGATCGTGGATGACGTAGTCATCACACGCGATGAGATCGAGGGACTCGTTGCTGACCTGCTTTACGTCGACGCGCCACCCGCCGGGAACACCCGACTCACGGAGTGGGCGCGCCGCAACGCGCAAGACCTTGGCCGGCGCTACGCGAGCGAACTCGCGCGAAGAAGAGACCGTGAGCGGTCATATGTGGATACCGGCAACTGAGATCGCCAGGAGGCTGTAACTTGATGGACCCTGACACAAAGAAATCCGTGGAGGAAGTGGCTGCTGAAGTGACAGCGCTGCGCCGTGAACTGCATCAGCATCCGGAGATACGATTCGAGGAGAATTGGACTTCGGATCGGATCAGCCGCTTCCTGTTCGAGGCGGGGATTCCGCACTCGCGCGGCCATGCCAACGGCACCGGCATCGTGGCGACGCTTGAGGGGCGCGGGCCGAAGGTCATCGTCTTGCGTGCGGACATGGACGCGCTCGAAATGCAGGAACGATCCGGCGTTGTATACGCCTCCACAATACCGAACCGTATGCACGCCTGTGGACACGACGGGCATATGGCGATCCTCTGCGGCACAGCGAAGGTCCTTTCGCAACACCTCGATGCGCTGCGAGGCACGGTGAGATTCATCTTCCAGCCCGCGGAGGAGATGGGCGCGGGCGGACGTTGTATAGTCGCGGAGGGTTTGCTGGACGACGTGGATGCGGCGTTCGCACTACACACCTGGCACTCGATCCCGCTCGGCAAGATCGGGATCAAGAGCGGTCCCATGATGGCCAGCGCCGACTGGTTCTCAATCGACATCGAAGGCAGAGGATGTCATGGCGCGGACCCGGGCGCCGGCATCGACCCGGTCGTCGTTGCGGCGCACGTCATCATCGCTCTCCAGACGATCGTTGCCCGCGAAATCAACCCTTGGGACGCGGCCGTCGTCACCGTGGGCCGCATCCAGGCAGGCGTAGCCTCGAACATCATCCCGGAGACCGCGCGACTCGAGGGCACGTTCCGCGCGCTGTCCGAAGACGTGCGCGACAGCATCGCGACTGCGATCCGGCGAATCGCTGAAAACACCGCGTCCGCGTTCCGAGCGACGGCCTGCGTCACATTCGGCTACGACCACTACGCACCGCTCATCAACGATCCCGCAATGGCCGACCGGGTGCGTCAGTCGGTTGCCGACACACTCGGCCCCGAGGCCCTGGTCGAGCTCGACCATCCGTCGATGGGCGCGGAAGACTTCGCGTTCTACCTGGAGAAAGTCCCCGGAGCCATCTTCTATCTCGGCAACTACGCGCCCGGCGCTTCGCACCCCATCCACAGCCCATACTACATCTTCAACGACGACGCGATCCCCATCGGCATACGCGTGTTTTGCGATCTCGTTCGCCGATCTCTCGAGTAGTCTGATCGGACCGATCAGACGGATCGGACCGATCGGTCCGAAGAGAGATCATGTCTTGAATGCCGCGAAGATCGTCTTGAGAAGCAAATTGCTTCGTCCGGCGACTCTAGCGGCGAGAATCGTGGCATATACGGCTCGACGCGGGATCTTCACCTGCGCGCGCGAAGTGAAATCGCGGTGCTTGTCGATCCTGCGCAGCGTCAACACGGCCATCCCGATGGCCAGGAGACAGAAAGCGCGAATTCCTGGCTCCGATTTCGGAATTGTCAGCGTGTAAGTCAGCGCATTTTCGAGATGGCGGCGCGCGACGGCGATCAAATCCGCCAAGCCATCCTGAAACGCTTGGCCGTGGCAATCCACCGACAGATCTTTCAGGTCAAATCCGTGACGCGTGAAAACGCTCTGCGGCAACCAACAAGCATTGCGCCGCTTGTCTTCCCAGACGTCCGCGAGGATATTTGTCAACTGAAGGCCTTCTCCGAACGACACCGCGAGCCGGGAGAGATCTTCCCTGTGCCGGGCCACTGTCTGCGAATGGATGCAGAAAAGCTCCGTCAACATCTCGCCAACCACGCCCGCAACGTGATAGCAATATGCATCAAGATGCTCCTGGTCCGGCAGGCCATTCGCCCAGCGGCCCGCCTGGGTAAGGTCCATACCCTGAGCCATAATGCGCACGCAACGCTCGAGAGCGGCTCGGTCTTCCGCCGCAAACCCCCGCGTGATTCGCAAGACGCGGGCCGTATTGCGGATTAGATCCCGCTCGGCCTCCAGCGTGTCCGCGGCCAGTAGAGGAGCCGCGGCACGTGCAAACTCGTCGGGGTCCTGTTCTCCTGAGACCACGCCAGCAAACATATCGAGAAGACGCCTCTTTTGATCGACGCTCAACGCGGCGGAATCCTCGACCGTATCAGCGATGCGACAGAGGAGGTACGCATTTGCTACGACGATATGCAGGCTTTCCGGCAGCTTCGGAATGGTCAGGGCGAACGTCCGCGACACCTGTTGAAGAATGGCCTCTTGGTAATCGAGGTCCGTACAGTTTGTCAAGTCACGACAAACTGTGGAGTGTTTCCGGTCTGCCTGTGCGAGGCCCATGGTTTCCGCATTTTCTCCGGGATAGCACAGTTTGTCAAGCGGCGACAAACTGTGTGAATGGCTCGTCTCGCAGGGACAAGGGGTTGCAACCCCTTGTCCACAACCGAGGCGTTGCCATAACAACGTGTTGTGGAAAATCAGCCTATCAGGCGCCTCACATTGCCGTCAAGCGGCGGGCCTTTGCGGATGTCGTGATCTTGACGGTGTTTTCAATCTCAACGTATGATGCGCACAGTTTGTCAACACTTTGTCGCCGTTTGACAAAGTGTGACCACGACAAACTGTGGTCCGTAATACGGGCGGAGGCTCTGGTATGAAACTGATTAGACTTCTCGCTGTAATGCTGGTCGTTGCCGCCGTTTTCATCGCTGTATTCCTCATTCTCGAACAACGGCACAGTTTGTCAAGCCACGACAAACTGTGGACAGCGAGGGAATCGCAGCCGGAGCCTGTGGCGACCGAAGCCGTTGTGCCAGGGCCTCCTCCCAATCATGAGCTGCCAGCACCTCCGCCGGATGTGCCGGTAGACCCCAATGAAGGATACGGCGCACCCTCTCGCGTTCCAGGTCTGGCAATCAGTGGTCACGTGGTTGATGAGAAGAAGGAACCAATGCCCGGGGCCGTTGTGAGCGTGTACAGCGCTGAGAGTGGCCAGAAGCAGGTTGAGTCTGACAAAGCGGGCTATTTCGAGGTAACGGGCCTTGGAGCGGGCAAGTATCGGGTGGCGGCACAAAAAGAGCATTTCAATGACTCCGTTCAAGAGGACATCGCCGCCGGAACTGGACGCCTCGTGCTGAGTATTGAGCCGCTGAGCGCGGTTAAGGGCAGGGTTTTGTGGGGGGATACGGGCAGGCCCATAGAACGTTTCAGAGCGGTGTATCTGGGGACGGTGCCGCCGGAACAGAGATACTGGGACGAAATTGCCCGGGACGAACGCACCAAATGGCAATTGTTTGGCGATGCCGAGGGGCGGTTTCGCATCGACGATGTGCGCAGCAGGGAACCCTTCGCCGTTGGCGCCCACGCAGAGGGTTATCAGCCCGCTTTCGTCAGTGTAGCCGCAGTGGAGCCGGGGGCAACGGTAGAAGGAGTCGAGATCAAGTTGCTGCCGGAAGCAACCATAGAAGGGCAGGTGCTCTCGCCGGGGAAAGCGCCTGTAGGCGCCGCCGCCGTGCACTTGGGCGCCAAAACGGAGAAAATGAAACCGGTAGCCCAGTCTGACGAGGACGGACGCTTCCGGATCACAGGTTTAGGGACTGAGCCAGTGACGCTCACCGCGGTGCATACCGATTATCTGCCAGGTTCTGCCGACGTGTCGCCGCTGCGCGGGAAGACAGTCAATGTCGATATCGTGCTGGGACAAGGCGGAACCGTTGAGGGGACGGTCTTGAAAGGCACGAAGCCCTTGGCAGGACTGAAGGTGGCGGTATCGCGGTTGCTACCGCCCAGAGTGCGCAAGGAGGCAGAGACGGATTCGGCGGGGCAATACAGTATTGCCGGCATTCCTCCCGGCGAAGTCGAGGCTATTGTTAAGGCGGAAGCCGGGCCCGGAGCGGGTTCCATTCGAATGCAGCGCCGGGCGATTGTCGAGGCGGAGGGGGTGACAACGATCGATTTCCGGCTGCCGGCGACGCTTGGCACTATTGTGGGAACGGTCACTGCCGGCGGCGCGCCGGCGGCATCCGCGCAAGTCAAGGTCACCGTGGTGAGCGGCAACGGCGACGCGATCCTCAGCGCGGATGCCCAGGAGGACGGTTCCTATGAGATCCGGAACGTCCCGCCGGGAGATGCATGGATCGAAGCAACCGCCACCACGGAGAAGGACGTCGAATTTCGCAAGACGCGCGAACTCACCGTCGCGGAGGGCGAGCACATTTCCCAGAGTTTTGACTTCGATAGCGAATTGGGGATTCACGGCAAGATCTTGAACCTGCGTCCGGGCGATACCTGCGAAGTCGTGGCGCTGCGCGGCAACGTCACCGTTGACGTGACGGACCCTGCCGGTTTCCTGGAATTGGAGAATCTAACGGCTGGGCGGGTCACGGCGGACGAGGGCGGTACGTATTCTCTCGAAGGACTTGAGGCAGGAGCATATACGGTAGCCGCCATCGCCTTTCCAGCCGAGGAGGAGGGCTCTTACCAAGGGACGCAAGATGTGCGGGTAGTCACGCGGGCAGTCAGCCTGCAATCGGACATGATTGAGGCGGATCTTTCACTCAAATGACCTGTCGGGATCGCTTGACGATGCGCCAGCCGGAAAACGCCTGTTGACAAAATGGGAATTCCGTGATAGGTTAATTGTGTTGTCGGCTGGAGAGTAACGCCGACGATCAAGGGAAGTGGGGTTGAAGAGGGAACAACCGGAGGGTCTGGCGTAAGCCGTGGGCCAGGGAGGGGGGTGGTTTTGTCTGGCAAGGTGGTCGATTGCCGGGCCTGTTCTGAAAGGAGGTGGGACGCGGAACAAACACGTTTGGCAGTAGTTGGGCATGGGACAACAGTTGTCGTTAACCAAAAACTAAAGAGGAGGAGAACATCATGAGAGTGAAAGTGCTTGTATTGCTGTTTGTTTTGGCGGGGTTGGCGCTTCCGGCGGCGGCGGTGGTGTATCCCAACTCCATGGCGGTGATTGGTGACAGCATATCCCGCGGCGCGCTGGCGGACAACACGCTCGACAGCGATCAGCCGGAGCACTGCTGGAGCACCGGCTATGACGCGGGCGATGCCTGCTTGAGCCATTTGGAGCGGATCTGGCAGAGCAACCCGTCTACAGTCGGGTACAACAATGCGTGGAACGGCGCACAGTCGGACGACCTGCTGGCGCAATCTAACACGACCGTGAGCCAAGGGGTTCAATACGTCACGATCTTCATGGGCGGGAATGACGTTTGCGGCGACTCCACGGCAGAGATGACCGCGACGTCCGTCTATGCCGCGCGGTTCAACGAAGCCATTGACGTACTTCAGGCGGGCCTTCCGGGAGCGGATATCCTTGTGCTCGAGTTGCCGAAGCTTCGCTTGATCTTCGATACCGGCAAATACAACTTTAGCTGCCGTTACATCAAGTGGCCTCTGTACGGGTTCTGCGACAACGTGCTCACCAACGGCACCACACAGTTGAATGAGGCCGCGGCGCGCAACCTCGAGTATAACAATGCGCTTCGGAGCCTGTGCGCAGCCCAGGGCGTGTGGTTCGACGACGATCTTTATGAATACGCCTTGAATTACAAGAACCTTTCCACAGTCGACTGTTTCCATCCGCAGACCAAGGTGGACGGAGATATCGCGAACTTGACCTATGATGCCAGCCGCTTCTAGGAAGGCGGCCATTGTGTAGATGATTTGCAGCCCAGCGGGCTCGTGTGCAACTGTGCAGTTCACATGAGCCCGCTTCTTCAAGTAAATGGGGAATAGCGTGATTGGAGGGTGGGTAATTGGATAAGCGGGTGGTCCTCGTCTTGTTAATACTGGCAATGGCATCCGCGGCATCATATGGTGCGCCACGACTAGTCACGGACTCCTACAATCTCGATCTCGGGCGGCTCCGGGGCGGCGTCGTGGCCGACAAGATCGTCACGCTCAGGAACGAAGGAGACCAACCACTCGAGATCCAGAAGATACAGTCCTCTTGCCCTTGTTTGACGGTTGTGGCGCCCGAACAGCCGACGATAGCCCCGGGCGGCTCGTTGGCGTTGACATTCCAATACGACACCAAGGACGCAGTCGGAGAGCGCCAAGCGTCCATCGCCATTGATACCAATGATCCCAAGGAGCCGGTTGCCGTCTTCGAACTGAAAGTGTTCGTGGACGTCTTGATGTTGGCGCGTCCGCCGGAAGGCATACTTTGGGGTGCGGCCCCGCGCGGTCACGAGTTGATAGGCAAGAACAGGGTGTTGACACTGATGCCGGGTGTGGACAAGAAAGACATAGAGTTGATCGACATCCACGTGGAGCATCCCGGCGTCCAAGTGAAGACGGAGAAAGAAAAGCAAACAGACGACAGGTGGCGGATCAAGGCGAGGTTCACAATAGCTCCGGACGTGCCTCTGGGGCGGTTGTCGACGTTCGTGGTGGCGCGAGCACGCGTTGGGGACGAAGAGGCTTCCGTAAGGCTCCCGCTTCAGGGGGAAGTGATTGGCGATGTCCTTGTAGCGCCTCCTTCCATTCTTAGCGCACCAAAGCTGTCGTATCGGAAGGGCGACCGCATCTCGGAGATCATGGTCCGATCAAGCCTGGAGAATACGCCGCCGCCGGACATCCTGGGCGTGGTCGCCGTGGGGCCAATATCCACGGTGATCCACAAGTTCGCGCAAGAGAACAAGCACATCATTGCGGTGCACGCAGGCACGGCCGCGCGGCCGGGGCCGCAAGGCGCCACGGTATATGTCATGACGGACAGCAGAGATCAGCCCATCACGAGCATACCGGTGCATTTCATTATCGCCCCGGAAGTCGCCGCCGAGCCTGCGACCGTTGTCCTGACGCCCGTTCCAGGCGCGCCTGCGTCGCAGAGCGTCGCTATCAAGAGTGTCTCCGGCTCAACGCTCACGATAAAGGACGTGCGGTTTGAGAGCGACATCATCAGTGTGCAGGTCACTGCCGGACAGCAGACGGATACAGAGCATCCTGCAAGCATCGCGATCACTGCGGACAGGCTGCCCGACCCGACCCGCCGCGCCACACTCATCAATGTGGTGACGGATTCGGCCGCAGCACCGGAATTGCTTGTGCCCGTTTTGCTCCGTTAGACTGAAGGCTGTAAGCTGAAGGTATTCTGCTTTCCTTCAGGCTTCAGCTTACAGCCTTGGATGTTTCGGAAGAGAGGAGTCATCGCACATGCGAGTGATTCTGGCCAAGCCCAGGTCCTTTTGTGCGGGTGTTGAACGAGCGCTTCGGTGCGTGGATCGCGCGCTGGATCTGTATGGACCCCCCGTCTACATACTCAAGGATGTGGTTCACAATGCCTTCGTGATACAGGATCTGCGGGACAGAGGCGCGGTGTTCGTGCCAGACCTGCGGGATGTGCCGCTGGGCGCCCATGTGTTGTTCAGCGCCCATGGCGTTGGGCCTGAAAGTTGGGATCTCGCGCGGGAACGCGGGTTGCGCGTGGTCGACGCCACGTGTCCGCTGGTGGAGAAGGTCCACCGCGAAGCGAGGGAGTTCGCTCAAGCGGGATACACGATTATTCTGGTTGGCGAGAAGAACCACGACGAGGTAGTGGGCACGCGGGCATGGGCCCCCGATTCCATCCAAATCGTCTTCTCGGTGGCCGAGGTGGAAGCGGTTTCGGCAAGAGATCCATCCAAGGTAGCCTATCTGACCCAGACGACGCTGAGCATCGACGATTGCGAAACGCTCATCGCCGCCCTGAAAAGGCGTTTCCCTTCGATCCAGGGACCGCCGTCCACAGTTTGTCGTGGCTTGACAAACTGTAATGACATCTGCTACGCGACGAGAAACCGCCAGCGTGCCGTGAATGAACTGGCCAGGGAGGCGGACCTTGTGCTAATCGTGGGAGATCCAACCAGCGCAAACTCCAAACGACTGGCCGCCATCTCCCTCCGCAAGGTCAGCAACACTCACCTGATAACTTCCGGCGAGATGATCGAAGACGCGTGGTTCGACGGCGTGGAAACGGTGCTGATCTCGTCGGGCGCCTCAGTGCCGGAACACTTGGTTGACGGGGTCGTCAAGCGGATCAGACAGATGATTCCTTGCGAGGTCGAGGAGCGTGAGGTCTTGCGGGAGAATGTCCATTTCAGCCTTCCAACAGTTTGTCGTGGCCACAGTTTGTCAAACGGCGACAAACTGTAGACAAACTGTACTGCTTCAGGCAAGAACCCACTTGAAATGCGATTGACTGAGCCTCTGTTGCGTTATAGTATAAGAACCCGCCGGTTGCCCGCCGGGCGCGGCATTGAGGTGCGCCGCGGGTCACGCAAGGAGATACGAGATGTCGATGAAGTTGGCCGTAATACCCGAGGAATGCTCGGGGTGCAAGATGTGCGAACTTGTGTGCGCCATCCGGCATTTCGGGGTCAACAACCCGAAGAAAAGCGCGATACGGGTGTTGATAACGTATCCGCATCCGGTGGTGCGCATGCCGATCGTGTGCAGCCAGTGCAAGAAGCCGCCGTGCGAGGACGTGTGCCCCGTGGATGCGCTGAGCCGCGTGGACGGCGTTGTCGCCCTCGATACGAACGTGTGCATTTCGTGCTTCCACTGTGTTGAGTCTTGCCCGTTTGGCGCCGTTTTCGCGCACGACGAATGCGAGTTTCCCATCAAGTGCGATATGTGCGGAGGCGACCCCGAGTGCGTGAAGCACTGCCCGAAGGGCGCGTTGCGATTGATCCCCGAATACGCCCTCGGCGAAAGCAGGCGGCTCAGCAACGTGCTCAGTTACACGCAGATGAAGGAGATCGAATTCGTCGAGAAGGGCGAAACGAAGACGATTCATTACGCCGAGATCGGGAAGGAGCAGATATGAACATCAAGGGTGGCTACTTCCGAAAGCATCTCCACGTCGACCTGAGCGCCGGGAAACTCGAGCTGCGGGACCTGTCCGAGGATTTCATCGAGCGTTACGTGGGCGGGCGCGGATTCGGCGCGAAGCTCGTATGGGACAATCTGAAGGCGCACGACTTCAAGCTGGACCCACTGGGGCCGGAGAATCTTATCGTGGTTGCGCCGGGGCCTCTTACGGGCACGTACGTGCCTTCTTCGGGGAAGAACTCGTTTGTGTCGATCTCGCCCGCGACGGGATTATACGGCGATTCTTCGATTGGAGGATCCTTTGGCGTCGAACTGCGGCAGACGGGTCTCGATTGCCTGAGCATCACTGGTGCGGCGGACGAGCTTTCGATCCTGTTCATCGATAACGACAAGGCAAGCATCATCCCGATGCCGCAGCTCAAGGGCAAGTCGTGTCTTGACGCCGAGGGGCTGATTAAGCAACACGTCGGCTCGCACGACGTTCACGTCGCGACGATCGGCGTGGCGGGCGAGAACCGGATTCGGTTCGCGTGCGTCAACTCGGACTGGAGCCGCAATGCGGGCCGGACCGGCATGGGCGCGATCATGGGATCCAAGAACCTCAAGGCCATCGTCGTGCGCGGGAACAGAGACCTGCCTGTCTTCGACATGAAAGGGCTCGCGACGGAAACGCGGAAGGCCGTGAAATACATGAAGGAGCACAAGTATTTCAGGCTGTGGCAGCAGCAGGGACTGATGAACGTCATCGAGTACGCGAACGAGAAGGGCATTCTTCCGACGTACAACTTCAAGGCCACGACGTTTGCCGCGCACGACAAGATCAACGGCGAAACGATGCTCGAAAACTACAAGATCGGCGACAGCGCGTGCTTCATGTGCCCGATGTGCTGCGGCAATGTCTGTCTTGTGAAGAACGGCAAGTACGCGGGGACCGTCACCGAGGGTCCCGAATACGAATCCTGCGCCATGCTCGGGTCGAACCTCGGCATCGAGAGGTTTGATGCCGTGTTGGCGGGTAATAGACTCTGCGACGAACTCGGCATTGACACGATTTCGACCGGCAGCATTATCGGGGCGGTCATCGAAGGCTACGAGAAAGGCGTCATCTCTCTGTCGGACCTTGACGGCAAGGGGATCACGTGGAACGACGACGACGCAGTCCTGGACCTCATGGGCCGCATAGCGCGGCGTGAAGGCGTCGGCGATATCCTCGCGGACGGTTCGCGGCGGATCATCGAGCAGTGGCCTGAGATGGAGAAGGTCCTGCTTCAGGTGAAGGGGCTCGAGCAGTCGGCCTATGACAGCCGTGTGGGCTCGTCGATGGGGTTGGCGTACGCTACTTCCGACATTGGCGCGCATCACACGCGCGCGTGGACCATCGCAAAGGAGATCGAGGAAGGGGCGAACTGGACCGCCGAGGACAAGGTCAACCTTGTGATGTACCACCAGGCGGTGCGGCCGTTGTTCGACATGCTTGGCGTCTGCCGGTTGCCGTGGATCGAGCTCGGCCTGAATGAGCGCCACTACGAGAAGTTCTACAGCTTTGTGACCGGGAAAGAGATAACGTTGGAGGATCTCCTCAAGCTGTCGGATCATGTCTACAATCTGACGAGGCGCATGAACATCCGGCTCGGCGCGGGCCGGAAGGATGACTCCTTGCCGTACAAGGTCCGAAAGTCCCCCGTGCTCACCGGGCCAAACGCGGGCAGGATGCTTGACGAGCAGGAGTTCGACAAGATGCTCTCGCTCTACTATCAGAAGCGGGGCTGGGACGAGAACGGCGCGCCTCCCGCCGAAATCGAGGCCGCTTTCTGACGTTCTCCGATCGAGACACGGCCTTGCCACTCGACACGCAAGCCCATAGGTTGTTCTTTGATGATAATGCTCAATGATGCGCAACGAAGCGCCGCCACCGCCGGAGACGGACCGACTCTGATCCTGGCGGGGGCCGGTTCCGGCAAGACGCGGGTGATTGTCGAGCGGATGGTCTGGCTTGTCGAGGAAAGCGGCGTCGATCCCCGGCACATCCTCGCGCTGACCTTCACAAACCGGGCCGCCAACGAAATGCGCGAGCGTGTCATGGCGCGGCTGGGCGTTGACAGGCTGGCCTCCTGGGTAGGCACGTTCCACGCGTTTGGGTTGTTCGTGCTACGGAGGGATATTGACCGTCTTGGACGTGAGAAGACGTTCACGATCTTCGACGATACGGACCAGCTTTCCTTGATGAAACGTCTCATCAAGGGTCTCCCCAATCATTTCGAGCGCGTGACGCCGCGTGAGGGCCTCGAGTGGATAAGCGGGTTCAAGCAGAAGCTGGAGGAGCCGGGCTTTGACGCTCCGTGTACGTCGGCGCATGAGAAGACCTGTCGCGAGTTGTGGGTGCGGTATCATGAGGCGCTGCTGAACGCGTCCGCGCTCGATTTTGACGACCTTCTCGTTCTTGTGGCGCGTCTGCTGGCTCAGCACGCTGACGCCAGGGAGAAGTACCAGCATCGTTACCATCACGTCCTCATCGATGAGTATCAGGATACCAATCACGCGCAGTACGAGATCGCCAGGCTGCTCACGGAATCGCATCGGAACATCTTTGCCGTCGGCGACGAGGATCAAAGCATCTATTCGTGGCGCGGGGCCGATATCCGGAACATCCTCGACTTCGAAAAGGACTTCCCCGGTGCGCGCGTCTTGCGTCTCGAACAGAATTACCGCAGCACCGGTCCTATTCTGAATGCGGCGAACGCCGTAGTTAAGAATAATCAGGATCGATTGGGCAAGACGTTGTGGACCGCGCGGGAAGAAGGAGATCCGGTCCGTTTCTATCCGGCGTCCGATGCTGAGGACGAGGCGCGTTTTGTCGTCGAGGATTTCGTTTCGAGCGGCGTGGCCCCGCGTGACGCGGCGATCCTGTACCGCACCAACGGCCAGGCGCGCGTCATGGAAGAAGCGTTGCGCCGGAAAGGGATCGCGTACGTGGTCGTGGGAGGCATCCGGTTCTACAGCCGGAAAGAGGTCAAGGATATTCTGTGCTACCTGCGGCTGCTTGTGAACCCCTCGGATGGTGAGTCCGTGCGGCGCGTCCTTAACGTTCCGCATCGCGGCATCGGGGGCGTGACGATGGAACGGATCGAGGAATACGCGGCTTCCCGCGGAATGCCTCTGCTTCAAGTACTTCGCGAAATCGAACACGACCACAGTCTGCAAGTGCGTTCGCGGGAGGCCATGGGCGGATTCGTGCATTTGATCGACGATCTGACGCTGACGGCCAAGACGGAATCAGTCGAGAAACTCGTCGAGACCGTATTGGAAAAAACGGGATACCGCGATTTCGTGCGCGAGAGCGACGAAAAGGATTTTCGGACCCGGCTCGAGATCGTCGACGAATTTCTTGCGGCGTGCAGAGAGTTTGACAAGAAGAAGACCGGCGGCGTGCTCGAATTCCTTCAAGAGTTGTCGCTGTTCTCGGAAGTGGACGATCTGAAAACGGATACGCCCGCCATCACGCTGATGACGTGTCACAGCGCGAAAGGTCTTGAGTTTGATTCAGTGTACTTGATAGGGTTAGAAGAGGGTTTGTTGCCGCATGCGACGGCCATGCATTCGGATCTCGAGGCCGAGGAAGAACGGAGGCTGTGTTACGTGGCGATGACGCGCGCGCGGAGCCGTCTGACGCTGACGGCGGCGGGATCGCGTATAATGTACGGCGAATCGGAAGCGCGTGCGGTCTCGCGGTTTATCAAGGAGATCCCCGGCGAACTGTTGCGCCGGATTGCGCGGGACCGGCGGGAGTCTGAAGGGAAGCCGTCGCCGCGCTCGGAGGCGTCGCCGGGTGCGTTGAAGCTCGGGACGCGCGTACGGCACGCCACGTTCGGCGAAGGGCACGTGTTGTTCACGTCGGGTTCGGGCGAGAATCTGCGCGCCCGCATCCGTTTCAAGACAGGACGGGTTAGCACGTTCATGATCAAGAAGACGCCTCTCGAAATCCTGGAGGGCACGAAACGGTGACACTGGATGAACTCAGGGCCAAGATCGACGAATTGGATGACGGCGTACTCCGCCTGTTGAACGAGCGCGCGAAATTGGCGCTGGAAATCGCCGAGATCAAGCGCACCAATCAGACCTCGTTCTACGTGCCTGAGCGCGAGAAGGCGGTTCTGGACCGGCTCCGCGCCCGAAACGAAGGGCCTCTCTCGGACGAGGCCGTCAAGGCGATCTATCGCGAGGTCATGAGTTCAATCCGGGCCCTCGAGAAGAAGATCTCAGTGGGATTCCTCGGGCCGCGCGAGACATTCAGCCATATGGCGGCCATGCGTGTTTTCGGCGTGACGGCGGACTATCATCCGCTGCCCATGGTGGCGGACATCTTCACCGAAGTCGAACGGAAGCGGATCGACTACGGCGTGGTTCCCGTCGAGAGTTCGATGGGGGGCGGCGTCCATGACACGTTGGATCGGTTCATTGCTTCAGACCTGAAAATCATCAACGAAGTGTTGCTGCGCGTCACACAGAATCTCCTTGCGAACTGCCCTCTCGAAAAGATCAAGCGGGTGTATTCGAAGGATAACGCCTTCGTTCAGTGCCGCAACTGGCTTCGGGTAAACCTCCCGAACGCGGAGCTCATCGACGTCGCCAGCACCGCGGAGGCGGCGCGCATCGCGGCTGAGGAAGAGGGAGCGGCGGCGGTTGCGAGCGCGCTTGCGGGGAAGACGTACAACGTCGACGTTCTCGTGCCGTGCATCGAGGACTCGCCGAACAACTACACGCGGTTTTTCGTGATCGGTCATCAGCTCGCTAAGCCCACGGGCAAGGATAAGACCTCGGTCCTGATCTCGATCAAAGATCGTCCGGGCGCGCTTCACTCCCTGCTGCTGCCCTTTCATGAAGCAAAGGTCAACCTCACCCGCATCGAGTCGCGCCCGTCGCGGAAGAAGGCGTGGGAGTACGTGTTCTTCATCGACCTCGTTGGTCATGCCGACGAACCCAGGGTGTCCAGCGTACTTCAGCACGTGGCCGAGCATTGCGCCGAACTCCGGGTTCTCGGTTCGTATCCGCAGGGGGAAACGGAGGAGTAGCCGCAGCCGGCACGTCACCGCAACGGAGGCAGGACGTCGGCTTGCAGCCGCATCATCTCTTCCACGCAATCGACGGCCCGCCGATACGAATCCACCGTAGGATCCAGTAGCATCGCCTGGATCAGTTTGTTTCTTGACTGCTCGTCGAAAGCCTCGACAAGCAGTTTGTGAATGCTCGCCTGTGTCCGCAGCAGGGCTGCGATACCCTCGGGAAGAGGATCCATTTGGCAGGGGCGCAGACCCGCGGCATCGGCGTTCGCAGGGAGTTCGACGACCATGTCGCCGGGGAGGTTTGGAATCGCGCCGCGGTTGGGGATATTGACGGCTTCAAGCGTGCGCGAGACGCCGCGGGCCAGAGCTTCCATGATGGGCACGGCCAGTTCTCCCGACGGCCGGATTTTCGCTTCCTCCCACCGTTCGGGCGGCGGTTCCGGACGCCGCCAGGGTCGCGTGGTCTTGTCGCCGCTCAGCGAGTAGACGAATTCCGGGATATTGCCAGCGTCCCACGGGTGGCCGTCGGCCGGATCGTAGAAGTATTGCAGTTCGCTCGAAACGAACTCTTCCGCCCACCGAATATACTCGCCATAGTGATTAGCCGCGGGCGAGGGCCACAGGCCGAAACGGCGGAACAGGATGCGCGCCATTCCAATCTCATGCCAATCGGCCAGCCAATCGCCATCGCGCTCCACGGCGCGCAGCCGGGGGTAAAGGTCCTCACCGGTTCGGCGATGCTTAATCCACTGGAAGAATGTGAAATGGTTCATGCCGCACGCCGCGCCTTCCAGATCGTCCACCGGCATGCCGAGTATCGTCGCGATCTGATGAAGTCCCATGAACACGCCGTGGCAGAGTCCCGCGCTCTCGATCGTCGTCAGACGTGACACGGCCTCGCAAAGCTTGTGCTCCGGGTTCGAGAAGTTCAGCATCAATGCGCGCGGACAAAGGCGCTCCATGGCGCGCGCGATTTCGATCATGGGGCTCATGTTTCGCAGGGCGTGGAACAAGCCGCCCGGGCCGCCGTTCTCGCCGAAGACCTGGCGGAAGCCATACCTGCGGGGGATATGGAAATCCTGCGTCCACCGAAGGAAGCGTTGCACGTCAATGGCGGTAATGACGAAATCCGCCCCGTCGACGGCGGCCTCCAGGTCGGTGGTCGAAACGAAACTCGTTTCCCGCCTGAGCGCCTTTTTCAGGAACGCGGCATATGCCTCGATGTCCTTCAGGCCCCCGGCAACCTTGTCCATGAGTACGACCTGGACTCCGCCTTCGTTCAGCGGATCGCTCAACAAAATATCGCGTACGGACGAGGGGCCGAAGGATCGGCTGCCCGCGCCGATAAGTGCAATCTTGATCTGCTTCATGCGACTACTCCTGTCCGGAAACCTGCATCAGACGGTATCATTCGCGACACGGACGCGGCAACTGACCGAGTTGCCATTTGCTTTGTGGAGGATGGATCTGCTATTCCCGATCTTAGAGTATCTGTCGTGGCTGCGTCGAGAGAATCGTGAACGAAACGTTGCAGAACAGCGATTCCGTTATGCCGTCGTTGCGAACGTCGGCGACGGTGGTGATCCCGTGTTACAACGCGGGGCATCGCGTGCGGGGCGTTGCCGAAGGGGCCTTGGAGATAGTCAAGCGCGTCATTGTCGTGGACGACGGCAGCACTGATGGAGCAGTGCAGGGGTTGCTCGATCTCCCCGTGGCGACAATCAGGTCAGATCGTAATCGCGGGAAAGGATCGGCGTTGCTTGCGGGATTCAAGGCCGCTCTCGATCATCCTGAAACGGCGTGCGTGCTCGTGGTCGATGCGGACGGGCAGCACGACCCGCGTGAGATCCCGGCGCTTTACGAGGCGTTTGTTCGGCAGGAGGCGGACCTCGTTATTGGGGCGCGCACCTTTGATCGGCGCATCGTTCCATGGCGGAGCCGATTTGGAAACAGGCTCACGGTAGCCGTCACGGGACGCCTGTTCGGCCACCGTCTTCCCGATACGCAGTCTGGTTTTCGTCTGCTTTCGCGTTCCTTTGCGGCATCCGTGATCGAGACCGTGCCGGAAGGGCGCTATGAGACGGAGATGGCGATTATTCTCAAGGCCATACGCGAGAAACGAAGGATAGTCTCAGTGCCGATTCGAACTCTATACGAATCCGGCAACGCCTCGTCGCACTTCCGGAAGGTCCAGGACTCGCTGCGCATATATCGCGTGCTCTTGGGCGCCGCGCTTCACCGGTGGTACCGATCTTGATACCGCCGACGGCATCGAAATCGATACGGCCGGCGTGGCGCATGTTTGACGCCATCGCTCACCGGTATGATTTGCTCAACCGTCTTCTCTCGTTTGGACAGGACGTGAAATGGCGGCGAGCATTGGCAGAGAGCGTATCGGATGCGCGTTTCGCCCGCATTCTCGACGTCGCCACGGGCACGGGTGATGTTCTCCTGGCGGTGGCGGATGGGTGTGCCTGCGAGCGGTTTTGCGTGGGAATGGACATGGCGGGCAAGATGCTGGAACTGGCGCGTACAAAGCTTGCGGAAAAACCAGCCGCTAATCGCGGGTTCGCCCTCGTGCGTTGCGACGCCGGGGCGATTCCGTTGAGGGCGGACGGTTTCGACGCCGTGACCATCGCCTTCGGCATACGAAACGTGCCGGACGTCTCGCAGGCTTTGCGCGGGATGTGTCGCGTTTTGGCGCCAGGCGGACGGCTGGCCGTCCTCGAGTTCTCGCTGCCGTCGCGCCGCATTATCCGTTTCTTGTACCTGTTGTACTTCCGGCGGGTTCTCCCGTTGCTGGGAGGACTCGTCTCGGGTGATTATGACGCCTACCGGTATCTGAACCGGAGCGTCGAGTCATTTCCATATGGACAGGCGTTTTGCGGTATTATTGCCGCCAGCGGTTTTGACAACGTCGCTGCTTGTCCGCTCACGTGGGGCGTTGCAACGCTGTATACTGGAGAGAAAGCGCGTGTCTAGTTCCGGGCCTTACGACGGAAGCGTGATATGACCGAGATCATACAAGCGCCTCAGTTCTGCGATATCCCCCTGCTTGTCGAGCAGGCCTTCGCAATTGGCTCGGGGACGCCGCGGGTGGTCCGCATCGAGATTCCCATAGAGCCGCTGGACCCGTTGAAGTGGCTCCATGCTCAGAGCGCGCACGTCAAGACCTATTGGGCCGACCGGGAAGGCGCCTTCACGATGGGTGGTGTGGGCGCGGCCCACACGGTGACCGGGAATGATCGTCTGCCACCGTACGGGCCGTTGTTCGACCGGCTCCGGCAGGGGTTGTCGTGCGCTCACCCGAATCTCCGGTACTACGGAGGTCTGTGTTTCGATGCGTGTCACACGGCGGACCCTCGGTGGAAGCGGTGGGGAACATACAGGTTCGTCATTCCGCGTTTCGAGGTCCTTGCGACGAGCGCGGGCTGCTATTTCGTGTGCAATGCTTTCAGCAAGAACAACGATCACAGCCGCAACGAAGTCGATGCCATTCGTCGCGAGCTTGCGGCGGTCACGCTGAGGGAGGATGAGGATCCGGGCGAACTGCCGAGGCTCGTGACGCGACATGATTGTCCGGACCGGGATGCCTGGTCCGGCATGATAGGGAAAGCGCTCAATTCGTTTCGGCGGTGCGGCCTCGAGAAAGTCGTGCTGGCTCGGGAATCCGCCTTCGAGTTCGCATCGGAGCCCGACGCCCTGACACTTCTGAGGCGTCTCTCTGACGCGGTCGGGAACGCCTATCTGCTGATGTTCCACCCGTACAAAGGCGCGTCGTTTCTGGGCGCGTCTCCGGAGAGGTTGTACCGGCGTGTCGGTGGTTTCATTCAGAGCGAAGCCCTTGCCGGCACGCGGCCGCGCGGGATTTCCGAGGAGAGCGACGCGGCGCTTGCGGAGGCGCTGTCGCACGACGACAAGGAACTGCGCGAGCACCGGTACGTGGCCGACAGCATCCGCGTGGCTTTTCAGGCGCTCTGCAAGGAGGTGCGCGAGGAGGAAGAAGTGTCCATTGTCCGGCTCCGGGACTGCCAGCACTTGGTCCGCCGGTTCGAGGGTATGCTGGCCGACGGAAAGACCGAGTCCGACATACTTGAGACGCTGCACCCGAGTCCTGCCGTTGGTGGATGCCCGGTGAAGGCGGCCCTTGAATGGATCGAGCGCGAGGAGCCCTTCGATCGCGGCTGGTATGCGGGTCCGGTGGGTTGGGTGGGATACGACTCTTCCGAGTTCGCCGTGGGCATTCGTTCGGGGCTTATCGACGGAAACACACTGTCGTTGTATGCCGGCGCCGGGATCGTTCCGGGGTCTGACCCCGAGCGCGAGTGGGCCGAGATCGAGAGTAAACTGGAAACGTTCTCGAGGATGTTGATGCAAAATGCCTGACGGGGCTTCTGGTACGACCGAGACGGACCGGCGCACGGCAAGCCTTAACCGTGTGTGGGGCGGGATCATTGTCGAAGAACTCGTGCGATGCGGAGCCGGTGTCTTCTGCCTCTCACCGGGATCGCGATGCACTCCCCTGACCCTTGGCGTCGCGGCGAACCCGCGCGCGCGAAGCGTTGTTCACTTCGACGAGCGCGGCGCCGCATACCACGCGTTGGGCTGGGCGAAGGCGTCCGGGCGTCCCGCCGTGCTGATATGCACCTCGGGCACCGCCGCCGCCAACTACTTCCCCGCGGTCGTGGAAGCATCGCAATCCGAGGTCCCGCTGATTGTGCTTACGGCGGACCGTCCGCCGGAACTGCTCGATGCCGGTGCGAATCAAGCCATCGACCAGATGAAGATGTTCGGCGACTACGTGCGATGGCACTGTACGCTGCCGTGCCCGGATGAGTCCGTGCCGCCGAGTTTCGTGTTGACCACGGTTGACCAGGCCGTCCATCGCTCGACGTGTTCGCCAGCCGGCCCGGTGCATCTCAACTGCATGTTTCGCGAGCCGTTCGTGCCGGCTGAGGCTCCGTGGAATCCGCAGAAGTATCTGCAACCCATTAGAAGGTGGAGGAAGGCCGGTTCGGCCTATACAAGATACGCGAAGGCGGAGCAACGGCCTGACGCGATGACGCTGGCTTTGATTGTAGAGATGGTCCGCGCGGCCCGCCGTGGACTGCTCGTGGTGGGAGAACTCCGTTCGTCCGCCGAATGCCGGGCCGTCAAGACCCTCGCGCGCGCGCTGAAGTGGCCCGCCTTTCCGGACGTAGCCTCCGGGCTCAGGCTTGGCAATGACCGCGCCCCCTTTGTTTCGTATTACGATCAGATGTTGCTCTCGCCATCGCTGGATTCCGGAGGCGGGCCTGATGTCGTCCTGCAAATCGGAACGCCTTTCACGTCGAAACGCTTGATGCAGTATTTGGCAGCCGCTTCTCCCGATGCTTACGTGCTCGTTGCGGGCCATCCGCTTCGCCATGACCCATTGCATCGAGTCACGTTGCGCGTCCAAGCGGATATCGAGAGCTTCTGCAGGGAGGCCTCCGAACGATTGGTTACACCCCGGCCGAAAAGCGCGTGGATGGAATGCCAGTGCAAGACCAGCAAAGTCGTGCATGACGAGGTCGAGGCGTTTCTCGCTCGTGACGATAGGCTGAGTGAGCCGCAAGCCGCCCGTCTCATCTCGAAGCATGCTCCGGAAAGCAGCGTCGTCTTTCTGGGCAACAGCATGCCCATGCGTGACATGGATATGTACGGATCGCCGCTGGGGGCCTCGGTGCGCGTCGCGGTCAACAGGGGCGCGAGCGGAATCGACGGCAACATCGCCGCCGCAGCGGGCTATGCCGCGTCACTCGGGGTTACGGTGACGGCTCTGCTGGGCGATCTTGCCGCGCTGCACGATCTGAACTCCCTTGCGCTGCTGTCGCAGGGCATTACGGAGCCTGTTGTGTTGGTCGTCATCAACAACAACGGCGGCGGGATCTTTTCATTCCTCCCAATTGCCGGCGTCAAGGAACACTTCGAGCGGTATTTCGCCGCTCCGCACAACCTGTCCTTTGAACACGTCGCGGCGCAGTTCGGCCTCGAATATGCTTGCCCCACGACGGGCCGGGCGTTTATTAAGGCATATCAGAAGGCATTGCGTGGTCCCCGGCACAGCATCATCGAGATCCGAACGGATCGTGACGAGAATCTGCGCCTTCACCTGGCCTTGCAGGAAACGATCGCACGGCGTCTCGAGAGCGGTGTCGTCAGGTGAATGCCCCCACGATCTTCAACTACCAGATCACCGGAACGAGAAGCGCCACGCCGCTTTTGTTCCTTCACGGTTTTCTGGGCGACCGCCGCGAATGGGACGACGTCGTGCGTGCTTGCGCGCCGGATTACCGCTGCCTGACGGTTGATCTCCCCGGGCACGGAAAGACACATCCGGCCGCGTTTGTCGAAAGCGATGGTTTGTCGTCCGTAGCCGTTGCGCTGTTCGGCTTGCTGGATGCACTGGGGATATCCTCATGCTCGGCGATCGGATACTCGATGGGCGGGCGGCTGGCCTTGTGCATGGCCACATCGCAACCCGCGCGCTTCACGAGTTTGGTGCTCGAATCCGCGTCGCCGGGTCTCCGCACCGACGTTGAGCGGCGGCGCAGGATCGAGGAAGACGAGAGGCTTGCCGAGCGGCTCATCGGGACGGACCTGGGGACCTTCCTGGACGAGTGGTACTCGCAGCCCATGTTTGGGAACATGCGGAGGGAAACGAATCGTTTCGATGCGCTGCTGAAGCAACGTCTTGAGAATGACCCTGAACAACTCGCCCGGGCGCTCCGCGTGATGAGCGTGGGCCGTCAACCGCCGCTGTGGGACGCATGGGCGGCAAACCGCATACCAACGCTGCTCGTGACGGGTGAGCGCGACACGAGATTCCGCGCAATTATGTCCGAGATGGCCCGTCTGTGTCCCGCGGCGGAACTGCATATCGCCGATGGCTGCGGCCACAATGTGCACTACGAAGACCCGGAAGCTTATACTCAAGTCGTTAAGCAGTTCTTGTCCGCGCATCATGCGCGGACTGAGCAAGGAGGTTAGAATGTCATCTGTGACTTGGACTGAAGCGGGAACCTACACGGATATCCAGTATCACAAGGCGGAGGGGATCGCGAAGATCACGATCAACCGTCCGGAGGTCCGCAACGCGTTCCGTCCGTTGACTGTTGACGAGATGTGCCACGCGTTGAACGACGCCCGTTTTGATCCTCGGATCGGCGTGATCGTCTTGACGGGCGCGGGTGACAAAGCCTTTTGCTCCGGGGGCGATCAGCGCGTCCGCGGCGGGGCCGGATATGCCGACGAGCGGGGCGTCGAGCGGCTCAACGTGCTCGACTTCCAACGGCAGATGCGGGCGTGCCCCAAGCCGATCATCGCGATGGTGGCCGGATACGCGATCGGCGGCGGGCACATCCTTCACCTCATGGCCGATCTCACGATAGCCGCGGACAACGCGGTGTTCGGGCAAACGGGCCCCCGCGTTGGTTCGTTCGACGGCGGATACGGCTCGGCTTATCTCGCCCGCATCGTGGGTCAGAAGAAGGCGCGCGAGATATGGTTTCTTTGCAGGCAGTACAACGCCGTGCAAGCGCTGGAAATGGGACTGGTGAATACCGTCGTGCCTCTCGAACGGCTCGAAGAAGAAACGATCCGGTGGTGCCGGGAGATCCTCGCGAACTCGCCCATCGCAATCCGCTGCATCAAAGCCGCAATGAACGCCGACTGCGACGGCCAGGCGGGATTGCAGGAACTGGCCGGCAACGCAACCATGCTGTTTTATATGAGCGAGGAAGGCCAGGAAGGCCGTAATGCTTACTTGGAGAAGCGTCCTCCGGACTTCACCAAGTTTCCGCATCGTCCCTGATCCGCCGCCTGAAGGAGCCGCGGCCTATGTCGATGAACGACGCTAGTGTACCGATTCAGAATTGTGGTATCTCAAGGAAACGACGTGCCTGGAAATGCGAGGACACATCAAGAAGAGATACCGTAACGAATTCCCCCTTTGAAGGGGGTTAGGGGGATGTTCTTGCGCGCTTGCCGGTAGCTTGTGCTGGCAATCCAACATCCCCCTAACCCCCTTCAAAGGGGGAATAGATATGTATGACTCCAGGATCATAAGTTGTCAACAGCATGAGTCACTGCACTAGAATCTCACGGGTGGGAACGATGGCTCTTCTCTTCACGCTCCTTGTCATTGCGTGTGGAGTGGCGTCGGCGCAACGTCTCATAGTTGTCACGACGTCTTTGTCAGTGACCCATGATCCCGCCCGCGTATCCGTACAGAGCGTCGACATGCGTGTTGGCGAGCCACTGCCTGGGTTCGAGGTCCTTCCCGGCGCGGCGCCGACAGGTCCGTTGATTTCCGTAGACGACGGCGCAGGCGTTGTATTGTCGACGGCTCCGGCGGACATGGACGTCGACGAAAAAGGCGGGCAGAGGCCGTGCTACACGTCCGGTTTCATGACGGCCCCGTTTCAGCGCATTTCCAGGATCGCATTTACGGCGGGATGGCGCGAGTCCGCCGCCTGCGCGCTCGATGATCCCGCGATGATTCTCTCGTTCGGTGGCTTCAAGATCGATACCACCGGTTCGCGCCGACCGTATCAAGATCGATACCGCCGGGTGGCCGTGCTTTGCCGCAGTGCGCTCGGCGCCGGCATGACGCTCACCGTAGTTGACACTGAATCGCAAGGAACCGTAGAAGTGCGGCGCGAGTTCAACGACGATGGCCTCACCGCCGCGACACCGTCCGCCCTCGCTGTGACACAAGACGGCGCATATTTGCTCGTGCTGGCGTCGGGTTACGCATTAGACCCACCGTCTGGCGAGGCGGCATCCTGGCTTCACGTGCTCGATACAACGGATTTCGCGGAACACTGTAAGCCCGTGATGATTCCAGGCGCCTCGGAGTCCAAGGATCAACCGCTGACGCCCTGTGACGACGCGGGATGCTGGGTCGTGACGCGCAGTCCCGGAACGGACCTGGCATACGTGAGCCGGATCCGTGTGACCCCGAGTGAAACCCTCACCGAAACACAGATCCCCCTGACGGGCGTCTCGTCGCCCGTCCGGCTCGCACTGGAGCCTGAAGGGAACGACTTGGCCGTAGGTGTTGAGAATCGCATCGAGATATGGACTGAAGGCCGCAGGGGCGGGCCTTCAGAGACCTACGAGGCCCCCGTGGGCGTTGTGCGTTGGACGCCGGAAGGGCTGTTCGCGGCTGAGGCCGGTTGTATTCATCAAGTGGACCCTCAATCGTGCACCACCCTGAAGCGCGTGCAGCTTCAGACCGGCTGGGTAGTGGACATGACGCCGATCCCCTCGGACCACGTACCCGCACCCGACCCCGATGCGGATGGACTGACGACGGATGAGGAGGTCCGCCTCGGTACTTCTCCTGATTCGCCGGACACGGATGGCGACGGCATTCCGGACGGCTCTGATCCTGATCCTATCGATCCATCGCCGCGGTTGCGATTGCCGGACGCTGTCGAGTTTCACGAACAGGCGATCGGACAAGAAGTGAAGGGGATCAAGATCAAGCCCGACTGCGCGGAGGGGTATTCGTGGCGGCTCGATTATGATCGCAAACAGATGCCATGGCTCGTCATTTACCCCGTGTCGGACAAGGCGCCTGGCGTCATTTATCTGGGCGTCGATCCGGGGCGCTACACTCCCGGCAGAAACACAGAGGGGAAGGCGACGGTTGATCTCGTGCGCTCTGACACGGACAAGAGGGCCGCGGGCAGTCCCGCGACGTTTGACGTTCGCGTCCTCTCCGAGGAACGATATGGCGTTCGGCGAATTCTTTGGATCCGGGAGCAGGGAAGCAGAGACGCATCGTTCCGCGCGGGAACCGACCCTTATCGTCTACGCGCGCTGGGAGACATGCTTGCAGGACCGCCCTATCATTTCACGCATCGCGAGGCCGTGGCCCCCACGCAAGAGGACCTCGATTCCTATGGGGTGGTAGTACTCGGCGTCGCCGCTGCCGCACAGGGCGCTCTCACGCGGCAATCGCTGCTTCGTTACGTGGTGGACGGAGGCGCTCTACTTCTTCTCGGCGGGTTCATGCCGCAGGCAGAAGGGAACTCCGATCTGGGCAACTGGCTGGCGCCGCTCGGCATTCAGTTGGATGCGTCCGCGAGGACGGACGCTGTCGTGACCGTCAGCGGCAATCATCCGATCCTGCGCCACGTCGCCTCTCTTCAGTTTACGAACGGTTGCGCCGTGACCGCCGACGAACCTTCATCCGTGCTGCTCCAGGTCGGGCCGGCGGGCAGCAGCAGTATCAATACCGCCGCGCTGCTGGCGAGGTCTTACGGGCGCGGGCGCATCGCGGTGCTTGCTTCCCCCACGCCCCTGGAGACAAGCGCGATGGCCAACGAGGCCAATAGGCTTTTTGCCGCGGACCTTTTCCAGTGGCTGACGGAAGGCGGCAGCGATACGCAGGAACAGGACATGGACAGCGATGGACTGCCTGACAGCATCGAGGATAGGAACGGCAACGGCTTGGTCGATCCGGGGGAGACCGATTACCTCGATCCGGACAGCGATGGTGACGGCTTGCCCGATGGCGTCGAGGACGCCGATTTCAACGGCGTCGTTGATGAAGGCGAGACGAGTCCCCTGAACCCCGATTCGGACGGGGACGGGATCTTCGACGGCGCGGATCCGACGGCGCTGCCGCCGGTCGATGCCCCGGTGGTGTCGCAAGTGACTCCGGCACAGGCCCCGGCGGAGGGCGGCACGCGCGCATTGGTTTCCGGGCGCAATTTCTCGCCTGATGCCGCGGTCTGGTTCGGCAATCGGCAGGCATCGCAGGTGCGCATCATGAGGAGCACCGACGCGCTTGTAGATATCCCGCCATGCAAGACGAGTTCCGGAGGCGACGTGTCCGTGCGCGTCGTGAATTCCTCAGCGGGCCAGGAAGGCGCCTTGCCCAAGGGCTTTCACTATACGCCCCGCAGCACGATCCCGATCGTGCTTCACACGCTTAGCGCCGTGTCCACGCAGAAAGGGATGTATGAGGGATCGGTCTCGCTACGGATCGAGCCTCCTCCCGGTATCATGCCCGACAAGATCCTCCTGCTCTTGCGCGCCGAACCCGCGGAAGGCTTTGAATGGCAGGAACCTGCCGCGCCCGCACTTCTGGAAGGCGCGCACCGGTTTGTGGTGTACCGTCGCACCCAGGCGGGCGATCTTCACGTCGTGATGCTGGCTGCAAGACCCGGCGCAGCGGACGTCCGCGATATCGGGCCGATCTCGTGGAAATACGCCATGCCCGCGAAGGCGGCCGGCGTCCTGGGTTTGTCTGTTCAGGAACCGCGGTTGCTCGCGCACAACAACCAGCCGCTTGATGTTAACGTGACGAACGTCGAGATCGACCTCAAGACCCTGAAACCGCAAGGCGCGCCTTAACGCCCGGGCATAACCGTGAAAGACCCCGTCGCATCATTGCGTTGGACAAGCACCTGCCGATAAACTCTCCGCTATGAACGGCGGCTCGAAAAGTTTCGTTTCGCGCTCGCGCGAGTACGTTTTCCAGGGATTGCTGCTCCTGCTTGTCCTTGCAGCCGCTTTCCCGGGCGTTTTCCTGCGCGGCGAAGTTGCCTTTCCGGGGGATATTCTGTTTGAGAGCCTCCCTTGGACGCTCTATGCGCCCGCCGGATGGCAGCATGCGGAAAATCGGCTGTTGTGCGACATGACCTCGGCCATCATGCCGTGGTACTGGCTCACGCGCGAGGCGCTGCGCCAGGGGGAATGGCCGCTCTGGAATCCGCTCGAGTTCGGCGGCATGCCGCTCCTGGCGAACTGGCAGAGCGCCGTCTTCTACCCTCCGCGCGTGCTCCACACGGTCCTGGACATTTTCACGGGCTTCACGGTGTACGTCCTTCTAAAGCTGTGGCTGTGCGGCATGACCGCCTATCTCTGCGCGCGTGCGATGGGGCTCGGCAAACCCGCCGCGCGGTTCATGTCGGTGGCGTGGATGCTCTGCGGATACAACTTCGTCTGGTGCTACTGGCCCATTCCGGACGTTTGCGTTTGGCTTCCGGTGGTCTTTCTTGGCGCCGAGTGGCTGCTGCAGGGCCGGTACCGCGGCGGTTTCTTCGCGATTCTTGCCGGCGGCGTGTTGAGCCTGCTTGCCGGCCACCCCGAGTCGGCCTTTGTGATCAACCTCGGCATTGGCTTGTACGTTGTCCTTCGCCTCTTGTGGGATTGCCGCGGACCAGGCGCGCGCGCGGGCATGGTCGAAGGCGCGAAGTGTCTCGCGACGTGGGGCGGCGCTTGGGTGCTGGCCCTGCTCGTCTCCGCGGTTCAGATCCTTCCTTTCCTCGAATACCTGCTCAACAGCCATTCGCCGGGACCGAGTTCGAACATGGGCGCACACCCCGGACTGCCTCCGCACGCGATCCTCTGCTTATGGATCCCGCGGTTCTTCGGCGCCGCCATGGACCTCAATTACTGGGGCGAACTCGATACGAACCGGTTTCTCATGAACTACGCGGGTGTGCCCGTGTGGCTCGCGGCGACGCTTCTTTTCGCCCGCACTGCTTCGGACAAACGGACGCGCGCCCGCATACTGTGTTTGTCGGTCGCCACGCTTGCTTTCCTCCTCCTGACGTTCGAGACGCCGTCTTTCGATGCAATTCACAGTCTGCCCGTCTTCAGTCTCATGAAACGGACGTACTACGTCGTCTTCGCGATGTTCGCCCTGCCGGCGCTTGCCGCCATCGGTATCGATCGATGGTTTGCGCGGCCTCGGAAGTTGCGCGAGTTGATTGGGTGTGTTGCGGTAGTTCTGCTGATGAACCTTTTGTCTTTCATGGCCTTCAAGTTCTATCGCAACATCATCCGACTGATGCATTTTGAGGACTACCTTTTCCAGCAGATGCTCTTCTTCTGGGTATCGCAGGCCGTGTTCCTGACGATCATGATCGCCTCGTGCATCACGTTTCGACCGAGGCTGTTTCCGACGCTGCTGGCAATCCTTCTTGCGGCGGATCTGCTCGTTGCGGGACATGGGACTAATCCGACCTTTCCCCGCGGCATGATGTACCCTCAGACCCAACTGACGCAGTTTCTCCAGAGCGTTCCAAAGCCGTGCCGGATGGGTCTAGTGCAAGGCATGGTTCCACAGGGGTTCATGGTCCCTTACGGCATACAGGAAATCTCAGGTTACGACGCCGTGTACCCGGAACGCATCATCCGATTCCAACATGGCCTGAAGACGGACGTCTGGAAAGCTATCGAGCCCGTCTACAACATCAGCTACTACCTCCACGATCCGAAAATGATCACGCAGTCCATGCTGCGAAGTCCGACGTTCTCAATCGAACGGACGGACTGGTTCGAGCAGGTTGCGACCATCGACGGCCTGGACGTGTACAGAAACAAGCGCGCGCTGCCGCGCGCGTTTCTGGTGGGACACGCGCGCGTCATCGCCGACCGGGAGGGGCTTCTGGATGCCATGCGTGACCCGGCCTTTGATCCCAGCCGGGAAGTGCTGCTGGAGGAACCCCTGCGCGAACAGATCCCGGAACCGGCTCCCGAGGATCCGGGTTCGGCCACAATTGCGGAGTACGACTTCAACAAAGTCCTGATCGACGTGGACGCGAAGGCGGACTGCATCCTGGTCCTTGGCGACGCGTACTATCCGGGATGGCGCGCCACGATTGACGGGCGTCCTGAGGAGATCTTCTCCGCATACTACGCGTTTCGCGGCGTACGGATCCCAGCGGGCCGGCATCGGGTGGAGTTCTTCTATATGCCGATGAGTCTCAAGGCCGGACTTGGGATTTCGTGCGCGACACTTCTCGCAATGCTTCTTGTTTCCATACGCATGCTGCGCCGTCAGAGCGGTGGCGGTATCGATCTTGATACCGCCGGCTCGACACGGAACACATGAGCGTCCTCCAACTCCACCTCTTTCGAAATCCACGGGTAGGGTTCCGTTCTGCCCGCATCGAGATCGGTGAGGAACGACCCCCGGTCCTGTGAACGCGGTGCGGTGCGGACAGCCAGGTAGACGCGCCCGCGATCCTTGGGATGCTTCTCGAGGTAGGCGATCAATTCCTCGTATCTCAATGGTTTAGCGTTAAGGAGCCGGGTCTCGAAGCTCAGAGTATTGACCGGGCCCATGTAGAGCGGGAGAGAGAAGCCGTCCTCGGCAATCAGGAGATCCTCCCACGTCACGTTTCCTGATATCCACTGATGCAACGGAGAACGTGTTGGGTCGAACGCATATACGGGAGCGGCCTTCGAGCGAAGGAGCATCCGCGCCATGGACACCTCGGCTGGCAGGGCGCATATCACCATCAACACAGCGGCGAGGCAAGTTATCCACGTCTTCGAGCCGATGACTTGGGCGATCACGCCGGCCATTGCCATCACGAGGACTATCGAGGCAGGCAAGAGCAGGCGTTCGCTAATAGGGTCGATGGCGTATGACACCTCGCTCCGCACGAGAAGCACTGCATAGATGACGGCCCATAAAATGAGAAGGTATCCTCGCCGGCGCGAGAGGAACTCGGACAGAATGTGGCGGAGTTTCGTCCCTTTGCGCAGTTGCAGGTACGCGGTCCATAGGGCTGCAATCAATAGCATGCTGAACACAAGCCCGGCGAAAGGGGCCAAGGGTTGCGACCCTTCCGCGCAGACGCGCAGCAGACTGCGCACGACCTGGACATAACCGAAGTCCGTGCGCGGAAAGTGCGTGCCGAGAGGCGCGCCCGAGCGCACATAGTTGCGCGCAAGGACAGGCCCCGCAATAAGGAGGAATCCGGCGCTGAAGCTCAACAGAGATGCCGCGCACTGTCTCTTGTCTTTCCTGATGCACGCGACCGCGCCGACGATAAACAGCGGCAGCATGGCGTAGCGCGCGGCAAAGGAAAACCCGGCCGCGATTCCGGCCAGCGCCATTCGCCGCGACTTGGCTTTGTGGTCCGCTATGAGCCAGAAGAAGAACATGAGAAAGGCAAGCGCGGTTGTCTCGCTCCAAGCGCTTATCGAGACGGTGCGCAACGGCGAGAACTGGATGAGTAACGCCACGCCGAGCATGGCCGTGGGCGTATCGCCCAGCCTGCGCAACGCAAGGAAGGCCCCGAGAAGAGTCACCGCGAAGAAGACGAGCGGGATGGCCAGCGCGGCGGCCGTCAACGGCATCCCGGACTGGCCCAGCAATGCGATCAGCAAAGGATAGAGCGGTCCCCAGGTCGTCATCGGCGTCGGCGGCGCCACATCCCTGCGAAAGGCCATGGGCAGTGGGATAAGCGAACTGGTGAGACCGTTTCCGGCGATCAGGTTCCGCGCCGCGTCGACGTACATAACCGAGTCCGGCGAAAAACGGCCTTCATAACGGAGCGCCGTCACGGCGAGCGCGCCGGCATAGATGAGCACGGTAAGCCAGAAAAACGCGAGCACCGCGGGGCGCCATCGCGCGCGTGAGGACTTCGGCGATGCGTTCATCTGTTGAGGACTCCCCTGTCGCCGGCGCGTCGCGATTATAGGTTTCCGTACCGACTTGATCAACCCGCTTTCGCCGGGCGCGGTCACGTTTGATCAAACGACGTTACCGTGATATATTTGAAAACCTCCGTGTCCCGTCGAAAGTGTGGTCCAGGACGGCGGGGTGTAGTCGCGCGAGAGGGGGTTATACAGCAGACACAAGAAGGAGGCAGTATGACCATGGCCGGCGAAGAATCGAAACACACAATGAAGTCGCTCATGACCGAAAATCGGACCCTTGCGCCGCCCCCGGATTTCGCCGCAAAGGCGCACATCAAGTCGATTGAAGAGTACCAGCGGATGTACGACCAATCGGTCAACGACCCGGACGCGTTTTGGCTGGAGCAGGCGAAGCTTCTGGATTGGGTCAAGTTCCCGGCGAAGGCGCGCGAGTTCGCGTGGAACACGGACGGACGGATCATCAAACACACGTGGTTCGCGGACGGCGTCCTGAACGTTACGTACAACTGCCTTGACCGGCACGTGAAGAACCCTGCGACGGCGAAGAAAGCCGCTTTGGTGTGGCAAGGCGAACCCGATGAAGACGTCAAGACACTCACATACGAGGAACTGCATCGCGAGGTCTGCAAGTTCGCCAACGTGCTGAAGTCGCTGGGCGTGAAGAAGGGAGATCGCGTGTGCATCTACATGCCGATGGTCCTCGAGCTTCCCGTCGCGATGCTGGCATGCGCGCGCATCGGGGCCATCCACAGCATCGTGTTCGGCGGTTTCAGCGCGGATTCCCTGAAGGACCGCATCAACGATTCGGACTGCAAGGTCCTCATTACGTCGAACGTCTCCCTGCGTTCCGGCAAGCACATCCTCTTGAAGCAGATCGCCGATGAGGCACTGAAGAGCACGCCTAGCATCGAGAAGGTTGTAGTCTTCAAGCGCAACGAGGAACCCTGCAACATGACGGCGGGCCGCGACCTCTGGTATCACGACGTAATGGCCAAAGCCAACGCGGAATGCCCGCCGGAGCCGATGAACGCGGAGGACCCGCTCTTCATTCTGTACACGTCCGGTTCGACGGGCAAGCCGAAGGGCGTCGTGCACACGACGGGCGGATATCTGCTGCACGTTCTGATGACGCACAGGCACATTTTCGACATCAAGCCGGAGGACATGTTTTGGTGTACGGCCGACATTGGCTGGGTCACGGGCCACAGCTATATCGTCTACGGACCGCTGGCCAACGCCGCGACCTCGCTGGTATTTGAAGGCGTCCCGACGTATCCGGATCCGGGCCGCTTCTGGCAAGTATGCGAGAAGTTCAAAGTCTCGATCTTCTACACGGCCCCGACCGCCATCCGTTCGCTTATCGTGAAAGGCGAGGAATGGCCCCGGAAATACGACCTGGGTTCGTTGCGGCTCTTGGGCACCGTCGGCGAGCCGATCAACCCTGAAGTGTGGATGTGGTATCACGAACACATCGGTGGCGGCCGTTGCCCGATCGTGGACACATGGTGGCAGACCGAGACGGGCGGCATCCTGATTTCGCCACTCCCAGGGGCCACCACGTTGAAGCCCGGCAGCGCGACGCGGCCCTTCTTCGGCGTCGAGCCCACGGTACTGCGCGACGACGGCAGCGAATGCGACGCGAACGAAGGCGGCAAGCTCTGCATCAAGAACCCGTGGCCGGGGATGAATGGGACGACGTGGGGCGCCCCCGAGGGATTCATCGAGACGTATTTCACGATGTACAAGAACCTGTACTTCACGGGCGACGGCGCCCGGAAAGATCAAAACGGCGACTACTGGCTCATGGGCCGCATCGACGACGTCGTGAACGTGTCCGGGCACCGGATTGGCACGGCGGAGGTCGAGAGCGCACTGGTCAGCCACGGGAAGGTGGCCGAGGCGGCCGTCGCGCCGATGCCGCACGAGATCAAGGGGCAGGGCCTGTACGCGTTCGTGACGCTGTTAGCCGGCGTCGAAGAAAGCGACGCACTCAAGAAGGAACTCGTCAATCACGTGCGCAAGGAGATCGGCGCCATCGCCGCTCCCGACGTGATCCAGTTCGCGCCGGCGCTGCCGAAGACGCGCTCCGGCAAGATCATGCGCCGCATCCTGCGCAAGATTGCCGAGGACGCCACCGATCAGATCGGCGACACCACGACACTGGCCGATCCGTCGGTCGTGGAGTCGTTGCTGCGCGAGCATCAGAAGCTTCAGAAAAAGTAGTGCCGTTTCGGTTATTTGACACTTCCGCGACGCCAGTCTAGAATGCGCTCAGGGTTGTAGCAGCATTTCAGGACTAGGGGCATGAAACGTTTCAGCTTTAGTACTTTTCAGGCTGATGAGTTCAACCGGGAAGCTCTGGATGCCTGCCGGGCCATCGCGGAACTCCAGCCGCTTTCTCCGATGCCCGTGTTGTTGTTGGGCGACCACGGCTGCGGTAAGACCCATCTTCTTTACTCGATCGTGAATCATGTTCGGGCGGCGTCCGAAACCACCGGTCTTGCCTGTGTCACTGCGCGCGAGTTTCCGGAGAAAGTCCGGCAGATCATCAAAGACCCGGCCCCGGTGGAAAAGGCGCGTTCGGCGATCCTGCTCGTGGATCAACTGGAATCTTTCACGGACCGGATCGAGGAGCTCGACGCGCTAGTAAGGATCTTTCTGGACCACGGTCATTACGTGCTCCTCACGAGCAACGTCCATCCCGCGCGCCTCAAGAGTCTTTCCAGCGGTTTCCGGTCCTTGCTCGAAAAGGGCCGCATCCTGCGAATGAAGCCGCATGTGTTAACAGAAGCCGCCGCCGTCAGCGCGGGCAATCCCGTCATGGAGGATCTCCTCAAGAGGCAGCAGGAGATCATTCACCGGCTCCGCGATGACCTCGAACGGGTCCGAGAGCGCGCTGCGTCGGAGGAAGACGCCTCGGAAATCCGCCGTCAGCTCGAAGTCGAGCAGCGGCGCGTCGTAGATCTGAGCCAGCAGATCGAGGCACAGCGTCAGGCCTTTGCGGCGGCCGCTGCCGCGAATCGAGAGACGCTCGACACGGAAGTGGAGAAAGCCGGCGCCGAGATCAGATCTCTCCGGCGCGAGATCGACGAAGGTCAAAAGGCGCTCGCCGCCGTTTCGGAGATCAAGGACGAAGTCCTTCGGCTGACACAGCAACTGGATCGTGTCCAAGCGGAACGCGAAGCTTGGGAACGGGAACGGGCCATGCTCGTGGCCGACCTGTCGCGGAAGATCATGCTCGAGGAGGAAGTAAACTCTCTCCGTCTTCAGTTGAACGCCGCGCGGCAGCAAGGCGAACACGCCCAGAATGAAGCGCGGTCCGTCGTTGATCGGGCGCATGCGGTTCTGGCGCAGATCGAAGAGAGCAGGTCCAGGTTCGCCGAAATCGAGCAGAAGCACCACGAACAGATCGAGGAGTTGGAACGCCGCGTCGCGCAATATGCGGAGATCGGCGGCGCGAAGGCCGATGCCGGCGAGGCCGCGGGCGCCCTCGATACCCTGCGGCGCGAATACGACGCGCAACGCCATGAACTCGAAGCCCGGCTTAACGCAGCGAAGGCCGAGGCGCGGGCCGCGGTCAAAGTGCGTGACGATGCCATCGACAAGCTGGACAAGCTGACCGCCGCGCATGCGGCCCTCGAACTCGAGCTTGAAGAAATGCGCGACCAGCTTGCTGTTCGCGTGAAGGAGATGGAGTCGTTGCGACACGAGGCGGCGGTGCAAGTGGCCGCGGCCAATGCCCAGGCCGGAGACATCGAGCTCGAGTATGCCCGGCTCTTGTCGAGCGCGGACATATCGCATCAGACGGCGCATGTGGTGGTGGCTGGACTCCAAAACCTGCGGCAGCAGCTTGTGGAGCAGGCCGAGGCCGTCGACAGGCTCGCGACGCGGCTTGTCGAGGCGGCGGACCGGGCCGAAGAAGATCTGTCGCGAGCGCCCGCGGGCCGATCCGGAAACGGACGTGCGCAGAGGGATCATCCCGAGCCCGGCTTGTTTGAAGCGCCCGGCGGCGCGGACGCTTCCAGCGACCGAAGCAATGCCGAGAGCGTTCAAGAGGAGCCGGAGGCGGCCTCCTTCGATCTGGACGCCGTGATTCGCGCCAGGAGTCCCTTCGATCTCCATAAGTCCCCGTCCGAATTATGAGCGCATTCGAAGAACGCCTCATCGCCCTGTTCGACGCCATCCATCCCTTGGATCGCATTCCGCGCGCGGGCTACGTCGTGCGCGGAGTGGCGCACCCGGAATCGGTAGCGGCCCACAGTCATTTCGTGTCCCTTCTCGCGTTGATGTTCCTCGAGGAATACCCCGGCGAGTACGACCGCGAGAGGACGCTCACGATGGCCCTGATACATGACCTCTCCGAAGCGAAGTTGATGGACATTCCGATGCCGTACGCCGACGCATACCTGAAAGAGGCGAAAGACCACGCGGAACAGGCCATTATCGAGGACATGTTCGCCGATTTTTCCCCGAAGTTCGCCGCGTATCACCGGGAACTTCTCGAAGCGCGGACGCCGGAGGCGCGCCTCGTGCGGGGGCTCGACAAGGCCCAGATGATGATCAAAGTGCTCTTCTATGAGCGCGAGCGAAGCGGGTACTTGGATGAGTTTTGGACGGGTTCCGCCAACTTCCGGGACTACGGTATTCCGGCGGTGTCCGCGCTGTTCGACGCCCTTTGCGCCCGCGCGGGACGCGTGCGCCCGAAGCCGAGTTCAAGATCGGACGAGGATGGATCATGAAGCTTAACGTGGAAATCGCGCTCTTTGATTTGCCCGACCTGCGCGCGCAGGATTTTTCCGGCCACAACACACGGAGCAGCGCGTTGTGGAAAGCGTTTTCGGACCGAACGCACGAGCGCATTCCCGTCCGGTTCAGTTGCAATCCTCGCATCCTGATGCTGGACCCGAAATACAACGTACGCGGCATCAAGTATGAAGAGTACATGCTCGATCCGGAGGTCATGGGCCAAGCGATGCTCGAGTTCCGCTACTGGACACGTTTCCTGCTTCCAGGCGACCATGAGAAAGGGTTGCCGAACCAGTGGACCGTATACATCGATTTCGAGAACCACTACGACGCCTCATGGTTCGGATGTCCGGTCCACTATCGAAAAGGGCAAGTGCCGGATACCACGCCCATTCTGACCGGCGACAACAAACGCATGCTGTTCGACAAAGGGCTGCCCGATCCCTTCGCGGGCGAGTGGGCAGAACGGAGCCTGCGTTTCCTCGAAGTCTTTCAGAAGAAGCACGAGCAGGGCTGGACCTTCATGGGGCTCCCCGTCGCGGTCGAGAAGACGGCGCCGTTTGTCGGATGCGACGGTCTTTTCACGGTAGCCGCGTCATTGCGCGGCGCCACCGATCTGTGCCTGGATCTGCTGGCCGATCCGGACTACGCACGTGAGTTGCTCGATTACGTGTACGCGGCGCTGACGGCGCGCATGAAGGCCTGGCGGAAACGGTTTGACATTCCGGTTCCGCAGGAAAGCTTCGGTTCCGCCGATGACGCCATCGAGATGCTGTCGAGCGAGCAGTACCGGGAATTCGTGCTGCCCCTGCACAAGCGATTCTTCGATGAGTTCGGAACCCCCGGCAACCGCGGGATACACTTGTGCGGAAACGCCCAACGGCATTTCAAGACGCTCCATGATGAGATTGGCGTGATGTCCTTTGACACCGGCTTCCCGGTCGACTTCGCCCTGTTCCGCCGAGAGCTCGGTCCGGACGTGCTCATCTCGGGCGGCCCGCGCATCCCGCTCTTTTTGGACAGCGACCAAGCGCCTCTGCTCGGAGAGACGCAACGCATTCTTCGTTCCGGCGTACTGTCCGGAGGACGATTCATTCTCCAGGAGGCTAACAACCTCCCCCCCTGCGCCCGCCTGGAAAACTGCGAAGCCTTCTACGCGCTTGGGAAGCGCCTCGGCCGCCGTGAGCTTTGGGACGCCTGACAAACCGTGGCGACTATGCGTGCCGCTTTGTCTTCATAGGGCTTCTCCTGTTAGTATTCCTCATATCAACGAAAATATGGGCTGAGGTTGGCAATGCCGCTTTTCGAGTATGTCTGTAGGAAATGCCACGAGCGCAACGAGATTCTGGTCCGCGGGAGCGACGCCCCGGTATGTCCGCACTGCGGTTCAGACCGTCTCGTGAAACAGGCCAGTGCGTTTGCGCCGGTCGGGGCGGCGTCCGCGCCTCGACTGCCGTCCGGATGTGAATCCTGCCGCAGCCGCGAGGACGGCGTGTGTCCGCGCCTTTGAGGCGGAAAGGCGGTCATCAAATGACTCTCAACGAGATCCACATTCCGCCTTCGGCCTATCCCGATCCGGCCGCGTGTATTGCCCCGACGTCCTTCCTCAACGCGGACCATCCCACACTTCAGCAATGCATATCGCAATTGGATGTAATTGATAGCGCACCCGTCGAGCGCGCGGTCCGGCTGTTCGAGTTCGTTCGGGACGATATAACTTACGATTTCCTGCCGAAGCTCACGCGGGAGGAATACGAGGCATCCCACACGCTTCGGGTCGGGAAGGGCTTCTGCACGCAGAAGGCGGTGCTTCTCGCGGCCCTCGGGCGGGCCGCCGGCGTTCCAACCGCGCTTGTCCTGACCGATATACGCGATGATTCGGTGCCGGAGCGGATTACACGGGCAATGGGCGGGCGGAATCTGTTCGAGTACCACGGGGTGGCCGCGTTTCATCTCGACGGACGATGGGTGAAAGCGGACGCGACGCAGTCGCCGGACATCGTTCGACGCAAGCGCTATCGGCGCGTCGAATTCGATGGACGGCGAGACGCGTTGCTGGCGTCCGACACCCTCGATGGAAAGCCGCATATCCGATACGAGTGCGTCAGAGGCGTCTATGCGGACCTCCCGTTTGATGAAATGGCGCAGGTCTTTCGTGAACGTTTCCGGGAGATGAATCTGGAAGCACTGACGGCAATGCTGTATAAACTGTAAGGGGCGGTTTCTGAGAAACCGCCCCCTACTTTTCAAACACGCTCTAAGGCTTTGCCGTAGGCAGGGACTGAAGGTGCACCCCGAGATCGCCTATCTGTTCCACGTTTAACGCGGCGGCTTGAGCGGGCATGGCCGTTCCCGGCTGCCCGAAACTTATCTTGTGCTGCATCTCCCACGGGTTCTCGTCCGCTACCTTGCCCGGGTAGTCGCCGAAATCCAGGTCAGCGCCGGGCGGCGGTGTGAGTCCATCCGCGCCGTGACAGAAGCCACAGGAAGTACCGTAGATAGTGAGTCCTGCGCCGCCATCGCCGATGAAGTTACCGGTACCGTCAATGATGTCATCCGTATCAAGCTGACCTTGCAGCACGAACTTGGTCAGATCCCAGATGTCTTCGTCGCTTAGGACCGTGTTGTAACTGTGGTTGGTCTTGATGACGTCGAAAACGTCGAGAATGTCTTGGGCCGCTTTTGCCCGGATGTCGGCGCCAGCAACACCGAAGATGCCGGCGAAGCCCGTGCGGTGGCTGCCGCTGCCATAGGCGCCGTCTACCCCCTTGTAATCCCAGCCGTGGCACTCCTTACAACGCCAAGTGTCTTTGCCGGTGCGCGAATTGGAACTCGTATCCGGTCGTGTACTCCACAACGGATGGTCTCCCGTCGGCTCGGGAAGTTCTGCTTGCTCCCACCACTTGTCGTAAAGCAGTCCACCACGAACAACGTTCGCAGCGAGAAACTCGTCCGGGGGCGGGGCAATCGGTAGGGTTTGCAGGTACGCGCCGAGATCGCCTATCTGTTGCACGCTTAGCGTGCCGGCTTGAGGGAACATGGCCGTTCCCGGCTGGCCGTAACTTGTCTTGTGCTGCATCTCCCACGGGTTCTCGTCCGCTATCTTGCCCGGGTACTCGTCGAAACCCGGTCCAGCGCCTGGCGGTGGCGTAAGTCCATCCGCGCCATGACAAGCCGCACAATTATTGGCGTAGATAGTCTGTCCTGGGCCGCTATCACCGATGAAGTTACTCGTACCGTCAATGATGTCATCCGTATCAAGCTGACCTTCCAGCACGAACTTGGTCAGGTCCCAAATGTCTTCGTCGCTTAGGACCGCGTTGTAACTGTGGGCGGTCTTGATGACGTCGAAAACGTCTTGGGCCGCCTTCGCGCGGATGTCGGCGTCGACAACACCGAAGATGCCTGCGAAGCCCGTGCGGTGGCTGCCGCTGCCATAGGCGCCGTCTACCCCCTTGTAATCCCAGCCGTGGCACTCCTTACAACGCCAAGTGTCTTTGCCGGTGCGCGAATTGGAACTCGTATCCGGTCGTGTACTCCACAACGGATGGTCTCCCGTCGGCTCGGGAAGTTCTGCTTGCTCCCACCACTTGTCGTAAAGCAGTCCACCACGAACAACGTTCGCAGCGAGAAACTCGTCCGGGGGCGGGGCAATCGGTAGGGTTTGCAGGTACGCGCCGAGATCGCCTATCTGTTGCACGCTTAGCGTGCCGGCTTGAGGGAACATGGCCGTTCCCGGCTGGCCGTAACTTGTCTTGTGCTGCATCTCCCACGGGTTCTCGTCCGCTATCTTGCCCGGGTACTCGTCGAAACCCGGTCCAGCGCCTGGCGGTGGCGTAAGTCCATCCGCGCCATGACAAGCCGCACAATTATTGGCGTAGATAGTCTGTCCCGGGCCGCTATCACCGATGAACGCATCGCTGTTGTCAATGATGTCATCCGTATCAAGCTGGCCTTCCAGCGCGAACTTGGTAAGGTCCCAAATGTCTTCGTCGCTTAAAACCGTGCTGTAACTGTGGTCGGTCTTGATGATGTAGAAAACGTCTCGAGCCGCTTTCGCGCGGATGTCGGCGCCAGCAACACCGAAGATGCCGGCGAAGCCCGTGCGGTGACTGCCGCTGCCATAGGCGCCGTCTACTCCCTTGTAATCCCATCCGTGACACTCTTTACAGCGCCAAGTGTCCTTGCCGGTGCGCGAATTGGAAGTCGTATCCGGCCGTGTACTCCACAACGGATGGTCTCCCGTCGGCTCGGGAAGTTCCGCTTCATCCCACCATTTGTCGTAAAGCAGTCCACCACGAACAACGTTCGCATTGACAAACTCGTGCGGGGGCGGCAAAAACGGACAACCACTCCCAAACGCAACCGCAACGGCGAGGACCACGCAAGTAAACAAGGTCTTGCTCAGCTTTTTCATCTTCGCACCATCCTCTCTGCGTTCTGCTGTAAACTGTGATGTGCCACATAGATCCACCGGCGAGCACCGCCGATGAGTTTGAACCATTATAATTGCTGCGACGATCCCTGTCGACGTCGTGATTTGCTTCGGGCGGCCTATGAAACCTTCGATGACAGGAAATGCGGGCGTTTGACGCCGTTTGTCCCTAGCTTTCCCGATTCAAATCGTCACAAACATGGCCGACGCGGTAAAGTATATGGGGCCTATGGGCTTTTTGTCAAGAGGAATCCTAACTCTACGATCCGCACACCGGCGAAACCGACCTGGCCGTTCATTAGCCCGGAGCGATTACTCCCAACGTTTCTTGGCAAGCGCGCGCAACAGTAGGGGGCCGATTGGACTGCGCTGCAACCCAATGAGGAAACGATTTCTGCGTCCCGAAATGAGGACAACCCGGTTCGCGTCAAGGGCCGCCAGGGATTCTTTGACCACGTCGTCCGCGGTCATCCATAGGCCCTTGGCGACGTCGGCGCGATTGAACTTCGCGAACTCGGGCGTGTCGTGAAACTCCGTGTAAGTGAATCCCGGACAGAGCGTCTGAACGCGCACGCCCGTCTTGGCCAGTTCTTTCGCAAGCGCTTCGGCGAACGTGACGAGATACATTTTCGTCGCGCAGTACGTTACGGCGTTCGGCATGGCGAGAAACGCGGCCCCGGAAGACACATTGATAATGCTGCCGCGCTTGCGCGCGATCATGCCCGGCAGCGCGGCATGGGTGAGGCGGACGCTTGCGATCACGTGGACGTTGATCATGTCGAGATGCTTGGCAACGTCGACGTCGGCAAAGAAACCCGTCGTGCCGAAGCCTGCGTTGTTGATCAGGACATCAAGGCTGGGAAGCGCCCGAATCCGTTCCGCCACCTGTTCGACCTCGCCGGGCTTTGAGAGATCGGCCACGAGGAGTTCCGTCGTGACGGAGTGTTTCCGGGCGAGTTCTTCCGCCAACGCCTGCATCTTCTCGCGCCGTCGCGCCACAAGCACGATGCCGCAGCCGTCCGCGGCCAGGCGGCGTGCAAAAGCGGCGCCGATCCCGCTCGACGCGCCCGTTATCAGCGCTGTTCTTGTTTCATTTGTCATGGCCAACTCCTCATTTCGCACAGCGCGATCATGCCCGTTACGCCGGTTCAAAATGGCTGATCTCAAGGATGTTGTTCTTGCGTTCCTCCGAGAAAACGGCCCGGACGCGCATGCCAACCCGGGCATTTCCAACATCACCGCAATCAAGGATGTGAGCCACAGGAGTATCGGCGCCGTCGAGCCGGATGAGTGCGAGGACATATGGCGGCTGCTTGGGCTGATAGGGCTCAACGTAGCGGATCACGGTGAAGCCGGTGACTTCGCCGGTTGGTTCGAGTTCTACCCAGGCGTCCGTCAAATCCGAGAAACAGCGTTCGCATGTCTCGCGCGGAGGGATGAAAGTCTTGTCGCACTTCTCGCATCTGACGCCGAGGATCTTCTTTTCATCGCGCAGGGCTACGATGAACTTGCTCCCGGTGGCGCCGGCGAAATACTGGTACGGGAGGGCCATCTTGCCTTCGACGACATACGAGTAATCTGTTTCGTCGTTCATAGTGCTGCTCCTGCTCTACTGCCGTTCGATAATCTCGAAGTGTTCGATGTCCGACATCGACCCATCGCGCTCTTCGGCGAATACGACGCGGACACGCATGCCGCGGCGGACCTTGCTGGGATCGGGGGCCTTCAGCAGATGCCAAAGGGGCGCGTCTCCATGGGCGCCGTCGAGGTCGGCCCAACACAACACATAAGGCGTCTCACGGGTTTCGCCGGAGAGAGGGTCCGGGCTCGAATAGAAGACGATGTCGAAGTCGCGAATCGTGCCTTCGGGTCCCAACGCCTCCCACTCCGTCGCTTCGACGTGGCACACGGCGCACACTTCCCGTGGCGGCAGTTGATGGCGGCCGCACTTCGGACACTTGTTCGCCATGATGCGTTGGTTGTCGCGTAGCTCGCGGAGGAATCGTCCCATGACAGGACCGGTCGAGAACCGCTGCGGGATGGACAGGATCTGCCGTGAAACGATCAACTCGTGTTCGGGCGTTTTCTCTCCACTCATGGTTGAGGTTTCTCCTTCGACAGCAGCATCAGCACGGTCCAAAGCGTGCCGCCAAAACCTGACGCGAGGGCGCGATGGACCGGTCTCGGGACTTGGTGGTCGCCGGCGGTCCCGCGGACTTGCATGGCGGCCTCCGCAACTCGGACGAGCGCCGTGGCGCCGATCGGATTGCTGGCTTGAACGCCGCCGGACGGGTTGACGGGGATTGTGCCTTCCATGGTGATATCGTCGTTCTCGACCATACTGAGGTGTTCGTCTCCGTCGCACAGCATGAAGTCGCCCAGCCAATCCAGTCCCCACCATGCCGACGGGTCATACATCTCGAACACGTCGATCTCGCGGCGGGGATCGGTAATGCCGTTGCGGGCGAACAGGCGTTCAGCGGCGACGCGCTGGGTGCTCTTTCCGGGGTTGAAGACAATGGTTTCTTCGCGATGGACCGTCTCGTGGTCGACGACCCACGCCGGGTTCGCATTGAATTGCGCCACTTTGTCTTCCGAGGCGAATATGACGGCGCAGGTCCCATCGCTCTGCGAGCACATATGAATCATCCGCAGTTCGCCGACGAGCGGCGGCGAATTATCCGCCGCCTCCTTGATGTACCGGCGGTCGAGCCCCAAGCGGCGATGGGCCTTCTTGTTGCGCATGGCGTTCTCGTCCATGATCGTGCGGAGTTTCATGGCGGCGTACTTTGCGCGCTCCTCCCCAAACTGCTCGATCAACTTCTGCGCGGCGGTGCCGGTGAGCGCGCCGGTTTGGAGACTGCGACCCCACAACGGATCGGCCATATTAGTAATGCCGCCCGTGGTATGGCCTTCCTGTAACTTCTCGAAGCCGATGGCGAGCACAACGTCGTGAAGTCCAGACGCGACAATGTTATCGGCGGCGCAGGCGAGCGTGGCGCCCGTGGTGCCGCCCGTGGTGAGCCGGATGCCCGACTTGCCCCAGGCGCCGCTGCCGAGGATGTGCCACATGTCGGGCTGATGGACCATCTCGAACAGTTCCATGTTCCCGTGCAGCACGCAGTCGATATCGTCCATGGTGAGATGGGCGTCTTCGAGGGCTTCCACGACGGCCTCATGGATCATCTCGGGCTGGTTGACCTCTTCGCGGTGACTCGAGAACTTCGACATGCCGGCGCCTATGACCGCAACGTTCCGATTCCGCTTCTTCATGGCGCGTCCTTTCCGGATTCCAACAGGATGACGGTTTGCAGTTGTCCGGCGGGGCCGGTCGCGCCGTGAGCCAGCGCGCGTTTCGCACCGGGAGCTTGCCGGGCGCCGGCTTCACCGCGGAGTTGGATCACCGCCTCGGCCACGCGGGCCATGCCGCCCAGCATCAGCGGATTCCCTGCAAGCATGCCGCCGGAACGGTTCACGTTCTGTTTATCCGGGCCGCCGCCGGCGAGCCATTTTCCGCCCTGCCCCGGCCCACACAGGCCGAGTCCCTCGGCGTATTGCGGGAGTTGGTGGGCGTAGGAGTCGGCGATCTCGACCACGTCAAAGGCTGTTCTTGGATCGTCGATACGGGCCATGGCATAGGCGCGTTGCGCGGCGCGGTCGAGGGAGAAGCTTCCTGCGAGATCCCGCTCGCCAGGGAAGAAGCTGTCGTAGCAATTGCCAAGGCCGGTCACCCATACTGGCCTGTCGGTAATCTCACGCGCACGTTTCTCGCTGGCGATGATCATCGCGATCGCGCCGTCGGACACGGGATACATGAAAGATTCGCGGATCGGGTCGGCCAGCATGGGCGAGGCCAGAACCTGGTCGCGTGTGAGCGCGGCCGTTTCCTGTGCGACGGGGTTCAGGCGCGCCCACTGACGCGCGCGCACGACAAGGTCGGCGAGTTGACTTTCCGTAATGCCCGAGCGGGCTATGTAGGCTTGGGCCTGCAGCGCCGCCATCGCGAGATAATCGAGTCCCACGGGACGGGTGTAAAACGGGTCAAATGCGAGGTGGGTGATCATGTTGCGGCTCGCGGCTTGCGACTCCTTGCAGTGACCCGCCAGCAGCACGATATCGTGATGCCCGGACATTACGGTGGCGGCGGCGTAGTAAACGCCTTGCGCGCCGTCCGCGGCGACTTTTTCCTCACCCCGGTAATGAGCCCCGACCACGTCGGTGACAGCGCCGTCGGAAATGGTGCGGGCATCGAACAGGTCGTCCGAAACGGTAACGGCCGCTTCGATGCCGCCGTCGCCGAAGGCAAGCCCCGTCTGGCGGCGGACGCTGTCAATCACCTCCCACAGCATGCCCTGCACTCGCACGCGCCATTTGTTGGCTTCAAACTTGGTTTGCGCGACCGCGCAGATCGCCGCGCGTGGCGGCGAAGCAACACGACTAGCCACGGACTCCACCTCCGTTATCCGCCCACGCCGACTGCGCAGCGGTCCATTTGCAGCATATCCGGGCGCCGCCGTTCTTGATGGCCATCACGATGGCGTCACGGTCCTTCTCACACTCCACCTCGATCCACGCGCGGCCGCAGCCCGCAAGGGTGTGCGAGTCATCCGACGCGACCTTCGGATAAGGAATCTCGGCGATGTCATATTCGGCGGTGTAGTAGCCCTTCGAGGTGACTTCGACAGCGTGGATCGGCATGATGCGTTCGATTTCGGCGATGCGCTCGATGATCTGCTCGACGGCCATGTCATATTCGGCGGGGTGGTCGAAGATATGAAGCGTCTCGCGGCTGCCGCGAATCTCGTTGACGTGAAAATAGCCGCGGGCAAACACGGTCCTCTCGACTCCCTTGAAGACCAACATGCCGTCAAACTCATCCGGCACGTCTTCGTACGCGTTCGGACGCATGAGGAAATCGTGGTCGGTCAAGGCCACGAAATCGAAACCCAGATCCCGATAGACCTGGAGAACTTCCAGCGGCGGGAGTTCGCCATCCGAGCGCGACGTGTGCGCGTGCAGCGCGCCCTTCAATGCGCGGGTGTCGCTTGAAGGCGGCATCATGAATCACTTCGCGGATGCCGGCGTGACGCGGCGCATCTCATACATCACCTTCCACTGGCCTTCCTGGCATATCTCGTTGCGCTGGTTGATCACTTTCGCGTCGAAGGTGACGACGCCCAAACCCGGTTTTGAAGTCTCACGTTTGGCCGACACCGTCTGAACCACGTGAATGGTGTCGCCGATAAAGACTGGCCCGCGGAAGTCCCACGTCATGCCGAGAAAAGCGACTAGCCGGTGCTGCTCCGCGCCGGGGTTGCGCGCCGCAAGTCCCGAAGCGATCGAGAGGCCCAGCAACCCATGCGCGATGCGCTGGCCAAACGCCGTCTTCTTGGTCAACTCCGCGTCGGTGTGAATGACGTTGAAGTCGCCGGAAAGACCGGCGAAGTTGACTATATCCGCTTCGGTGACGGTCCGCGCAGGGGACGCGACCTCCCGTCCGATTTCCAGGTCCTCGAAGTAAACACCATCTTTCAGGTTCACGTTGTCATCCTTCTTGTTTGTACGCGGTGTTCTATTGCCGCCGCTTCTACATCGAGCGCTTGACCATCTCTCGAACGATTATCAACCTCTGGATTTCCGAAGCGCCAGCGCCGATTGTGCCGAGTTTGGCGTCGCGCATCAAGCGCTCCACCTCATATTCCTCGATATATCCGTAGCCACCGAGGATCTGTACCGCGTCGGACGCCGCCCGCATGCCTGTTTCCGTCCCGAACAGCTTTGCGTGTGACGCCTCCGCGGAGCATCGGACCCCTTCGTCGCACAGGACGGCCGCCTTGTAGGTCAGCAACCGCGCGGCTTCGATCTCCATGCTCATGTTGGCCAGTTTCTCGGCGATCATCTCGAACATGATGATAGGCTGGCCGAACTGCTGCCGTTCCTTCGCATAGGCGAAGGAACGGTCGAAAGCGGCCCTTGCGAGTCCCACGCCCAAGGCCCCGCCAACCGTTCGCTCGACGTCGAGTCCGCCCATCAGGATTCCGAGGGCCTTGTTCTCGCCCTTTACCAGGTTCTCCGCCGGGACGCGGCAGTTCTCGAAGAAGAGCTCCGCCGTTGGCGAACCTCGCATGCCCATCTTGCGAAACGGCTTGCCCACCGAAAACCCCGGGTAGCCCTTTTCGACAATGAACTGGCTGATGCCGCGCGGACCCGCGCTCTTGTCGGTTCGCACGTACACCAGAAACGTCCCGGCCACGGGGGCGTTGGTAATGAAGGTCTTGCTTCCGTTTATGACGTACTCACCATTGCGCCGCTCAGCAAACGTCTCCATGGCGAGAACGTCCGAACCCGCGCCAGGCTCCGTCATGGCCAGAGCGCCCAGCTTAGCGCCGGAGGCGAGGTCGGGCAGGTACTTCTTCTTCTGTTCCTCGGAACCGTTGCACGACAGGTTGTGGCAGCACAACACCGCATGCGTCAGGTAAGACAACGCCGTCGACGCGCAGGCGTACGAGATCTCCTCCGCCGCGACGCAACAGGTCAGAACCGTTTGCCCCGCGCCCCCGTATTCCTCAGGAACGAGCAAGCCCAGGAGACCCAATTCGCCCATCTTCGCAAAAATCTCCGCGGGAAACCGTTCCTCACGGTCCGTCTCGACGGCGCCCGGCGCAATCTCGTTCCGTGCGAACTTGCGCACCATTTGCTGAATATCCAGTTGCTCCTCGGTGAGATGGAAGTCCATAAGTCCTCTTCCCTTTAACGCAGGCCCGCTCAAAAAAACGCCAGCCTTCCGCCACGACGAAAACTACATTAGCATTCATCGGCTCGCGTATCAACCCCAACTTACAGAGCCGATCCTGTCAAGCCATTTGACAATCTTACCGGCGCGGCCTTGCACGGAAAGCTCCGTCTCGTTCACAATACGGTGCACGCTTTCGCAAGGAGTCCGGCATATGACGTCAAAGGAACGCGTTCTTACTGCCATCAACCATCGGCAACCCGACCGTGCGCCGATTCAGGTATACCTCACGCCCGAGATTTCACAAAAGCTATGCGACCATTTCGGCACGCGCGACATCCTGCCGATCCTGGGCGTGGACTTCCGCTCCGTGGGGCCGCGTTACATCGGCCCCGAACGCACGATTCCGCCGGGATGCGAATCCGTGGATGAATGGGGGGTGGGATATAAGACCATCCAATTCGAGACCGGCGCCTATGCCGAGGCCGCGCACCTGCCCATGGCCGAGCCAATCACTATCGAGCGGGTAGAGGCCTTCCCATGGCCTACCGCCGGCCTCTTCGACTACTCGGACATGGAATCCCAATGTGACGCGCTGAGCGAATACGCCGTTTGCCTGGGCGGCGCGGGCATTCCGGATATCGTCAACGGCGTCAGCCGCGGCCGCGGCATGGAACAGGTCATCATGGACATCGCCACCGAAGATCCCGTCGGCGTGGCGATCATCGACAAGCGTTGCGACACGCTGTACGAACGATGCCGGCGCGCCCTCGAAGCCGCCAATGGAAAAGTTGACCTCCTGTGCCTCGGCGAAGACTGCGGCAACCAGGCGGGCCCCATGTTTCCCCCGGATATCTTCAACCGCTTCTTCCGTCCGCGCCTGAAACGGTTCTACGACCTCGCGCATGAGTTCGGCGCGAAGGCGATGATGCATTCGTGCGGAAACACCCGAAAACTGATGCCGGCTTTCATCGAGATGGGACTCGACGTCCTTGACGCGATGCAGCCCGAACCCCCGGGCATGGATGCCGCCGAAATCAAGGCCGAGTTCGGCGGCAAGTTGACCTTCTGCGGCCTGATCAGCACGCAGAAAACATTGCCTTTCAGCTCCGAAGCGGAGTGCCGCGCCGAGGCGCGACACCGGCTCGAGGTCGTAGGCAAGGGCGGCGGATACATCTTCAGTCCCGCCCACTGCATCCAGTCCGACACGCCCCTCGAAAACGTCCTGGCAATCTACGAGGAGGCTCAGGGCTTGAGGCCCGGCGCTCTCAAGAACCGCTGATCGAGGCCCGCCGTCTCGTGCTTGTGCTTGTATGTTAAGGCATCGTTGCCTCCGATGCCTTAACATACAAGCACGAAAGCGGAAACCCGGGCGCCAAGGAAGTATGCAAGAAGCGGAAGATCCCGAAAAGGAGACCGGCCATGGCATATCACGGCGTGTTGCAGGATATCCGGCGAGCGATATCGATGAAGGTCCCGAACCGGCTGCCCGTGTTTGTTTGCAGCGAAGAGATGGACGTCCGCGTGTGCGGCAGCCGCTACGACCTCTACAACCGGGACCCCCGCGAGATGGCCCGGGTCCAGATCGAGGCCGTCGAGCGGTTCGACTACGACTGGGCTTGGCTTCAGGTGGACGATTGCATCGAGTTCGAGCCGCTGGGCGTGGGCGTCAAGGGCGAAGGCGATATCCTCCCGGCCACGTGCGAGTATCTCCCGGCAAACGATGCAGGCTTGGCGGCGCTACGGCAACACGGTTACCGGGTCGAGGGCCGCATGAAGGCGCTCCTCGATGCGATCACGATCGTGAAGAACCACTTCGGCGACCGCGTGTGCGTGACCGGAAGGACGGCGGCGCCGTTCAGTTCCGCCACGCTGGCGTTCGGCATTTCGGAGATCATGACGCTGCTCTACGTCCGGCCCCCGCTTGTCCGTGAGACCATCGCGTTTTTCGAGGACTACCAAATCCGGTTCGGGCTCGACCAGATCCGCGCCGGCGCGGACGCGATCTGGTTCGGCGACTGCAATGGCTCGGGCCACCTGATAAGTCCCGCCATCTATCGCGAGTTCGCGCTCGAACCCGCGCGGCGCGTGTCTGCGGCGTATCAGGATGCCGGCGGCATTGTCATGTATCACGCCAGCGAGGAACTGCCCGCCATGATCGATCTCCAGTCCGGCGCCGGTTTCTCGATCCTGAGCATAGGTCCCGGAATCGATATCGAAGAGGCGCGCAAGATCGCGGCGGACCGCGTCTGCCTGTCGGGCAACGTGGATCCCCTCAAGGTCATTTGCCGCGGAACGCCGGAAGACATCCGCGCCGAGCTAGCCCGGATCATCGGCAACGTCAGCCGGCACGGCGGCCACGTGATGAACTCGGGAGAGATGGTCCCGAGGGACACGCCTGAAGATAACGTCGATACCTTCGTCCATTCCGCGCGGGCCCTTTGGGCCGCAAGCGCGCGATACTACACGGAAGAATAGCGCGCCAAAGCAATCCATCCCTTAGCTGTGGCGCGACAGTACGGGCGAAGACGCCTCGATATTCGTGGAACACTGAATGCATCTCGCAACGTGTGTTCGCAATCCTTCTCGGAAACTGCTACGATCCGGGGCGTTGCCAGGCAGATTCGAGGCTGGAATCTGGACGCGATGCGCAACGGAACCCGAGAAAACCCGGTTGATTTCGTTGTGTGGTGTGTCTGTTTTTGCTAGACTGCCCGTGCTTTTCGCATCTTGAAGTGGAGTCATTTTGGATTATGATGGAAGTGAAGTTCCTCGAGTTGATTGCCCGCGAGGTGTCGTCGACGCCCCCGCGCGTCGCGGCGGCTATCGAGCTTCTTGACGGCGGTGCCACTATCCCTTTCATTGCGAAGTACCGCAAGGACGCGGTCGGGAATCTCAGCGAAACGAAACTCGAGGCCATCCAGGAGTGCCGGAATCAGGTCATGGGCGTGATAGCCCGCGGGAAGGCCATCCTCGAGGCCATCGCAAAACAGGGGAAACTCACGGACGAGTTGCGGGCGAAGATCGAAGCGTGCACCGGCAAGGCCTCTCTCGAGGACGCTTTCCTGCCGTTCAAGTCCAAGCGCGGCGCCAAGGCGATGATCGCCGAGGAACATGGGCTTGTCCCGCTGGCCGACTTCATCATGATGCAGCTTCCCGGACTGCAGAGCGTGGACGAGTTTGCCGAGGCGTTCGTGAAGGCCGAGCGATCCGTCAGTTCCGTCGAAGAGGCCCTCGAAGGCGCGCGTCACGTCCTCGCGGAACGCTTCACCATTGAACCGGAAGCCCGCGCCCTGATGCGCGATTTCATGTTGAAGGAAGGGGTGCTGACCTCGCGAGGCACGAAGAACGCGACCGGCACGAAGACCCGGTACGAGGCCCTCTATGACCTCTCCGAACCGTTCAGCAACGTCGCCCCGGCGCGGGTCCTGGCCATCATGCGCGGTTTGAAGGAAGGCTTCCTTCGCGTGGACATCGCCATCGACGAAGTCCGAATGTTCAACATCATGCTCGACCGTTACCTGAAAGACCCGAACTCGATTTTCGGGCCGCACATCCGTCTCGCGTTGAGTGAGGCGTACGCGCGGCACCTGCGTCCTTCGGTCGAGAAAGAAGTCCTCGATCTCGTCAAGAAGCGCGCGAATGATGAAGTAATCCTGTCGTGTTGCGAGACCGCGCGCAATGTGTTGCTCGCGGCGCCGGCCGGACACATTGCGGTGATGGGCGTCGCGCCGGAGAGCAAGGTCGCATGCAATCTGGGGGTTGTCGACGGCGCCGGGGCGTTTGTCGAGTCCGGGAAGGCGGCATTCGCCGTTGCGACCGCCGCGCCTGAAGGGCAGGAGCAGGAGATCGCGCCTCCCGCCGACGAGGTGATTTCCGATCTGATTCAGCGCCATGGCGTGCGCGCTGTCGTTGTGGGAACGGGGACGGGCGCGCGCGACGTCGCGAGAGCCATCAACGAATTGCTCGGACGGATGAAGATCCGCGGCGTACACGTTGTGATGATGACCGCCGGGCCGGCGTCCGCGTACGCCGCCTCAAAGCAAGCTAGAGAGGAGTACCCCGATCTGGATACGCCGTTGCGCGAGGCCGTCTCGTTGGCGCGCCGGCTGCAAGATCCCCTCTTGGAGCTTGTGAAAGTCGAACCGCGCGCCATGGGCCTCGGGCCGCAGCAGTATGACGTGAATCAGAAGGAGCTTCGCGACGCATTGTTCAGCACGCTTGTCTCGTGCGCCAGCCGCGTCGGCGCCGATTTGAACCGCGCACCGGTGGAGTTGCTGCGTTACATCAGCGGCCTTCAGATGGGAACGGCCCAGAAACTCGTCGAGAAACGCCAGGAGATCAACGGGTTCAAGTCTCGCGCGCAGATGATGGAAGTGGACGGGATCGGCCCGAAGGTTTTCGAACAGTGCGCGGGTTTCCTGCGTGTGATCGATGGAGACAATCCCCTCGATGCCACCGCCATCCATCCTGAATTGTACGGCGTCGTCGAGCGCGTGGCGCAGGGAGTCGGCGTGCCCGTAAGCGAGCTCATCGGCAACGAAGAGAACATCTCCAAGGTCGACGCCGCGGTTTTTGAGGGAGATGGATTGGGTCCCCTGACGCTGTCCGACCTGCGGAGGTCGCTTCTTGAACCGAGGCACGACCCGCGTGGGGCCTACCGTCCGTCGCGATTCCGGGAAGGTATTGCGCGTATAGAGACGCTTCAAGAAGGGGCCGAGACGGAAGGTGTTGTCACGAGTGTAGCCGATTTCGGCGCTTTCGTGGATGTCGGCGTCCAGCATGACGGACTCGTCCATCTTTCCGAGATCTCGAACCGTTTCGTGAAGGATCCGAGGGAAATTATCAAAGCGGGAGACATCGTCAAAGTCAAGGTCACCAAGATTGACAAGGACAAAGATCCCCCTCGCATTTCGCTTTCCATCAAAGCGCTCCAACCGCGACCCGTCCGGAGGCGGCCCACCCCGGAACCAGCGGGAGAGGCAAGGCCCGATGTAAGCCGCGGGGCGCCGCAGCCCGATGATCCCGAGGGAGCGCAACGTCCGAGGCGCGCCGAGTCGGCTCGTCGCGGACGTGACGAGCGCGAGGAGGCATCCAGAGTCAGACCGGCCCGCGCGGATCGGAGCGACCGGGATCGCGAACGCGGCCGAGATCGCGAACGGGCGCCCCGGGACGGAGATCGGTCTTCAAGACCTTCACGCAAGCCCTCTCGTCCCAGAGAAGACAAGCGGGTCCAGAATTTCGGCGACGCCAGCGGGCAACTCAACACGCAGCTTGCGGATCAGCTTGCGGCGTTGCGTGACAAGATCAAGCCATAAGAGTGCCGCTCGCGTTCGCGAAGAAGGCCGTAGGCCGAAGGACTGATACGGGACACTGCCTCTCTTCCTACAGCCTCTTTTCTGGGCCGCGCGTTATGGGCCGCTTGGGCGAATCGCTTCACCTGGTTTGCGGTTGATGGGCGGTCCGCCTAGCTTTTCCCAGCTTATGGATTTGCTCGGCTTCGTGTTTGCCGGCTTGAGCGCGATGAAATCCTCGTAGTTCTCGTGGAAGATGCGTTCGAGCAGCGAGGGTGGGAGGGCGAGTCCCTGGAGCGTCTGCCCCGGAACCAGCGGAGTCGTATAGGCGCTCTTCGTTAGCACGTCGATGTACGCTTGGAAGCGATCCTGTATCCATTCCTGCGTCTTGACGGGCTCATCGGTGACGACAAGGTCGGTCGAGAACATGAATCGGGTCGGGTATTTCTCAAGGACCTCGCGGTAGCTCTCGGGCTTCTCCGAGATGCGTTTCAACGACGGCAGGAAGAAATCGTCGTGACCGAAGCTGACGTCGCTGTATAGGTTCGGGAACGTGTCGAGCAGTTCCCTGAGCCGCTTGGGGCTCTTCGACGAAAGCATGAAATGCGGGCACACGACCTTCATTGCCGGAAACTCCATCAGGACGGCAACGAACTCCTCGATGAATCCGGGACCCAGTTTGCGATCCGGCTGGAGGTGCAGCACCACGGGGATGAAGTTCTCGGTGCAGTACCGGTAGACGGGCATCATCCGCGGGTCGTCGATCGCCGCTGTATGGAACATGTACTTGCCGGTCTTCTTGACGACGTAGCCGTGCCCGATGTAGAGCTTGATGCCTTGTGCGCCGCGTTCGATGAGCGCTTTGAACTTTTCGAGTTTCTGAGGGTCGAGGGGATCGATGGTGGGCCAGGCTTCGAAGCGTCCCGGATACTGCTCGCGCACCTTCATCAACTGTTCATTGTTCTCGTCGTAATGCGTGAACCCCACGTTCTGGTTCAGCGTGAGCGTGAACAGAGAACTCCCCATGAGACACGTCTTGCCGATGCCCACGGCATCCATCGCCGCGAGCATCTTCGGAACGTCTTCGACGGATCGAATGTGCTCGTGCACGTCGATAATGCGGCGCTCGGCTGTCACCTGCTTCATATACCCCGCGTCTGAGGCTCCGACCCGACTGTACACGTATACCGCGACGACCGCAACGGCGGCAACTAGGCCAGCCACCTTAATCCAGACCGACACCGCTCTTTTCTTTGGGACCATCGCTTTTCTCCTGCGAGCCTATGGAGGTCTGAGTCTAACACCCGGTCGCCCGAAGGCGCAAAGGGGTGTTGCTCGTCTCTTGGGTCTCGAGTGTAGCACAAGCCGCCGTCGCATGCATGCTGACGCCAAGTCCAGACACCCCAGTCCTTTGCACACTATGGTTTATGGGGTATGGGAGCGGTCCTCAGCGACTGGCCAGTCCGGCGGAAGCTCGACCCTGCCGATTCCCCGAAGGGAAAACTTTTCCTGGGCCTGCGGCCCGTGCTATAATGATGGCGTCTGGAAGGTCGGCTCTTCTTTCGTGGCTACCGATAGTATTCAGAATCCGGGTCCGCACAGTTTGTCAACAGTTTGTCTCCGTTCGACAAACTGTGGCGACGACAAAGTGTGCGGTACGGCGCTTCACTCTCCGGAATGGATTCGTCGCAAGTGGGCGAAGGGAGGAAGTGTTGACGCGACGCGCGAGATCGTTCGTGGTCTGGGCCTGCATACGGTGTGCGAAAGCGCTCGATGCCCGAACCGGAGCGAATGCTGGCAGCGGCGGACCGCCACTTTTATGGTGCTGGGCGACGTTTGCACTAGAAATTGCAGGTTTTGTGGCGTTGCCAAGGGTGCTCCAACGGCGGTGGACAACGCGGAGCCTTGGAATGTAGCGCGAGCCGTGCGGCTGCTGGACTTGGCGAACGCGGTGATCACGTCCGTTACGCGCGATGACTTGCCGGATGGCGGCGCGGCCCACATGGCCGCCACGATCGTAGCGATACGTTCGTTGTGTCCGGGCGCCAGGGTTGAGGCGCTGGCGCCGGATTTCCGCGGCGACCCGGCGGCCATCGAGGCGGTGTTGGCGGCGAGACCCGACGTATTCGGGCACAATATCGAAATGGCGGCGCGCCTGTATCCGATGTTCCGGAGCGAATGGCATTGCTACAGGCGGTCGCTGGCGGTGCTTCGGAAAGCGGCTGATCATGCCGCGCGAAACGCCGGAAGGCCCGTTGTGAAGTCCGCCTTGATGGTGGGACTCGGCGAGACCGACGAGGAGGTCGGGTCCGCCTTGAAGGATCTGCGCGAAGCCGGTTGCGTCGCGGTGAGCATCGGACAATACTTGCGTCCGACGCGTCAGCAGCGCGAAGTGGTTCGCTTCATTGCTCCGGATCAGTTTCGGACATATGAGCGCGTTGCATATGAACTCGGTTTCGCCTACGTTGCGGCGGGGCCTTTTGTAAGGAGTTCCTACCGCTCGGATGAGTTGTGGAAGGCGCTGGAAGATAGCCTGTGGAAAGCGTGAAGGAGAAAGGTTAAGACCATATGCGTTACGAGGTGACCCTGCCAAACATGGGAGATGACGCAGAAACCGCAATCGTGTCATTGTGGCTGGCCGATGAAGGCGATATCGTCAACGAGAACGACGATCTCGTTGAGATGACCACTGACAAGGCCTCGTTTACGGTTCCCAGTCCCAAGACAGGCACCTTTCTTGAGAAGGCCGTCGAGGAAGAGGACGAGGTGCGCGTGGGCGACGTGCTCTGCATCCTCGACATTTAGTCAGCACCGCCGCCCGTATGTCGGACCGTGATGCGGGCAGGATGAAGCCTCTCCAGCGTTGTTCGGTCTGAAAAACAGAAAGGCTTGACCATGTCCGTAGGAGTTGGTGTGATTGGCGCGGGAACGGTGGGGGGCGGGGTTGTCAAGACCCTGGTCACTCACCGCGAGATGCTTGCTCAGAGGGCGGGTGTTGACGTCGCCCTCAGGCACGTTGCCGAGTTGCGCCCGGAGTGTCTTCATGAATTCAATCTCTCCGGAGTGACCGTCACGAACGACGCGGAGGCTCTCATAGCCGACCCGGCCGTGGACGTCGTGTGCGAACTGATCGGCGGCGTCGGCGCGGCCAAACATTTCATTCTCAAAGCCCTCAACGCCAAGAAAAACGTCGTGACCGCCAACAAGATGCTCCTTGCGCATGCAGGTCCGGAACTTTGCCGCGCCGCGATCGAGAACGGCATCGATCTGCGCTATGAAGCAGCCGTGGCCGGCGGCATCCCGATCATCAAGGCCCTGCGCGAAGGTCTCGCGGCAAACCACATCGATTTCATCTACGGCATTCTGAACGGCACTTGCAACTACATCCTGAGCCGTATGACCTACGACGGGCTCGAGTTCAAAGACGCCCTTGCGCAGGCCCAGCGCCTTGGTTTCGCCGAGACGCCTCCCGACCTCGATATCGAGGGTCACGATACCGCCCACAAATGCCAGATCCTCGCCTCGCTGGGATTTTCGACCGACGTGAAGCTGGACGACATCTACGTCGAGGGCATAGCTAAGGTCACTCATGCCGACGTGGCCTACGCCCTTGAAATGGGATACCTGATCAAACTTCTCGCCATCATCCGCGGCGTCGACGGCGAGATCGAAGCGCGCGTCCATCCCACGCTCGTGCCGCGAGACCATCTCCTGGCCTCGGTCCGCTACGAGTTCAACGCCGTCTATGTCAAAGGCGACGTCGTGGACGCCACACTCTACTACGGCCGCGGCGCGGGCCGCATGCCCACCGCCAGCGCCGTCATCGCCGATATTATCGACATCGCCCGCCGCGGCGGCGCGCCGGCCCCGGCCCCGTTCCTCTATACGAATCAGACCAAGGTCCGCGATATCGGACGCCTCGCCGGACGCTACTATCTCCGGCTGACGACCCGCGATATGCCCGGCGTGCTCGGCAAAGTGTGCACGATCCTCGGCGCGCACGGCGTGAGCATCGCGTCATGCATCCAGAAGGAACGGCACGAGACGGACCTCGTCCACGTGGTCATGATGACCCACGAGACAGTCGAGTCCGCCTTGCGCGAGGCCCTTGACGAGATCGACATTCATGATTTCATAGGCGAAGACACGCACGTGCTCCGCGTAATGTAGATTCTCTGTCTCCACAGTTTGTCAACAGTTTGTCTCCGTTCGACAAACTGTGGCCACGACAAACTGTTGTGACCGTGGTGTTGCGGCTTGGCCGCACAGGAGAGGACGCCCATGTTGAACCAAGGTGTCATTGAACGTTACCGGGAGTACCTCCCCATTAACAAAGGCGCGCGGATCATCTCGCTGAATGAAGGTTCGACGCCCCTGGTTCCCGCCCCTGGCTTGAGCCGTATGCTGCACCCCCGCGTCGAGGTATGGCTCAAGTACGAAGGATTGAATCCCACGGGATCCTTCAAGGATCGCGGCATGACCATGGCCATCACCAAGGCCGTCGAGGACGGGTTCAAAGGCGTCATGTGCGCCTCGACCGGCAACACCTCCGCCAGCGCCGCAGCCTACGCGGCGCGCGCCCGCATCAAGTGCATCGTCCTGATACCGGAAGGCAAGATCGCCCTCGGAAAGCTCTCGCAAGCAATGATCCACGGCGCCCGCGTCGTCCAGATCAAGGGCAACTTCGACAATGCCCTCGAGCTCGTGCGCCGGATCACGACCAAGCACCCCATCGCCCTCGTCAACTCGATCAACCCGTACCGCATCGAGGGACAAAAGACCGGCGCCTTTGAGATCGTTGACGATTTCGACGGTTGGGCTCCTGATTTCCATGTGTTGCCCGTCGGAAACGCGGGGAATATCACCGCCTACTGGAAGGGCTACAAAGAGTATCACGCCAAAGGCAAGTCAAAGGGCCTGCCGCGCATGCTTGGCTTCCAGGCCGCCGGGGCCGCACCGATCGTGTTGGGCCACCCGGTCGAAGACCCCCAGACCTTCGCGACCGCCATCCGCATCGGCAATCCCGCCAGTTGGAAAACCGCCGTCGAAGCACGCGACGAATCCCAGGGCGCCATCGGCATGGTGACCGACCACCAGATCAAAGAAGCGTACCGCCTTCTCGCTTCTCTCGAGGGTGTGTTCGCCGAACCCGCCAGCGCCGCAGGCGTCGCAGGTCTCATCAAACTCGCAAAGAACGGCTACTTTGACCAGGTCGAACCCCTGCACGGCAACCGCGTCCGAATCGCCGTAGTCCTCACCGGCCACGGCCTCAAAGACCCCGACAGCGCCATCAAAGCCGCCGCCGAAACCATCACAGTCGAGCCTACGGAGGAAGCCGTCCTCGAAGCCATCGGCGTTGCCGAGCCGGCCCTCGTGTAGCACGCCCAGCGCCGCCCACTCCCACGGGGCGGACGACTCATCTTCACAAGCCCCATGCCGTTGATTGCACCGAGCCGGCCCGTCCAGTACAATACGCGCGCTGTTCTCCTCGATAGCCGCGGGCGTAGGGCAGTCGTTCTCATCAAGAAGAGGTTTCCATGATCGATCTCATCAAGTGGGCAATAGATTTATTTCTGCACCTTGACACGAACCTCAGCACGATTATCCAGCAGTTCGGTGTTTGGACGTACCTGTTGTTGTTCGCGATCATCTTCTGCGAAACGGGTCTTGTTGTGACACCCTTCTTGCCGGGCGATTCGCTGCTCTTTGCGGTGGGAGTTTTTGCATCGAAGGGCGATCTTCGCGTGGACGCTCTTATCGTGCTCCTGACGGTCGCGGCGATCCTGGGCGACACAGTGAACTACTGGATCGGGCATTATTTGGGGCCGAGGATCTTTCGGGGCGAGGACGTGCGGTTTCTCAACAAGAAACACCTCGAACGGACTCACCAATTCTTCGAGAAATACGGGGCTGAAACCATCATCATCGCGCGGTTCGTTCCGATCGTGCGCACGTTCGCGCCGTTTGTGGCGGGAGTGGGCAGCATGAGCTACGGGCGTTTCCTCACCTACAACGTTCTCGGCGGCGTTCTGTGGGTGAACATACTTACCTTCGGCGGATACCTCTTCGCGAATGCGCCCATCGTCAGGGATCATTTCTCGTTTGTTGTTGTGGCGATCATCGTCATCTCGATCCTGCCGGGCGTCTATGAATTCCTGCGGGCGCGCCGCGAAGCAAAGAAGGAACGAGTCAGCAAGGCGGCAGAACGGTGAGAGAGCCGATTGGCGGGAGTCCCTGAGATGGCAGTGTCATGGATCATCACGGATATCGACGGCTGCATCAGCCCCGAGGAATCGATCCCCTGGGACCTCGATGCTTTTTGGAAACTCGCGCGCATCTCGCGCGACGCCGCCGAAGGACGCGGCCCAGTCGCCCCGATCACACTCTGTTCAGGACGCCCGCAGCCCTATGCGGAAGTGCTGCTCAAGGTCCTCGGCATCTGGGCCCCCGCCATCTGTGAAAACGGAGCCGTGCTCTACTCGCTCCGCGACAACCGGTCGCGCTACGGTCCCGGCGTCACGAAGGAGAAGATCCTCGGCCTGCGCGCCGTCCGTTCGTTCCTCGAAACGGAACTCCTGCCCGAAATCCCCGAACTCGTGTACCAGTTCGGAAAAGAGGCGCACATGTCGGTCTACTGCGAACGCCCGGAAGTGTTCCCGCCGATCGTGCGGCGAATCGAGGAATTCGTGCGGAAGAACGGCGGACCCGAGCTCGTCATCTTGCCGACCCACTACTACCTGAACATCTCACTTGCCAGCGTCAACAAGGGAAACACCCTTCGCGCCTTGCTCGAGGAACTCAAGACGGACAGCGAACACGCCGCCGGCATCGGCGACACCGAGGGCGATCTCCCCATACGCGAGGCCGTGGGCTTCTTCGCCTGTCCGTCCAACGCGACAGCGGCCGTCAAGAAAGCCGCCGACTACGTCTCGCCGTGCCCGGACATCGAGGGTTTTCTCGACATACTGCGCCGGCCCGAAGTGCGGCGTCATTCGTGACCCAAGATTCGGCAGTCAGGATTGAAGGTGCTTCTAAAAATGGTGGACGGCGTGGACTTTGTGGACAATGTGGACGCCGAAAAGGATCACCTATAAGGGTTGCGTCCACTTTGTCCACAACTTGGACAAACCCAACTGGCTCCAATTGCCGAATCTAGGGTGACAGGTCCTTTCGGTCCCTTCAGTCCTTTTGGTTCCTGCATGCAGCTTCAGCACATCCATATCCCCCATGACGGAATCCTTACACTCAAGGCAATTCCATTCCTTGTTTCGCGGGGCCGGATTCGCTACACTTATTCGAACCTTTTCACGGGCTTTGCGCAGGGACTTGGGCGCCTTATGGGGCACGCTGATCACGACGAATCGCAGGAGCGGCAACTGCCGCGCGAGGGCATGTTTGATGCCCAGCTCTTGTTCCCTGCCCCGTTTGTCGAGGCCCCGCCTCCGCTCACGCATATCGTCAAACGGGACGGTGCGGTCGTGCCGTTCGACAAGCATAAGATCGCGGACGCCATTTTCCGCGCGGCGCAGACCATCGGCGGCCACGACAACGACCGCACGGAAAGCCTCGCCTCGGCGGTCGCCATCTATCTCACGAAGAAACTCAACGGCGAAACGCCGACCTCAGACCAAGTGGACGATGCCGTCGAGAAGGTCCTTATCGAGATGGGCCACGTTCGTACGGCACTGGCCTACGTCCGGTACCGGGATCGCCGTGCACGGGTCCGGCGTCTGAAACAGGGCGACGCCCGTTCCTTGTTGAACGAGTTGGAGGAGGCCCGCCGGGATCGCGACATGTCGCGGTCGCCGGGACCAAGCTCGCTGTTCGTGCGGACAAGCGCCGAGACTCTGGCAGGTTGGAACCGCGAGCGGATCGTCGAGGCCCTCCTGCGGGAAACGCAGATCGACGACGCGCATGCGAACATCATCGCCATCGAGGTCGAACAGCAGATCGTCTCCGCGAACTTGACGACGCTCACGTCGGCGCTGATCCGCGAACTCGTGAGCGCAAAACTGGTCGAACACGGCCTCGAAGAACATCATCGCCGTCACATGCGGCTCGGCGTGCCGCTCTACGACGCGGAACGGATCATTCGTGGCCCTAGTCCCGAGGGCGCGCCGCTCGACCCGGAGGTCACCGACCGGATTCTCGCGGATGCAGTGAAGCGCGAGTTCGCCTTGTCACAGGTATTCTCTCCTGAAGTGGCGGACGCCCACGCGCGGGGGGACCTCCACGTCCACGACCTGGGCCGGGTGGACCGCCTCCACAGCTCGACGCAGTCGATCGAGTATATCGCCCGGTTCGGCGTGCAACTGAGCGATGCGCGCCTGTTCTCGCAACCGCCGAAGTATCCCGACACGCTGCTGGCCCAGATGGTCAACCTCGGCCTCAATCTCCAGAATCATTTCTCCGCCGCCATATGCTGGGACGCCGCGAACGTCTTTTTCGCGCCGTTTCTCGAAGGGGTCGCGCCAAAGGCTATGCGCCAGGTGGCGCAAATGCTCGTCTATGAGTACGCGTACCGGGCGATGAACCAGGGAAAAACCTCCGCCATCACCGAAATGGGCATTTCGTGGGAGACGCCGACGCGCCTGCGCGCCGCGGACGCCGTGGGACCCGGCGCAAAGATCAGCGGCAAATCGTATCGAGACTATGCGGCGATCTCGCAGAGGTTCGCATGGGACATCTTCGAGATCCTTCAGGAGGCCGGGAATCGCGGCACGCCGTTCCTGGCGCCCGTGCCGGTCGTCCCCATCACGCCCGGCTTCTTCAAGACCGAAGGACACGATGAGTTCCTCGAACTCGTCGCTAAGACCATCACGCTCGGCGGACGCGTCCAGTTCCGGTACGAACGCGAGGAGACGGAAGAAGTTGCCCAGAGACCTTGGGAACCGCGCGAAGTGGTGGTCCAACGGGTCACGCTCAACCTGGCCCGTGCGGCGTACCGCGCGCCGAACGAAGATTCGCTGCTGGCTGAAATCCAGAGGCTTGTAGGCCTCGCCGCCCGCGCGCACGTGCAGAAGAACGATTTCATCGAGCAGTTGCTGTCCCTCAAAGGCATGGGGCCGCTGGCGCTCCTCGCTATCGAACGGGATGGCCGGCCATATCTGAACATGCAGGAGGCGCAGTTCAGCGTGGGCCTCACCGGCCTCAACGAGTGCATCCAGCACTTCACCGGACGTGAACTGCACGAGTCCTCCGAGGCGGCGGACCTCGCGCTCCGGCTGTTGGCGCACGTCGAGGAACTGTGCGAATACTGGAACAGGCGTCTCGACCTCCGTTGCGTCCCGGCTCAGACGGCCGATGAGAACGTCGATCACCGTTTCGCCGTAATCGACCTCCAGGAGTTTCCGGAAGACGCCAGGAAGGTCGTCAAGAGCAACCCGGTCACGCACGACCTCTTCTATACCCCAGGCGTCCGGCTTAACACGTTCCGCGAACTGAATCCCATCGAACGCGCCCGTCTCGAAGGCCGGTTTCACCGCCACCTCCGGGGCAACGCCGTCACCACCGTGCGCATGTTGGATGCCGATACATCACATCGCAGCGTCGCCGACTTCGTTCGCAAGGTCTACCATCACAGCGCGTGCCGCCAACTCGAGCTTTCCCTTTGAGGTCCTCGCCTACTCGACAGCACGACGCACAAGGGAATCGGAATACTTGCCCCTGTTGCCCGCGTGAATCGCATCCATAGCGCGACTGTGCTATGTTTCTCTCGTGGCGCTTGTCATGCAAGCGCCGGAAACACGTCGAGTCGGACCATGTCGGACACGCTATTCCTCAACGAGATCGTTGTGCTTTTCGGAACGGCCCTGGTAGTTGCGTGGCTGTTTCGCGCCGTCGGCGTGCCCTCCATCATCGGATTCCTGATCACCGGCATGGCGATAGGCCCCTCCGGCTGGCAACTCGTCGCACAAGAACACGTCGAAAGCTTCGCCGAACTCGGGTTGGTACTGTTGCTTTTCACGGTCGGCCTCGAATTGTCGCCCGAACCTCTCGTGCGCACCGGGCGCCGCCTGCTGGCCGTCACGACGGCCCAAGTCGCCGTGACTGCCGGAGTCGTGACCCTGCTCCTGTCCCTCGCAACGAGCCTCCCGCTCAGCGCCAAGCTGATCCTCGGCACGGCCATCGCCCTCAGCAGCACAGCCATCGTGCTCAAGCAGATGAGCGACCGCGGCGACACGAACTCGACCACCGGACTGATCATGACGGGTATTCTCTTGCTTCAGGACGTCATCGTGATCGCGCTGATGCTGATTCTGTCGCTGGTATTGCCCGAGAGCGCCGCCGGGAGTGGAAGCATCGTGTTCCGCACCGTCGCCGGCCTCGGAGGATTACTCCTTATAATCATTGCGGCGCGGCGGTTGTTGCCTGCGATTCTGGATGGGATCACCCGCCACGGCGGACGCGAACTCATCACGCTGTTTGCCGTGCTCATGGCGTGCGGTGGGGCGTGGCTTGCACACGCGGCCGGATGGTCCCCGGCCCTCGGCGCGTGCATCGCCGGACTCCTCCTCGCCGGGGTCGACCAGCGGCACCAGTTGGTCGCCGAGATCACGCCGTTCCGCGACGTGTTCAACGCACTCTTCTTCATCTCTCTGGGCATGCTCGTGCGGACGAGCGTCCTCTTAGACCAACTCCCCCTTATTGTCGGCGCCATCGCAGCCACGCTTCTCCTGAAACCCCTCATCACCGCCGCCACCGTATCATTCGCCGGCTGGCCCTTGCGCATCGGCATTACCGTCGGCATCGGCCTGTGCACCGTGAGCGAGTTCAGCTACGTCCTCGCCTACGAAGCCCAGCAAGTGCATCTCCTGCCGCCCGGCCTCCTGGACCTCATCACGGTCTACACCGTGGGCTCCATGATGGCCGGCGCACTGCTCTATCCTTTCGCAGGCAACATCGCCGCATCCATCGCCGGACTCCTCCAGAGCGACGCGCCCACGTCAACCGGCGAGCCGTCTTCCGAAGGACAGGACCGCTTCCAACACCACGTCATCATCATCGGATACGGTTTTACGGGAAGCAATCTCGCGCGCATGCTCAAGGCCACGCACATCCCGCGCGTCGTCGTCGAGATGAACCAGAGCCAGGTGAAGGCCGCGCGTGAAGCAGAAATCCCCGTCATCGCCGGCGACGCCACGCGCATGATCATCCTCGAACGCGCCGGCATCGATAAGGCCCGCGCCCTCGTGATCGCCATCAACGATCATCAGGCCGCCCGCCGCGTCGTCGCACAGGCCTGCGCGCGCCGACCCGACCTGTATATCCTTGCACGCACCGCCTTCGTCCGCGATATCGAACGACTCTACGACCTCGGCGCAAAACTCGTCATCCCCCAGGATTTCGAGACCTCGATCGAGGTCGCCGCACACGTTCTCAAACAGTTCGGAATCCCCGACAACATCGTCGAAGCCCAGATCGCCGCCGTACGTTCAGGCGGATACGGCATGCTAAGAGGCAAGCCAACCGACCGCGCCGCCAGCGCCGAACTCATAAGGATCCTCGAACGCACCGCCATCCAAACCTACTACATCGGCGACGACAGCTACGCCAAAGGCCGCACACTCGCCCAACTCGATCTCCGCGCCCGTTCCGGCTGCACGGTAATCGCCGCCGTCCGCGCCGGCCAGCCCACAACCAACCCGCCCCCCGACTTCATCCTCCACGCAAACGACGTCCTCGTCCTAGTCGGCGCCCACCGCCAAATCGAGTCCGCAAAAGCAGTCCTGCAACACAACGAGCATCACAGCGCCTCTGATCAGGGCGAGTAGGCAGTGGTTCCCGTAGCGCGACATCAGCGCGACCGCGAGTGCCAAGTAATGAATGGTAAGATGCGCATTGATGAGGGTTTGTATGAACGCAGAGGCGCAGAGAACGCCGAGAGGCGCGGAGGAATACAGATGCACGAGAATGAGATTTCGGAACGCATTATCGGCGCCGCGATTGAGGTGCACCGCATTCTGGGGCCAGGCCTGTTGGAACCTGTGTATGAGGAGTCGCTGTGTCACGAGTTCCACCTGCGTGGGATTCAGTTTCAACGGCAGAGACCGGTTCCCATCGATTACAAGGGCGTGAAACTCGCGACGGACCTGCGGCTCGACCTGCTCGTGGAAGACAAGGTCATTGTGGATCTGAAAGCCAAGGAGCAGATGACCGACAAGGACCACGCGAAGACGCTCACCTATCTTCGTCTCAGTAATAAACGGTTGGGGTTGAATATCAACTTCCACGAACCTACACTGGTGAAAGGCATCAAGAGGATCGTCAACGACCTCGAGTGATGGATTCTCAGCGAGACTCTGTGCCCTCCGCGCCTCTGCGTTCGAGTTCATCGCCCGGGGATCTGGATCATGAGTGAGAGGCCCTTGACGACGGCCACGGGCGGGACGAATACTACGTTAGGTTCACTGGCGACGCCGTAGGAGAGGAGGAATATGAGAGACAGTAAGTTCCCGTCAGGATGGGACGAGCATCGCGTGCGCGAAGTCCTCTCCCATTACGAAACTCAGACGGAAGACGAGGCCGTTGCCGAGGACGAAGCTGCCTTTGAGGACTCGCAGCAGACGTTCATGGAGATTCCCAACGAGCTTCTTCCAGAGGTGCGAGAACTCATCGCTAAGAGGGCAAGATGAGATGGTTAGACAAGTACGACAAGTAGGGACAGCAACCACTTTTAGCAACCACTTTTTGCTCAAGGACGGGTCCACGGTGGTGGACGGGTTAACGTACGCCCTGGACATGGAGGGCAACATCATGAAGACCACTTACCAGGACGGGGCGAACTGGGTGTATGGATATGACGGGCGGGACCGGCTGACCTTGGCTAAGCGGAAGGACTCGTCTAACAATTTGATGGGCACGCATTCCGAAGATGTGAGCGATTCTCCGAGCGTCTCGCGCCGGGAGTTTCTGGCCGGGGCCGCGGCGGCGCTTTCAGGACCTCAACTTGTCCGGGCTGCGGTCTTGGGCCGGAGTGGCGTGGCTCCGAGCGAGCGTATCGGGTTGGGTTTCATTGGCGTGGGCAGCAGGGGCACGGATCATGTGCGCACTTTGCTTGGATATCCTGAAACGCAAATTCTGGCCGTTTGCGACCCGTACCGTTCCAAGTGCGAGAACATAAAGAGAGTGGTTGACAGCCACTATGCCGGCCAGGGCGGAACGTACAATGGCTGCGCCATCCATCAGGACTTCCGTGAACTCCTGGCCCGCGACGATATTGACGCGGTCGTCATCGCGTCGCCGGAAAACTGGCACGCTCTCCATGGTGCGATGGCCGCCGCGGCGGGCAAGGATGTCTATGGGGAGAAGGCCCTGACGTTGACGGTGGCCGAGGGGCAGGCGCTGATCAAGGCGGTGCGTCGGAACGGGCGTGTGTTTCAGGTGGGCACGCAACAACGTTCGAGCCGGAACTTCCGGTTCGCGTGCGAGCTGGCCCGCAACGGCTACTTGGGCAAGTTGCGCACCGTCAAGGTCGGTGTGCCCGGCGGGCGCTCCTTGCCGGAGGCGCCTCCGACGCCGCCCCCTCCGGACCTTGACTATGAGATGTGGCTCGGACCCGCGCCCTACACGCCGCACAATGATCTGAAAGGCAGCTTCAACTGGTATTTCATCGCCGATTACTGCGCGGGATGGATCCAATCCTGGGGCGTGCACCACGTCGACATCGCCCAATGGGGTGCGCCGAAGCTCACCAGTGGCAAGCTGAAAGTGAAAGGCGCCGCGGTGTTCCCCAGAAACGGACTCGCCGATACGTCCGTCACTTGGAGGGTCGAGTATCGGACTGAGGACGGCCTTCTATTGATCTTCTCAGACGACGGTCAGCAAAAGCACGGTTGCCGGTTTGAGGGCGACGCGGGATGGGTGCTGGTCAATCGCGAGGGTATATGGGCTGAGCCCGCTTCGATACTCGCGGCGACGATCATGCCGAACGAAGAGCACTTGTACGAGTCCGAGAACCACCACGCCAATTTCATTCAGTGCATCCGGACCCGGCGCGATCCCGCTGCTCCGATCGAATCAGGCCATTCCGCGACAACCCTCACGCTGATAGGCGATATCGCCACGCGGCTGGGCCGGGAACTGACGTGGGATTGGGCCGCCGAGCGGTTCGTGGATGACGATGACGGCAATCGCATGCTGAAACGTCCGATGCGAAGCCCGTGGCGCATATGACGATGAAGCACTAATGTACTGAAAGATACTGCAATTCTGAGTCGGTACACTATAAGCTGAGCCGACTTGCCCGCGGGCGCATCAGGAGGGTCAGGGGTGCGCGGGTGTTCGCTGGCGCAGGATGTCCCAATAGGCGCCGCGCGCGCCGCTGCGGATTGCCTGGGTGAGCACGGAGTTATCGTTGTAGTTGTAATTCCCGTCGATTTGCGCAGGGTCGGCGTGGAAGAACCGGCGATCTCCGTCGACTAGCGAAGAAACGTAGCGGTGGATCTCCGCGCCGATACGCGCGTCAACGTAGAATATGGGCCGCAACAGATCCTCGTTGCCTTCGATCGTTCCGTGCAGATGCGGGTTGTTGTCGAGTCGGCCCTGCGCTTTCACGTGCCGCGCCAGCGCCGTGTGAGGATACACTCGGACGCCGCAGGAAAGGCCAACGCAATCCGGGTCCAGTTTCTGAACAAAGTCGATCGCACGCGCGATGCTTTCCTTGGTTTCTCCGGGCGAACCGAGAAGCATATCGAACATGACCGTGATGCCCGCGTCCCGACAGGCTTCGCGCGTAGTCCGCAGTTCCTCCGGACCGTAAGAACGGCCCAGCCGCCGAAGCATATCGGCGTCCGCGTGATCCACGCCGAAGTTGATCCCGACGCAACCGGCGCGCGCCATGACGTGCGCGAGATCGCGGTCGAACGGGTGCGGCGAGGCATACGTGTACCATTTGATGGCGGTGGCGGCGCCGGAATCAATCAGCGCGCGGCAAACACCGGCGGCGTGTTCCGGCGGCAGGTTGAACTCGCAGTCGCAAAGGTGGAACACGTTGATCCCCAGATCAAGGAGATCCCGGGCCTCGTCGACGACCGACTCGGGAGATCTCAAGCGAATCCGAGTCCCTTTCGATAGCGGATCCACGCAGTATACGCAAGCGCCGTCGCAGCCGCGTTTGGTTTCGATGCCGGCCTGGCCTCCTTCCGCGAAGTAGCGCGCGTTGTCAAGGAATCGGCGTTTCGGGACGGGCATGCGGCTGAGGTCGGGCGGCGCGGGTTTGACCACTGCAATAGCCGCTTGCGAAGGACGGTACGTCAGCCCGGGCACATCGCCGGCCTCGGACCGGCTTGAGAGCCGATCCAGCAGCAGCGCGAAAGCCTCCTCGCCGTCTCCGGCGATCCCATAGTCAGCCCCGGTGTAACCGAGGATCTCGCGCGGCGCGCACGAGAAACCTATCCCGCCGAGGACGATGGGAGCGTCCGTGTGCGATTGGATGTGGCGTATCATCGCGGTGGTCATATCGAGAATGAAGTCCTGACTCGCGAAATACGCGTCATCGATGTTCCGCGCGGAGACGCCGACGGCCAGCGGGCGCGCTCCCTCGAGCGCCGTGCACAGCGCCGCTTCCCAGTCCTTCGAGAAGGTCAGATCGCAGAGAACGGGGTCATATCCGTTGCGCGCCAGATCCGCCGCGATATACTCCAAGCCGATTGGGGCAACCGGCGGCAACATCCGATTCGGGTTGACGAGCAATACTCGAGGACGATTCATGGCGCAGGAACTTCCGAGGGTCCGATTGTGTTGCTGTGCGCCGCTGACTATAGCATAATGTCTGACAAGCGCACATCGGGATTCCGCGGCGGGCAGCGTCCGCGAACCACGGAAGGGATAGCTGATGGTATCGAAGGCGGTTGTGCTGGGACTATTGGGGGTATTGTGTATGAGTGGCGTTGCATTCGCGGGAGAAGGCCCGCCCGTCATCAAGAAGCTCGGGACGATTGACTGCGACATGGTGGAGACGACGCCGGTCGTCTTGCACGGCAAACTCTACCGCTTCGAGTACGTCCGCGACAATTACAAACCCAACACTACCGGAAAGTCATATTTCCGCTTTATCGACGTCGCGTCGGGCGAGGCGACAGCCCCGTTCGCACGCGGATACCATCTCGGCAGCGCGTTCGTGGATGGCGAGACCGTGTACGTGTATGGGGTGAGCAACTGGGGCGGGCCGCACGTCCACGTCTTCTGGTCGACCGACCTGCGCGAGTGGAAAGACCAGACCGCCATGGAACTGCCCGGGTGGGAGATCTTCAACACGTCCGTCTGCAAAGGACGCGGGGCGTACGTCATGGCTTTCGAGATCGGCGCACCCAAAGAGGAGACGGGTAATCCATTTACCATGCGGTTTGCCGTGTCTGACGATCTGCGCGCATGGCGGCTGACTCCCAAGGAATGCGTTTACACCAAAGAGCGGTATTCGGCATGTCCCTCGCTCCGTTTCCTTGATGATCGGTATTACATGGTCTATCTCGAAGCGTATCCCGGACCCTTGTACGCGCCGCATATCGTCCGATCGAAGGACCTGATCGCCTGGGAGGATAGTCCCTTCAAACCCATTATGAAACACTCCGGCGAGGACAAGAAGATCGCAAATCCGAAGCTGACCGAGACCGAACGCAAGCGCATCGCCGGCGCGGTGGACATCAACAACTCCGACTTGGATTTCTGCGAGTTTCAGGGGAAGACCGTCATCAACTACTCGTGGGGCAATCAGACCGGCATCGAGCATTTGGCCGAGGCGGTCTTCGATGGAACCGAAGCCGATTTCTTGCGGGGCTTTTTCCCAAATCGCTAAGGGACATTCCGAGGTCTCAGAGTAGGGAGGGGCTTTGATGCCCTTCGCGGGAATGACGCAGCGTTCCAGACTCATTGAGAGAATGGGCGTATTGCGACGGCATTTCTTCACGAGCTCTCAGGTAAGGAAGACACTACAGCGCGGCATAGCCGCAACCAATAGGATCGGAACAAGGAATCGTGTAAGGAGAAGATCGTTTTGTCAAACGCCATCCGTATCCATCCACAGAACCCGAAGTACTTCGAGTTTCGCGATAAGCCGTTCGCGTTCATCACCGCCACGGAACATTATGGAGCGGTAATGAACCGTCCTTTTCGGTATGAACGTTATCTGGCGGACGCCGCGGAGAAGTCGATGACGCTCACGCGCCTGTTTTGCCTGTTTCGCGAACTGCAGAGCCCCGTCAATCCTTACAGCACGTGCAAACCGGAGTCGCCCGACTACGTTGCCCCATTCCGGCGGACCGGTCCCGGCCGCGCACTCGATGGAGAACCGAAATTCGACCTTGACCAGTGGAACCCCGAGTTCTTTGAGCGGCTCCACGGGTTCCTCTCGCTTGCGTCCGAGTACGGCATCGTCGTCGAAGTCGTTCTTCTCAGCAATACGTACGAATCGCGGATCTGGGCTCTGAACCCGTTGCATGCGGGCAATAACATCAATGGCCTGCCCGAGATCGACTGGACAGATTACATAACCCAACGTCATCCTGCGGTTTTCGAGCGCCAGGCCGCGCACGTCCGAAAGATTGTTCAAGAAACGAATCGGTATGACAACGTCATTTACGAAATCTGTAACGAACCCGGCGGCGGCTTTCCCGGCGTTGACGGGGCGCCGTCTCCGGAAGAAGTTGATGAGTGGCAGATGGCTCTCGCCACAGTTTGTCAAACCCCGACAAACTGTGGGGTGATTCGCGATGCGGAGAAGGAACTCCCCAACAAACACCTTATTGCCGGACATGAAGCTTTCACGTATCACCCGTGGTCGCACCCGGCTGACAAATCGTTTGGGAAGTCATTCCTTGACATCGTCAATATTCATCCCTTGCCCGGGATCGGCTATCGCGGCAACGACTATGACATGGGTGCTTTCATGTCAAAACAGTTGTGTCTTCGTGCGCTCCGCGACTTCTGCCTGGACACGTTCCATGAGCAAAAGCCGCTCAACCTGGATGAGGATAACGCGGCCAGTCAGTACAAGGACGTTGACGGATGGACCATCCACAGGAAACGCGCGTGGACTGCGCTGATGAGCGGTTCACACTACGATTACATCGATTTCTCGATCATCAACTATTGCGAGACCGGAACGATCGAGTCACAACGCCAGATCCGTTCCTGGATGAAGCACCTCTCGGATTTTGTCCATTCGGTCGATCTTGCGCGGGCCACGCCGCTGCGGAACCGGCTGAAAGAACAGCCTCCCCATACCTGCGCGTCGATCTTTGCCGTTGAGAAAGAGGACTACTGCATTTACCTCGCGGACGAACGTGAGTTGGATGATCCGGGCGCAGGACAAACGATAAATGGAGCCATCGCGTTGGCGTTGCCCGAAGGTTTGTACCGCGCGACGACATTCTCTCCCGTCACCGGCCTCTATTCTCCCTGGGTTCACGTCGCGGGAGGAGTCGATACTCGTTTCCTAGTGCCGGATTTCTCGCACGATCTCGTCCTTCGGATCGCGAGTGCATCATGAATGAATACCATGGTGATGCAATAAGAACCTGACTTGTGAAGAGGTGTACTTAGTGAAGATCTGGATACGGCACATTTCGTCGATAGCGTTGATTCTCTTGTTCTCGGCATTCTGCGCGATATTGCCTGACGGCGTTTCAGTTAGGGCTGAAACGGTGACTCAGCCCACGCTGTTGTGGACCTATCAGGCGGGCAGCCGGATCTATGCGTCCCCGGTCGTGGCGGATCTGAGCGGGAAGCCGGGCCTGGAAATCCTCGTCGAGTCCAGCGAAGAGCGCAAGCTTATTTGTCTCAGTGCGAATCGCGAGGAGCTTTGGACGTACAAGGACTTCACGCTTCGCATTACGGGCACGCCCACGGCCGGCGACCTCGATGGCGACGGCAAACCGGAAATCCTGGTGACCACGCGCAATGACGGCGTCGTGTGCTTGAGCGCCGAGGGCGCCGTCCGTTGGAAGACGCAGATCGAGGAAGGCATTCCCTGGGGCAACGCCGCGATTGCGGATACCGATCACGATGGCGTGCACGAAGTCTACTGGATATCGACTTCGGGCCAACTGGAACGCCGCAATGGTGACGGCACGCTTGTGTGGGAGCGTCACATGCCGCGCCCGGGATCTGAAGGGCCGCCGGCCGTGGGCGACGTCAATGGCGACGGCCGAGGGGAGATCGTGTTTTGCGGCGGCCCCAATTCAGTGTTCTGCGTTGACAACAAAGGCGAGGAAGTGTGGACATTCCGAGGCGCGGCGACATTTAACAACGGCCCCGTGATCGCCGACGTGATGGGGATGCCGGCCCCCGAGGTCTTCGTAGCGTCCAGTGACGGCGTTTTCTACTGTCTCGATGGAAAGACCGGTACGTGCGTGTGGAATCATCGTACGTTTCCAGGGCGCATCGACACAACCGTTGCCGCGGGCGATATCGATGGTGACGGGGCTTGCGAAGTCCTTTACGGTGACGGACGCGGATATCTCTACTGCCTCAGCAGCCGCGGAGAGGAGAAGTGGTGTTTCAAGGCGGGGGATTGGATTGAAAGCGCGCCGGCGCTGGGCGACGTGGATGGTGACGGCGAGATCGAGGCGATCTTCGGTGCGGCAAACGGAAACGTGTACTGTCTGTCGAGCCGTGGTGCGCTCAAGTGGTGCTTTCCCACCAAGAAACGCATCGCGGCGTCTCCCACGCTCTGCGACTGTGATCAGGACGGGCGTGTGGAGATCCTCATCCCGTCCCACAGCGGCGACCTTTACTGTTTCACGTGTGGCGGCCCCTGGAAACCCGAAAAGATCCTGTGGCCGTGCCGACGTTACGACATTCAACAGACTGGATTCCTCCCAACGCGATGACACTTGCTATCACGACTGATAAGAGGCCAATTTGCCTGCGTCCCAGTAAGACAACGCTCAATCCGACCGCACGGTGGATGCTGTTAGCGTGGGCAATCTTGCTCGGCGCGGGTTCAGGCGCGTGGGCGGCCGCTGTAGTTTCACTCGATCGCGATCATGCGGGCCTATCGCCGTTTCCGCGGGGTGTCCGGGGAACGTGGCGGCAAGACGAGGGACGTGACGGGAATCCCGCTTTGGTGATTGACGGACGGGGAGTGCAGTGCCGTTTTTCACTGTTTGAAGCACCACGGCAACTCCCGGTTCCAGACCGCTATCGTGCGGAAGCATGGGTGAAAGCGGAAGGCGTTGGATGTCAGCTCGATCTTGTTCTGGTTGATGGGCAGGGCTACGAACGCGGCCGACGCAAGATCGTTGCCAGCCAGAAGACTCGTTCCCAAGTTGAACTTGAGAACGAGTCGGTCGAGCTTGCCTGGTCATATGGCGCGTGTGATCTGGCGATGGACGAACCTGTGGAGGGGTTGGCCTGCAACATCGAGGTCTCGATAAACGATGCGCGGATATGTATCGACGGACTGAAAGTGTCCACTTCAGAATCGATCTTGACTAACGGGGACTTCCAATTTCTCGACATGCCTGCGAGCGGGGAGAAACAAAACAACACGCCCCGCGGGTGGCGTCGGATGATCTTGCCGGACAGCGGAGACCCGCAGGCCGACGGCTCTTTCGCCGTGGAGGAGCGGGGCGGCGATCGTGCGCTCACGGTGACAAAAGGGGAAGGCGCGTTCCTCATTTCGGCTACGCCTATCGCGATCCCGGATGAGACAGAAAGCTTCGTCGCACGCGCGTACTTCAAGAAATCCGGCCTGCCCGCGCAGCCGGGGATCGTGCTGCGGCAGTATGGGGCGCATGGACTGCTCAAGGAGGACCGTTCGCAGGATCCCGTGTCCGGCGAGACGCTCGTCTCGACCGGGCGGCTGCCGTTGGCCTCCGACGCGGACCGCGTGTTGCTTATCCTGGCTTTTCCACGGCAGGCCGGCACGTGGCGCATTCGGTCCGTCGAGTTCATCCCTCTCGTTGAGAGGAAACCGGGTGTCCACATCTACGCGGATCAGGTAGGATACAACACTGGCGGCCCGTTGCGATTTGTCGTCGCCTCGACGGTTTTTCCAGCGGACGGCGCCGGCAGGTTTGTGCTGAAGAATCAGCAGCGAACCGCCTACCAGGGTCTGCTTATTCCGCTCGGCCGGGCGGAAGGCGAACACGGGAGTGACTGGGGGAGTTACTACTTCGCGGGCGTTGTGAACGACGTGGCCTCCGGCTCCTACCTACTGGAGGCCGGCGTAGGCGATTCACAGGCCACAGCACAGCCCGTGCTGGTCGGCCCTCGCCTTCACATGCGCGAGACCGGTGAACTGGCGTATCGCTTCTACTCGATTCAGCGTTGCGGATGCGAGGTCCCGGGCTGGCATGGGCCGTGCCATATGGACGACGCCAAACTGCCGGACGGCGGTCACGTGGACGCAACCGGCGGATATCACAATGCCGGAGACATGCACAAGCACATGGGGGATAATACGCCGGTCTCGGTCTATGGAATGGTGTGCGCCTATGAAGGCGATCCTGCCTTCTTTGAAACGCTGGACCGCGACGGCAATCACCGGGCGGACATTTTGGATGAAGCCGTGTGGGGCGCTGACTGGATGCTCAAGATGGTGGACCCGGCGACGGGCCGGATCTGGATGAACGTTACAAACGACATCGACTACTACGGCATTCCGGAACATGATACCGACGGGATTTCGGGCAATCGCGACGACCGGGTCATCAACACCAGCGATCCCGGCGACCTCGGCGCATACACAATCGCCGCGTGGGCGGTCTTGGGGCGCCGTCTCAATGCGCCCGCGTACCTCGATGCCGCTCGGAAGCTCTGGGCCGTGTACGAAGACCGTATCCTAGCCGCTTACGAGCCGCGACAAGTTTTCGCCGCAATCGAGTTGTATCGCAACACGGGAGAGGCCAGGTATCTTTCGATGGCCGAGCGAATCGCCGGCAAGTTGCTTGAACTCCAGAACTCGCCGGGCGACGGTGCAAGGTCTTCCGCGCCGGGATGGTTTGCACGCGCGCCGGGAGGACCGCCCGAGATGAAGATCGTGGACGAGGGCGTGATCCCGGCGGCCTTGGCGCGCTTCGCGTTGGAAAACCCGGCATCTCCATTGAACGGTCGCATCCGGGACAGTCTTCGGACCTATTTCGCATGGACGTTTCGTCTGGCCGGCAATCCCTTTGGCCTGTTGCGCAACTACACCGGCGTCGAGCCATTCTATTTCAAGGCCCGCGACGATTGGTTCGGGGGGAGCAACAGCGAATACCTTTCCGTGGCATGGGCGGCGAACCTGTCCGCGGCCGTATTCAAGGACGATCCCGCAATGGCCGTTCGCTTGCAATCCTGCGCCGCGAACCAAGTGCACTGGATACTTGGCATGAATCCCATGGCTCTCTGCATGTTTGAAGGCAAAGGCAATTCCGAACGCATCTACTATCATCACCTATACGCCGAAATCCCCGGCCACGAACGCGGGGCAGTGCCCGGCGCAATACCCAATGGCATCATCCGTCCACCTGATAACTCGGACCGGCCCTGGTTTGACCTGAGAACAGGACCAGGCAGCCTGCCCGGAGCCGAGTCGGCGGAACCTTGGCTGCCCCACAATGCGTATTTCTTGCTCATGCTCTCAACCACCGGCCGTTAGAAAGCAGGCAGAACCGGGAACGAGGCAGGAATGCCTCACACTTGGACAGCGTCACGTTATCAGCTAACGCTGTCCGGACGGACGTTCCTGTTCAGTCGCCGCTGGCTGTGAATAGACGACGGTCTTAGCGGACGCGGATCCTTCGATGGCCTTGATGGCGATTTCCTGAACTTGGCCATACGACTTCTCGATCTGTCCCGAGAGCTTGGCGATCCGCTCCTGCTGTTCCTTGACGGACACTTGAAGCGCCTCGATGCGGGATTTCGAGACATTCGTCTCGCCTTCAAACGCTTTCTTGAGCAATTCTTCGCGGTTCTGCGCCTCGCGCGAGAGATGATCCGTGGCATCTTTCACCGCCTTGGCCACCGCGTCCTCGAGCCGTTTGGGCGCCGACGCGGCCTCTTCCCGCAGACGGTTCAGTTCGCTTTCGCCGGCAGCCAACGCCCGTTCACGCTCTTGAAGCTCCTTTTCCAGGGCCTCTTTCTTGAGTTGAGTCTCGCGTTCGATGCGCAGCTTCTCGTGCTCGAACTGTTCGCGCATGACCTGCTGATCTCGTTCGAACTTGTATTTGAATTCCTCGACTTCGCGGTCGCGCGCCTTCTTCTCGATCGCCGAACGCTCCTTCACGTCGGCGTCGTGCGCCTGTTTTTCCTTGTCCCATTCCTCCCGGGTCGATTCGATCTCGCCCTCGAGTTCCTCTCTCTGCTGGGCCATCTCCTGTTCGAACTGTTCGCGCTTCTGCCGCTGGACTTCGAGCAGCGTCATCAAGGTGGAAGCCGACTTCTCAATCTCGAAGATCTCCCGAAGCTCCTGCTCCTTCGCGGAAAACGCCCGCTTGACCTGAAGGTATCGCGAGATCTCCGCGTCGAGCTTGTCCGAGACCTGCATCAAAATCGTCCCGATCTCGGCCCGCAGCCGTCCTATCTCTTTGCCGATGCCTTCCGTCGAGAGCGCATCCGCCGTTTCCACCGCCTCACGGTTCTTCTTCTCCTCGACCTTCTGCTCCGGCTTCGCTTCCGCCTCGGCCTTCTGCTTCAACCGCTCCTGCAACTGCGCGTAAGCGTCCAGCATCTCCTTCTTCGTACTGGAAAGAGTCAACTGCTTTGCACCTGCATCTGCTTTCGCCATGGAAAATGCTCCTTGTCACGGAAAAAACCCAATAGCCCAGACCCACACGCCAAGTAAGACTAGGATATTCCCCTTATCGCGCCAGTGCAAGCTCTCTGCGACCGGCCTGCCGCCTGAGATGTCCCCCCAAAATGTTTGTGCACACCCTTGTCTGACACTCATGCCGGCCGCTCTACTCCTGCAGATACACTGCCGATACCTCGAAAGCATCCTCCGGGGCGCCGGTCCAACTGCCGTCGTGGAAAACACATGGCTCGTATTTTTCATTGCTGTACCTGAAAAAGGCCATCGACCAAGCGTCTTCGTTCCCGAGATAGCGAAGGCGGCACAAATGGGTTGGGATGTTCTTTAGCCGTTCGGTATGCTCTTCCCGCGTTTCGTCGTACATCTTCTCATCGAAATCCTCTGGGACGTACGGTTCCGTATAGGCGTCTACATAACAGAATTGCCCGTGAAAACGGACATCAATGCGCGTGAACTTCCCCGCGTAGTGTCTTTCCGCATACGCCAAGATACGGTCTCGCGTCCGTTCCTGAATGGAAGGCGATATCTTGCGTCCACCCGAATGTGGATCGTAGACCCAGACCCGCTTCATTAATGTTCCTCCATGCTAATGTTGAATTATCCCGGGACGAACACACGGCTCTCAGACGTGGATTTCACGGTCGGGCGTTGCCCTTTCGTTTCCGGGATTGGCGTCCAGTTTGTCTGCGGCTCACAGGCCGAGTCCACGAAGTTTGGCGCAACCGCCGGCTCTGCTATTCGTATGCCTCGATGCCGGCTCGCATCGCACCTTGGACGGTCCCGTCGACCAGTTCCGCACCTGGAAACCACCACTCTTCCGGATCGTATCTATCGGTGCTGTACTTGTAGATTGCGAACTCCCAGCGTTTCATGTTCCCAGTATACTCCAGGCGGCAGATCGGCTGCGCACCGCCACCGTCATCCGTACCCAAGTACAGATATCGACCACGAAAGCTGGCGGCGTACGCGATACCGCACGCGGTAAGTTGATCCTTGTTGAAAGAATCGACGATTCGCTGGACTTCACGCCTAACTTCGGGGGGTATCGACCGTACTGGCATCTTCGACCTCGCTTATCATAATGGGAATGCCCGACTGAACCGCATGCTCATGCTTGCAGCATACTACCCAACGCCGCCAAGCGGCAACACGATAATCAGAGGCATCGCTTCTCTCTTCGAGACATCCGCGCTTCGCGCCCAAGGCTGCTAACGCACAACCCAGCGCGCAGCGGTCACGCGGGCGTGCCGTCCTGCGATGACGCTTCCCATTCCTGGATAGCTGCAATGGCTTGTGCGGATTCCGTACTACTATCCCTCAGAATCTTGTTTTCTTGCGAAGATTTTCTTTGCGTTCTCTGCGTTCTTTGCGGTTAAGATCTTATGGACTTGACCGTTTGGCTGCGGCTATGCCGCGCTGTGGACGTCTTGAGTTCTCTCAGAAGATGCCGGTCTTGGGCGGCTTTCCTGACCAGAGCGAGAATAAGGAACGCGGTTCTCGTTACAGCGCCGGTGTTTTATCGCGTTGACCTGCGCCCCGCAATGCGATAGTCTCTAGGCGGAGGGGTGTTCACGCCAATGCCCACGCTGGACTGGATAGGCAAGAAAGCCGTCATCAATCACGACAAGGAAGTCCCATTCCACCTGCTCCGTTGTGACGACAAGCTCTCCGTGGGCGATCCCGAAAGCGGCAATCTGCTCGTCCAGGGCGACAACCTTGTTGCGCTCAAGGCGTTGCTGCCCTACTACGCCGGGCAGGTCAAATGCATCTACATCGACCCGCCGTACAACACCGGCAACGAGAATTGGACGTACAACGACAACGTCAACTCACCCGAAATTCGCCGGTGGCTGGAGAAGACCGTCGGCAAGGAAGGCGAAGATTTGTCGCGCCACGACAAGTGGCTTTGCATGATGTATCCGAGGTTGGCGCTGCTGAAGGAGTTTCTGGCTGAAGATGGAGTGATCTTCATCAGTATCGATGATAAT
>CAZPMT010000010.1:0-86844 GCA_964587655.1 uncultured Nitrospiraceae bacterium
TTACTGGCCGCGATCAGCCGAATTCACGAAGTGGCCGCGCCCGAAATATGCATTGGACAATCCGATCTGCAAACTTGGCATAATGGAGAATGTATCGTTCGAAGTTCTCGTACTCTTCCTCGGCGTGGCTAAAAGCCTGATGCGGGGTATAGCCGCGCTCCTTGACATCCAGGAGGAACCTGAGTTCCTTGGCCACGGGAGGGGATGCATACAGGAATATCCTACGGTTTACACGCGGCAGGATTGCCGGGTGGAAGGAGTGAATACCGTCCAGGATCAGAACACGTGCTGGCATAACAGTCGTTTCCTCTGTTCGATGCTTCCCGGTGAGATGGTCGTAAGCCCGGTAGGACACGGGAACACCTTTTGACAGAGCGCGTATTGCGTCCACATTATGGGCCAGAGGATCATAACCGCTCAGATTCCGTGAATACCTTTCTGCACGCTCAAACATGAAAGAATCGAGCGGAAGCCAAGCCGCCGAAATACTGGAATCCGAGTCGCGAATTCGTTCGGCGAGAAGCTTTGCTGTTGTCGTCTTGCCTAGCCCTGCTGCGCCGTTAACTGCTACGAGGAACATCCCACTACGTCCGGGAATCAACGACACTACCTCGGCAGCAAGTTCCGCGACAACGGAGGTGTTGTCAGTGAGGCCATCCGTAGAAACGAGTCGAGAGAAGGCCTTGGTTCGATTTAGCTCTTCGCCAAGAAGATCCAGCGTCTGCCTAATACTCCCAGTCAGGTCGAAGAAGTCACGGCCGGCAGATTGAACGAGGTTCGTAGGGCCGATCCCTCCATCGAGCAGTTTTCTGCCAAGATCCTGCAGATCGTACCCCAGAAGCCTCAAACCCTCTCTATCATTACTGTAACGAAGCGTGAATTCGCCTTGGACATCAAAAGGCAGGTTTTCAGGGTCCTGGGAAATCACAATCGTCTTGTTCCCGATGGCATGGCCTATTCCGAGTTCATAGTACACGTTCGGATTCGGTTCGGTCAGATCCGCTATGATAAGTTGTGAGTCGATGATCTCACGCACAATCCGGGACGGTATGTTTCCGGGGGAGGTTGTGTCGTCGACCCTGACGCTCTCCAAGCCCAGTGCATCAACAGCGGGCTTGATCGCAGATCGGTAAACCAAATCGAAGTCTGGCTTAAAACTCATTATTACGAAACATTTCGGAGTCTTCATGGAACAGACATCTATGTAAATCAGTGATGGCTAATACAATGATTCGAATTTCCTGCGGCTCGTCCACTACTTTGGTGTGGCGACAATAAGACAGCGGAATGACCAGAGTTAGATTGCGTCTCGCAATCTGATTCCTCCATCGAACCAACCTTGGCACACTCTATCACGATCGCCCGGTACGGTCAAGGCCTTGGGAATCGCAGGGAGTCAATTGCGAAATCGGTTACCCACGACATCGTGGCTCGTTTCGCGAACACCGTTTTCTTCGGAAGAAGCCGTGTACCGAATTGGGCCACGATGTCTCTCTTACGCCCTCCGGAAGACAACTTCCAATCCAAGCGCACCTGTCTCACTTGCAGTTAGAATACGGGGAGGGCGGTGTTTCTGGATAGAAGGGCGTTGCGCTACAATCTACGTGTCGAGCGTTTTCGCGATGTCTATGACGAGGGAAGGGCAAGATGTTAAGACAGTATGTCCAAACGGCGATGACTAAAGCCCACTACGAGATTCTCGAAGACGATGGAGGGTTTCTTGGGACAGTGCCGGGTTTTCAGGGGGTCTACCCGAATGCCCGGACACTCGAAGCGTGAAGGGAGGAGTTGGAGGAGGTCATCGAGGAGTGGATATTCCTTCGTGTCTCACGAGGGCTTTCCGTGCTGGTCATTGAGGGTATCCAGCTTGTCGTGAAGGAAGTGGTCTGATGCCCCCGTTTGGCCCGGTGAACCGCCGGGACCTGATTCGTTACTCGGGGCGAACTCACCATTCGTAGTTCACCCTTTAGGGTGGATTCGGCAGGCAGATCCCCGGCTGAAGCCGGTACTACGAACAGTCCAAACAGTCGCATTTTCGAGGCGGCACGGGAGACGCGAAGCCTATTTCCCCTGAAGCCGAATGCGCAGGCGGTTCTCGCCTGTGGCCAGGTCATAGCGGAGGAACAACAACTCGCGTGACATCATTTTTCCTTCGATGAGACCGGGCGCGTCGTTAATCTGGTAGAGGGCGTAGTCGTCCCAGAGGGCGAGGCCGTATGGCATTGGGCGAGGCGCTTTGACGATGATCTCGATTTCGCGGCTCCAACCGTACTGCGTGTTGTGGACGAGCCTGGCATAGGGTATGTTGGGTTCGGCGAAGTATTCGCCGGAAGCCCATGGCCGCGCGTAGTTGCGGATGCATACGGGTTCAACCTTGCCCTCGATGAACATCATCTGCGCGCCCCGGTCGTAATGGAGGAACGTTTTGGGCCACGGTCCGATGGGGGTGCTCCAGGCATAGTCGGGATTCGGACGCGGCGTCAGGGCGTCTTCCCAGAGCATGTACGAGGACGCGGTGCGGTCGTATCGCTCTCGATAGAGGCGCGCCGCTTCCGGGAGCGTCATCATTCGGGCGGATCCCTTGATGTGTTTGACGAACTCATCGAGCATCACCGCCGCCTCGCGAATATCCTCCGGCGTATAGCATTGGCAGAGGTCCGACCTTTCCATCTCGTGCGCTTCCTGATGCTGCAACAGGAACACGGTGTCGTTGTAACGCACATTGCGGAGATAGTTGCCGGCCATGCCCTTCCAGTAATCGATGTTCTCCCATGAACAGATGCCGCCGCGCGCCACGTCGTTCGGGTCGGTAGAGTACAGACATGGATTCCCGGAATGGAAACTCTTGAGCAGGTCTCGCGCGGTCCACTCCATCCCGATCACACCACGGCCCGCCGCGGCGGGCGCCGGGCGAAGCCGTTGCGAGCGATCCATGTAGTAGAATCCCCATGGGCAGCCCCGGTCCGTGATCCGATCCACCTCGATCTGCTCCCAGCAGAACCCCCACAACCCTTCAAAGCCCGTGTCTTCGAGGACCGCCGCGATCTCGGGGTCAGTGTGGCCGCTCGCCGCGATCGTCAATGCCGCCCACGGCAACGCCTTCGCAACGGCGTCCCGCGCAGCCGTCATCGCCGCCTTCTTCTCGTCGAAGGAGCCTTTGAGGGCCGGGGTATGCACCGCTATATCATCTCCAAATGACTCATGCCAGCGCGTCAGTGTTTCGGCGGCAATCGCGGCGGACTCGGGACTGACGATCCAGGTGATCTTGACGCCGTGCGGATGCAAGGTATCCGCCAGCAGCCGCATTCCATCCAGGCAAGTGACTCCGTTCTGATGACGCGAGGCATAACTTGCGAACATGTAAATCATCTCACCCACTGAGATCTCCCTCCAATTGCGGATCATGCCGGCGTATTTGATTGGCCGGTCTCGATTGGGCATTATAACCGAATTGGCAAAGGTGGTGAGCCCTAAATGAGAACGCTTGAGGAAGCAGGTACAGTAACAGAGGAAGCGCGAGACGTTCTCGCGGATTTGAAGCGTATCGTGCTTGAAGTATGCCCTTCCGCCACGATTCTTCTGTATGGGAGCGTTTCGAGGGGAACCCAGACCTCAGAATCGGATTACGATTTTCTGGTCCTGACGGAACGCCCCCTTTCAAGGGCCGAAGATAAGGAACTGGGGGGAAGGATCTATGAACTCGAACTGGAGCGGAGCACTATCCTGATGCCAATTTGCGTTTCGAGAGAACAATGGGAATCGCTCCTCTGGCGCGGCTCGCCGCTGTATAAAGAGATCCAGAGGGACGGAGTAATGCTATGAAGCCGGAGGATGTGGTGTACATCCGCTATAGGCTTGTCCTGGCTCGCGAGACCCTCGAAGATGCGCAATTGATCTTTGGTCGCGGCCATCTTCACAGCGTTGTGAACCGCCTCTACTATGCATGCTTCTATGTCGCCGAGGCCATGCTTGGGACGGAAAGCATGTACTCGACGAAGCATAGGGGAGTTCTCTCCCTGTTCGACATGCACTGGACCAAGACGGGCAGAATGCCGGCCGAAATGAGCGCTTTCTACCATGAGATCTTCAGGCAAAGACAGGAAGGTGACTATGCCGCCTTGAAGAGCTTCGATCCGGGAAAGGTCGAAAGCTGGCTGCACAACGCGGAGTCATTCGTTGATCTGGGAACCGAGATTGTGGAAAAGGCATTGTCCGGCCAATAGCGAGTTGCTGACAACAGGAAACGCTGTGTGCTCGTTAGTCCGAGGGCCACAAAGAAAGGAAGCGTGAGCCATGCGAGAGAACGGAAACTGCGTCGGTGAGGTGGGCAGAAGGCAATTCCTCAAGAGCACATTGGCAGCAGCAACAGGCGCTGTGGCGTTTCCCTACATCATTCCGTCCTCGGCGCGGGGCGCGGATGGCGCGGTGGCGCCGAGCAATCGTGTCGTGCTTGGGTCCATCGGGGTGGGCAGCCAGGGCACGGGAAACATGAGGAACTTCCTCGGGCAGCCTGATGTTCAGTTGGTTTGCGTTTGCGACGTGGACCGTTCGCACCGGCTCGAAGCCAAGCGCCTTGTGGATGCGAAGTATTCCAACAGTGACTGCAAGGATTACGCCGATTTCCGCGAACTGCTTGCGCGGACGGATCTGGATGCGGTGTCGATTGCGTTGCCCGACCACTGGCATTCGATCCCGGCCATTGCCGCTGCGCGGGCCGGGTTGGATATCTACGCGGAGAAACCGCTCTCGTTGACCATCGTCGAGGGGCGCGCAATGTGCGATGCCGTCCATAAGCACGGCGTCGTGTGGCAGACGGGAAGCTGGCAGCGTTCCAAGAGCCATTTCCGGTTCGCTTGCGAACTAGTCCGGAACGGCCGGATCGGCAAGGTGCATACGGTGCGCGTTGGACTGCCTACGGGACCGTCGATCGAACCGCAGCCCGCGATGCCGATCCCGGACGGGTTCGACTACGACTTCTGGCTCGGACCGGCTCCGGCGGCTCCGTACACTGAGAAGCGTTGCCACTGGAACTTCCGCTGGATTCTCGACTATTCCGGCGGGCAACTGACCGACTGGGCGGCGCACCACTGCGACATCGCGAACTGGGGCATGGGCACGGAGTATACGGGCCCCTCGGAGGTGGAAGGCGTCGGCGAGTATCCGCGCGACGGCCTGTACAACGCCGCGACGAACTACCGGTTCGAGTGCAAATACGCGCCGGGAGCGTCGCCGGTCGCGCCCGATGGTTTCACAATGGTCGTATCCAATAAGGAAAGGGGCGGGGCCAAGTGGGAAGGCACGGATGGTTGGGTCTGGGTGGACCGAGGCGGCATCGACGCTAGTCCCAAAACACTCCTCGATTCCAAGATCGGCCCCGACGAAGTGCACCTGTACGACAGTAAGGACCATATGCGGAACTTCCTCGATTGCAGAAAGACGCGGGCTTTGACGATCACACCGATTGAGGTGGCCCACCGGGCCATCACTATCGCGCACTTGGGCAATATCGCGATGCAGCTTCAGCGGAAGGTCAAGTGGGACCCGAAGACGGAGCAGATCCTCGATGACGCGGAGGCGTCGCGCAAGTTGCGCAGGACAATGCGCGGGTCTTGGCATGTTTAGGCTGTAGGTTGGAGGAGGGTGGTTGCAATGAAGACTTGTCTGCTTGTCTTGGTGGCGGCGTTCGTGTTTCTCACATCGACCGGGGCCTGGGCGGAAACGAAACTTAGGGTTGCCGTCGTTACAGGGGGTCATGGTTTCTCGGAGAAACCGTTCCTCGCTCTGTTTGAAGGCCATGAGGGGATCGAATTCACTCAGGTCGCGCTCAAGGACGACAGCGAGCTGTTCGAGGATATCAGCGCCTGGCCCTACGACGTGCTTGTGCTCTACAACATGAGCCAGAAGATCTCGGAGAAGCGGCAGCAGAACTTCTTGAAGCTGCTCGAGCGCGGGGTGGGCGTTGTTGCGCTCCACCACACGATTGCGGCCTATTCGGAGTGGCCCGAGTTCCGCAAGATCATCGGCGCGCGGTATTTCCTGAACGACGTTTCCGAGAACGGGGTGACGTACCCGAAGTCGCAGTATGAGCACGGCGTCGACTACAAGATTCACATTGCCGACAAGTCGCATCCCATTACTCAAGGAGTCACCGACTTCAGCGTCAATGACGAGACGTACAAGGGCTATCTAGTCGATCCGGACAACCACATTCTTCTCACGACGGACAATCCAAAATGCCAGAAGGAGATCGGCTGGGCGCGAACGTATCTGAAGGCCAGGGTCTGCTTCATACAGATGGGTCACGGCGACAGCATCTTTTCGGACGCGAGCTACCGCCGTCTGCTCTCGCAGGCCATCCGGTGGACAGCACAGAAGCCGTGACGCACGGGTGATGCGGGTGCTCCAGTGCATCTTTCAGTTGTACGAGGGCCATTGCAGGCTGCATACTCGTGAGGTAGACTGTGGACTGGTTAGCGTGCTGTTCGATTCCCGATAGCGGCGCTTTCTCTTGAGACGTTCGTGACTTGGTGGCAAATCATGAAAACGATTGATGAGGTCGAGATACTCAACGCGTCGGATGAGGCTTTGCTCGATACCGTCAAGGAGGTCATACTCAAACACCTCCCGATGGCCAAGGTTGTGCTTTACGGGAGTGTCGCCAGAGGAACCCAACACGAAGATTCCGATTATGATCTGTTCGTTCTGACTGATCGCGATCTGTCCATGGCTGAAGAAAGAGCGATTGGGGACGACATCTACGAGATTGAACTTGAGCGCGACGTGCTTTTCTCGACAATCTTCTGCTCGCAGGATCGATGGAAGACGCCTGTCTTTCACGGTTCGCCCCTGCGCAAGGAGATTGAGGAAGACGGGATCATCCTTTGATTGCGGAGGACGCTGACTACCTACGCTTTCGTGGAAGCAGGGCTGTGACAGCCCTTCTGATTTCGTTTCAACACCGGATTAAATCTGCTTCAATTCGCGCCGGAATGTCAAAGTAGGATTGATTCGAGACCGAGATCGGACTACAACAAGAATTCAGAGTACTGTTGCGCTAACGCACAGCCAAGAGGGAGGGACCGTAAACGTGGGACTCCTCAAACTCATAGTCTTCATAGTCTTGCCCGCAGTGGCCATAATTGCGGCGATCTCAATCGCAGTTTGCAGAGCTATTCGAATCCAGCCCGGCCAGGACATCGAAACTGAAACGGCGAAGCGTGACGGGCGAATCCATTCCCTGAGCAAGGTGCTGGCATTCACAGCGGCCGTGCTTCCAACAGTTGCGCAGACATCGCGATTTGAGCCCTGGCTAACTCTGTCTTCAGTCCTGTTTCCGTTTGCGTTCCTATCCTTCTTCCTTGCGCCACTGTTGATTGTCTGGGGAGTTGCCTTCACACTCCATCTCCGGCTGAAAAGAGGAAGAGAGGTTCAAGAGGTTTCGCCCAAACCATCTTTCCTTGTGTTTGTGGTCTCCGTTCCTCTTTGGCTCTTCTCCGGATACACGTATACTTTGCTTCCGCTGTTTATGGGCGACGTTGTCATGGAATCCGGGATACATCGCACCTGGATGGACGGATGTGTCGACTGGCTGCTGCGAGCCGATTTGTAGGGCGGGTCAGTCGCTGTTGGGCCAAGTCAGAACAGCGGCAGAGGCAACTCTGTTCCTTGACGAGATATTGGGCTACGTTGAGAAGCACCTCGATAACAACCCGGTGTCTAACGGGCTTGGCGTTCAGTGAAATACCCAAGGAGTCGGGCTTTATTCGGTTCGGAAAGGCGCAAAGACATGACGGCGAGGAAGACTATCGCGAGGCGTGATTTCCTGAAGAAGACCACAGTGGGCGCCTTGGGCGCGATTGCGTTCCCATACGTCATCCCCTCCTCGGCGCTGGGCGCGGATGAAATCCCCGCGCCGAGCAACCGGATTGTGATGGGTTTCATCGGTCTGGGGAAACTTGGGCGCGAGTCGCACCTCGAAGCGTTCAGGTTTCACAAGGACGTGCACGTCGCAGCCGTGTGCGACGTCGAAACGGGCCGGCTTGAACGTAGCAAGCAGATCGTCGAGAAGCACTACGCGCAGAAGTTCGGCGAGGGCGTCTACAAGGGCTGCGACATGTACCGCGACTTCAGGGAACTGATTGCACGGCCCGATATCGATGCGGTCTGCATCGCTACGCCCGACCACTGGCACGCGATCCCCTCGATCGAAGCCGCCAAGGCCGGCAAGGACGTCTACTGCGAGAAACCGATGACGCGCTTCATCGCCGATGGCCGGACGGTGGTGAATGCCGTGCGCCGGTACGGCCGCGTGTTCCAGACCGGAAGCCAGCAGCGTTCCGAATACGACAATTACTTTTCGCGCGCGGCGGAACTCGTGCGCGCGGGCGTGATCGGCGATCTTACCAGTATCGACATCGGGATCGGCGCCTTCCCGCAGGACTCCTACAGCCTCCCGCCGGAACCCGTCCCCCCGACTCTTGATTGGGACCGCTGGCTCGGCCCGGCGCCGTGGCGGCCATACAACTCCGAACTGTGTCCCCTGAACTTTCCCGGCTTCCCGAACTGGCGCAGCTACAGGGACTACGCGGGCGGCGGGTTCAGCGATTTCGGCGCGCATCACCTTGATATCGCCCAGTGGGCGCTGGACATGGATCACAGCGGTCCCGTCGAGGTGATCCCGCCCGACGGGAAGGACGTGAAGCGCATGACGTTCCTGTACGCGAACGGGCTTCCCATGTATCACGGCGGCGAGGCGGACTGCGTGTTCCATGGAAAGAAGGGAAAGATCATGGTGAGCCGCGGTTTCCTGAGAGCCGAGCCCGCGAGCATCCTCGAATACCGGCTTGGCCCGAATGACGTTCACCTGAACCGCCACCGCAGCCACCGCGATGATTTCATCGAGTGCATCAAGACACGGGGGCGTCCCATCGCGGACGTCGAGATCGGTCATCGGACCTCGACGGTATGCCAATTGGGCAACATCTGCGATTTTCTGAACCGCCGCCTGAAGTGGGACCCCGTGGCGGAACGTTTTGCCGGCGATGATGAAGCCAATCGTCTGCTGTCGCGTCCCGGCCGGGCACCTTGGCGAATATGAAGAAATCGAATGTCCTAGCGTGTCCACGACCCGTGGATAGGAGTCGCAGGGTGTTCTTCTGGTGGTGCAACTGGAACAAGAGACTGCTGAGAGCAGCGCGCATGGGACGCCTCGACGAGATCTGCCTTTCGCTCGATCGCGGCGCAAACATCAACGCGAAGGACAAGAACGGAGATACGGCGCTTCACCTTGCGGTGGGCATGGGCTTCCGGCGCATCGCGGAACGGCTGATCGAGCGCGGGGCGCAGGTAAACGTCTTCAATAATGAGGGCCATACGCCCCTGCACATGGTGGGCGGTATAGATTTCGAGGTCTTGATGGAGTTGCTCATCGCGAATGGCGCTTACGTCAGCGCCGGGGTCGAAGACGCAAAGGCCACACCGCTCCACAACGCCGCTTTCAACGGCCTTATCGGCATGGTCCGGAGGCTTCTCGGCGAAGGCGCCGAGATCAACGCCAGGGACGGGAATCATCTGACGCCCCTGCACTGGGCCGCCATGCAGGGCCATGAAAACATAGCCGCTTTGCTGATTGCACGGGGCGCCGAACCCGACGCAGAGGATCGACGCGGGGCAACCCCGCTGTTCCTGGCCTCTTTGCACGGCCACGCGGACTTGGCCGAGATGCTGCTGAATGCCGGCGCGAATCCTAACATCGCGACGACGGATGATGGTTCAACACCGCTGCACACAGCCACGCACCACGGCCATCTTGACGTGGCGAAGCTCCTTGTCGCCCGTGGCGCACGGTTGGACGCCCGCGACCACGGCGCCTTGAAGCCCATCGAAATCGCTTGGGAAGAGGCGCGAATGGACCTCTATCAATTCCTCAAACGGGAACAAGACCAAAAGAAGAAACACATTCCCAAGGCGCAGGCCAATACCGGGAATAAGGGCTGACAAATCATGAGGGATGAAACGAAGCCGATGGAGAGCAAGCACTCACGCCGGGGCATGACGCGCCGCGGTTTCATCAAGACCGCGCTACTCGCCGCGGCGACGGCCCCTGTGTTTCCGGCGATTATTCCTTCAGCGGTCCACGGCGCCGGCGGGATTGCGCCGGGCAACCGCGTTGCCGTCGGCTGCATCGGCGTCGGGCCGCAGGGCAGCGGCGTCATGGGCAACTTCCTCCGCAATCCCGAAGCGCGGGTCGTCGCCGTCTGCGACGTGGACGCGAAGCGGCGCGCCGCGGCCATGGACGTCGTCAACGGGCAATACCAGACCAAGGATTGCGCCGGGTACAACGATTTCCGCGAGTTGCTCGCGCGCGACGACATCGATGCTGTGCTGATTGCGTCGCCCGACCACTGGCACGTGCCGCATGCCGTGGCCGCGGCGAAAGCGGGCAAGGACATGTACGTCGAGAAGCCGCTGATGCTGAGTCTTCAACAGGGACAGGCGTTGCGCGACGACATTCATCGCTACGGACGGGTCTTCCAGTACGGCACGCAACAGCGGTCGTCGAGGGAGTTTCGTCTTGCCTGCGAATTAGTTCATAATAAGCGAATCGGCGATCTGAGGCTGATCAAGGTGGGGTCTCCCGCAAGCCGGCAATCAGAGAACATCGAACCGACGCCGGTCCCGGATTGGCTCGACTACGAGTTGTGGCTGGGTCCCGCCCCTTGGGCGCCGTACTCGGATAAGCGGATTGTCAACCAGTATTGGTGGCACAACACGGACTACGCCCTCGGGTTTGTCGCGGGATGGGGCATCCATCACGTGGACATCGCCCAGTGGGGCAACGGTACGGACCTTTCAGGGCCCATTTCGGCGGAAGGGACGGGCGTGTTTCCGTCGGATGGGTTCTGCGACTGCGCCACCAAGTGGAACGTTGTGATGCGGTATTCAAACGGCGTCGTGCTTGACTATACGGACGAGGCGCAGAACCGGCACGGCATTCGCTTCGAAGGGTCTGACGGTTGGATTCACGTCGCTCGGGGCGTCCTGAAAACCGAGCCGAAATCGCTCCTCGAGACATCGTTCGGTCCGAATGAAGTGCATCTCTATGACAGCAAGAGCCACGTCGGGAACTTCATCGAATGCGTCAAGACGCGCGGGACGACTGTGTGCCCTATCGATGTGGCGATTAGATCGGATATGATATGCCATCTCAGCGATATCGCCATGCGTTTGAACCGAAAGCTGCGGTGGGACCCTGGCAACGAAATGTTTGCGGATGACCCGGAGGCCAATCGCATGCTCGTGCGCGCGATGCGGGAACCCTGGCGGGTGTAGGAGCGCCGTGGAGCAGGCTGTTAGCCTGCTTGGACAGACTGACAGTCTGCCCCACGCGAAATGATATGAGTGAAACGGAACAGAAGATCGGAATGCCGATAATGAAGGAGAAGACAATGACACGTTACGCTTTGATTCTGTTGACGGCGACGGCGCTGGTGTGCGCCAGTCTCGCACTTCCCGCCGCCGCGCGGGCCGCGGATGCGGCGTCGGTTGATGCGGCGCTGAAGGACGTGGCGGCTTACGAGTTCGGCAAGAGCCGCGAAAGCCTTTCAGTAGTGTCGGACGCCGTGCGCGATTCGCAGAGCTCGCCCGATGCGCGCAAGGAGCTTGTGAGGAAGCTCCTTGGAATTCTCAAGGGTGAAGCGACGCTCGACGGCAAGCAGTTCGCTTGCCGTCAGCTCTCAATCGCGGGAGGCGAAGAGTGCGTTCCTGTTCTCGCGGGGATGCTGAAGGCCAAAGAGACCTCCGATATGGCCCGCTACTCGCTCGAACGCATTCCCGGCAAGGCGGCTGACAAGGCGCTGCTGGAGGCCCTTGACGGCGCCTCCGGCTTGGTCAAGGTAGGAATTGTTAATTCCCTGGGCGCGCGGCAATGCGCAGCCGCCGCGGGGGCCTTGGGCAAGCTCGCCAAGGACAAGGACAAGATGGTGGCTGAGGCGGCCATCGCCGCGCTGGGACACATAGGCGGCGCCGAGGCCGTCAAGGCCCTCGAACACGCCAAGGACGCCAACAAGGAACTGCACAACGCCTGGGCCGATGCCTATCTCCTTTGCGCCGATAAACTCGCGGCCAAGGATCCCGAGAAGGCCGTGAAGATGTATGAACAACTCCAGGGACCCTCGGAACCCGATAACGTCAAGGTTGCGGCGTTCCGTGGCCGCGCGCTTGCCATGGGTCCGGCGGCGGTTCCGGCTGTTGCCGAGGCCCTCGCGGGCGACAACGCCGGACTTCGGAACGTGGCCGCGCAGCTTGTCCGTACGCTGTCCGCAGGCGACGCCGGCGCGACGCAGGCGTTCGTGGCGGGCCTTCCCAAGCTTCAGCCGGCCGCGCAGGCATTGCTGATCGTGGCCCTGGCGGATCGGGGCGACAAGGCCGCGTTGCCGCCGATTGCGGAGGCGTCGAAGAGCGCGAATGAGGGCGTGCGGATCGCGGCGATCTCGGCGATGGGCAAACTGGGCGACGCGGAATGCGCGATGCCGTTGGCCACCGTCGCGGCGGCCGCGAAGGGGCCAGAGCACGATGCGGCACGGGCCAGTCTCGCTGCGCTTCGGGGCCAGAATGTGGACGAGACCATGATCGGCGAGATGAAGAAAGCCGAGCCGGCGGTCAAGGCCGAGTTAGCCCGCGCCCTGACCGCGCGCAATGCGGTCAGCGCCGTTCCCGCTCTGATCGAAGCGACACGCGATGCGAATGAACAGGTTCGCGCGGAGGCGTATATAGCGCTGGGCGTCCTGGCCGGCGAAAAGGACCTGGCCGCCATGGTCGACAATCTCGTGACGGAAGCCGCCGAGAATCCGCGCAAGGAAGCCGTGAACGCCGTCGTGGCGGCGGCGAAGAAGATCCCGGATGAGAACAAGCGCGCGGCAACGATCCTGGCCAAGCTGCCGGGCGTGAAGGATGTCCCCGCGCAGTGCGCCCTTTACACGGTGTTGGGTCAGGTGGGAGACGTGAACGGCCTGAAACCCCTGGTCGAGGCCGCCAAAGGCGGAAAGGGGGACGTCAAAGACGCAGCCGTCCGCTCGCTTTCCGGCTGGCCGACCGTGGCCGGGATCGATGATATCCTTGCGCTCGCAAGTGCGTCTAAGGATGATACACACCGCGTCCTGCTCATGCGTGGGCTGCTGCGTCTCCTCGAGCTGCCGAGCGACCGCACGATCGACGCCACGTTGCCGTATTACGAGAAGGCCCTCAAGATTGCAAAGAAATCCGACGAGAAGAAAATGGTTATCGGCGGTTTGGCCAACGTGAAGAGCCCGAGCGCACTCGGTCTGGTCGAGCCATATCTCGACGTCGCGGAAGTCAAACAAGAAGCGGCCCTTGCGGCAAGCAAGATCAAGGCCAGCGGTTACAAGGTTACCGCCTCGGCCAACGAGGGCGACGCCAAGGAAGCTATCGACGGCAAAATGGATTCGCGGTGGGACAGCGGCGCGCCGCAGAAGCCGGACATGAGCTTCACGATCGACATGGGAGCGCAATACGAGGTCAGCAAGGTCACGCTCGATACAACACCGTCCGCCAACGATTTCCCGCGGGGATATAAGGTGTTCCTGACAAACGACCAGAATAACTGGGGCGCCGCAGTAGCCGAAGGTAAGGGTTCCGGCCCCGTGACCGAGATTGCATTGACGCCGAAGGCCGCCCAATACGTCAAGATTGTGCAGACAGGCTCGGATGAGAAGGCCCCGTGGTCGATCCATGAACTCAAGATCGAATCCAAGCGCGTCGTCAAGGGCAAGAAGTAGGTCCGAAAACGCGGACGAAAGGCAAGGTGAAAGTCATGTTGGTAAGATCATTCGTTCTATTGACCTTGGGCGCGTTTGCATTCTGTGCAGTCGCTGGCGCTGCGGGTGAGACAGCGGCCAAGGCGCCCGAAGGTTTTGTGCCGCTGTTCAACGGCAAGGATCTGACGGGGTGGAAGGGCCTTGTGGGCGATCCCGAGAGCAGGGCGAAGATGAGTCCGGAGGACCTCGCGAAGAAGCAGGCCGAAGCCGACCAGAAAATGAACGATCATTGGAAGGCCGAGGACGGCGGTTTGACCTTCGACGGCAAGGGCGACAGCCTCTGCACGGCGAAGGACTACACCGATTTCGAGTTGCTGGTCGACTGGAAGATCGGGGCCGGCGGCGACAGCGGCATTTATCTCCGAGGCTCTCCGCAGGTCCAGATCTGGGACTATACGAAGAATCCCGTCGGTTCGGGCGGCCTGTACAACAACCAGAAGAACCCGAAGGACCCGCTGAAGTGCGCCGACAAGCCCATCGGGGAATGGAACACCTTCAAGATCCGGATGGTCGGCGAAAAGGTCACGGTGTGGTTGAACGACGTGCTCGTCGTCGACGACACCACCCTCGAGAACTACTGGGACCGCGGCAAGCCGATCTATCCGACGGGCCAGATCGAACTGCAAAACCACAGTTCGCCTCTGTGGTTCCGGAACGTTTTCATCAAAGAACTGCCCAGCGCGAGTGCGCCAAAGAAATAGCGGAGAGCTTGTGAAGAAATGCCGTCACAGTACGCCTGTTCTCTCAAGTAGACCCGACCGCTGCGTCATTTGACGAGCCGCTGATATTCACTGGCATTTGTGAAATGAGTTAACCTGGATGACAAAGGGATTACCCATGAGCAAGAGGATTTCGAGACGAGATTTCATCAGGAAGACCGGCGCGGCATCTCTAGGCGCGGCGGCCTTCCCTTACATCATTCCTTCGCGCGCGCTGGGGGCCGACGGCGCCGTGGCGCCGAGCAACAGGATCGTCATGGGCGCGATCGGGACGGGCGGACAGGGCACGGGCAACATGCGCGCGTTCCTGGGCAACAATGACGTACAGATGGTGGCCGTGTGCGACGTGGATCGCGGCCACCGAGACCAGGCGAAGAAGATCGTGGACCAGAAGTACGGGAACGGCGATTGCTCCTCGTATAGTGACTTCCGCGAGCTTCTTGCGCGCAAGGACATCGACGCGATATGCAACGGCACTCCGGATTTCTGGCACGGCCTGATTTCCATCGCGGCGGCGAAGGCCGGCAAGGACATGTACTGCGAGAAGCCGCTAGTGAACACGATCGCCGAAGGCCGCGCGGTGTGCGACGCGGTGAAGCGCTACGGGCGCGTCCTCCAGACTGGCAGCCACGAACGGTCGCGTCCCAACGCGCGCTACGCTTGCGAACTGGTCCGAAACGGGCGGATCGGAAAGCTCCACACGATACACGTCAACCTTCCCTGGGATAACCGCGACCTTAGCGCGCTGCCCGTCGCGATGCCGGTCCCGGATGGATTCGACTACGACATGTGGCTCGGTCCCACGCCCTGGTATCCGTACACCGAGAAGCGCTGCCACTTCTGGTTCCGCTATATCCTCGAGTACTCCGGCGGCGAGGTGACGGATCGCGGCGCGCACGTCATAGACATCGGCCAACTGGGCAACAATACGGATAACACGGGGCCTATCGAGGTCGAGGGCAAGGGAGATTTCCTGCGCGCCGGCCTCTTCGACGTTGCGGTGAAGTACCATTTCGAATTTCTCTATGCCAACGGCGTGCGCATGATCTGCACCACGAACGAGCCGCGCGGCCTCAAGTTCGAAGGGACCGACGGATGGGTGTTCGTGCACATACACGGCGGCGATCTCGAAGCAAGTTCCCCGGCGCTGCTCAAGGAGGTCATCGGACCCAACGAGGTCAACCTCGGACGAAGCTCGAGCCATCACCTGAACTTCCTGAACGCCGTGAAAACGCGAGGCAAGACCTTTGCCCACGAGGAAATCGGGCATCGTACCGCAACCCTGTGCCATCTTGCGAACATCGCAATGCTGACCGGGCGGAAGCTGAAATGGGACCCGGTTGCCGAGCGCATCACCAACGACGAAGAAGCCCAGCGCATGACTTACCGTCCGATGCGCGGAGAATGGCGGCTTGCCTAGGGCACGCTTGAGCGCGGCTGCGAGGTCGGACTCCTGCTTGAATGGCGCAATGCGCTTTACTTAGGCGTGGCAAGGCGCTAGAATTGGGCGTGAAGAGCTTAGTAGTGTCGGGCTTCCGCTCGACCGATGATTCGCGGACGGCTGTTCAGGGTGTGACCGTTGCAGCCTATCCGACGCAGAGGTTCTTGCCCATGCATGCAGACGTTGACCTGCCGGAAAGCGCATTCTCCGCGTTAAGGCTCGATCCAGAGGAGTTTGTTCGAGAAATGCGTATCGCAGCGGCGGCGAAGTGGTACGAGACAGGCATGCTTTCGCAGTCCAAGGCGGCAGCGGTGGCGGGATTGAGCCGTCACGGATTCCTCGATGCTTTGGGACGTCTTGGCCTTAGTCCTTTCCAGGCGAACGCCCAGGAGTTGGAAGAGGAAGCGGCCCGTGGCTAGTAGAACGTTTGCGAGGTAACGTTGCAGTACCCCGAAAGGGGTACAATGTGAATAGCCGTGGGTGGAACCCACGGAGAGAGGTTCCGCGGACGGACGACCCTGACGGGGTCGAACAGCGTGGAAACGAGGTTAATACTGCGTGTTCAACCCCTTCAGGGTTGTCTATCGCGTACGCGGGTTCCGTGGGTTTCACCCACGGCTATTCACGTTGCATCCCTTCGGGATGTCATACCGAACCTGTAACGTTATCTCGAGAACACACTACTAGTCGGTGGGTGGCGAATGTTTCGCACTGATTGTGCTTGGCAACATAAAACCGTGCTTGATCTTGCAGGCGAGTGAATGATATGGGAGGATGCCCGCTCACACACATGGCGGAAACGGCATTCAAGAGGCTAGGAACGTCTTTGTCGAGTCAAACCAGGAAGCGGAGGAAGTGGACTATGAACACGCGCTTGTGGCCCAGAGTTCTGTTGTTAGCGATAGCGGTTATCTTGACGGTAGTTCCCGTCGCCTGGGCGGCGGACAAACCAGTCGGCACGCCCAACGCCGAGAAGCTGGGATGGCGGCTGGGCTGTCAGGCGTACTCGTTCAACAAGTTCACCTTCTTCGAGGCGGTGGACAAGACGGCTTCCGTGGGCTTGAAGTACATCGAAGCCTACCCCGGTCAGAAGCTCAGCGCCGAAATGCCCGACGCGAAGTTCGACCAGAACATGTCTGAGGACGCGCAGAAAGCCGTGAAGGCCAAGCTCGACGCGGCGGGCGTGAAGCTGGTCAATTACGGTGTCGTGGGACTGCCAAACGATGAAAAAGAATGCCGCAAGGTATTCGATTTTGCCAAGAAGATGGGCGTCGAGACGATCGTCTCCGAACCCTCCAAAGAAACACTGTCGCTCCTGGACAAGCTGACGGAGGAGTACGGCATCAACGTCGCCATTCACAATCATCCTAAGCCCTCGCCGTACTGGGACTACAAGATAGAACTGGAGGCGCTTCAGGGTCACAGCAAACGCATTGGCGCGTGCGCGGACACGGGCCATTGGATGCGCTCGTGCACCGACTCGGCCGAAACCGTCAAGAAGCTGAAGGAGCAGTATGGCCCGGATGCGGAGTCGCACATGCATTTTCTGAATTCCCTCGATGGCATCAAGGCCCTCGATGGACGTATTGTCTCGTTGCACCTGAAAGACCTCGATTCAGTGGGCAAGCTGGCGCATGATGTGCCGTACGGGACAGGCAAGACCGACATCAAAGGCATCTTGGCCGAACTCAAGCGTCAGGGCTTCAAGGGCGTGTTCTCGATCGAATATGAGTACAACATGGAGAACTCCCTTCCAGAGATCGCCAAATGCGTGGCCAATTTCGAGGCTATGGCCGCCGAACTGGCGAAGTAGCGTCGCGCATCAGCTCGTGTTCTCGTGGATGCAGGCAAGATGCCTGCGTTACGCTGGAAATCGTATCGAGTCTTGGAGTATTATCCGGCCCTGATTGGCAGCAACCTACCGCAGTAAATAGGTGAAAAAATGAGCCGTCGAGAGAAGAACTGCATGGACGATTCCCGCATGGGTCCGGATCGGATTCCGGGTGCACGTAAACGTAACAAGGACGCCCGGAAAACATCGTTGAGCAGTCCCCCTTTGAAGGGGGATTCCGCATCAAGTCCCCCTTTGAAGGGGGATTTAGGGGGATGTTCAAGCACCGCGTCAGAGGCATGTGGCAAAACACATCCCCCTAAATCCCCCTTCAAAGGGGGACTTGATGCGCATTCCCGCCGCGATTTCCTCGTGTCGACGGCAGCGGGGGCGAGTCTTCTCTTTGTAGGGAAAGCCATCGCGCAGGAAGCGGCCGCGCCCGCGGCCCCGCCTGCCCCTGAAGCGCCAGCTACCGCACCTGCCACGCCCGCCGCGGCGCCCGTTGCTCCAGCGCCCGCTGCGCCTCCGGCGCCTGCTGTGCTTCCGTCGGGCACGAAGCTGAACGACCTGAATATCGCGTTGGTGGGTCTCGGCGCCGAGGGCATGGTGCTGACGGACGCCCTCCTCCGCATCCCGGGCATTCGGTTCAAGGCCGTGTGCGACATCTGGAAGTACAGTCTGAAACGCGGCTCCGGCATGCTGAAGAAGTACGGGTATCAGGTCAACGCGTACGTCGACTTCGATGAGATGCTGGCCGCGGAGAAGGACAACATCGATGCCGTCGTGGTGGCCACGCCCGATTTCGTCCATCACGCGCATACCATTGCCAGCCTCAAGGCCGGCAAGCACGTGTACTGCGAGAAGGAGATGTCGAACCGCCTCGAAAACGCCCGCCAGATGGTCCTCGCGGCGCGCGAGACCGGCAAGCTTCTCCAGATCGGCCACCAGAGGCGCAGCAACCCCCGCTATATCCACGCGATCAACACGCTCGTGCACGAGAATCGGTTGCTGGGCCGCGTGACGCACGGCTACGCTCAGTGGAATCGCGCGAAGAGCGAGGACTTGGGCTGGAACCCGAAGTTAGAGATCGATACCGCCACGCTGGAGAAGTATGGATACGACTCGATGCAGCACTTCCGGAACTGGCGGTGGTATAAGAAGTACGGCGGCGGCCCGATCGTGGACCTCGGGTCGCACCAGATCGACATCTTCGCCTGGGTGTTCGGGGTAATGCCGAAATCCGTCATGGCCGGCGGCGGAATAAACTTCTACAAGACGCACGAGTGGTACGACAACGTCCTGGCCACATTCGAATATGAGAACGCCGAAGGCGTCAACCGCGCCTTCTACCAGGTCCTGACGACAACTAGCAACGGCGGTTTCTATGAGAGCTTCATGGGCGAGAACGGCACGCTCGTCATCTCGGAAGTTTCGCAACGCGGCAATCACCTGCTCCGTGAGGCGCACGCTCCTGAGTGGGATCCCTACGTGAGCCGGGGGTTGCTCGATAAACCGCCCGCGCCGCCATCGACGGCGCAAAAGCTCAAGAACATCGTACTCGATGTGCGCGTCTCCGCACCACTCGGCGTGTGGCCTTTGCCGGTGCAGTTCAACAAGCTGCCGCACCAGGCGCACCTCGAAAATTTCTTCGACGCCATACGGCTCGGCACGCCGCTGAGTTGTCCGGCGGAAGTCGGCTTCGAGACCGCCGTGGCCGTGCTGAAGGTGAACGAAGCCGTTGAAGCCGGCGTCAAGCTTGCTTACGCGCCAGAGGAGTTCAAGGCGTGAGGAGCACAGTTCTGCGAGCCGCTATGACTGCGGCGCTGGTTGGCGCGATCTGTATGCCCGCGTACGGCGCTCCGCGCAAGCACGTCATTGTCGACGGCAATCGGGCCCGCACCGTCCACACAATCCCGCTCTACGACGAGAACTATAAAGAGGTCCGTCCCGACGACGATATGCCGATGCCGTTCTCGACGCGGAACACCTGCGGCGACTGCCACGACTACGAGAAGATCGGCATGGGCTGGCACTTCAACGCGTCCCAGAACATCACCGATCCGGGGCGTCCGGGCGAGCCGTGGGTGCTCGTCGATGAGAGCGCGGGCGTGCAGCTTCCTCTTTCGTACCGAGGCTGGCCCGGGACTTGGAAACCGCAAGACCTCGGCATGACCGAATGGGACTTCGTGAAGACGTTCGGACATCACATGCCCGGCGGTGACATGGGGGAAAGGGAAGAGGAAGTCCCAAACCCGAACGCGCGGTGGAACGTTTCAGGAAAGGTCGAGATCAATTGTCTCGCCTGTCATAACGTATGCGCCGACCAAAATCAGAGCGAATGGGCCATTCAAATCGCGAGAGAGAATTTCCGATGGGCCGCAACCGCCGCCAGTTCGCTGGGCATCGTGCTAAACATGGCCTCCCGCCTCCCGGAGTATTACGACCTAATCGATGGGCCCAACAAGGACAATCAATGGGCCGCGGTCCCGGAGGTCAAGTACCAGTCATCGCGTTTCAACGAGAAGAACAAGATCTTCTTCGACGTAAACCGGAATGCCCCGAACAACCGGTGCTACTACTGCCATTCGAGCGTTCCCAAGAACGTGGACACGGAGAAGGTCTGGGCGTGGGACGGCGACGTACATCTTCTGGCGGGGCTGACGTGCACCGACTGCCACCGCAACGGCCTTGACCACTTCATCTCCCGCGGATATGAGGGTGAGCGCGCGGACCCTTCGTACAGCACGCTTACCTGCCGCGGATGCCATCTCGGCGATCCGTCCGGCCGGGGTTTCGAGTTTAGAGGCGGGCGCATGACCGCTCCGCGGCCCCTGCACCGCGGGCTGCCGCCGGTGCACCTCGAGAAAATGACCTGCACGGCCTGTCACTCCGGATTTCTTCCGGGCGATAAGACCGAGCGGATCCGGACCGCCCGCGCAAACCGTCTCGGCATTCATGGACGCGCCCAGTGGGATACGGAACTTCCGTACATCCTCGCGCCGGTCTTCGTGCGGCAGGGCGACGGCAAGATCGAGCCGCACGAGATCATGTGGCCGGCGTTCTGGGGAAGCATGAAGGGCGGCAAGGTCACGCCGTTGTCTCTCGATGTTGTTTCGCCGATCGTGACGGCCATGCGCGACGCAGAGAAAGAGGCGCAGCTCGATATCGAACGCCAGAAACAGGAGGCGAGCGCACCGCCGCAGGCCGAGGCAAGATCAGGCGAAGGTGAGGGTGAAGGCGAAGTTGAAGGTGAGGGTGAAGGTGAAGGCGAAAGCGAAGGTGAAGGCGAGGGCGAAGGCGAGGGCGAAGGCGAAGGGGAGGCCAATGAACAGGAACCCGCCGCGCCTGAGGTCATTATCGAGGAGATCCCGCCGCTCACGGAACATCAGGTGGCCAAGGTCCTGACGGAACTAGCCGCCACAGTTGGGCCGGAGGCGCAGCCCGTCTACGTCGCCGGCGGCAAGTTGTACAAAGCCGCGTCCGGCGGCGCCGGGCTGGCTTCCGTGGACCATGACGCGGCGAAGCCGTACTCGTGGGCCTTCGCGCACGACGTTCGCCCAGCGTCGCAATCGCTGGGCGCGCGCGGTTGCACCGACTGTCACGATGAGGACTCGAACTTCTTCTTCGGCGAGGTCGAGCACGCGGCGCCGACGCCGCTGGGAACGCCCGTGTCGACGCCGATGTACGCGATGACCCAACTCGATCCGAAGCTCTTGACGGCGCTTGACGCGGAGGTCGAACTGCGCACGCCGCTTATTGTGGGCGCGATCGTCTTGATAATCCTCCTTGGCGTGGCGCTCCTTCACTATGGGTTCATCGGGCTTGAGAGTTTCTTGAGACTTCTCGTCGCCCCCGGCGGCAAGAAGTAGAAGAATGCTGAAGGGAGCAGGATGTTTCGTCTAATTGTTATCGCAGGCCTAGCCGCTACCATCGTGGCGGCATTGGGCCATCTCGTCATATTCGGCCCCAAGCGTGTCCCTGGAGCCGCGTCGAAGCGCTCTGTTAAGCGTTTCTCCTTCTGGGAACGCTTCATCCACATCGCGACCGTCGTCGGGTTCCTCGGCCTCGTTGGAACCGGCTTCTACGCCGTCATCGTCCAGCGAAGCGACCTGCACGGCTGGCTTTGGGTCATCCATGCGGCGTCGGCCCCCGTTTTCTCAATAGGACTCGTTATGCTCGTGACAACATGGGCCAAGGATGGCTGTTTTGCCCCGTGTGATTGGGAATGGGCCATGAAGTTCGGCGGCTACCTGTGGGGCGGCAAGCACGCGCCGGCGGAACGGTTCAACGGAGGCCAGAAGGCCTATCTGTGGGCCGTCGGCGCACTGGGCCTTACGGCCCTTGTTACCGGTCTTGGCCGCGCGGTTCCGGTCCTCGATGCGACCGGGCAGGAGGTCCTGTACCAGATTCACCGCTACGCCGCGTTGCTGTTCGCAATGGCCGGCGTTATCCACCTGTATCTCGGGACCTTGGCCAATCCCGGGACCTTCGGCGCCATGCTGACCGGCAAAGTGACCAGGGAATGGGCCGAGAACCATCATCCCCTGTGGTGGAAGGCCGTCAAAGATTCTGAGAAAGGGAACAGGTAAGTAGTCGAAAGTCGTCTGATATAATGGTGGAAGCGGCATCCCCGCCGCTTTCCGAACGCAACGAGGAGGCGGATTACCGCACGAAGCGTGCCGCCGTCAGCCATAAGGAGAAGGAAATGAGTAAGAGAAGTGCAATGTGGGTGTGCATCGCCCAGGTGGTCATGTTCGCGGCATTCGTGATTGCCCCGAAAGTGATGGCCGAGGACATGGAGCCGCTGAAGATCGAACTCCCGAAACCGATGTTCGTCGGGACCCCGAAGAACATCGTGTCGCCGAACCTTGAACCCCCGACCGGCAAGCCGCGCTCGCCGTTCATGGCGCCCAAGGGCGTGACGAACGTGGCCGAGAAGAAGCCGGGGACCGCGAGCGACAAAGAGCCGATCATCGGCGAACTCGAGATGCTCACCGACGGGGATAAGGAAGGCGCCGACGGCAGCTTCATCGAATTCGGTCCCGGCGTTCAGTGGGTCCAGGTCGATCTCGGCGCGCCGCAGGAGATCTTCGCGGTGGTGTTGTGGCACTATCACTCGCAGGCCCGCGTATATCGCGACGTCGTCCTCCAGCTTTCCGACGACCCCGATTTCGTGAAGGATGTCAAAACGGTCTTCAACAACGATCATGACAACACCGCGAAGCTCGGCGTCGGCCCGGACAAGGAATACATCGAGACCAACGACGGCCGCCTGGTCGACTGCAAAGGCGCCAAGGCCCGCTATGTCCGTGTATACAGCAACGGCAATACTTCGAACGACATGAACCATATGATCGAGCTCGAGGTCTACGGCCGGCCGGCGAAGTAACGCCTTCACGGCAACGAACTCGTTTGCACGGATGTACAGGAGCAAGCGCGCAAAAACGCGCCCAGTCCTGTGCATCCCTTTTTTCTTTCAACGGTCTTTTGTGTTCTTTGTGTTCTTTGCGGTTAAGAGTCTATGGACTTGCCCGTTTGGTTGCGGCTATGCTGCGCTGTGTTCATCTGTGTTCATCCGTGTTCATCCGTGGTTCAACTGACGTTTCTAGGATGATTGACTTGACCCGAGAGAGCACACTGCGCGTCCTGGCGGCCGTTCTGGTTCTGACGGTCGCCGTTGGCGCATTCGTTTTCCGCGCGCCGCGCCTAGATCTCCGCCCAATGCACACCGATGAAGCCGTGCACACCATCAAGGCGGGCATGCTCCTCGAAAAAGGCGTCTACACTTACGATCCCAACGATTACCACGGCCCGACAATCTACTACGCGGCCCTGCCCTTCATATGGGCCGGTGGCGCCCGAACCCTCGCCGAGACTTCCGAATGGCAGTTCCGCATTGTGCCGGTCGTGTTCGGCGTGGGCCTGGTGCTTCTCCTCCTGCTCGTCATCGACGGACTCGGCGCGTGGGAAACCGTTTTCGCCGCCATCCTTACCGCCGTCTCTCCCGCGATGGTCTTCTACAGCCGCTATTACATCCAAGAGATCCCCTTTGTCTTCTTCACCTTCTTCGCTATCGCGGCGGGTTGGCGATACAGCCGATCTCCGCGAATCGGCTGGGCGCTCCTTTGCGGCGCGAGCCTCGGCCTCATGTTGGCCACAAAGGAGACCAGCATCCTGTCCTACGCGGCCATGTTGTGCGCCCTGCCGCTCACGCTCATCTGGACGCGATGGCGCGGCGGCGCCAACGCTCGCATTCGGGACTTCCTTCACCCATGCCACATTGCCGCCGCGTTCGTTCTCGGTTTGTGCGCATGCATCACCCTCGTTTCAGGCTTCTTCTCAAACCCGCGCGGCGCCATCGACATATTCTTGACCTTTCTCAGCTACTTCCATCGCGCGGGCGGAGTCGGGATTCACGATCACCCCTGGGACTACTACTTCCGAATCCTGTTAGGGCTTGACAATCTTCCGGGGCCTCAGTGGAACGAAAAGCTGATTGTAGTCATGGCAATTGTCGGCGTCCTCGTCGCCTTGCTGAGCAAGCGCAATCCCGCATCAAGTCCCCCTTTGAAGGGGGATTCAGGGGGATGTTCTGATGGCGTCTCAACGCAACCCGTTGCGACAACACATCCCCCTGAATCCCCCTTCAAAGGGGGACTTGCTCCAAACGCAGCTCCACGCCTTCTGCGTAACCCAAGCCTCATCCGCTTCGTCGCCCTCTACACCCTCTTCCTCGCCGCGGCATACTGCGTAATCCCATACAAGACCCCCTGGTGCATGCTCGGATTCCTCCACGGAATGATCCTTCTCGCGGGCGTGGGGTTTGCCGGACTTGTGCGTCTCGTACGGCACAACGGGCTGCGGGTGATTCTCGTTCTTGCCGTGGCATTCGCCGCGTTTCGTCTCGCGGATCTCGCCTACCAGGCGAGTTTCAAGTTCTACGCCGACACGCGCAACCCCTACGTCTACGGACATACCTCGACCGACATGTTGCGGCTCGTCAAGCGAATCGATGACATAGCGCGCCTTTCCCCGGACGGGCGGAACACGCTCATCAAGGTCGTCGCCCCGGACCCTTGGCCGCTGCCGTGGTACCTCCGGGCGTACACAAAGGTCGGGTATTGGCCCAACGCAGCGGATGACGTCGATGCCCCCATTGTTATCACATCGCAGGAACTCCAATCGGAAATCGAGAGCCGCCTGCGCGACACGTACCAGAGCGAATTCTACGGACAGCGTCCGGAAGTCCTCATGACCGTCTTCATCAGGAAGGACCTGTGGGACGCCTTCATCAAAACCCGGACAAGCTGACGACAGGAGCGTGACATGAGCGACGAGCCGTTTCGTTTCCCGCATGAAGCCATGGCCACCACTTTCCAGGCGATGATCGTTGCAGATTCGCGGAGCTACGCCGAGCAGGCCGCCATGGACGCATTCGCCGAAGTGGACATCATCGAGAAGGAGATCAGCAACTTCATCGAGACCAGCGACGTCTCACAGATCAACCACCTCCCCGCGGGACAGTGGGCCCGCATCGGGATCCACACCTGCGAATGCCTCAAAGCCGCCGCCCAAGTCAGCGCCGAGACCAACGGCGCGTTTGACGTAACCGTCGGGCCTCTAGTCGCCTGCTGGCGCAACCCCGACAAGTCCCCGCGCCAGCCCTCCGAAGACGAACTGGCCAAGGCACGCGCCCTGGTCGGGATGAAACTGATCGAGTTGGACGCAGCGGAAAACCGCGTCCGCGTCAAGACTCACGGCGTCAGAATCGACCTCGGCGGCATCGGAAAAGGTTACGCCGTCGACCGCGCCATCGAGACCCTCAAAGAATGGGACATCGAATCAGCCCTGGTCAACGCAGGCGACAGCAGCACCTTCGCACTAGGCAACCTCAAAGGCCAGCAGGGATGGCCAGTCGGCGTCGGAGGCATCCGCGACGAAGAAAAGCCCCCCTACATAATCGACCTCTGCAACCAGTCCCTGAGCGGCAGCGGAACACACGTGAAAGGCGCGCACATCATCGATCCCCGGACCGGACGGCCCGTCGCCGGCAAAATCGCCGCCTGGGCCCTTCATCCCAACGCAACCATAGCCGACGCCCTTTCCACCGCATTCATGGTAATGTCCTCAGCGGAAGTCGAACAATACTGCCATGCCCGCACCGACACCGGAGCTCTCCTAGTCCCCAAGAATGAAGGTCAGATCACTCGTCAGCGCTACGGAAACTGGAAAGGGCTGCATGACGCATGATCCCACCCTGCGCGCGTTCCCCCTCGAAAGGGGGAACCGCGCGAAATACAGATAGGCCTCCTCGCCGCTCCCACGCGAAACCCCAGCCCGCCTTGCGAACGTCAAGTAATCCGTCCAATCCGTCTGATCCGTCCGCGCGGCCACCCACCCTCACACACGACCCGCATCACGGTCCCATCCCCCCGTACACCGCGGATTCCTAAGACCTCAACGCCAAGAGCCCAAGAGACGCCAAGAGCCGCTGCCCTTCTTTGTGGCTTCGTGTCTTTGTGTGAGGAGAAATATGACTCACACGGAGCCACGGAGACCACGGATGAACGCGGATAGCCACTTCGCATTCATGCAACCGCCAGGTACTTCGAGGATCCAATCCCAGTTGCCGCGTTGTTCTCCGCCATTCACCGGGTGGATAGCGGTCAGGGTTCTCATAACCGTTTTACATCCGTGGTTCAAGCCGAATTCAGGGGCAACCTTGCGGGGCGTATGGGAAATCTGCAATATGCATAATCCGGGGATCCGATAACGGAGGGAACATTGGTGGCTCTCGGCAACGCGGGGCTGTATCTGGATTTCGCTACGAAGGCGTTTCGTCAGCGTTTGGCCTATCGAACCGACGTCCTGATGGGTGTGGCGCGGTCGTTCTTGATTCTGTTCGTCCAGGTCACCGTGTGGCGCGCGTTATTGGCGGCGCGGCCCGCGGCCAACGGCATTACGATGCAGGACATGGTCACGTACATCATTGTCGGGATGATGCTGAACAGTCTGTCGCGATCCCGCGTAGATCTCCGCATAGCGCAGCGTATGGAAGACGGATCGATCGCGTCCGATTTTGTCCGCCCGGTGAATTTCAAGTACTACATGATGAGCGAGGACATGGGCGAGAACGTTTTCTCGACTCTTTTCACGACGCTGCCGGCGTGCCTGTTGGGAATACTGCTTTGGGGCCTGCGCCTTCCTGAAAACCCGATAACATTCGCGCGACGACACCCTTGGACAGGCGTCACGGTTGGTGCCCCGCGGGAATCTGCTGCTCTTCAGAGCTAATCTCCAACTCGATATCGTAAACTCGCTCGAACAAGACAGCCTTCCGCTTGGCCGTATCGACATCAATACCGCTAGATGTGTTGTTATGCACATACAATATGGCCAATCTGTGTGTATGTTCTACCCGCAATAGCGTAGTAAGGCCCGAGTGCGACCGATCCAGCCCGTCTCCAACCCGAAGGATCGCAGCAAGCTTCATAACGGTTTCCTGGTCGTCCTTCCCGAGCGCTTTGTACCCCGAATGCGACGGTTTTGGGTCTCCCTTTCGGTGGTAACGGGCAATGCACGCAACCATGGCCAATTCGCGCGATGAGAATCCCTCCAAGCCCGAAGCGAGAATCAAATCCCGCGAACCCTTATGATGCTGCATCGGACGATTCGCATAGCCCGTGTCATGCATCAAGGCTGCCGCCTCCAGAAGGAACCTCTCGTGTTTGCCCAGTCCATGCAGGTCCTGAAACGCGTCGAACAACGCCAGACTATTCCTGCACACATGAAGTGCGTGGTCCGGATCGGGATCGTGCGCGCGCATGAACGCCTTCGCCGCTTTAATCGAAGCGATCCGTTGCATAGAGGGCCGTTCCTTCATCACAAATCCTGCTCATACCGAAGCCTTGATTATACTCGAATCGGCGTCGGTCAACGATTTGTATTGCATCGTATCGTATGCGATCCTGAACGTCGCGTGAGGAGACGTAACGCATGGACCTCAACGAAATGAGATCGTAGGGCGACCTTAACATCTCGCCCCTGCGCGCACAATGGGCGCGAGACAACATCGACGCGGAAACGCCGGCGTGGCTGGACGAGGACGCGAAATACTTTGCCCGGTTTAGCCACTCTCTTGTGGAAGGAAGGCGACCTTGACCGCATCTTGATGTCTAAGCAAATCGACGGCGCGACCGTACTCTTCGAGCCGCATCACGTCCGTCACGAGGGCGCCAAGGTCGAGCCGCCCTTCCGCAAGACGATTGATCGCATACTCTGCGGCCTCGCGCGTATGCGGCTGCGTGCCCGCGAGGGTTAATCCGGCCCAGAACTTCGGCGCAAACACGTAGGGCTCGCGCTGGACCGCAAACAAGACCACGAGGTGGTTTGTGAGTTCCATCGCCTGATGTACGACAGCCGCCGTTCCCACACAGTCGAACGCGCAATCGAATGCGTCGAGCTGGCCGCGCCTCGGGAGGTTCTCGAGGGCTTCCTCGGTGGGATCGATAGCGGCGTCGGCGCCAAGTTGATGCGCAAGCTCCCGCCGGGCCTTGAGCGGATCAAAGCCCACGATGTACGACGCCCCCGCGGCCCACAACAACTGAACACAAACAAGACCGGCGGGACCGAGACCGAAGACGCCCACGCGGCGTCCGGCGATCATGTCGAGCTTCTCGGCAAACATGACGTGCGCGCTCACGCACATGGCGAGTTCGAGCGGCGCGCACGCTTCCGGCGGCAACATCAACGGCGCTGAGATGAGATCCTCGGCGGGCTTGACGACGTACTGGGCGTAACACCCTGGAAGATGATGTCCGGGATCGCGCCAGGCGCACACGCGCTCGCCAACGTGAAACTCGCGGACTTCCGAACCGATCTCGGCCACGTCGCCGCACGCCTCATGCCCCGGCTGCCCCAACGTGTAGGGGTACTTGAGATCCATACCCGGAAACATCGGCTGGTCTCCCAGGATATGCATGTCCCAATGCGGACATGTGGTCACGGCCAAGACCTTGAGCAGAACTTCACGCGGACCCGGCTTGGGCATCGGAACGTCCCGAATGACGAACTCGCCCGGCGCTGTAATCTGAAGTGCCTTCATCTTCCGCCTCCCCTCGCTTTGTTTGTCCGAGCGAAGAGGTCCCGCCGGGACCAATAGCGGCGCACGTATAGCGGACGCGTATCCGATACATGCCGCGCCTGCACAGCCCGGGTCCATTCTTCGAGCAGGCAGCTTGCTTCGTTCCATGCGGCTTGCGCATCGGGAGGCACGGCGACCCACTGAGCCTCGAGCTTGTCGCGCTGATCAACGAAGAGCGGCATCAACTCCCGTGGACTGCGCATCACGGTTTGGTGCAGACGTTCGTGCCGCCACCAAAGGGACGCATCCGGACCTTTCGTTGGGAAGGGTCCCGTATCGATGGGCGTCCCGATGCGAAGGGGTTTGAAGACGCCCGTACACGGCGCCGCCGTGCCGGTCACCCAGTGTTGACAGGCTGTTGGGCGCAACTCGGAGATCCACGAAGCGGTGGTCTGCGATGCGGCCAGGAGTCCGCCTGCGTGCATGCACGGCGCGGACATTCCTCCATTCATCCATGCGTAACGCGGTTCAGAATTCCCGACGCCATGATCGCGGAGGAGACTGAAGAGATCCAGTACGCCATGCGCACGTTCCGCCAGACGCTGCGTGCATTCGCGTCTGGCGCGGCAGGCGCTGACTCGCGTATAGAGGCGATCGGAGAACTGCTCCGCGAACCCGGCGACCGTAAGCCCGTTCGAGATCGTGCGCACACCGCCGGCTTCCTCGATGGCCCATCGTTTCGCGGCGGTGTCGAGAACGAATGCGCGTTGCGGGTCGGCTATCATGAAACTGTTGTGGTAAGTGAATCTCCGGTTTTCGTAACCACAGCCTCCCCCTTGTCCGTGCTGTTCGAGGAGGCCCGTGATGATCTCGCACGCATGCCGCGCGTTGTCGGCGCGTTCGAGACCGAGTCGCACGAGATCCATGCCGGTCAACCCAACGCTTTGGTACGGTTGACGAGTAAATACGGCCTCGTTCCCTATCGCGACGCCGCACTCGTTCGCGCCCATCTCGGCGCCCCACATCCAGAAGGGGCGGCTGATCAGCACGGCGTGAGTCTCGCCGACCTGCGGAATCGCGATCCAGGTGCAGCGAAGTTGCGTCCCCGGTTCGTAGGTCTGTCGCGGACGCCACTCGATCCCCTGGGCCTCATTTGGGTCGCGGTCAGAGTTCTTGGCGAACAGGACGCCTTCGGGTCTGACGATAACTACCGTGTCACACATGAGTGCTCCGGTCCTTCAATCCGGGTTCCGCTTTGCCCTAGCGCTGTGGTTCGACGATCACCTTCAGGGAGTCTTTGCCGCCTGCCACGAGCTTGAAACCCAATCCCGTATCGGCAAGACTCAGGCGATGCGTGATCATGTCGCCAACAGGCAGCCTGCGGGCGCGAAGCAACTTGATGGCCACCTCGGCGTCGTAAGGACTGTTCGCATAGCTTGGCAGGACCGTGATGCCGTTCCTCCAAAAATCGTTGATCGGAATTGGAAGCTCGACGCCCGGATCGCTGGTCGCAAAGCACAGCACGCTCCCGCCGCGATCGACAGATTGCAGCGCCTGTTTGAAAGCCGGGAAAGCGCCGGTGCAGACAATCACGAGGTCCGCGGCACGGTTGCCGTTCGCCACGCGCGCCAACGCCGGGACATCTTCTCGGGCATCGATGGCTACGTCCGCGCCGAACTCGAGCGCCTTTTTCAGACGGAATTCGCTGATGTCCGTCGCGATGATCCGGCCCGCGCCCATCGCGCGCGCCAGCATCAGATGCAACATGCCTGAAATGCCGCTGCCGATGATGAGCACGGTCTGTCCCGCGCGGAAGTTCGCGACGCGCTGGCCCCGGATGACGCAAGCCAAGGGTTCGACAAACGCGCCTTCTTCAAACGAGACCTCGCCGGGCAGCACGAACGTACCACGGTCTACATTGATCCGAGGCGCGCGAATGTATTCCGCGAACCCACCCGGATCGAAATTGGTCGTGTGCAGCGTTTCGCACACGGTGTGATTGCCATGAAGGCAGTACGAACAGGTGTTGCACGGGACGTGGTGCGAGACAAAGACACGCTGGCCCACCTTAAAGCGGTCGACCCCCTCCCCCACTTCGACGATCTCGCCCGTGATCTCGTGTCCGAGAACGCGCGGGGCCTTCTTGATGCGATACCACTCGAGCACGTCGCTGCCGCAGACGCCGCTCGCGATCACTTTGACGAGGATCTCGCCCGGTCCGATTACGGGCACGGGCATCTGCTCCAACCGCACATCGTTGTTGTTGTAATACATCGCCACCCACATTTGCCGCTTCCCTCCTCACCTAGCCCGCGTCGCTCAGGCCTCCGGCCGCACCACGAGATAACCCTTCTCGATCAGCCAATGGTGAAACTCGTAGGTCGTGTGAATGCAGTGATTGATGCAGACATCCCGGACCTCGTTGTATCCGCTCGAGTTGGCTTCCTGCCGATCCAGCAGCAACTGTATCGGGCACTCGATGTCTTTGCAGTATTCGCGGCGCTGATAATCAACGTAACCCGGAATCGACATTTGCTGTCCTCTCCTGTTTCTGCACCTGTTCTGTGCAAGATTAGCATATGCACGCGTGTCTACAAAGCCCAAACGTAGGGCGGAGGATTTCCCAAACGTGCAACGACAACGGGCTTCAATCAGACAAGGGGTTGCAACCCCTTGCCCAATGCTCGAATACCTCATCGAATTCGCGATCAAGAGTCTTTGGGCACTGCCACTCATGACACTTCGTGTGCTATACTTGTTGCGTGTGGTAAACGCGGAGGCGCCCAAGCCGTGGAATTGCAGATAGAAGTGGACAAGGAGCGGGTTGCCGCTTTTTGCCGGAAGCATTATATCCGAAGACTCGCCTTTTACGGTTCGGTGCTTCGGAGTGATTTCCGTGACGACAGCGACGTGGACGTTCTCGTAGAATTCGACTGCCAACATGTCCCTGGTCTGATGGCCCTTGCGGAGATGGAGGAGGAGTTGTCCGAGATGCTCGGCAGAAAAGCCGATATGCGGACTCCGGAGGATCTCAGCCGCCATTTCCGGGACGAAGTCGTGCATACGGCGCTGGTCCAGTATGCTGCTTGATTCGGACAGGACACGGGTAATCCACATGTTGGAAGCGGCGCGCGAAGCGCTCGGATATGTGGAAGGGCGGACTCGGAGCGATCTCGATGGCAACCGTCCACTGCAGCATTGCCTTATACGGTGTATCGAGATCATGGGCGAAGCAGCCAGTCGAATTACATCCGAATTCCGGCTCGCGCACCCTGAGATTCCGTGGCGGCTTCCGATTGCCATGCGCAATCGGCTTGTTCACGCGTATTTCGACATCAACCTGGACATCCTCTGGCAGACGGCTGATGCCGAACTTCCCGCCCTCGTAAAAATCCTCGAGCCACTGCTCAAGGGCGGCAAGGAAACCTGAGATCGGTTTCCCTCCCTCCTGCTAGGATCCCTTTGACAAGATCCGGCATTATTCGTTAACCTTGTTTCGTGCTGCGGAAAACGCAAGGGGCATATTGAGCCCCGATCCCCTGTCTATAGCACGGGATTGTATCCCTCTGCGCGAGCACAGTGGGAAAATGGGAGTCGAACATGGAACAGGCTGAATCCTACAAGCCCCGGCATCACGTCCGTCTTGTGACGGCGACGTCGCTTTTTGACGGGCATGACGTGGCGATCAATATCATGCGCAGGATTCTCCAGGATTCGGGCGCGGAGGTCATTCATCTCGGCCACAACCGGAGCGTGTCGGAAATCGTGGACGCGGCAATTCAGGAAGACGCGCATGCCATTGCGGTGAGTTCATATCAGGGGGGGCACGTCGAGTTCTTCCGGTTCATGATGAGCCTGTTGAAAGAACGCGGGGCGGACAACATTCAGGTGTTCGGCGGCGGCGGCGGCGTGATCGTGCCGTCGGAAATCCGCGACATCGAGGCCATGGGCGTGACGAAGATCTTCTCGCCGGAAGACGGACGGAGCATGGGGTTGCAGGGGATGATCAACCACATGCTCGAATGCGTGGATCGCCCGCTGAACACGGACGGCCTCCCGGAACGCGCGCCTGAACTGAGTCCCTCGAACGGCGGGCTCGTTGCGCGCTACATCACCGGCATCGAGGAAGCGAAGTCCCAGCAGAACGGCCGTCTCACGGCCCTAATGCAACCGCTCATGAAGAAGATCTGCCGCAATATCCCCATCTTCGGCGTGACGGGCACCGGCGGGGCGGGCAAGTCTTCGCTTGTCGATGAGCTTGTCACGCGCTTTCTGAACGATTTCAGCGACAAAGCGGTCGCGATCGTCTCCGTGGATCCCACGCGAAGGAAGTCGGGGGGCGCGCTGCTCGGAGACCGCATTCGGATGAATTGCCTGCGTCGAGATCGCGTCTATATGCGTTCTCTGGCCACGCGCGACGCGAGCGTCGAGATATCGGACGCCCTCGCGGAATGTTTGACGGTGCTTCGCGCCGCGAACTTCGATTGGATCGTGGTCGAAACGGCCGGCATTGGGCAGGGCGACGCTGCAATCGTCCCGCATGTCGATGCGACTGTTTACGTGATGACGTCGGATTTCGGTTCTCCTTCGCAGTTGGAGAAGATCGACATGCTCGACCTCGCCGACTTCGTGGCGATCAACAAGTTCGATCATAAAGGTTCCGACGATGCCCTGCGCGACGTGCGCAGGCAGTATCAGCGGAACCACCGGCGCTTCGACGAGAATCTCGAGGATATGCCGGTCTACGGGACCATCGCGTCGAAGTTCAATGATGACGGGATCGCCGCACTCTATCAGGCCATCGCGCGCATCATGAACGAACGCACGCGATGCGGGTGGAATTCCTCGTACCCGCCTCTCAACAACAAAGTCCCCTCCTCCAAGGCTGTGATCATCCCGCCTGGGCGGGTCCGTTACCTTGCTGAGATCGCGGATAGCGTCGAGTCCTATCACAAGTCCGCGTCACGACAGGCGGAGATCGTCGAGCAAATCTGGCAACTGGACGGCGCCATGTCCTTGCTGACCGACAATCAAAGCGACGCCATGAAGCCGCTCCAGCATAGACGCGACCAGTTGGCCAATGAGATCTCAGCCGACTGCCGGGCAATCCTAGAGCGTGCCCCCAAGATCCGCGAGCAATATGAACAGGACGAGATCGTATATACAGTTCGCGGAAAAGAGATCCACACCGTCCTGCATCGCCGGAGTCTGTCGGGCACCAAGATCCCTCGCGTCGCCCTGCCGAAATATCGCAATCCTGGCGACCTTCTCCGCTGGATCTATAAGGAGAACCTGCCGGGGCGGTTCCCCTTCACCGCCGGCGTCTTCCCCTTCAAGCGCGAAGATGAGGACCCCACGCGCATGTTCGCCGGCGAAGGCGACGCGGCGCGCACGAACTACCGGTTCAAGTTTCTGTCGGCCAGTCACGATGCGAAACGGCTCTCGACGGCGTTCGACTCCGCGACGCTGTACGGTCGAGACCCGGACGAGCGACCCGATATATACGGCAAGATCGGCACGTCCGGGGTGTCGATATGCACACTCGACGATATGAGAGTGCTGTTCGACGGGTTTGACCTGTGCGGGGCCAGTACGAGCGTGTCGATGACGATCAATGGACCCGCTCCGATCATCCTGGCCATGTTCTTCAACGCGGCCATCGACCAGCAGCTAGTCCGGATCGAGCAGGAATACGGACGGCCTCTCAGTCCCGACGAGACGGCGCGGTTCAAGGCTTGGACGCTCGAACGGGTCCGTGGGACGGTCCAAGCGGACATTCTCAAGGAGGACCAGGGACAGAACACCTGTATTTTCGCGATTGATTTTGCGTTAAAGATGATGGGCGACATCCAGGAGTACTTCATCGAGCACCGGATCCGCAATTTCTACTCGGTGTCGATCTCCGGCTATCACATCGCTGAAGCGGGCGCGAATCCGATCTCGCAGCTTGCGTTCACGTTGGCGAACGGGTTCACGTACGTCGAGTATTACATCTCGCGGGGGATGGACATTGACGAATTTGCTCAGAATCTGTCCTTTTTCTTCTCGAACGGAATGGACCCGGAGTATTCGGTGTTGAACCGTGTCGCCCGGCGCATCTGGGCGATTGCGATGCGCGACAAGTACGACGCGAACGAGCGCTCGCAGAAGCTCAAGGCGCACATTCAAACGAGCGGACGGTCGCTTCACTCGCACGAGATCCAGTTCAACGACATCCGCACGACGCTTCAGGCGTTGACGTCGATCTACGACAACTGCAATTCGCTCCACACGAACTCCTATGACGAGGGCATTACGACGCCGAGCGAGGAATCGGCCCGGCGGGCGCTGGCGATTCAGCTCATCATCAACCGCGAATACGGCCTCACGATGAACGAGAACCCGCTGCAGGGATCGTTCCTTATGGAGGAGCTTACGGATCTCGTCGAGGAGGCGGTGCTTCATGAGTTTCGCCGGATCGCGGAACGCGACGGGGTGCTTGGCGCGATGGAGACGGGTTACCAGCGCGCGAAGATCCAAGAGGAATCGCTGTACTACGAGTCACGGAAGGTAAGCGGAGAACTCCCGATCATCGGCGTCAACACCTTCATCAACCCCCACGAAGACATCGATGCCGTCACCAGCAAGATGGAGTTGGCGCGATCCACCGACGAAGAAAAGCAGTCGCAACTCGCGCGCCTTCGCGACTTCCATACGCGGCACGCGCAAGAGGCCCCAGCAGCGTTAAAGCGACTGCAAGACGCCGCCTTGTCCGGCGGGAACGTCTTCGCCGAGCTCATGGAGACGGTGCGGTCTTGCTCACTGGGCCAGATTACGCAGGCGCTGTTTGAAGTCGGGGGCCAATACCGGCGAAACATGTAGCATTCCCCGGAGCATTGAGGAGTACGTCCATGGGCAAAGTTAGGATCGGATTTGTCGGTGTGGGAGGAATGGGACAGTGCGCGCATCTTCGGAACTATGCCACCTACGGCGAGTGCGAGGTCGTCGCCATAGCCGAGATTCGGAGGGAACTTCGCGAGAAGGTCGCCGCGAAGTACGGCGTTTCCAAGGTCTATCCGGAACACACGGCCATGTTGGCGGTCGAGAAGCTGGATGGAATCGTGGCGTCGCAGCCGTACAACCGTCACGGGGTCCTGCTTCCGGATCTGTTCGAGGCCGGCGTGCCGGTGCTGACGGAAAAGCCGTTGACGTGCTCACTCGAAGCCGGCGAGAAGATCCTGGCGGCGTTGAACTCGAGCAAGGCGCGGCACATGGTGGGTTATCACAAGCGCAGCGATCCGGCCACCATGTACGCCAAGAAGGAAATCGACCGGCTTAAGGCGAGCGGCGAACTGGGCGCGATGAAGTACGTGCGGATCCTGATGCCCGCGGGAGACTGGGTGGCAAACGGGTTCATCGATCTGCTTTCGTCCGATGACACGATGCCGCCGCTTCACCATGACCCGGCCCCGAGCGACATGGGTCCGGAAACGCGCAAGGAGTATGACGCGTTTGTGAATTATTACATCCATCAGGTGAATCTGATGCGGCATCTTATGGGAGAGAACTACAAAGTGTCATATGCGGATCCTTCAAAGGTGATGCTGGTCGTGCACGGTGAGAGCGGCGTGACGGGGGTGATCGAAATGTCGCCGTATTGCACGACGATCGACTGGCAAGAAGAGGCGCTGATCGCCTTCGAGAAGGGCTGGATCAAGATCGAGTTGCCTGCGCCGCTCGCAAGCAATCGTCCCGGAAACGTCGCCATATATCGCGACCCGGGCAACAACGCCACACCGGAGAAGATCGTGCCGCAGTTGCCGTGGGTACATGCGATGCGGCAGCAGGCCATCAACTTCGTCAACGCCATCAAAGGTGAAACTACGCCGCTGTGCGAGGCGGCGGAAGCGCTCGAAGACTTGAAGATCGCCCGGAACTATATGGTTGCCTTGAAGGGTTCGCTCAAAGAGTAGCGAATTCAGTAAGGGCGGTTTTTCCAAAACCGCCCCACAGTTGCTGCAGCCGCGCGCGCGGACGTTTGTGGTGTTGGGTGGGGACGGTTTTGGAAAAACCGCCCCTACTTTGCATGTACGTTTTGAGAAGGATACGCGATGACGCGAATGATGCAGACGGTCTCGAAATGCTTGTGTTGCGTTGTTGCTCTATTGTTTTGGGCGGCCCCTGCACCGTTTGCTGCCGCTCAAGGACCTATAGCAACGGCGGCGCTTTTCCGGGGAGGCCTTCCCGGCGAGGACCTGGGACTTGTAACGGCGTTGCGCGATGAGCTGCGGAGTCGCGGTTATAGTGCGATCGAGTTCGATGCAGGTGCTCTCTGCGATCCGGCGAAGCTTGCGACGTCCGATGTGGACGTCCTGGTCCTTCCTGATGCTGCGAATCTCCCCGCAGCCTCCGTTACGCCCATAACGAGGTATCTCGAATCCGGTGGCGATATCATCGCGCTCAATGCACCGCTGTGGCAGAGACTCTATATCAAGCCGGCGGGGGAATGGCAGACCGTCGACGAGTATGAACGGACGACGGCTGCCGAACCGCCCGAGCACGTGCTGTTCGACTTCGCCCCGGACGCCATCGCCAGTTGGCAGCGGGCCTATTTCCCTGCCGAAAGCACCGCCACCTATGAAACCGTGGACGAAAGCCCCGCGCCCGGGCGGCGTTCGCTCCACGCGAAGATCGACGACCTTCGCAACTGGGATAACTTCGGTCCGGTGGAACTCGACAAGCCATTTCCGGAAGGACACACACTGACGGTGTTCGCGGCGAAAGGCGGGCCTGATACGCGCAGGCTCGCCATCGAGTGGCAGGAGACCGACGGGTCGAGATGGATTGCCACGGTAGCCCTCACGACGGAGTGGCGGCGCTATGTGTTGACGCCGGAGGACTTCAAATACTGGGAAAGCGTGCCCGCGCGCAGCGGCGACCGGTTTCACCCGGAGAATGCAAAGCGGATGAACATCGGCATGGCGTTCACGCACACGGGAACGACGCCTGGGCCGCAAGAGTTCTGGGTGAGCCGCTTCGGGACTTCCTCGATGAAACCGGATATGAAAGAGATCCTTTTCACGCCCGCGATCCCCTCGATGGACACGCTCGCGCCAGGATACAAGTTCTTCGAGTCGCATGGGGTCACGCAGCTTGCCACACGCGGCGAGCAGGCCGTCATTCCAGCGGCGACATTCGATGTTCCCGCGATATTGCGCTCGGCACAGCCGCGCCCCAGCGGGGGAGGGTTCGACAAAGGAAGGTCGTGGCGCTGGATCCCTCTGATCGAGGCAAAGGCGGACAGCGGACAATGGCGCGGTGCGCCGGCCACGCTCATGATCCACTCGCAGGACCGGTTCAAGGGATGTCAGTGGGCGGTTTTCGGTGCGGGCAACGCGGAATGGTATCGGTCCCCAGCCGTTCTAGGTTCCATTGGCGCCGTGGCAAGTAAGATGCTGTCCGGCGTTTACATCATCGATGGCGGGTCGGACTTCTATACTTACTTTGAGGACCAGCCCATGTTGCTCGGCGTTTCCGCGGCAAGCGTGGGACGCCTAGAGATGTCCGGCCTTCTTGCGAGGGTTAACGTTGTCAACGCGGATACCGGCGAATTTGCGTTCAGCAAAGAGTGGCCGCTGAGTCTCTACGCGGGCGAACAGAAGTCCGTGCAAGAGTCATGGCGCCCTGCCGCATGGCCGGCAAAGGGATTCCGCATTACGGCGGAACTGCTGCACGACGGGAATGTGATAGATCGCGTGACGCACGAAGCGAATGTCTGGACGCCGAAAGAGAAAGAGTCGTATATCGAAATTCGCGACGGCGACTTTATGCTCGATGGGAAACGCTGGCGGGCGAATGGCGTCAACTACATGCCCTCATCGGGCATCGGCACGGACGATGGAGAGTATTTCGAGCAGTGGCTCGGGGCGCGCTCTTACGATCCTGAGATCATCCAGCGCGATCTCGAGCATATCAAGGACCTTGGTCTCAATGCCGTAAGCATTTTCATCTACGAGAAATCGATCAAGGCGCAGAACTTGCTGGACTTCTTGCGCCGGCTTGATGCGCTCGGGTTGAAGGCGAACCTATCGCTGCGTCCGGGAACGATTGGGGATTTCCAGTGGCCCGGCATGCAGGCGGCCATCGAGTATTACCGGCTCTGGGAACATGACTGCATTTTCGCTTATGACCTCGATTGGGAGCCGATGTGGTTGACGCACAAGGAACGCATGAAGTGGGATCGTGCCTGGGAAACGTGGGTTGTTGAGCGATACGGGAGCGTCGATAGCGCGGAGCGTGACTGGGCTTTCGCCGCACCCAAGGATCCCGCAGGCATTATCACAAATCCAGCGGATGAGCAACTTCAAGGGAATGGCGATTGGCGTGCGATGGTGGCGGCATATCGCCGATTCCTGGACACGTTGCTTTATAAGGAGTACGGCGCGATGCGGGAACGCGTGCGCGCCGTCGATCCGCATCACTTCGTAAGCTTCCGCATGACCGAAGCGGGCGACCCGACGATGAGCTGGGGCGGGGTGCTTCCGTATGATTATCCGTACCTCGCGGCGGCCGTTGACATCATCGAGCCGGAGGGCTACGGGCGCATCGGCGATTGGGAGAAGGTCAAGCCGGGCTGGTTCGAATACGAGTACGCGCGATGGGCCGCTCCGCAACATCCGCTCATGTGGGCCGAAGCGGGCGTGCACGCGTGGGACATGGCCGCGGGGACGTTTACGCCGAAGCTGCTCGAGATCCAGGGCAAGTTCTATCGCGATTTCTATAGAATGCTGATCGGCAGTGGTGCCGACGGCATATTCTGGTGGTGGTATGCTGGCGGTTTCCGTTTTGGCGAGAATAGCGATTACGGTATCATCAATCCCGACGGAACGGATCGCGAGTGTTCAAGAGCCATTCGCGAGAACGGGCCGAAATTCATCAACGGCCCGGATGCGAAGCCCGTGGACACGTGGATCGAGATCGATCGCGACCTGTACCCGAACGGAGTGGTCGGAATATACACGGCGGCAAAGGATGCCTTCTGGAAAGCAATTGATGAAGGCCGCACGCCGGGACTGAAAACGGCCGGAACCGGAACGGCGTCGTCCGATTGCCCGTTGGTTGCCGTGGGCAATGCGCAATGTAACGGCGCGAATCCGCCGAAGTATCTTGACGGCGTGTTCGATAAGGTCGAAGTTATGGATCGGAAGGGCCGTTGGGTGACCGTTGCAAAAGGCGACAGGGTCGAAGTGGCTGGCGATAAGCCCGTGCAGGCCCGATTGGCATTCACGAACCTCGGGGAAGCGAAGTGGATCCATGAAGGACCGGGCGCCGTGTACATAACGGTAACGTCAACGAAGATCGTGCGCGCGCCGTTGCCCAACCCGGTTCCGCATATGGGTTCGGCGCAAGTGCAAGAGCTTCGGTTGACCTCCGAGGTCCTCAAGGGATCCCAAGAGGTCACGATCAGCTTCGCAGCCGGAGATCGCACGCCCTTCGGCGAGAAGTTTAGGGTCGCGTTAATTCCGTAGAGACTGTCATGGGTTAAGACCCATGCGACTAACGAGGTGCTCTTATGGCAAAGGAAATCACGGTTCCGTTGCTCCGAACGTTCCTGCCGAAACGCCCCGTCGATGCGCACAAGGGGACTTTCGGTCATCTCTTCGTGATTGCGGGTTCTCGCGGTTTCACAGGCGCGGCCAAACTTGCCTGCGAAGGCGCGGGGCGTTCGGGCGTGGGACTTGTCACGGCCGGCGTGCCGAAGCCGTTGGGCGACTTCGTGGCCTCCTCGCTCACGGAAGCGATGAGTTTCATGTTGCCGTCCACGGATGCCGAGACACTTTCGCGAGCTGCGTTGGACCCTGCTTTGGAGTTTGCCGCAACAAAGGATGCCGTGGTGTTGGGGCCGGGCCTCTCGCAACACCCCGATACGCAGTCGTTCGTGCTCGAGTTCGTGCGCCGATGCCCGATCCCTATGCTCATTGATGCTGACGGACTGAATGCGTTGAGCGCGAAGCCCGAGGCGTTGATGGAGCGTTCGGCGCCGTGCGTGATTACCCCGCATCCCGGCGAGATGAGCCGTCTGCTCGGAAGGAAGACCACGGAAATCCAGGCGGACCGCGAAGGCGCCGCACTCGAAGCCGCGCGGAGGTACGATTGCGCCGTGGCGCTGAAAGGAAATCGAACGATCATAACGGATGCCTCCGGCGACGTGTTCGTCAACCTGACTGGCAACAGTGGTCTCGCCAAAGGGGGAACCGGCGACGTGTTGGCCGGGCTTATCGGCGGGTTGATGGCCCAGTGCATGATTCCGTTCCAGGCGGCGTTGCTGGGCGTGTACCTGCACGGCCTGTCCGGCGACATCGCAGCGCGCGAAAAGACACAACGCGGGATGACCGCCGACGACGTGGCTCAGTGTCTTCCGGCGGCGTGGCGCGTCATCGAGTGGGAGGGATAGGGAATGGAGACCGTCGGATCGATAGGCGAGTTCGGGTTGATCGCGCGCATCGCCCGGCTCGTGCCGTCTGCTCCGTCGGTGATCGAGGGCATTGGCGATGACTGCGCCGTCGTGCGGCTCGGCAGTCGCGTCATGCTGGTCTCATGCGACCTCTCGATAGAGAACGTCCATTGGCGCCGGTCCCACGCCCCGGCGGAGAGCATCGGTTGGAAGGCGGCCGCCTCCGCATTGAGCGACATCGCGGCGATGGGCGGAAAGCCGCTCTTCTGCCTCGTGTCGCTTGCTTGTCCCGCCGACACGGAAGTTTCATTTATCGAGGGCATGTATGATGGCATGCTTGATGCGGTCGCGCAATGCGGCGCGTCCATCGTCGGCGGCGATACGACCCGTTCGACCGAAGGCATCGTCGTAGATGTCACGGTCATTGGTGAGCCCGTCGGGCGTTACGTGACGCGGAGAGGGGCGCTGCCAGGCGACATGCTGGCCGTGACGGGCCGCCTCGGTCTGGCCGCAGCCGGACTCGATGCCATCGAGACCGGGACCGCGGCGCCGGAACTTGTCCGCGCGCTTTATCATCCCACGCCGAGGTTCCCGGAAAGCCAGTGGCTCAGCGACTGTCCCGATGTGCATGCGATGATAGATATCAGCGACGGGCTGCTACAGGACGCCGGACATCTGGCCGAGGCGGCGCGACTGGGCGTCGACATCGACCCGGCGCTGCTGCCCGTCGCGCCCGAGTTGGCGGCACACTGCGCCGGGCGTGGCGTAAACGCGTATGACTTAATTCTTTCCGGCGGCGAGGACTACGAACTCGCGTTCGCCGTGGCAGCCGAACGCGCCGGCGAGATCGTCCTCGCCTTCCGCCGCCAGTTCCACACCGGCGTAAACGTCGTGGGGACCTTCACGGACGCCTGGCGCGACGTTCGCGTCGCCGGCGCGATCCCCGGCGCGCGGGGGTTTGACCACTTTAGCCGGTAGGGTCGCGGTCCTTGGCGGCCGGACGGTCGAGCGGAAGCTCGACCCTGTCGATTCGTTCAGCGGATCAACTTTTGACTCCGGTTCCGTACGTGTGCTATTCTCTGTGTTGTTTTCAGATAGTGTGCGCGTCTTAGCACAACCTGTGTGAAGCTTCGGTTTTCTGTATGGTGGATCCGAAATCATTTCGGACCTACACGGGGGCTGTGAGCTTTTTTCTTGTTGGTTTGGAGTTGACAATGGCCAAGATGAAGGTCGGCTTGGTCGGCTGCGGAAACATCGCGGCCGACTTGTGCATCGCACTGCAAAAGGGAACGATCCCTGCGGAGATCGCAGCCTTAACGGACATTGATGAGTCCCGTGCAAGGCTTATGCTCCGCACGTTTCAGTTGAATGCAGCGGTATGCGGGCTGGACGAGAACGCGTCGCTCGCGGATTTCATCGTGGAATGCGCCGTGGCCGACGTCGTGGAAGGGGTGCTCCTGGCCTCGATGAAGCGTCATCGGGACTGCCTGATCATGAGCGTGGGCGGTTTGATGGCCCACCCCGATCTTTTGGAGCAGGCCCGGAAGAGGAACATCCAGGTGCACGTGCCCTCGGGGGCGGTGTGCGGGCTGGATGGAATTCGCGCCGCGATGGAGGCGGGACTTCACAGCGTCACGTTGACGACGCGGAAACCGCCGCGCGGTCTGGCCGGGGCGCCGTACCTGGTGGAGAACAACATCAACCTCGATGACCTGAGCGAGCCGCTGGTCATCTTCGAGGGAACGGCGTTGGAGGCCATCAAGGCGTTTCCGCAGAACGTGAACGTGGCCGGGGCGCTGAGCCTGATGGGCATCGGTCCGCTGGAAACGCGGGTACGGATCATCGCCGACCCGCGCGCCACCGCCAACACGCATGAGATTGTAGCCGAGGGCGCATTCGGGCGCCTTCAAACGATAACGGAGAACATGCCGTCGCCGCGCAACGCGAAATCAAGCTATCTGGCTTCACTTTCCGCGTGCGCGGTGTTGCGCGCGGCCGCGGCGGCGTTCGCGGCGGCGCATGGTGAAAACGACTAGGCCATCCCGGAAACGACCGGGCCGGCCATGAGTGGAGAACAGACATGTACGCGGTAGTGGAAACAGGTGGAAAACAAGAGAAGGTATCTGTCGGCGACGTCTTTCGGACGGAACTGCTGGACGCGCCGGTGGGCGAAATCGTCGAGCTGACGGGCGTACGTCTGTTGGTCAAGGACGATGCCATTGTGACGTCGCCCGCCGATCTTGCCAACGCTAAGGTCGTGTGCGAAATCGTCGGCCAGGATCGGAGCAAGAAGATCATCGTATTCAAGCGCAAGCGCAAGAAGAACTACATGCGCAAGAATGGACATCGCCAGTTCTACACGTCTTTGAAGGTCAACGAAATCGTCGGCTGAGACGGGAACCCGCGCGCGGCGTTTCGCGCAGCGATTTTGGAGAGGGATTATGGCTCACAAGAAGGGCGGCGGCAGTTCGAGAAACGGTCGCGACAGTAATTCACAACGGCTTGGCGTCAAGAAGTTCGGCGGCGAGCACGTCATTGCGGGCAACATCATCGTGCGTCAACGCGGGACGCAGTTCCACCCGGGGCGGAACGTTGGTCTGGGAAAAGACCACACGCTGTTCGCGCTTATCGAAGGCGTCGTTCAGTTCCGGCAGGTCCGCAAGCATCGGATGTGCATTGACGTCGTTGCCGCGCCCGCCAACTAGGCCGACCATCGCCGCCGAGCGCCGTTTCCGCCACGTCGGATCGGAGATGCCTTCGGCGCGGGACAGCAGCTTGCCATGTTCGTCGATCAAGCACGGATTAAGGTGACCGCGGGCGCGGGCGGCAATGGTTGCTGCAGTTTCCGGAGAGAGAAGTACGTTCCACGCGGGGGGCCCAACGGCGGGGACGGGGGCAAGGGCGGCGATGTGTTTTTCGTGGCCGACTTGCGTCTTACGTCCATGCTGGACCTCCGTCATCACGCCCACTGGAAATCCGAACGCGGCGAACACGGCCAGGGCAGTGACTGCCACGGAAAAAGCGGCGCCGACTCGCTGGTATCGGTCCCGCTCGGCACGCTGGTGCGCGATTTCGAGACCAGCGAGATCCTTGCCGACCTTGTCGAAGAAGGGCAGCGCTTTCTGGCCGGCCGCGGCGGCCGCGGCGGCCGCGGAAATGCGCGGTTCGTAAGCTCAACAAACCGCGCTCCCAAGTTTGCAGAACTGGGAGAGCCGGGCCAGGAACGCGAGTTCCTGCTCGAACTGAAGGTAATCGCGGAAGTCGGAATCGTGGGGCTGCCCAACGCTGGAAAGTCCACGCTGCTGGCGGCGGCCAGCGCCGCGCACCCGAAGATCGACGACTACCCCTTCACGACGCTCTCGCCGAATCTCGGCGTCGCGCAACTCTCGGATTACCGCACGCTGACGATGGCCGACATCCCGGGGATCATCGAGGGCGCCGCGGACGGCAAGGGATTGGGCCACGACTTTCTGCGGCACATCGAGCGCACGAAGCTGCTCGTGTTTCTTATTGATCTGGGGGATGATGATCCCGTCAAGACCCGCGAAGTGCTTGAAAACGAGCTTGCGCAGTATAGCGATGTCTTCAAGGATCGTCCGCGCGTCTTCGTGCTGAATAAGGCAGACATCCCGGAGAATCGCGAACGCTTCGGCGCTGTAGCCGAGGCATTCGACCATCCCTTTCTAATATCCGGCGTCACGGGCGAAGGCGTTGCGGATCTTATCGAAGCGCTTTGGGGCATCGTTGATCGCATCCGCAAGGAAGGCGACGCCGCCGCGATCCCACTCACCGAGCGAGAGTATACTTATGAGGCGCCGTTCACGGTCGAGGCGTTTGGCGATTCCTTCCGGATCGAGGGGAAGAGGATCGAGCAGGCGGTCAAGATGACGAACTTCGAGAATGAATTTGCGGTGCGTCACCTGCAACAGACGCTCCAACGGATGGGCGTCCTCAAGGCGCTCAAGCGGATGGGCGCGCGCGAAGGCCAGGAGATCGCCATTGGAGACGTCCAACTTGAATACCGTCCCGACTGATATCCGCACACTGGTCGTCAAGATCGGCACGACACTGCTGAGCGGGGAACGTCCGTTCGACGGGCAACTGCTCGAGGACATCGTCAAGGATCTGGCGCGGATCAAACGTGAACGGGTGATGAACGTGTTGATCGTCTCGTCGGGGGCCATCGGTTGCGGCATGAACGCACTCGGGATAACGGAACGTCCGAAACTGCTCCCGCTGAAACAAGCGACCGCCGCGGTGGGCCAGTCCATTCTAATGCATTACTACGAGGCCCTCTTCCGCGCGTACGGCGAGGGACTGAAAACGGCGCAGGTGCTGCTGTCGGCTTCGGATCTCGACAACCGGCAGTCGTATCTCAACGTCAGAAACACGATCAAGACCTTGTTCGATCTCGAGAACGTCATACCGATTGTCAACGAGAACGACTCGACGGCCATCGAGGAACTCAAGTTCGGCGACAATGACACGCTCGCCGCGAAAATCGCGGCCAAGATTGACGCGGATCTCCTGATTATTCTCAGCGACGTGGACGGCCTCTATGACGGGAACCCCGCCAAGAATAAGTCGGCGAAACTCATCGAGCACGTCGCGAAGATAACGCGGGAGATCGAAGCGCTCGCCGGCGATACCGTCGTCGAGACCTCCGTCGGCGGAATGCTAACGAAACTCGCGGCGGCGAAGATCACATGCTCCGCGGGCGTCCCCATGGTCATCGCAAACGGCCGCACGCCGCACATCATCGCCGACGTGCTGGCGGGCAAGGCGCGCGCAACGGTATTCGGCCCTGCCCAAGAGGCGCTTTCGCACCGCAAGCGGTGGATCGCTTTCGGGCGAAAGGTGCAGGGGGCGGTACACGTCGACGACGGCGCGCGCAACGCGCTGCTGAATCGCGGAACGAGCCTGCTGCCGGCGGGCATCACGCGCGTCGAGGGCAGCTTCGGCGTCGGCGCGGCCGTGCGCGTCGTGGATTCATCAGGCAGGGATATCGCGCGGGGCCTTGTCAACTTTTCATCCGAAGAGATCGTGCGCATACTGGGCCGAAAGAGCAAGGAGATCCCGGCCATCCTTGGACACCGGGATTTCGACGAGGTCATTCACCGCGACAACCTTGTCATCCTGTAACACGCGGCCGGTATCGCGTATCATTACTCGCCAGCCGGTTGCAGCGGGAGATCGTGAACATGGATTTTCAGGAAGAGATGGAACGGATCGGACGGCAGGCGCGTGTTGCGGCCCATGCTTTGCGCTCGATGACAAGCGCGGTGAAGGATGCGGCCTTGAATGGAATCGCGGGGAAACTACGCGCATCGAAGGAACTGCTGCGGCGGGAGAATGAAAAGGATCTGAAAGCCGGGCGCGACAAGGGGCTGTCGGACGCCATGCTGGACCGCCTCGAGTTGAGCGACAAGCAGATCGAGGCGATGGCCGAGGGGTTGGAAACGGTCGCGGCGCTCGCGGATCCCGTCGGCGAAATCGTCACGCAAACAGTACGCCCGAACGGTCTCCGGATCGCGCAGATCCGCCAGCCGATCGGCGTGGTGGGCATCATATACGAAAGCCGTCCGAACGTGACGGCGGACGCGGCCGCGTTGTGTCTGAAGTCGGGCAACGCCTGCATCCTCCGCGGCGGATCGGAAGCGATCCACAGCAACCTGGCGATTGCGCGCGTCTTTGTCGAGGGAGCCGTTGCCGCGGGTGTTCCGGAGCACGCGGTGCAGATGGTGGCGACGACGGATCGCGAGGCAGTCGGGGCTATGCTCAAGATGGACCGATATATCGACGTCATTGTGCCCCGTGGAGGCAAGGGCCTCATCGCGCGAATCCTCGATGAGTCGCGGATCCCGGTGGTGGCGCACCTCGACGGCATCTGCCATACGTACGTTCACGATGACGCGGACCTCGCCATGGCGAAGAAGATCTGCATCAACGCGAAACTGCAACGGCCCGGCGTCTGCAACGCAATGGAAACGCTGCTGGTCCATGAGGCGGTGGCGGGCGCGTTCCTGCCCGACGTCGCGCGGGCGCTCCGGGAAGGCCAGTGCGAGTTGCGGGGTTGTCCGAAGACGCGCGCGATTATCGAGTGCCTCCCGGCGACGGAAGAAGACTGGCGCACCGAGTACCTTGACCGCATCTTGTCGATCAAGGTCATCGGATCGCTTTCAGAAGCCGTCGAACACATCAACTCCTACGGTTCGCACCATTCGGACGCGATCATTACGGAGGGTTACGCGCCCGCGGAACGATTCCTCGACGAGGTGGACAGCGCGACCGTCTATGTGAATGCATCGACGCGGTTCACGGACGGGTTCGAGTTCGGCCTGGGCGCGGAAATCGGCATCAGCACTAACAAGCTACACTGCCGAGGTCCGATGGCCCTTCGAGAGCTAACGACGCTGAAGTATGTCATTCGAGGATCGGGCCAGATACGTGAGTAAGCAGGAGCGGATCGGGATCTTCGGGGGCACGTTCGACCCGATACACAATGCCCATATCGACATCGCGCGGGCCGCGCTCGAGGAGGCGCGCCTCGACCGAATCATCTTCGTGGTCTCCGCGCGCCCTCCGCATAAGCAAGGGGGGCCCTACGCTTCGCCGGAGGATCGGTTTGCCATGGCCGCCGCGGCGGTTCAGGAGAACCCGCGATTCAAGGTCTCGCGAGTGGAGATCGACCGCGAAGGGCCATCCTACATGGTTGACACGCTCGACGAGATCGCAGAGATGCATCGCGATGCCGCGTTGTTCCTCATCATCGGGCTCGACTCCTTTCTCGATCTTCCGAAATGGAAGAATCCCGAAGGAATACTGTCTCGTGTGCGGCTGCTGGTCATACGCAGACCGAACCTGCCCAATGAAGCGCCCGCCCTGTTGAAGGGCCGCTATGACGTGCTCGCGTTTCCGGAAACGGAGCTATCCTCGACTGAAGTGCGCGACCGGATCGTTGCGGAAGCCCCCTTTGGGGACCTCGTTCCTCCGCCGGTAGCCCGGCTCATACGCGAAAGAGGGATCTACCGTGTCGATCATTGAGACCGCACGCGCCAAGGAATTCGTGAGCCTGCTGCGGGCGCGCGTGCCCGACCATACGCTGCAGCATTGCATTTTCGCGGCGGAATATATGGCGTCGTTCGCCGTTCAGGCGGAGATCACAAACGATCAGGCCGTCACCGCCGCTCTCTTGCACGATCTGTGCAAGGGGATGGCCGATGCGGAACTGCTGGCGGCCGCGAACGAGCACGGCATCATGCCGAACGACACGCAGCGGCTGAAACCGGGTCTCCTGCACGGGCCGGTGGCCGCAGAAGAATGCCGGCGCGATCTCGGCATCGCCGATCAAGCCGTTTACGACGCGATCTATTGGCACAGCACCGGACGTCCCGAATGGGGCAACGTGGGCTTGGCGCTCTACGTGGCCGATTTCGCCGAGCCTTCGCGGACGTACTCGGAGGCGGAGGAGGCCCGGCGAATTCTCCGCCGCGAGGGCTTCAAGCCTGCGTTGCGATACGTGTCAACGAGAAAACTGGAACATGTCCGCACAAAACCTCACGTGGACCCAGCTACGGAAGCTTTCCACGCGTGGCTCACGGCGGAGTTCGATCGATGATCCCGCAGGACTCCTTCGGCGAGCTCGCGCCCTACTATGACCGGATCATGGACCACGTGAACTACGACCGATGGTACATGGTCACGACGACGCTGGCCGCCATGCTTCCCGCCGGCTTCATGCACCTTGACGCGGCGTGCGGCACCGGCACGTTGATCAAGCGGCTGCGCTCGAAAGGATGGAAGAGCGTAGGCACGGACCTCTCCTTCGCGATGATAAGGACCGGGAGGCAAACCGGGGCCGCGTTTCCGGGGGCTGCGAGCGATCTGCGCGCGTTGCCTATTTGCGGCGGGATCGATTACGTCACGTGCCTGTTTGACAGCGTCAATTTCCTGTTGTCGATCGAGGAGTTGATGAAAGCCTTCGGCGAATTCCGAAGCGTCATGACTCCGCGAGGCGTTCTTTACTTCGACGTGGTGACCGAACGGATGGTGACCGAGCATTTCGAAGACCAGGACTGGACCGAGGACAACGGGCGGTTCTCAACCGTGTGGCGAAGCCGCTACTCACGCAAGACGTGCATTGCCGAGACCTCCGTGCGCGTTAACGGCGGGCCGGAAGGCAGGGTTCGCGAGCGCATTTACACACAGAAGGAGATCGAACACGCGCTGGAACAAACCGGGCTTTCGTTGTTGGGGGCGTTTGACGCACATACATGGAAGCCGCCGCACAAGCGCACGGTGCGAATCGACTTTGTCGCGGCCATCACGCCGTCGCGCGCGTTGCGCAAGCGGTTCGATTCGGTATACGCTGAAGTTCGAGAACAACTCGCCTAGCGCAGGAAAGGTAGAGCCTTCGTGAAACCCAGAGAGATTCCCATCGCGCGTCGAGGCGCGGTCGCGCTTCCGCTGATCCTTCTGATGTTGGGGTGCGCCACGCGCGCGGAAAACGTTCATGAGATAACGAACGTCGCGCGGATAGAGGATTATCATCCGCATTGGGAGCCGCTGTTCAAGGGGATCGATCTTGCGCAAGGGCGGAAGATAGCGCCGGATCCTTTGGCCGTCTACGCAGTCCGGATGGATCTGAAGGAATCATCGATTGAATTCCTGGCCACGCCGTCCAACGGAGATCGCCCCCTCGAAACGGACGGCAGAAAGACCAGCACTTTCCTGAAGGAGTTTCACTGTCAACTGGCGATAAACGCCTCGCCGTTTTCGCAGGTCGAGGAAGGGGAAGGCGCCCCCAAGGACATTCTCGGGCTTTCGGCGTCCCGTGGCGATGTCTATTCACAACCTCACACTTCCCACTGCGCGCTGTTGATCTCGAAAGACAACAAGGTGTCCATCGCGGAGCCGCCGTTCAAAACTGAAGGCGTCTACAATGCCGTGAGTGGGTTCGGTATGCTCCTCAAGAAGGGACGGAACGTCGGGAGCAACGATCAGCGGCACCCACGGACCGCGGCGGGCGTATCGAAGGATGGCCGCTATCTTTACTTGCTGCTGATTGATGGCCGGCAGCCGCTCTACAGCATCGGCACGACGACGCAGGAAACAGCGGAGTGGATGAGACAGATCGGCGGGTATGATGCGCTGAACCTCGATGGCGGCGGCTCGACCACTCTGGTCATCTCCAATGGACAAGGCGGCGCGCAGATTCTGAATCGCCCCATCCACAACAAGATCCCGGGCACGGAGCGCGTGAACGGAAATCACCTGGGCGTATGTGCAAAGCCGCTGAGAGCCAAGTGACAACCGCTCGGCCAGTCTCCGGAGAGCTGACCGGCGTTTCTAGGTTGAGCGTCTCCCCACTCCTAATCGTCGGCGCAGATCTCCGGGATGCCGATGTCCGCGATCACGAGCCGCCCGATGTATGGTCTTGAGGCGGGGTTGTCGAATCCGCGTTTCGCGAATTGAAAGGTTACGGTCACATCGGCGCGAATGCAGCATCCGCACGGCAGGCCTGTGTCCGCGTCAAGGCCTGAGGGCAGATCGACGGCAACCGTTCTTACATTGGGCCACGCCTTGATCGCGGCGCGCATGACGCCGCGGACCTCGCCCGAGATGCCCGTGCCAAGCAGGGCGTCCACAAGGACAGCACAACTGTCGAGACCTCGGAGGGCATCAGTGACGGCCGCCTCATCCTGAACGCTGTGAATTGTCCCGCCGAGGCGCTCGTAGACCTTCATGAAAGTCAGCGCGTCGCCTTGAATCGCAGCGGGGTCCGCGACGAGCACAACGCGCGTATCGAGTCCTGCAAGCATCGCGAGGCGCGCGACGACAAACCCGTCGCCGCCGTTGTTGCCCTTGCCGCAGACGATGCCCACCGGGCCGCGGTCAATCTCGCGAAACACCGCAAGCCCGGCGTTGTTCATCAATACGGCGCCGGGAATGCCAATCTCGTGAATACAACGCCGATCCGCTTCACGCATCTGCGCCGCCGTGAGTGATTTCATCGCGATGATGCTTTCTTCGGTGGTCAGTACTGCACACGGACGCGGTACTTGAGAACGGTCTCGCCGTTTACCGGGACCGGCAATGAGAACACGGCCGTCCGCGAATCTTTCTTCACAAACTCGTGGGATTTTTCGAGGATGGTCCAGTCTTCCGTCATGGGTTCGACGACGTCCACGGTAATGTTGTTCTGTTTGTGATTACGGATCTTGATCTCGTAGGCCGACTCGAAAATGCGGTCGGACAGCCGCTGAAAGTCGGTCTGCGTGCGTTCGCCGACAACGTCAAAGGCGTTGCCGAGGCGCAGGCGCACCTCCTCGTCTTTCGGCGTGTGTTTGATGTGGTCCTCGCCCGCGAACTGGAGCATTTTCTCGCTGTCTTCCTGATATACGCGCATGACGCCCGCGGGCAGGGGCATGCCGAGGTGGTTTTCCTCCTTGTTCATCATCTTCAGGAACACGCCCACTTTCTCTTCCTTCTGGGGCGGTATCGGCTGGCTGTAGAACCCCTCGTTCCCGCGATACTCGTAGACTTTGGCCACGGGCACGGCGGCGGCGGTAAGCAGACTGACTTGTTTCGACTCGTTCTGCTTGATGGTGGTCCGCCGCGGCAGCGTGTACAGGTGATATTCCGCGAAGGTTTCCTCGCGCATCGGCGCGGGCCTGGCCATTTTAGCCATCGCCCCATCTGCCGCCATGGCAAGCCCCGCTCGCAACTCAGGTTGCACGATGTTGACTTCCCCGGCGACGACCTTCATCCGGGCGTTCGTGTATTGCGCGCCGGACTGATTGTTTAGGGTGACCCAACCTTCAAGATCCAGTTTCGTCTCCGTCTTGTCGAGCGTCACGACATAGTCGGCGCTCCAACCGATTCCCGCGGTAAGATACGTCACCTCGACGTCGTGATCGGTGCCGTTGTTCTGAAGGATCCAGATCAGGGTGGGCTTGGCAATCAGATTCTCCGGGATCTCGGGAAGGACGACTTGGCCGGGATGACCGAGGTAGATGTCCCTTCCAACCTTGTAGACCGGGCCTCCGTTGACGCTGAGGAGCTCGGCATCCACCTGCGAGAAGCTGACCTCGGTGCTCAGGTTGACCAAGCGGACTTGTTTGCCGACGTATTTCTCCATGAGCTTGGCGGGACTCACGAGGTCGTACGCGTAGTTCTGTTCAAGTATGGCCAAGGCGCCCGGCGCGCTGATGGACTTCAGACTGACGGTCTCGGGGCGGATCTTCTCGGCGACATCCATGAACCTGAGGGACTGTTCGCCCGGGAGAAGCTTTATCTTGCGGCGATCGCGCACGAGTGCAAGGTCGTTGTTGTATATGGTCACGGCCACGTCTGTTTGATCTTGGAGGGTCGTTTCCGCCGAGACCACGGAGTTCTTCAGCGGATCGTTGAGTTTGGTTTGGGCGGGCGCCGGAGCCGCAGCTTCCTGTGCCGCGGCCATGCCCGTCAAGATGACCACGCAGGTCAGGGTCAAGGTCAAGTATCTGCTCATGACAAGCCTCCTTCTGGTGTTGTGCATCGAGTTCACGGAACATCATTCTACCACGGATGTTCCTTGAACGTTAGACCCCAAACCCCGGTCTAGGTTCGGTGAGCGGGCGCACGAAGGAGAAAGGGGCAACTGAAGAACCAGTTGCCCCTGCGTTGCGCAATGATGCGGCGTTACTTCTTCGGCGGCACGTCCGTGTAGATGCCGTCAACCATCCAGGACAGTTGGCCTTCCAGGAATTCCTTGCCGACTTTGTCGATCAGGTTGTCATGGCTGCGGTCCCACACGAGGCTGTAGTTGGTTTCGATGCGGCGGCGGGCAATTCTGCAGAACAGGTCAACCACGTCATTGATGGTGTTGTTGCTGGGATCCTGTGCCAGGAGAGCTTCGGCGCGAGAGAGACTGGCGGTCATTGCGTAAAGGTCCGTGCCGACGTCCACGAAGCGGGCCAGGATGAGGGTCTTGCGCTCAAGCTTGGGACCGTACACGGCCATCGGGTAGAAAATCCGCCGCGACAGGCGCTTGCAGCCGCGCGCTACGTAGGCGAGGTGGGCGCGATTCTTCGCGGAGAGGTACTTGACGTTGCCCGGGGCGAAGGCCGGGAGGATCGTCGTCGGCAGCCATGTGGCATAGAAGAAGGCCGCCTTGAAGACCAAGGAGATCTTCTGCCCAATCGGCGTCTTCGGGTTCGCGATCGCCACGACCTTGCTCATATGCATGTCGGTGGCTTCGCGGGCGATGATGAGCTGCATGATCTCGCTTGTGCCTTCGAGGATACGCGACACGCGGCAATCACGCATGTTCCGCTCGCATATGACCGGCTCTTCGCCGCGGTTCCGGAGCGAGTCAAAGGATTCATAGCCGCGTCCGCTGCGGACCTGCATGAAATCGTCGCCGACGCGCCACCCGGCTTCCGTCGCGAAGTACTTGGCCATAGCGGCTTCGAGCCGGATATCGACGCCGCCCTTGTCGGCCAGCGCGCAGGCGAGCCAATTGATGCTCTCTATCGCGAAGGTCTCCGCGGCCATACGCGAGGTCATGTTCGCCACGGCTTGGTGCTTCCCGATGGGGAAGCCCCACTGAATGCGGACGTTGCACCACTTGTGCCCGTAGAAGAGCCCCTGTTTCGCAGTAGCCCCGGCAAGGGCGGGAACCGTCAGGCGGCCAGTGTTCAACGTCATCAAGGCGATCTTGAGGCCGTCACCGGTTTTCCCCAGGATATTTTCCGCCGGGACCTTCATGTCCTTGAAACGAAGCAGTCCGTTCGATATGCCATGAAGACCCATGAACCGGCAGCGGCTGGCGACCTCGAACCCCTTCGCGGTCTCCGGGTCCTTGCGGTCGACCACGAACGCGGTGATCTGCGGACGCTCTTTGCCCTTGATCACGGCGGCCGGCGTCTGCGCCATCACGATAAGGATATCGGCATCGGGACCGTTCGTGATCCAAAGCTTCTCGCCGTTGATCAGGTAGAACTTGCCATCCTCGGTCGGCGTGGCGCGCGTTTTCATATGCGCGGGGTCGGAACCTGCGTCCGGCTCCGTAAGGGCAAACGCGGATATCTCGCCGGCGGCGAGGCGCGGGAGCCACTTCTTCTTCTGTTCCTCGGTCCCCACCATTTTCAGCGGCTGCGGTACGCCGATGCTCTGGTGAGCGGACAACCAGGTGGCCGTGCTCTGGCAATAGGTGCCTATGTAAGCTACAAGGCGGCTGTAGTTCGTCTGAGAAAGGCCGAGCCCCCCATACTCCTTGCCGATCTTCAGTCCAAAGAAACCGGCTTCCCCCATGGCCTTGAGCGCTTCCTTGGGATACTCGTAGGTCTGGTCGACCTTGTCGGGATCGAGGGTCCGTTCGAGGACCTCCTTCGCCTTCTTCATCATCTCGTCGCCGATCTTCTTGTCTTCGGGGTCCTGAATCGGAAATGGATGCACCAAGTCCCAGCGGAAGTTGCCTCTGAACATTTCCGCAATAAAACTTGGGTATTTCCACTCCTTCTCACGCGCCACTTCGGCCATACCCCTCGACTCCTGTCTTTCTTTGTTGGCTACTCGCATAGCATCACCCTCTTTTCCCGCGTCTTGTTACATCAACAACACCTACTTGAACGCCCAAAGTCTAGTGCGTCTACCCGACGAAGTCAAAACGAACTGCGCTAAAGGCTAAAGCCGCGCGAACGGCAAAAAGGCCGTTTAGGCGCCGGATGCTCCCGCAGATCCACCTTGCGCCATCTCACGAAGTTTTCGCTTCAACAGTTTTCCCGTTGGCCCCTTCGGAAGGACCGGTAGAATGACCACGTCCCTGGGGACTTTGTAGCGCGCCATCCGTTCCTGGCAGTAGGCCCGGATCTCTTCGGGCTTCGTGTCCGCGTCACTACGGAGCGCCACGTAGGCCCTCACTTCCTCGCCGCGGGCCTCGTCCGCCACGCCGATGACGCATACCTCGACGACGTCCGGGTGCCCATAGATAACTTCTTCGATCTCTCTGGGGTAAATGTTCATGCCGCCGCGTATGATCAGATCCTTCTTGCGGTCGACGATGAAGAAGTAACCGTCTTCATCCATCTTGGCCAGGTCGCCGGTGTGGAACCAGCCGTCGACAACGACCGATTCGGTGGCGCCGGGCTTCTTGTAATAGCCCTTCATAACGTTGTGGCCGCGGACGACGATCTCACCGACCTCGCCCACGGGCGCAAAGGAGCCGTCTTCGCGCATGAGTTTCATTTGGCAGCCCCAGATGGGGGTTCCGATGGAGCCCGCTCTGCTGGGTTTGTCGGGCATATTAAACGAGGCGATTGGACTCGTTTCGGTAAGTCCGTATCCCTCGAGGATCCGCACGCCGAACCTCTTCTCGAACTTGTCGAGGACCTCGACGGGTAGGGCCGAACCGCCCGATACCGTCACACGAAGCGAGGATAGATCGTAGACATCGGCGTCTTCGTAGTTGAGCATCCAGAAGAACATCGTGGGGACGGCCGCGAGGAAGGTAACCTTGTCCCGCTGGATGATCTCGAAGGTCTTCTTGGTGTCAAACTGGGGCATCATGGTCAGGGTCATGCCCGCCAACAAGCCCGCATTCATCACACAGGTTTGCCCGAAAGAATGGAACAGCGGCAACACGACAAGACCGACGTCTTCCGGAAAGCCCTTCACGATATGGTCCTTCGCGTAGAAGGCGTTGAAGAAGACGTTGAAATGCGTGAGCTCGGCCCCCTTTGGCGTGCCCGTGGTGCCGGAGGTATAGAGGATGACGGCGGTGTCCTCGGGCATGGTTTGCACCATGTCGAACTCGCTGGGCGCGGCAAGGAGCAGCGGCATGAGGAGTTCACCGACGGGCGGCGGCTCCATGTCCATGATAGTGCTCACGACAAGGAGGTGATGGCACGTTTCGGTTTGAAGGAACGCCTTGCCGGATTCTTCGAGGAAGCCCTTCCAGGTGAAAAAGACCTCCGCATCGGAGTCCTCGAGCTGGTACTGGATCTCGGAACTCTTGAGCAAGCAGTTGATCGGAACGACAGTGGCGCCGCAGTTGAGAATACCGTAATAGATGATGGGAAAGTGCGGCGTGTTGGGAATCATGAGCGCGACCTTGTCGCCCTTCCCAATGCCGCGCTCTCTGAGGATGTTCGCAACCTTCCTGGCGGAGATCAACAACTCCGTGTAAGTCATGCGGAGATCGTCGAGGATCAAGGCTGTCTTGTTAGGATACTCTTGCGCACTTGCATCGAGAAAAAAGGCGAGGTTTAGACTCATTGCTCATCTCTCCAATCTTGATTGGTATTCTACACGGGAAAGGTTGTTCCAACCACGAATTGAATTACCGCGGACACGCGCGGGGAAAAGACGGTGACATCCCGTATTGCCCCGGCAGCAGGCCACTTCTCCGCCACTTCAACTCCCTCCAGACATTAGGGCTTCTACCACTATTGGCCCACGGGATGCAAATTTCCAGAAAGGGCCTAACCATGAGGTCCGAGACTCTCCGTCCGGTCGTTCCGTCATTCCCCCAGAGAGCGCCAATCCATGTTGAAGGCATCGGCGACGGCCTTGTATGTGATCTTGCCGTGATAGAGATTGAGGCCCTTTCGCAGGGCGGGAACCTCCTCCATGGCCTGTTCGATGCCTTTGTCCGCGATAGCCAGGCCGTAGCCGAGCGTCACATTTGTCAGCGCATAGGTGGCGGTGCGCGGGACGGCGCCGGGCATGTTTGCCACGCAGTAATGGACGACGCCGTTGACGTGGTAGATCGGATCATGGTGGCTGGTGGGCCTCGAGGTCTCGCAACAACCGCCTTGGTCTATAGCGATGTCCACAATAGGAGATCCCGGTTTCATCCGCTTGACGAGGTCCTTGGATATCAGGCGCGGCGCGCGCGCCTGGGATCAGAACGGAGCCTATGACCAAGTCCGCCTGCGTCACCTCATCGGCAATGGTGGCGGTGTTCGACATGATCGTCGTCACGCCGCGGCCCATGACGTCGTGCAGATAGCGAAGCCGTTCAGTATTCACATCAAGCACCGTCACGTGGGCGCCGATGCCTGCCGCCACCTGGCAGGCGTTGCCGCCGGATACCCCGGCGCCGAGGATCACGACCTTGCCGGGCTTTACGCCGGACACGCCGCTGAGAAGTATGCCGCAGCCTTTGGAGGCTGCCTCGAGGCAGAAGGCCCCTTTCTGAATCGAGAGGCGCCCCGCCACTTCGCTCATCGGCACGAGGAGAGGCAGTGCGCCGTCGGCGGTTTGGATGGTCTCATACGCCATCCCAACGATCTTCTTCTCGACGAGTGCGCGCGTCAGCGCCTCATTCGATGCGAGATGAAGATACGTGTAGATGATCTGTCCCGGCTGCATCCACTTGATCTCGTCGCCGAGGGGCTCTTTGACTTTCATGACCATGCCGGCGCGTTCCCAGACCGACTTGGCCTGCTTGACGATCTTCGCGCCCGCGGCGCGATAGGCCGCATCCGGAATTCCGCTGCCGAGACCGGCCCCACGCTCCACCAGCACCGCGTGTCCGTGGGCAATGAATGCCGACACCCCTGACGGCACTATCGCTACCCGCCCTTCATCCTGCTTAATCTCTCGAGGCACGCCGACTATCATCTTTGCTCTCCCTGCTGCTGACCGGCGCCCACCGGGTTCCTACAACCTTCCGCGTTCATAGAGGAAAGCGGCCTATGCATTTCTCTACCGCGCTGCGATGGCTTCCGCGGCCTGTTTGACGATCTTTGCCACGGCGCGGCTCATGGCTGAGGGAAGCGCGGCAGGCTCGTTGCGTTCGAGGGGTTCGCTTTCCGTCAGCGTGGCCGCCCAGACGGCCTGGGGCTGCTGAGTATCGCGAAGTTCTAGGCGCACCTCACACTCGGCCTTCCACGGATCCGTGGTGCGGACAACGTCGAACTTGCGGAGCTCGCCAGTGAGAACGAGGTCGGGAAGGGCAAGGTCCTCCGCGTTCCCAACGTCCTTGAAGTGATGCGTGGCCAAGATCGCATCGGTCAGGATGCGGGTGACGACGTCGGCGGGCAGTTCCGCCCATTCGACGGAACTGTATTCTCCGAGCACGAAGCCGCTCTCCCTGTACACGACTTTCTGCTTGTAGGGACGCGCCGCGACGAGCGGACGAATGCCGAGCGTCTTGTCCGGAGGCTGCTGCGCCGCTGCAACCTGGACGTCCGATTCGAGCACGTACTTCGTGGGCGGGCTATACGACGTTGCGCAGCCGATCGCGATCACCGCGATGAGAGGAATTCCGTAACGCATCATTTTTCTCCCTTTGGTTTGCCTTTGCCGCGGATCAGCGCGGAGGGATCCTGTTGCAGGTATTGGACCAGTTCGCGGACGGCCTCGAGGGAGGCGTTCAACGTGCGCAGGCTCTCGCGCAGATTGTACTCGACATTGTCGGCCTCGTGCAGGGCGCGCCGCGACACGGTATCGATGGCCCCGGCCGTTTCCTGCAAGCGCTTCGACATCGCCGAGATGTCCTTCAAGGTTTGATTGGCATTGTCACCGAGCTCGCCGACCTGTAGTTCTTCGACCTTCTTAGTTACGGTCTTGACGGCTTCATCGGTATCCTTCAGCAGCTTCTTCACGTCTTTCGTCAGGTCGTGGAAATCGTCGAGACTGGCTTTTGCCTCGCCCTGGAGGTCGCCGAGGGTAGTGTTGGCCTTATCGAGGAATTCCTGGCCCCGCAAGATGAGACCGTCGATATCGTCCAGGAGCAAGGCGAGATCGCCTTCCTCCATACCGGTCATGCTGCTCTTTATGGTCTCGAGGATCGTATTGGTCTTGTCGAGGAACATCTCGATCTGGCTGCTGAACGACTTGACGAGGGAAGGCTTGGAGTGAATCTCACAGCCAGGAGGAAGAACCGGTCCGCTCGGGTCCCCACCCTGGAGCGAAATGCACATGGTGCCGGTTGCGAGACTGTACATCACAAGCTGGGCGGTGACGCCCTGATGCAGTTTCACCTTGTTGGCGAGGATCAGTAGATCACAGTGGGCCTTATTGGTCGGCGTCACATAGATGTTGCTCACTTTTCCGACGGTAACGCCCATGTACACGACGAGGCCGTCGGAGGCCAAACCGAGCACGGACTCATCGAACTCGACCCAGTACGGGTTTTTCGCCTCGTACTGAAAACCCGATATGAGCGTGAGGCCGCCGGCGATGAGCAACACGCATATGATAACGAACAGTCCCACCTTGATTTTCTGCGCGTGCGTTGCCAAGGCTCAATCTCCCGTTGTTCCGGCTACGCCGGACTTCTTCTCATCGCGGACCCGCGGTCTTCGTCCCACGATGCCGTTTCCCGGCGCGGGTTCGCTGCATCAAATATTGCGTTGCATGATGAAATCATCGGCACGCCTTTCGAAGAATTGACGGACCCGGGGTACCGTCGTACTCTCGGCTTCCTCGATCGTGCCCGTGAAAATGGCGCTGCCCCGATCGAGCATGATGACCCGGTCGGCGACTTTACGGATCGAATCAAGCTCGTGCGTAACGATGACGAACGTAATCCCGAGTAACTTTCGCAAGTTGAGGATGAGGTCGTCAAGTCCCGAGGCCATAATGGGGTCCAGCCCGGAAGAGGGCTCGTCGAAGTAGACCACGGGCGGATCGAGCGCGATGGCCCTTGCGAGACCCGCCCGCTTGCGCATCCCGCCGGAGAGTTCGTCCGGCATAAGATGCTGCGCGGCGGCAAGCCCCACCAGGCTGAGCTTCAGCCGGACTATCGAATCGATGAGATTCTCGTCCATCTCGCCATACTCGCGCAGGGGCAGCGCCACGTTGTCGCCGACGGTCATCGAGTTGAACAGGCCGCTCGACTGAAACGCGATGCCGATGTTGCGCTGCATCTTGGACAACTCATCCTCGTCCATCCCCGCGATGTCGCTGCCCAGGAAGAGGATGCGCCCGGACGTGGGCTGCAACAGGCCGGTGAGGTGTTTGAGGAGCGTTGTCTTTCCACATCCACTGCCGCCGATGATAACAAAGATCTCGCCCTTCGTTATCCGGCACGAGACGTGATCTAGCACCAGCGTCTCGCCGTAATGCGTGACCAGATCCTGCACTTCGATAATCGTATCGTTCATTTTCGCTTGCTCTTAACGCGGTATATCCAGGATGTAGTAGAAAATCGTCGCAAATACGATGTCAATCACGATGATCAGAAAGATATCCATAACGACGGCCCGGGTGGTCATGAGGCCCACGCCACGGGACCCGCCCGTCACCCGCAATCCGTTGTGACACCCGACCAGTACGATTGTCAATGCAAAGGCAAGGGATTTCAGCATCCCCTGGAATACGTCCATGAAACTCACGGCGTTGAGCGTCTGGCTCATCCAGTTCTCCGGCCCGTACCCAAGGACGAAGATGCCCCACAGGGAGCCGCCCAGGACACCCGCGATCATGCCGAGGGCGGTCAGACACGGCATGCAGATCAGCAGCGAGAGGATCTTCGGAACAACGAGGAACTGCGAGACGTTTAGGCCCATACCGCGCAAGGCGTCGATCTCTTCCTGGACGCGCATGGTGGCCAGTTCGGCGGCAATGGCCGCGCCGGTCCGGGCCGACACGACAACGGCCGTCATAACGGCGGCGAGCTCGCGCGCAAACCCGATCACGATTAGATTTGCCACAAATATGCCCAAACCGTACTGCGCGACCTGGGCCGCGGAGAGCATGGCGATAATCAAGCCGAGCAGGAAATTCATGAGGCAGTTGATCCGGACGGCGCGGACGCCCATCTCATACATCTCGTCCAGCCACAGGCCCCAGCGAAATCCCCGGCCCTCGACGGGCGCGATAAACAGCCAGTAGATCGCATCGATCACGAGGTTCAGAAAATCGCGGAGTTCATCCGTGTACTTGAAAATGCCGCCGCCCACTTCCTCGAAGATCCCTTCTTTCGCCCGCTCAACTGTCCCGGAGGGAACCAGTCCCGGCTCGATCAACTCGATGAACTCGGCGACGCCTCCGGCGTGACCCTCGCAACGCAGTTCCCCGTGGTGTTCCGCCACAAGATCCGCGATCGCGACCACCCAGGCGCCGCCCCGCGCGTCCATCTCTGTTGTTCCACTAAGATCGAGGACGACGGTGTCGCCCTCGACAAGAGGCTGTTTCCGTACGATCTCGAGAAGGGCCTGGCCGGTTTGCTGGTCGAGTCTGGATGGGCATGGGATCTTCTTCATGACGGTTGCCCCCCCGCCGCCATAGCTTCGAACTGCTCCTCGGTAAGGATGGTTACGTTGAGCTTGCGCGCCTTCTCGATCTTCGAGCCGGGGCTTTCGCCCGCCAGCACGTAGTCGGTCTTTGCGCTCACACTCGATGAGGCGCGCCCCCCAAGCTGCTTGATCCGGTCTTGGATGGTCTCGCGCGAATAGCGGCGCAGGCCGCCCGTCACGACAAAGGTCTTCCCGTCGAACGGACGCGGCCGCCCTTCGGTGCTCGATGCCTCCTCGCGAAGTGTAAGACCGGCGGCACGCAGTTCATTGATTAGCTGTCTGTTCTCGTCGGTGCTGAAGAAGTCGCAAATACTCGCGGCCACGACTTCCCCGATGTCCTGGATCTCGGTAAGCTCCTCAACCGGGGCTCGCATCAGCGCGTCGATGTCGCCGTAGTGCGCGGCGAGGATCTCCGCGGTATGTGTCCCGACGTGGCGTATGCCCAAGGCGTTCAGCACACGGCTCAGCGGCCGCGCTTTACTGCCTTCGATAGCCGCGACGAGGTTCGCAGCGGACTTATCGCCCATGCGTTCGAGTTGCGAAAGCGTCTGTGCATCGAGTTTGTACAGATCGGCGAAGCCGCGCACGAGCCCGCCATCTACAAGCTGCTCGATCACCGCGGGTCCCATGCCTTCAATGTCCATGGCGGAGCGGCTGGCGAAATACTCGATGCGCCCTTTCAGTTGCGCCGGACAGCCGGCGTTGAGGCATCGCAGAAAAACGCCTTCCGGGTCCTTGTGCACTTCTCCATTGCAGACCGGACAGGTGGGCGGTGTCCGAAAAGGTCTCGCGTGAGCGGGCCGCTCTTCCGGAATGAAACGGATGACTTGCGGGATGATCTCGCCGGCCTTCTGCAACTCGACGGTGTCGCCGACGCGAAGATCCTTTCGCGCGAGATCCTCGAAATTGTAGAGACTGGCGCGCTTGACAACGGTGCCGGCGATGGGTACCGGCTCCATCTCGGCAACGGGCGTCAACGTGCCCGATTTGCCCACTTGCACGGTGATGGCAAGGAGCTTCGTCCGCGCCACCTGCGCCGGAAACTTATATGCGATTACCCATCGCGGCGACTTCGACGTAGCCCCGAGCCTGCGCCGATGCTCCGCGGAATCGACCTTGATGACCATGCCGTCTATCTCATAATCGAGGCCGCGTCGCTGCGTCTCCCATTCGTTGCACGCTGCAACAACGTCGTCTATCGTTGCGCACCGCCTGCGGTTCTTGTTCACGGGCAGGCCGTATCGTTCGAGCGCGTTCAGCGTTTCCCAGTGGGACGTCAAGTCCGTCCCCGGCAGCGGGGCGACGTCATAGAGCGCCACATCAAGCCGGCGTCTGGCGACCTGTTTCGGATCGAGCAGTTTCAGCGTGCCTGCAGTGGCGTTTCGCGGATTCGCCAGAGGCGCTTCCCCCGCCTCTTCACGTAGTACGTTCAACCGTTTGAGTTCCGCGTGGCGCATAAAGACTTCGCCGCGCGCTTCGATAAGCGGCGGCGGATCGCCTTTCAGACGCAGCGGCAGTGCGCGTATCGTGCGCACGTTTTCGGTTACGTTGTCGCCGCGCTCGCCATCGCCCCGCGTGGCGCCGCGCACCAAGATGCCGTTCTCGTATCGCAGCGATATTGCCACGCCATCGATCTTCAATTCGACGACGTAGGACGGCTCCTCCCCCACTCCCAGCCCCTTCCGAACGCGTTCGTCGAACTCGCGGATCTCATCTTCCGAATAGCTGTTATCGATCGAAAGCATTGGGACTTCATGCTCGACCGTCTCGAATCCGGGAAGCGGCGCGCCTCCGACGCGACGCGTCGGCGAGTCCGGCGCCGCCAGCGAAGGATACTGCGCCTCGAGATCCTGCAACTCGCGCATGAGAGCATCGAAAGCAATATCGGAGATCTCCGGCGCAGCCTCGACGTAGTACAAGTAGCTGTGCCGGTCGACTTCCGTGCGCAGTTCCTCGCATCGCTTGCGCGCGCTCGCAGGGACATCTTCTCGCTTTCCGCTCATGGCCGGATTATATATGATCCCGATGCCGGCAAGCACGACCCGGGAACTCTGAGAGCCTGCAAAGAAATGCCGTCGCAATACGCCCGTTTCCTCAGCGAGCCCGGAACGGGGCGTCATTCCCGCGAAGGCGGAAATCCAGTCACGCGCGCGGAGGTTGCGGGGCGGCGTGCATGCTCTGGATTCCCGCCTTCGCGGGAATGACGCGATTATAATGTTGTTTCCTTGCGGGCATCTTTGCCGCGAACCGCGCACTTGACTTACCCTCCCGTCTTGCTCGACAGTTGATGTGTTCGGCTATCGGCAGGGTATATTGGCAGAGAAGAATCGAAACAGCACTGGAGACATGCGACTCGGCGCGCCGCACGGGAAATGACATTCAAGACCACCCGGAGAACGGGTGGAATGAGGAAGGCCCCATAAAGGGGCCAGGCACTTTTTTCGTGCTCGTGCTCGTGCTCGTGCTCGTAATCGTAATCGAAGACACGAATGATCAGAGTCATACAGCAGAGATCAGCGGATATTTCATTTGCTCGATTACGATTACGATTACGAGCACGAGCACGAGCACGAAAGCTGCGCTGGAACGGCAGAGCCTTATGAGTTCTCACCGGCAAAGCCGGTGGATCAGCTTTGATTCAGCTTGAAGTCCGCGAGGCGATGTATCTACCATGCCCGTTGTGCCGGATATGACGTTACGTGAGACGCGCTGACAGCATAGATTGAGATTGCACAGGGCCTTCTGAGATGCTAGCATGCCCGTGTTGACGTGGGAGAGAAAGGTCAAATGGTAAACCTTGCCAAAGTGAGCAGCCTGCCGGGCTGGCCCGCCGTCAGAAGCCAGATCGAGTCTGCCGTGCTGTCCGTGTTGGGACCGATCGCGACCAAAGATCGCGTCGAGTTGCAAACCAAGACGGTGGATGAACTGTCTTTTCCCGGTCACGTGCGACGGCGCGTCAACTACTTCGTGGACGAGTGCGAACGCGTTTCGGCGTGGCTTTTTGTGCCGGAGCGCAAGGACGAGATGCCGGCCATTCTCTGTTGCCACTCCGCGTGCCCGCAGGGCAAGGACGAAACGGCTGGCCTCGAGGGAGAGCCGCTGCTGGCGCTGGCGCAGCGCTATGCCGAGCTGGGTTATGTGACGATTGCCCCCGACTGCATCACCGCGGGCGACCGGATTTCGTCCGGGCTTGCCCCTTATGACACAAAGTCGTTCTACAAGGACTACCCGAAGATGTCCGCCATGGGCAAGATGCTGTCCGATCATATTTACGCGATGGACGTTCTCTGCGAGATCAAGTGTGTGGACAGCGCGCGCATGGGCGTCATCGGACACGGCCTCGGCGCATCGAACGCGCTGTTTCTGGCGGCGTTTGACGAGCGCATCCAGGCATGCGTCGCCAGTTGCGGGTTCACGCGATTCGCGAACGACAAGAATCCCGAGCGGTGGGTCGAGGACAACGGGTTCGTTCTTTTCCCGCAGTTGCGCGAGGCCGTCAAGAGCCGCAGCTTCCCATTCGACTGGGAACATATCCTCGCATTGCTTTCCCCGAGCCCCACACTTGTGATCACAGCCCTCAATGACTTGATGCACTCCAATGCCAAGAGTTGCGAGAAGGCCGTGCAACTCGCGAGCGCGGTATACAAGCTCCTGGGCGCCCCCGAGGCCCTGAGCTATTTCACGCACGACGGCGGACACCGCATGACGCCGGAAGGTATCGAAGTAGCCGACGAATGGTTTGAACGGTGGCTCTAACCCGCTGACGTGAGGATTTGGATGGACTCAAGAACCTCGGAGAAGATCAAACGTCTTATCGACAACATCGAGCAGGTCATCTTCGGCAAGCGCGACGTCGTGAAACTGTGCGTGACGGGGCTGCTGGCGCGAGGCCATATCCTGATCGAGGACGTCCCCGGCATCGGCAAGACGACGTTGGCGCAGGGATTGGCGAGATCGATCGCGTGTTCTTTCACGCGCATCCAGTTCACAAGCGATATGCTTCCGTCGGACATTATCGGCGTCTCGATCCTGAATCCGAAAACGAGTGAATTCGAATTCCGTCAGGGGCCGATCTTCGCCAACGTCGTCCTGGCAGACGAAGTGAACCGCACGCCGCCGAAAACCCAGAGCGCGCTCCTGGAAGCGATGAGCGAGTGCAGCGTTTCGGTGGACGGCGTGTCGCGGCGGGTGCCGCAGCCGTTCGTTGTCCTGGCCACGCAGAACCCCATCGAATACGAGGGCACGTATACGCTTCCCGAGTCGCAACTGGATCGCTTCATGCTCCGCCTCGAAATCGGATACCCGCCGTCCGCCGACGAGATCCGCATCATGCGGCGGCGCGACCCGATCCAGGCGCTCGAAAGACTTCAGCCCGCGCTGACCGCCGCCGAGGTAATCGAACTGCAGGGCGCCGTGGGACAGGTCATGGTCGACGACAGCGTGGCGCACTACATGCTTTCGATCGTCCATGGGACCCGGCAGAACGAGCACATTCAACTTGGAGCGAGCCCGCGCGCTTCGCTTGCGCTGTATGAGGCATGCCAGGCGCGCGCGCTTGTCGAGGGACGCGATTTCGTGACACCCGGCGACGTGAAGCAGATGGCGGTGGCGGTTCTTTCGCACCGTCTGCTTGTGAAATCCCGCGGAGGCAATCTCGTCGCCGCCGCGCGCGAACGCGCCCAAACCCTCGCGGAAGTGGTCAACAGCATCCCGATTCCCGTGTGATCCCAACGGCCGGCGAGCAGGTACGCTCGATGAAATCCCGCCAGAGAACACGCACACGAACGCGGATTTGCGCGGCGGGATGGGTGTTTGCAGTGAGCTTCGTTCTTCTTGTTCTTGCCGCGTGGAACACGGGCGCCAACCTCCTCTACATAGTCACCGGCGGGATGGGAAGCTTCATCCTTATCTCGTTTGTCCTGACGGGCCGCGGGCTCCGCCGCCTGGAGGTGTCGCGCGAAGGTCCGGACGCCGTTCATCGAAGCGAGAAATTCGCCGTAACCGTGCGCATCGAGAACCGGCGGTGGCTGCTGCCGGTCTTGTCCGTCCGGATCGAGCGCGCGGCCACTCCGCGGCAGTCGGCCGCATACGTGTTGCGCATTCCCGCGCGCCGCGCCGCGGTAGTGCGCATGACGGAAGTTTTCGAGAAGCGCGGCGTGCATTCCTTGCCCGAGATCGTGCTTGTCAGCGGATTTCCATTCGGGCTGTTCGAACGCAGGCGCCACGTAACCGATACGAACGAAGTGGTAGTTTATCCGCGCGTGATCTCGGTTCGCGCGGCGCTCCTCGAACAGCTCCCGGGATCGTGTCCGATGCCGTCCATCGTCCGAGGCGACGGCGATGACTTCTTCAGCCTTCGCGACTATGTGCCCGGGGATGACGTTCGCCACATGGCATGGCGCGCGAGCGCGCGGCGAGGGACGCTCCTTGTGAAGGAAATGGCGAGAGAGACATCTCGGTACATCGTTTTCGTTATCGATACGGGCCTGCGATACCACGTCGATCTATTTGAAGATCGATTCGAGGAAGTCATCGAAATAGCGGCTTCCCTGGCCGTCACACTGCTGAGCAAACAGTACACGGTTTCGATTGTCACACCCGCATACGGGCTCGTAGGCGGAGAGGGCAAGACACAGGAGCGGCGCGTCCTGGAAACTCTCGCGCGGGTGATGCCTGACGAGACGACGCCGGAGGGATTCACGTGGTTCTCGCCCGGCGAGGAGTGTGGCCGCGCCTCATACGTCTTCGCGTCGCCCGACCCGAGCGATTGGGGCCGCCGCGGTCCTCGCATGGGGAGCAGGATACTGGATCCGCGGGAGGCCGTACGTGCGTAGGACGATCCTTACAGGCTTGCGCGTGTCTTCGGCGGTCTTCGTGGCCATGGGCTACCTCGCCCTCGCCGCTACCCCGTCCTACCCGCTGATCGTCATTCTTATTCCTTTGATTCTTCTTCTCCTGGCGCCGATGGGCGAGCGCCTTGACAAACACTTCCCCATGTATCGCCGCATCACATACTGGGTCAGCATAGCCGTGCTGCTGGCCGCGATTGCGTCGATCTTTTTCATTCAACTCCTGGGAAGCGTGACGGTGTTGGTCATGTACATTCAGGCCTACACGATAATGCACCGGAAGAGCGTCAGGAACTATTACCATCTTTACCTGATGTCGTTCTTCCTTCTCTTGGCCGCGTGCGTGATGTCGCCCGAGCCGGAGATCGGCGTGGTCATGGGGCTATTTCTTGTCAGCGCCGTGGTCGCGATGATCCTGCTCAGTCTCCACAAGGAAATGGAATCGAATCCTGAGCGCACCCCGCCGGTAATCCTTCGATTGGAGGTGCGAGACCTGCCGCTCGCGATAGGCCGTCCACCGCGCGTGGACATCGGGGTCTTTGTCTCGATGGCCGTCGTGGTGCTTGCCTCTTTCTTGTTCACGGCCGCGATCTTCTACGTGACGCCTCGCATGCAGGCGGGCTTTCTCGGACGCACGGACCCCTCGCAGTTTCGTCCGGAGATAACGCCGACGATTGAACTCGCGGGTGGCGGAAGGATCGTTCCGGACCAGACGCCGGTCATGCACGTCGAGTTCCCCGAGGAGCCTGGCCGGCGTTTCGAAGGCGGTATGTTTTGGCGCGTTTCGTCTCTGAATCAATACCAGCAGTCGCAATGGAGACGGCGTCCCTTGGCCGGAACCGACCGTGAACCCCGCCTCGCTCCGTACGGCGCAACGCCCGCCGTTCCCACTCGGACCACCGCGGCGAACAGGCCCTTGGGGAGAGCCCGGGGGAGCGCCCGGGGCGCCAACAGGGTCAACGCCCGGCCGGATGTTGGGACCACGGAGGTTACGCGCGACGCATTCGGCACGGGCCGCCTGGTGCATCAGTCAATATACATGGACAGCGTCCCAAAGGAAGGTGTGCCCGTGCTGACGCTAGTCCAACGGATGCAGTGCGCTCCAGGCACCCGCAATGCCGCCTTGTCGTGGGACGAAAACGGCGACTTTTCGGTGGCGCTCGCGCGAACGGGACAGCGCTGGCTGCAGTACGACGCGTGGTCTGAAATCGAGGAATTCACGCCACAGCAGTTGCGGGAAGCGCCGGACAACTACGAAGACGTGTTTCGAACCGCCGCATACGAGGTTCTCACCTACCAGGATCTCGAACCGCGAACACTGGAGCTCGTCAAGACGATCGTCGCCGGCAAGACAACCGTCTACGATAAGGCCCTCGCCATCAGCGCCTATTTCAACAGCGGCGCTTACTATTACACGCTGGACCTTCCGATACTCCCGGCCGATCATCCGGTCGACGCGTTCATCCACGAGACCAAGAGGGGACATTGCGAACTCTTTTCGAGCGCGATGGCGCTTATGCTGAGAACGCTCGGGATTCCTACGCGCGTCGTCGCGGGCTATCGGGGCGGCGAGTGGAACCCAGGCGATCTCGCTTACATTGTCAGGAGCGATATGGCCCATTTATGGGTCGAGGTGTACTTCATCGGTCTCGGTTGGGTCACCTTTGATCCGTCCCCTTCGGACGATGGGAGCCTGGCTCGGTCGCGAAACTGGATCGCACGGACAATGGCGCGTTACACCCTCAAGGCAAAGATGGCGTGGTATAGAAACGTCATCGCCTACGACCGCGGACTGCGGGTTGACTCGCTGCGAGACCTAACCATCGGAATAGTCGGCCTGGGCAGTGGCTTCATCGATAGCGTCGGGGAGATTCGGCAATATCGCGGCGTCGCCGCCATCGTGCTGCTCGGGGTGCTCCTGGCGGCGCTCCTGACAGGCGGCGGCGGACTTTTGTTGCTCCGCGGACATGGTCAACGCACGGGCAGAGTCCCGTTGACCGCGGACCAAACTCGAGCAATCCGCCTCTACCAGCGGCTGCGCCGCAGACTCGATATCCTCGGAGCAAGTTCCCGAGGAAAGACGGCGGAGGAATTATCGCTGGAGATCCACGATGTCGACGAAGCCCAGGCTGCGCCCGCCATCGAGGTGATCAACTTATACAACGAGGTTCGTTTCGGCGGAAGGCCGCTGCCGTGGGACCGTTACGCGCGCCTTGTCCGCACCGTCAAGAAGTTCCACTTCATCAAGAAGACGACGGCCTAACGCTTCGGGGAAGGCTCCTGTTTCGCCGGGGACCCGAGGAGAAATGCAACTGCGTTCTCTTCCCAAAGGGCCACCAGCAGATCGACGCCGCCATCCTTGTTGAGATCCGCCGCGCAGAGGGCGCGCGGCCGCCCTTCGGCGAATTTATACGTCTCTCGCAGGAACGTTTGGGGAAGCGCGCTACCCGATGACTCGTTGATCAACACGGCCACCTGCTTGGATGCGAAACATGCCGCGGCGATATCGGGCTTCCTGTCGGCATTAAGGTCCGTGACTACGGTGTCCCGTATCTCGTGTTCAAGAACGTTCCGGTCCGCGCCCAGCGTGATCTCCTGCGACGTGCTGAAGGAGAACGTGCCTTCCCCGTAGAAGATCACAATCGAGTCGTCCGAGTAGCAGTGCGAAACGATAACGTCGGGCTTGCCGTCGCGGTTGATGTCTGCTATCTGGATCTTGCTGGGCAGCCGCCCCCGCGAACTGAATCGCGCCGCCGCCTCGAAACTCCCGTCGCCTTTCCCTTTCCAGATCCCCACTTCGTTGGAACTGTAAAGCGCGACTGCGAGGTCGAGCGCCCCGTCGCCATTGAAATCCGCTGCTTTCACGTCGCGTGGGCCCTCCGCGGCCGGAGTGAGCTTCGGATCGCCAAAGTACTTGTCTGGAACGCCCGGGAAATAGATCAAGACGTCGCTCGACCATCCTGCGGCCACCACGTCGCGGTAACCATCGCCGTTGAAATCGGCCAAGACGATTGACGTGATGCCTGGGGCCGCAAATACGGGACGCTGGTCGCCGTCGAGCATCCGTTTGTAGGAAAGCGTCTCATCGGGCACGCGAAACGAAGCCGACTCGAAAAGATTATCGCCGATGTTACGGAACAGCCAGAGGTCGTTGTGATGAGTCGCCATGAAGCATCCGACTACGATGTCGGGGGCCTTCAAGGCATCCACGTTTCCCACGACGACCGCGTACGGCGCGAAATCCGTGCGGAGTCGCGGCTGGGCAATGTATTCAAGGTTGCCGGCGGCCACCAGCACGGACACTTCGTCATTCGCAGGGCGCTCCTGGCGGGGATCGCTCATCGTCCCCGTGTCCGTGGTCACGATCTCCGGAAGCCCATCGTCGTTCAGATCGGCCGCGACAATGGCATTCGGGTTCGGGCCGGCCTGTACCGTCTTGCCGTACCTCTTGAAGACCTCGGCGGCGCCGTCGAACGAAATCGCAACGACGGCCGCGAGCAGCACGGCGCGGGCCATGCAAGGGCAAAAACCGTAAGACCAGCGCATTCTGTCGCTATGCTCCTCTTGTCTTCTCGCGTGCGAAACGGGCGGCGAGGTCGATGGCTGCGCGTAGACTGTCCTCGCGCGCGACGCCCTTCCATGCGATGTCGTAAGCCGTCCCGTGGTCAACGGAGGTGCGGATAATCGGGATACCCAACGTGACGTTGACGCCCTCATCCATCGCGACAAGCTTCGCGGGCGAATGCCCTTGATCATGGTACATCGCGATCACCAGATCGAACTCGCCCTGCCATGCGCGCCTGAAAATGGTGTCCGCGGGATACGGGCCCGAGCAGTCGATGCCTTGGCTGCGGCATTGCTCGATGGCGGGGATAATCTCGTTCAACTCTTCCACACCAAAAGCGCCTGCTTCGCCCGCGTGGGGGTTCAGGCCGGCTACCGCGATTTTCGGATTGCCTATGCCGAGTTTCCTCAGTCCCTCGCATCCGATACGGATTGAGGCGGCGATCCGATCAGACTTGACGCCGTCAATGGCCGCGCGAAGCGCCATGTGCGACGTGATGTGAACAATCCTCAGCCTGCCCGCAAACAGGCACATCCGGTAGTCGGGGCTCGATGTCATCTCGGCGATCAATTCCGTGTGCCCGGCGTATGCGAATCCCGCGCGATGGATGCCTTCCTTATTGATTGGACACGTCACGACGGCATCAACGCGCCCGGACATGGCAAGACGCACCGCACATTTCACCCACTCGACCGCGCAACGTCCGGCTTGAGCATCGAGCGAGCCGGGATGCACCTTAGGCGCGGGATAGCCCGCGTCCAAGACGGGCACGCGGGCACGCACGGGCGGGATCTCGACAAGCTCCGTTAGCGCCTGCGGCGGAGGACACCCGGGCGCGAACTCGCGCGCCTTCTCCAGCACGCCAGCGCTGCCGATGACGCATGGCCGGCACGTTTCCCATACGGCATCGTCCGCAAGCGCTTTCGCGAGGATCTCCGGGCCGATGCCGTTTACGTCGCCCATCGTTATCGCAAGGATCGGACGCATCAAACCTTTCCACCCAGTGTCTGAAACAGCGTGAGGGCCATAAGCATGTGGCCGTTGCTCATGGGATGCACGCCGTCCGTGGTCCAGGGTCGCTCCGGATTGGCGTCAATCACTCGCCAGAACGCCTGATTTATCGGGACCAGCAACGCGTCAAACTCGCGGGCGAGTCGCGCTATGCAGGCGTTGTACCCGTCAATGATCGGGTTGTGCGCCTCCTCGCGCGATTCGCCGATAACGGTCGCCTCGCAAAGAACTAACTTGCAGCCCACGTCGTCCCGCGTTTGCGTCAGCAGCCGCCGGTATGCGTCTTCAAACTCGTCCAGAAACACCTGCTCCGGGTTTGGCGGCTCCTGGAGTTGCCGCCACACGTCGTTCACGCCGATGCTGACTGACAACACATCGGGTTTCTCCGCGATGACATCGCGCCGCCAACGCATTTCGAGATGGCGGATCGTATCGCCGCTGATCCCTCGATTGACGATTTCAAACTTCCGGTCGGGATATGTCGACCAACAGAGATCCCGAAGCATTCGCACATAGCCGAAACCAACCTTCTCCGGATCTTCAGAACGCCCCGCATCCGTGATGCTGTCGCCAATCAACAAAAACCGCTGTCCTGACTGCAAGAGCATGGCCTTTCTCCTTGTCGCCGCGATGTTATTCATGAGCCGGCATAGAATAAGCAATCCGGGGGAACATGTCCATTCCGATAAGCGCGATCCAAATCGCAAGGTGTCACTTGGCTTTTCGCGGTGATATACTCTTCCTAAATCTCATCTCCCGCGCGAAACGAGGGGCTCGTGAGCACGAATACGCCGGAAGTCAGCGTCGATGGCAAAGCCCGCGTGGGCCGGCTTTATGGCGCCGTATTCATGACGGTAGTCCTTGTATGCGCCGCCTTCGGCGCAGCGGCCTCTTGCCTCCTTCTGATCACTTACACCCTTCAGAGTATCCCGCAACAAGACGGCACTCTCCTCAAACTCGCGACCAAAGCCGTCTTCTTTCTCCTAGTTTTGATCGGCGCCTCATTCTCTCTGTGGAGAACAAGATTCCATACGCGTACCGCCCTCTCCGAGATCGAGACTTCGACGGTCTACACTCGGAAAGGGATCCTGGGTCTCGTTGCGGTCCTCCTGCTAATCGCTTTCGAGGTCGCCCCCAATCTCTCGCGATATCCGTGGGCCGCCCCCGACGAAGCCCACCATCTCATCGTCGCCCGCAATCTCGCGACGCACGGTCTTTACGCATCGGGAGATCCGAACTCGGGTTTCAGGCTGTTCGATCCATACGATTCCGTAGGCGCGCCCGTGATTGTACCGGTCGCGGGCGCATTGCGCCTCGCGGGAATTGCCCCCTTGCCCGATGCAATGCTGTCAGCAGCCCGCTTCGTAATGGTCCTCTACTATCTGCTGTTGTGCGCGGCGCTATTCTTCCTTGCCCGAAGCGTCCTCGGACCAGCGGCCACGCTCGCCGGGATCCTCGTGATGACGGCGAGTTTCGGCTCGACGTATCTGGCCCGCACACTCTACGGCGAGGCGCCGGCCCTAACATTTCTCGCGATTGGCCTGATTCTCTGGCGCCGGGGACTCGTGCAACCCGGGCTCTCGCGATGGCTTCCGATGGCCGGCCTGTTCTTTGGCGTCTCCATTCTCTGCAAGTCGATCTTCGTACTCACCGCGTTCGCGTTCCTGGGCGCCTACGCGTATGACCTCGCCACTTTCCGACGCACTCGTTTCATTCACTATTTCGCACCAGGATTGTGCGGCCTTCTCGTTATCATCGCATGGTGGGCGTTGCAGGCATCACTCCAATACGACGTCGCCACGGAAGCGGCCGGCGCCCTCGGCATGTATCAACATAACCTTATGTTCGGATACCGCTCCGCCGGCCGCGCCCTCGCGTGGATTTTTCGGGAACCGCTGGCCTTGCTGGGGCTGCTCTGCGGCGTGATCCTCGCCGTCCCCGCCCTTTTCCGCAAACGCTACGATCCGCCCCTCATCGTGTTGTTCCTAGTCGGGGCATTCTTTGCCTTCTGGTGGATCTTTTTCACTCCCGGGCAGATCCCGCGCTACGTATGGTTCAGCTACGCGATAGCCGCCCTATTCGCGGGCGCGCTCGTCTGGAACGCCTTGCGCGACGCCTTTAACAGCCGCCGGCCGTTGCTCCGCCGAGCGGTTTCCGTCGCACTGGTCCTTATCGTTCTGATCCCCGCAGGCGAACGCGTCGCGCGCGAGTCTACCGAGATCCTCACTCTCGATGAAATGCGCGATGACCGCGAACTGGCGGTCCTCCTTCGCAATCTGCCACAATCCACCCGCGTTTCCACGACATACTGGCCGTTGGCGCGCACGCTCAATTTCCTCGCAAGCCGGCATGTCGAGGCAATTGACGAGATACCCGCGCGGATTGACGCAGGCGCGCTTGTCATTGCGGACCTCATGACACAGCCGGATTCGGTGAAGGGCCACAAGCCCGCGGTCCGGATTGGGCGCTACGCCCTTTTCGCGGGAGCGCCCTAGGATGACGCTTTATGGATGAACGTTCGGTGTCGGTCTTTTTCCCCTGCTACAACGATTGGGGAACCATGGGCAGCATGGTGCTGCTTACGGTCCGGACGGCGCGACGCCTCGGTCTCGACTTCGACATCACCGTCGTCGACGACGGCAGCGCCGAACATACGCAGGATCTGCTGAATGAAATCCAGGAGCGCTTCCCCGAAGTGCGCATCGTGCGCCATCCGAAGAACCGCGGTTATGGCGGCGCGCTCCGCACAGGTTTTGCCTCCGCCTCTCGCGAGTGGATCTTCTATACGGACGGCGACGCCCAGTATGACGTGCGCGAACTCGAGGTACTGCTCAAACACGCCGGACCGGACGTAGACATCGTGCAAGGTTATAAGATCGCACGCGGCGACCCGCTTCATCGCAAGATTATCGGGCGTGTTTATCATTGGGGAGTCAGGATCGCGTTCGGACTCCCCTACCGCGACGTCGACTGCGATTTCCGTCTCATACGCCGCGCCGTGTTCGACAAGATCAGGCTCGAGCACGACAGCGGCGTCATCTGCGTCGAGATGATGTCGAAGATCCATCGGGCCGGATTCCGGCACGTCGAGGCGCCCGTCCACCACTATCAGCGTTCGCACGGCAAGTCCCAGTTCTTCAACTTTCCCCGCATCGCGAGGACGCTGTGGAACCTCAGCGGGTTGTGGATAAGAATGATCGTGCTGCGGAAAGAGGGCTGAACCGCGCCATGGCCGAAATCACGATTCCATTTGGAGAGCTTAAGCGCCAGTTCCGAAGCATCGAGAAAGAAATCCGCGCCGCACTCGACGACGTCATCGAGAGCTCATGGTACGTCTTCGGGAAGCATTGCAGGGCCTTCGAGGAGGAGTTCGCCGCGTACGTCGGCGCACGCTACACGCTGGGCGTCGGTTCCGGCACTGAAGCCATTCACCTCGCGCTTCGCGCCGTCGGCGTGAATCCGGACGACGAGGTAATAACCGTTGCGAACACGTGCGTCCCCACCGTCGCCGGCATCGCGGCAAGCGGCGCCACGCCCGTTCTCGTCGACGCGGATCCCATGACGCTGACGCTCGATCCGTCAAAGCTTGACGCCGCAATCACAGAGCGTACGAAAGCTATCGTGCCCGTCCACCTGTACGGACATCCCTGCGACATGGATGCCATTCTAGATATCGCCGCCCGGCGAAGCGTTGCGGTCGTCGAGGACTGCGCACAGGCGCACGGCGCCGCGTGTCGAGGAAAACGATGCGGTTCCTTCGGAGCGGCCGCCGCCTTCAGCTTCTATCCAAGCAAGAACCTCGGCGCTTACGGCGACGCCGGGGCCGTCACCACCAATGACGCCGGCGTTGCCGAGAAGGTTCGCATGTTGCGCAACTATGGCGAAGACAAGCGTTATCACCACGCCGTGAAGGGATTCAACAGCCGTCTCGATGAGATCCAGGCGGCCGTATTGCGGGTGAAGCTTCGACGCCTCGATGAGTGGAACGACGCGCGACGCGAGCGCGCGGCAGCTTACGTGCGGCTACTTCGGGGATCTCCGATAACATTGCCCTCAGAAGCCCCTTGGGCCTATCACATCTATCACCTCTTTGTCATTCGTTCGCCGCGGCGCGACGAACTTCAGGCCCATCTCACGTCCAACGGCATCGGCACGATCCTGCACTATCCAGTTCCAATTCACCTGCAAGAGGCGTATGCCGATCTAGGCTGCCACCGAGGAGCGTTTCCGCAGGCCGAGAAGGCGTGCGACGAAGTCCTCTCGCTGCCCATGTATGCTGAATTGCCCTTTGAGCACATCGAGCGAATCGCCGAGTGCGTTCAGCAATGGAACTCGCGACACAAACCGTGATCCGCCATGAAACAAGACGAATACCAGATAATGTTCGAGGTGGAAGACGCGCACTGGTGGTATCGCGGGCTGCGCGCGAACCTTGACCTCTTCTGGCATCGCCACGTCTCGCGCGAAGACGATTGCGCAAAGACGACGCGCGTTCTCGACGTGGGTTGCGGCACCGGCGCCGTGCTCAAGTGGCTCGCGGGACACGCCCGCCCGTTCGGCATCGATTTCTCGACCGACGCGATCCGCTTCTGCCGTCAACGCGGGAATGAGCACTGCGCTGTCGCAAGCGCCCTCGCGTTGCCCTGCGCGCCGCAGTCCTTCGACGCGGTCCTGTCCTTTGACGTCCTCTGCCACAAGTCCATCCCGGACAAACTCACGCCGCTGCGGGAAATGCATGCCGCGCTTAGGCCCGGCGGCCTGCTCTTCCTGAACCTTCCCGCGTATCAATGGCTGCGCTCATCTCACGACGCAGCCGTTTACACGGATCGCCGATTCACCCGTTCGCAGGTCGGCGACATGCTCAGTGCCTGCGGATTTCAGACCGTTTCCATTACGCACTGGAACACACTCCTTTTCCCGATCATTCTTCCGGTCCGCCTGTGGCGCAAGCTATCTCCCCCGGCACAGTCCGATCTTGCGGATAAGATAAACCCCTTCTCGAACGCGGTGTTCGGCCAGGTCCTCAAGTTCGAGCGCGCGCTCATGCGCGTGATCCCGCTTCCCTTCGGCCTTTCCATCTTCGCCGTGGCGCGCAGAATCTGACGATCCGCCCTACGCGCGGGTTTGCTCCCTGTACTGAAGCTGGTAGAGCCGGTAGTAAATGCCGCGGCGCGCAAGCAGTTCCTGGTGCGTGCCCATCTCGCGTATCTCGCCGTGATGCATCACGACGATCCGATCCGCGTGCTGCACCGTCGAGAGGCGGTGCGCGATAACGATGGACGTCCGGCCTTCCATGAGTTTCCCAATCGCGTCCTGAATGAGCGACTCCGTTTCCGTATCCACGCTCGAGGTCGCCTCGTCCAGCACCAGGATCTGCGGGTCGTGTGCGAGGGCGCGCGCGAACGCGAGCAACTGCCGTTGACCCGTCGATATATTGCACCCGCGCTCGCCCACATTATAGCGATAGCCGCCCGGCGATCTCTCGATAAAAGGGGCCGCGTTGACATGACGCGCGCAATCGCGCATCTTCCGTTCATCCATCTCCTTGTTACCGAGACGGATGTTGTCCTCGATGCTGCCCGAGAAAAGGAACACGTCCTGCAACACCACACCGATGTTCCTTCTGAGGGACGTCTTGTCATAATCGCGCACGTCTATCCCATCCACCTTTATGCCGCCGCGCTGCACGTCGTAGAACCGGCTCAGCAGGTTGATGAACGTGGTCTTTCCCGCGCCCGTGTGCCCCACTATGGCAATACGTTCCCCCGGGGCGATGCGCAGATTCACCCCCTTGAGCACCCATCGCGGAACCGCGCCGGAGTTCTCGTCCGCTTCCGAGGCATACGCGAACCACACGTCCTCGAATTCGACTTCGCCGCGAGTTCGATCCGCCACTACGGCATCCGGTTTGTCAGGCAGTTCCTCCGGCGTGTCAAGCAACTCGAAGACCCGCTCCGACGAAGCCATTGCTTCCAGAAGCAAGTTGTACCGATCGGCGAGCGCGCGGATCGGACCATACAGCCGCTCCGACCATTGGACGTAGGCAAAGAACATTCCCACGTCCGCCGGCCCGCCGGAAACGGCTTGCAGCTTCAGGAGGTACCGGCCTCCGTACCAGATGATCAGCGCCAGCGACAAAGTGCCCAGGAAGTCGACGACCGGAAAGTAATAGGCGTAGTACTTGATCTGGCGAAGCCATTCATCGCGGTGCTCGGCGTTTCGCCTCCGGTACTCCTCGAAGTTATCCGCCTCTCGACCGAATATCTGGACGACCCGCATCCCGCTTATGTTTTCCTGCATGTAGGCGTTCAAACGCGCGATCTTTTTGCGGACCTCGAGATACGATTCCTGCACGTAGATCCGGAAGACGTAGCTTGTCACGAAGAAAAGCGGTATCGGACTCAACACGATCAGCGTCAGCTTCCAGTTATTCCACGCCATAAACCCGATAACGACGAAGATCACGAACAGATCGCTGACGACCTGCACGACGCCGCTCACGATCGTCTCCTGGATCTTCTCCACGTCATTCGTCACGCGCGTTATCATCCGGCCGACGGGATTCCGATCCAGGAACCGCAGCGACATCCTCTGAAGATGCCCGAAGATGTCGAGGCGCATCCGCATCATCGTCTTCTGCCCCACGTACGCGATGATGACCATTTGCCCGTAATGCAGCACGCCCTCGCACAGCAACAAGAGGATCATGGCAAAGACAAGCTTCAAGAGGTCGGCCTTGTCCAGCGCTGCCTGTTGAGCCAGCGCCTGGTGTATAGCAGCGTCGGGAGAAGAGGCGGCCTGCTGCTCGAGAGCAACGCGCACCGGATCGTTGATGTACCACGCGATGGCTTTCCAGTTCAGCCACGGAACAACGCTGCTCAGCATCGTCGTGAAAAGGAGAAGGATCGTTGCCGCCAACATCAGCCTGCGGTACGGGCGCACATAGGCCAGCAGCCGCCGCATGAGATGCGAATCATACGACCGCTTCTGAAGTTCGTCCTCTATGTGATAGCCTTCGCTCACGCCCTCTCGAGTTCCTCTTCAAGGAGTTGCCGCTGATACATGTCCGCGTACAGCCCGCCGCGCGCCACCAGTTCATCGTGCGCGCCCCGGTCGGCGATCCGGCCTCCGTCCACCACGAGTATCACGTCCGCGTGCCGGATCGTCGAGATGCGGTGCGAGATTATGATGCTGGTCCGCGTCGCCATCACGCGCTTCAGCCGCTGGAGGATCTCCTCTTCCGTTTGCGTATCGACGCTGGACAGCGCGTCATCGAGGATCATGATGCTGGGGTCCCGGATCACGGCGCGCGCAATCGCGAGACGCTGCTTCTGCCCCCCGGAAAGGTTTACGCCGCGTTCCCCGAGCAGCGTGTCGTACCTGTCCGGCAGCGCGTCGACCGTTTCGTTGAACTGCGCCACCTCGCACGCGGCATCGATCCGCTCCTGAGCGGCATCCGGAACGCCAAACGTGACGTTCGCGCGGATCGAATCGGAGAAGAGAAACGTATCCTGCGGCACAAATCCAATGGCGCTGCGCAACACCCGTACCGGGATCCGGCGCAGGTCGCATTCATCAATCAGGATGCGCCCCGCGGTGGGATCATACTCACGCGTCAACAGCGATATGATGGAAGACTTCCCCGAACCCGTGGGCCCGACAATGGCAGCGGTCTTTCCGGCGGGAATCTCGAAACTCACGTCGTGCAAGACGGTCGTGGGCTCGATTGAGACCCCTCCCTCCTTCGTGTGGCGATAGGCGAAACACACGTTTTCGAAACGAACCCCGCCGGACGTGACTACGAAGTCTCGACGTGTGTTCTCGTCGTCGCGGATTGCGGGCGTCTCTTCGAGTATCTCATTGATCCGCCTCATGCCCACCGCGCCGCGCTGGTACAAGGTCAAGATCCAGCCGAACTCCGCCAGCGGCCAGATCAGCATCAGCATGCACACAACGAACCCCGTCAGGTCCTCGAGTTTGAGCGTCCCGTCAATGGTCATGACGCCGCCGCGCCATACCACCAGCACGATCATGAAGGCAATCGTCATGCCGATCAGGGGCCACGCCAGAGACATCACGTACGCGAGACGCATGTTTTCGCGCATATAGGTCTCGGATTCCCGCGCGAAGGCCGCGATCTCGCGGTCGGCAATCCCATACGCCTGGACCACGCGCGCGCCCGCGAGACTTTCTTGCGTACGGGCCGTGATTACCGAGTATTGCTGCTGGACGCGCTCGGACTGCCGGTGCATGAACGACACGAAACCGTAGACCAGCAGGGATACGAGCGGAAGCGGGATCAGGGAAAGCAGCGTCAGCTTCGGGCTTAGGTAGATCATCAGCGCAAGCGTGAACGGGAGCTGCATCATGTCGATGGTGCCCATGATGCCCGGCCCGATGAACATCCGCACGTAATTCAGGTCGTTCGTGGCCCTGGCCATGATGTCGCCGGTCTGCGTGCGATGGAAAAAGTCCTGCGACAACATCTGCACGCGCCGGAACAGATCGTTTCGGAGGTCGTACTCGCACTTCCGGGAAGCGCCGATGATGAGTGTGCGTTCCCAATACCGCGAGACGCCCGTTACGGCCCCCACGCTCAACAGTCCAACGAAGTAGAGAAGCAGAAACCCGGGAGTCATCGTGCCGCTTTCGAACTGACCGACTACCGCGCGAATCACGAGAGGCATCGCCAGGCCGATGAGAACAAAGACCGCCGACAACAGCGACCCAACGAGGTATTCCCTCCAATACGGGCGGTTATACCAGAGGATCGTCAGGAATGGCGATTTCAAACGCTGAGTCGTCGATGGAGAGGTCATTTCGGCGCGGTATACTTTCGGAACGTCGAGGAACAACGCGACGTCATTCCCGCGAAGGCGGGAATCCAGTGCGCCCGTATATCGGTCCATAATACGGGCGGAGGTCGCGGGGCGGCGTGTGTGTTCTGGATTCCCGCCTTCGCGGGAATGACGCCATTCTGGTGTCTTTTCACGAGTTCTTGAGGTCTACAGTTCAGTACCAAGGCATTCGGCAGAGATTCGGATCGCAATTTCACGCCTCTCGAGCCGGCGAAACGGGAAGCGTACCATGAACAAGCTCCACCAAGTCCTCGGAGCGGAATGGCTTCAACAAGTAGCCGTCGGCGCCCACGTCCTGTATTCGCGACGTGGTGCGGTCAATGGGTTTGGCCGTAACCAGATGAACCTTGATGCCCGTCAGGAACGAATTTGACTTCATCGTGCGGCACACCTCCCACCCATCCAATCCTGGCATGGCGATGTCCAGCAGAACCAGACCGTACGCCCGCGTCGCCACCCGCTCAAGCGCTTCCTGGCCGGAAGAGCACGTGTCCACCGCATAGCCCTCCGCCGCCAGGCAGCGCACGATGAAAACCAGGACTTCCGGGTCGTCATCCACGCAAAGGATCTTGTTGCCGAGGGGCTCTCCCGCCGACACCCCCTGTTTCAAAGCGTAGTGGATCCCGCTCAACAGACTGCTCTTGCGAAAACCGTGCCGTATCCTGCCCGCCAAGTGGGTTCGATAGCGGTCATAGATCTCATCACTGTTCGTCAGGATGGTAACGGGGAGGTTCTCCACTTCGGAATCCGACAAGAGGCACTCGAGGAGGGAATGTTGCCCGTTCTCGTCAAGTTGCTCGCCTGAAGCAATGTCCACCAGAAGGCAATCCGGGTGATAGCGCCGGACCAGGTCCAACGCCGCCTCCGCTTGAGAGGCGTGCACCACGTTCATGCCCTCAGGAATCAACAAGTCGTGGATCTGGAGGTTCAGTCCGCGATCCATTGTCACCAGTTCGATGAGCAGGTGGGTCTCGCCCGGCAGCGGAGCCTCGGCGCCCGCCGGCTTCTCCAGTTCCGCGGGCTTGAGCGGCAGAGAAAAGCGGAACACAGCCCCCTTTCCGACCTCGCTCGTGACCGTAATCCGGCTTCCGTGGAGCCTCACTATGTCCTGCGCGATGGACAGCCCAATGCCCGTGCCCCCGTACTTGCGCGTCGACGAGCTGTCATACTGATAGAAGCGCGTGAACACCTTGTCGAGGGCCTCGGGCGGGATCCCGATGCCCGTGTCGCGCACCACCACCTCGACCGAATCCTCTTTCCTGTGGATCTCGGCAGTGACTTTCCCATCGTTCGTATTGAACTTGACCGCGTTCGAAAGCAGGTTGTTAAACACCTGTCCCATCTTTCCTTTGTCGCCTTCGATGAGAACCTTCTCGTCGGACGTGACAAGGCTGATCTCGATGTTCCGGCTGTCGGCCACGGGCTGAACCGTCTGAATGCTCGAACGGGCGCAATCGACCAGGTCAAACGACGCGAAGACCATCTTTTCGGTCCCGCGGTGCAGCCGCGAGAAATCGAGCAGGTTCTCGATCAGGGTAACGAGCTTCTCGATGTTGCGCATTATGATGCCAAGGTACTCGGTTTGCAGTTCGTTGACGGGACCCACTTTCTGGTTAGAAAGCATGTCCGTGTAGCCCATCACCGAAACCAGCGGCGTGCGCAATTCATGCGACACGTTGGACAGGAGATTCGTTTTCATCTCATCCAGGGTCTTGAGTTCTTCGTTCGCCTCATGCAGTTTCTCGCGGGCCCGGGTCACTTCCTCAAGCGACTGCTGCAAATTGTCCAGCAATCGCGCGTTCCGCATTGCCACCGCGATATGCGGGCTCATTTCCTCGATAACTTCAACGTCATGCTTCGAGAACGCGCCGGCTCTGTTCGCCCCGAGGTTCAGCGTCCCGATGATGCGCCCCGAGGCATGAAGCGGCACGCACAGACAACTAAAGGTCCCTTCCGGAAACTCCGAACTGTGCTCCGTCGCCTCGTGCCGGAGGTCGTCGACGCGGAGACTCTTCCGATTCTTCGACACCCATGCCGTCGCCGACGCCGAAGCCGCCAGAACGGAGATCTGCCCGGTAAGCCTCTGTTCGGGCCATAGCTGCCATTTCTCGTAACCTTCCCCTTTTTCGTCGAAGAGGGCCACGGCCGCATAATCAAAGTTCACGAGCTTCTTCAACTCGACGATCAGACTTTCATGCAGCCGTCCCGATTCGAGGCTCGAATTGATGACGTTCGCGATCTGGTTGATGGCCCTGATTCGCTCCGAGCGCTCGCGAGCCTGTTGCTCGAATCGCACCACCGTCGTCACGTCGCGGAAGATGCCCTCGGCGCCGATAACGCCGCCCTCGTCGTCGACGACCCGGTTGCCCGAAAGCTCGACGCAGATCTCGCGACCGTCCTTGCGTTTCATCCAGATCCGCGTGCGCTCGACGAACGACTGCTTGTTCAACTCATTCAAGATCCGAGCGTAATCGATCTCCTCGAGGAAGAGTCCCTGAACACTCTGGCCCACCGCATCCTCCTGGGAACCGTAGCCCAGGACGTCCGCTCCCGCCGGGTTAATGAAAGTAATGATTCCGTCCAGATCCGTCTGGTAGATCCCGTCGCGCATGGACGTGATCAGGCTGCGGTACTTCTCCTCGCTGTCCTCGAGTTGCCGCACGTTCTGGCTCAGGTGGAGCGCCATCTTGTTGAACGAAGACGCGAGTTCCTCGATTTCATCCCCAGTGAAGATCTTCAGTTTCAGGTCAAGATCGCCCTGACGGATGATCTGGGCGCCTTCATTCAGCAGCGACACCGGCAGCACGATGTTGTTGTGGACGTTCCGGTACACGAATATCAGGAACACTCCGATGATAATCCCACTGCCGAGCACCGAATATAGCGCCCACTGCTTGATGCCGGCAAAGACGGCGGCCGCCGGGCGGTACACCACGATGTGGATGTCCGACAGTCCCTCATAACCCAGGAACCGGCAGTACGCCAACAGGACGTCCAGCTTTGTCCCCCGCGTCGAATAGTTCCGCAGACGCAGAGCGCCATATTCGGAATGCTCCGGATCATTCATGACCGCCTGGAGCCTCAGGTCCGGACTGTCAAGCCGCAGCATCGCCGGCGGACCCGACTCCAGATAGTTCATGAACATTCCCCCCCGCTGGTTACTGTACGCGATCTGGTACACGTCCGTGCCGAGATCGTCCGGAGCCCGCGGAGAATCTTGGCCCAGCGCATAATAGAGAAGGTGAAGCGCGTCCTGGTCCTCACAGAGGAAGCCTATCCGCTCATTCGTCTTCGGAGCGAGTATCGGCGCCACGCTCCTCGCGAAATAGCGCCCCTGCTCGTAGGAATACTTGAAATGGACAAACCGCGTTTCCAAGACCTCGGTCTTCCACAGCTCATGAACCCGATCTATTTCGGAGACCTCACCCGTGCTTAGGACCAGCATCCCCTCGGCGTCGTAGAGACCGTACACGGACGGGCCCTCGCCGCCGCTGTCCGTTTCCACCTTGAGCCGGTTGGTGAGGGAAGCCCTTGCTTCCTCGGTCAGGCCGGCGCCCGCCGTAAGGACCGCCACGATCTCGGGATCGCGTGAGAGGGTCCGCACCGTGCGAAGCCGCGAGTCAAGCGCCAGCCTCAGACCGCTGGCGGTGGTTTGGGCCGCTGTCGAGAGATTGCGAAGGACCGCCGTCCTCTGGCCCTGGTAGTTGATGGCATAGCCGCCGATGAGCGCGGCCGTGATCGGTATGATTCCCACCCAAAGGATCGGCGTAAGGATCTTACGCTCTATGCTCGCTCGGCGTTGATACCCGCGCATCCGCACCCTTTTGTGGATTTTGGATTTCAGATCTTGGATCTTAGATATTGCGTCTGTTCAAGAGCAGGCCTCGGTTGCGCGCGTTTGCCCCGGCAAATCCAAAATCCAGAATCTAAAATCCAAGATGGGGTTGCGTTCCGATTCTGTGTTAAGGCGTACAAAGCCCTCAGTCGGTGGCTCGGCCTCGACCCGCTAACTCCCGAACCTTTTTCAACAAGTCGTCAACCTTGAACGGCTTTGCAAGGTACTCATCGGCGCCGCATGCGAAGATCCGTTCAATATCCTTCTCCTTCGTGAGGCACGTCACCGCCATAATCGGCGTGCTCCGCGTGAGCTCGTTTTCACGAAGCGCCTTGCAGACTTCAAACCCGTTGATCTCGGGCATGAGAAAATCGAGCAAAATAAGATCCGGCGAAAGCTGCGCGGCCTTCAGGCCAACCTCCGTCGCGTTGCTCACCTTTATGAGCTCGAACCCCTCATCCGTAAGAATGCGCTCGATCAACGCCAACGCATCCGGGTCGTCGTCTACAACCATCACGCGCTTCTTCGTCGGACCCTTGTCCCGTGGGAACATATCGTATTGCTCCCGAAAAGAGTCCAAGTCTTTCTCGAGAATCCGATAGTGACCGCCCGGCGTCCGGGATGCCTTGATCAGGCCCTGCTTGATCCAGTTCTTGATGCTGTGATGGGTTACGTGACAGATCTTGGCTGCCTCGAACGTCGTGTAGGCTTTCTCTTCGCGTTCGCTCACTCTGCATTCCTCCAAGCACCCAACGGGGTTTGCGGTTCAATCGGTGTGCGCCTGCACACCCCTAGTACGCGCGAATACAATTCACACAATCCTTAGAATTTAGTTCAATTATAACCGCTCTCATATAGATTGTCAACTGGACTGTGACGAATATCGCTGTTTTCGCTTTTCAGCAGTCATCGCACCATCAACGCTCTCGGAAGGAAGTGAGTCAGCCGCAGCGGAACCATCGACCGCAGGGGCGTCCTCGGAAGCGGCCTTGAAGGCCGCAAGCCTCTCTCGGGCATCGGCTAACGATACAGAGTGGACGCGACTGTCCTCCGCGGTATCCGTGGAAACGGCCCGGACCTCGTCATAGAGGAACGTCAGTCGGCGTTGGCAACCCGCGCAGCGGGCCACATGCTTTTCCACCTCGACACGGCGGTCCGTCTCCAGGGCGTCGTCGAGATAGAACGCCAAGTCTTCGTCAGAGAGGCACTCTCCCGCCGGCTCCGGAATTCCCAGGTCCAATGCCTTGCGTACGAGAACCGCCTCCACCTTTGCTGTCTCGAAACGGCCCCGGCAATCGGCGCAGCCCGCTAGATGGCCTTCGATATCCATGGCGGCACGCGAGCGCTCCGTTGTTGACGGCATCTTCTCGGAAGCGCCGCCGCCAAGGGATTGCACGCAATACTCCTCGATCGCCTCGTCCGAAAGGCAGGGCGGCCCCTGCAATCCCACGCCGACATCGGCATCAGTAGGGGTTTTCATAGTGCTCTTCCTCCAACAAGCGCCGGAGCTTGGCTTTAGCACGCCGCAACTTGGCGGACACCGTATTGACGTTTCTTCCGGTCATCTCGGCGATCTCCACGTACTTGCGCCCGTGCATGAAAAAAAGGTTCAGAATCAAGCGCTCCTCATCGGACAGGGCCGACAGGCACCTCGAAAGCACTAGGTCACGTTCGCCAGTCATCGCCTGTTGCCCGCAGTCGGAACCGTAGACCTCGTGATCCTCCCGGACTTCTGCCACGCTCAACCGCTCTCGCCCCGCCCATTTCCGCACGTAGTCCACCGTATAATGCCGCGTAAGAGTCACGAGCCACGCACGGATGGACCCCGGGGTTCGCACGGAACTCAGCACGCGGCAGTTATCCGCGAAGATCCGCGTGAATATGTCGTTGCATATGTCCTCCACTTCGTTAAGTAACGGAGGCCCAATCGAGAGCGACTGAAGCTTGCGCACGACCGTCCGTCGGACAATTTCAACGTATTCGGTGTAGAGAAACGCCTGCGCCTGGTCGTCCCCGCGGACGCAACACACTATCAGATCGCCGGTGTTCTCGGTTTGCACGGCAGATTTCTCATTTCATTTCCGCACTTACGTTGCCAGTACTCAGAGCCTGTGAACTTTTCAGTTTCTTGCGTTGAAACGTTCATAAAATGA
>CAZPMT010000011.1:0-84866 GCA_964587655.1 uncultured Nitrospiraceae bacterium
GAACGGAGTCTAACATAACCCGGCAATGGCGACAAGGCCCAGTCCGTCTATTCCGCCACGGCCAGCCGCAGCCGCCATGGCTCGACGGCGGGGAGCACGAAACGCTTGTAGGGGCCATCTGCTTTGCTCGCATCGATCCGCGTTTCCCGGCACTGCATGTCGACGACGTTCATGCGGCCTTTCGAGGCCAGCACGCAAATCTCGAGGTTCTCCGCGGCGTCGAGCGACGCGTTCAGCAACGCTATGGCGATGCCGCCGTTCTCACGGACGCGCGTCCACAAGTTCACGCGGTGAAACGAGCCCACGTATGCTGGCAAGGTATCGCGCGACAGCCACCGCATGATTGCTTTCATCTGCGAGGACTTGCTCAGATTGTGCAACTGGCTCCACGGATAGTACCCGGTGACGCACACGCGTCCGCCCAACTCGTTCTCGAACACGCCGAGGCAGCACGGCGCCACCTCCTGATACGTGTAATCAATGATCCGCGCGAGCGACAGGCACGTTTCGGCCGCAGGCGCAAACGCGTATGCGGGGCAGCGCCAGAACGATTGGCGTCCGTCGCGTCGTCTGCCTGCGAAAACTGTGTTGAGTGCATGCTCTGTGAACTGCTCCATGCAGTCGTGATCCAGCGTCCGCTCCACCGTGAAGCCTGTGAGTTTCCCGTAGCCCATCTCATTCAAGCGGGTGAGCGCGTCCGCGTCCATGTACACGCCGGACGACAGCATGCGGCGCACCTCCGCGTCAGTAAGCGCGAGCGGCGTATCGCCGGAGAGCGCCGTTACCCGAGCGTGTTCCGCGCCGTAAGCGGGCGGAAGCCCGAGCGTATACAATGCGTCAGCGTGGCTTGTTCCCGGGTCTGATTTCGGCCCGTCGAACCAATCGGCGGTAGCGTTGACAGCGGCAAAACTGTTCTTGTTCCATCCTGTATGCACACCGGTCGCCGGAGTGCGGCCCAGTTCCCGCGCCAGACGGTCGAGGAACGGCCGTACGCCGCGCAATGTGGCTGCCAGCGGCTCATACTCGTCCAGCGGCTCCTCGTACATCGAGAGCACGTTGAACGCCGCGCCCGTGCAGCCGCCGGCTATGTAGGCGGCTGATTCGACGGCCGTCGCGTGGGCGCTCTTTCGCAGGCGTTGATACGGGAAGCTTTCGATCTCGGATTGGATCGATGCGACCGACGGCGGGAGAAGAACTATCTGCCGCCCGATCTGATGGGCCTTTTGCGCGATGCCGTCGAGCCATTCGTCCGTGTAGTTGCCGCCGCCGGGCCGCCACATCACCTCGGCGTGCGTGGGTCCAGACAAGGCCGCCGCCCAACCGTCAAAATCGAAACCCTCAAAGAAACGCTCGCCCGTCATGAAACCCAGCGGCAGGCCTGGCTTCATCGCGTGCACCGTCTGTTCGATCAATTCGAGCAGCCGGATCATCGTCCTCCGATTGTGGTCCAGCCAGGCGTTGCGCACCTCGAGTTTCGCATCGAGGCCGGTTTCGTTGAAGGCCGCGCGCAACGAGGGCCGGTCGTACTTCTTGCCGCTCTCCTTCTCGAACAGGCCGAGGCACGTGTCGCAGAAACAGCCGCATCGAATCGGCGTATGTCCGAACAGCCGCACGTCGTCGTCGACCCAGATGTAGTCCGGCCCCGCGGCCGCCACCGCCTTGTACACTTCAGCGATGTAGCCCCGCATTCCCTCGTCATTCGGGCAGAATGCCCCCTGGACCACGCCGCCGGCCAGGTCGGTCATCCGCGTATAGCCGGCGGCCAGCGAGTTTGGCAGATTCTCGTCATGGTGGCCGAGCGTCGCCAGCACATTGATGCCCGATCGGTAGCCCAATGCGCGCGCCGCAACCATCCGTTGCGCGAGGATCTCCGCGCGGCGCTGGATGATTTCCAGCGGAAGCGGCGGGTGCGTCTCAGACGTGAAGAAAGTGATTTCGTCCGTCACGCCCTTGTACTTTTCGAAGACGTCCAATAGCGCGCGGAACCGGACGTCGTTTATCCACTGCGGGACGCCGATGCGAAAAGAGATGAAGGCCTTGTCCACGTTCTTTCCCTCCATTGCCGCCTGCGACAGCGCCGGCAGAGCGTTCCACAGGCCAGCGCCCAGGGCCGCCGTCGATGACACCTGCAGGAACTTCCGCCGACTCACATCAGTCATACGCTCCAGCCTCCCGCCGCGTTCGTTCTTTCATTCGCGGGGGCATTCCAAAGTGAGATAATGGCCCATCTCTCATTGCCGTTCAAGATACGGCTTCTGATTTCCATGAAGCCAAGGGCGCAGACACTGCACTTTGTGTGCCCCGAGTTGAGTCTCGTGCGGACCAAACCCCTTGGATACGAAGCGTGGGTCGTTTTCCGCCGTCTATTCATGAGAATTGCGCTGGATCCCGTGCGCCCCAACTACATCATGCATGGGTCAGCGGTCTGCAGTGGGGACCTCGATAAGACAGCCGGCTTGATTGACGAAGCGTTGCGCAAGGGCTAGAGTGTACAGGCCGAGAGAAAGGACAAGAGTGTTGAACGCGGAATCGGGCAGGGTAAGGCGGATCGCCCTAGGTTTGGGCGGGGGCCTCGTTGTTCTTTGTGTGTTGCTGGCCTTGTGGATATGGCGACGGTCGGAACCTGAGCCGCCCGCCGCATCGTCGCGCGACACTGTCGAGATCAGCTCAGCGACGTCAGCGCCGGAAGCCCCTCAGCCGGCCGCAACGGCCAAGAAGGCGGAACAGACCATCCAGGGGACGGTGTGGTACGATCAAGAGCATAGCAAACCTGCGGCGGGCGTTAGCGTAACTGCAAGAAACTGTGGACACCCTAACAATTCAACCCGTTCCGTGACCGACGCTGAGGGGAGATATGTCCTTCAGGCTTACGCTCCCGATACTTCGTATGCCCTTCTAGCGGAAGAGGAGGCGACGGGTCTAGTATCCGTTGAGTGTCCCGTCGTCCCTATAGCGCGAGGTGAGTCCGTCGAAAACGCGGATTTGGTTCTCGGAAAAGGCGGCAGCATCTCCGGACACGTTATCGGCGAAAGCCTCTCGTACTCTCCGCAACGGTTGTCTGCCATTCAGAGGGTGTCGTCCTTCTTGCAGTTGAGTCGCAGCGATCTTGAGAAGTCGAAGGAACGGCCTTTGACGGGGGTTGAACTAACGCTGACGGGGACGGGAAGTATTGAGATCGAGCGCACTGCCACGAGCAACGCACAAGGCCTCTACCTGTTTGACGATCTCCCGGCCGGTTCTTACAGAATTACTCCGAAGCGTCCGCAAGGGGCAATAGTCGACGATAAAGAAGTGGTCCAGTCCGCCAAGCTGAAATATCCCGGGACTATGCAAGTTAAAGGCATTGATTTCCGTTTTCGTGTGGACGGATTGACCATCATGGGCCACGTCTCTGATACTCAGCGACAACCGTTGGCCGGCGCCGAAATTGTCGTTAAGACCCTTTATGAAAGCGAACCTGGCGCTGGTGGCGCTGACACTACTGGAACGACTAAAACCGTATGCGATAGCGAGGGAAATTACCGCGTGGAGGCGCTTCGCACGATGACTCTAGACCATGCCCACACCTTCATGTCCTCCGGGACTGCAGCCGTGAGGCAGGTTGTTCACGCGCAGATGAAGGGTTACGAATCGGCGGAAATAATCGTGCCCGCCATAACACAAGACCTGGCGCAAACCGCCGAGGCGATTCGCCTCACGGCGGAACAGCTTGACATCGAAGGGAACAAAGGCGGCTGGTCAGGAGAACTGCCCGAGGTACAAGGTAGGGTCATCTCGGGAGTCGATTTCGTCCTAGCCAGGGGGGCGGCTGTCAGCGGGACTCTTGTTAACAGACAAGGAAGCGCCGTTACGAAATGCGGCTTGTTCCTCGAACCGCTTTATACCAAGACCGGTGATGAACACTCTGGAAGTTCACAACTGTGGACGACAACCGACGATTCCGGCCGATTCTCCTTTGAAGCGTTAGGGCCGAATTCGTATACGTTTTACTGTTACTCCACGGTGCCGGTGAATACACCCAACCGCCTGAATGCGGATAACGAGCCACTTACACTTGCCGCGGGCGAGAGGGTTGCCGACTATGTCGTCGTTATCGAAGGAGACGAAGACCGCGGCGGGATTGTAGGCCGCGTGCTGGATGCGGCAACAAGGACCCCGCCCAACCAATTCGAGGTCAAAGTGCTGAGCGTTGAGAGGTCAGATTCGAGCTCAGGCGGGACAGGTGAGGCCATTGTAACCGACCCCGCAAAAGGCGAGTTTGCGGTGCGCGGCGCGTCGCCGGGCGGCGTTACACTCCGTGTGGATGCCGAGGGGTATGGACCTGCCATAGAACAAGTTGAAGTCAGTCCTGGTAAATCAACGGATGTCACGATACTCTTGCCAAGAGGCGGAGGTATAGAAGGCACTGTGACCCTGAATGGGGAACCGTGGAGGAAGACTGTCATACAAGTGTATCTCAAAGAAGGCGGACCTTATCTGGACCAGTCTTTGCCCGATGAAACCGGATATTTTCAAACCTCCGTCCTGGGAGCAGGAACTTACCTGGTTGCCGCGGAGTTAGAGCTCCCAGGGCAGTTTACAAAGAGAAGAGACTCCAAATGGGTAACCGTCGAAGCCGATCGCATTAGGCGCGCAGACTTTTCGATGGAGGGAACTGCTACCCTTTCTGGAGTTTTTTCATTCCCCTCCACCTATAAGAATGGGATCGTTGTTGTACGGGAAACTCGATGGCGTGATACACCCCTTCCTATCCACGATTGGCCGGCATTTTACAACCAAGTGATGGCACAGGTTTTTCTCAGAGAAGCCGGACAGTACACGATTGAGGCGTTACCCTCCGGAGATTTCATCGTGACCGGCGTCTGCTTCAATGACCCGGGTGGCGGAACGGAAGAAAAGGCGGAAATCCTCGAGTCCTCTTACGAGATACACGTGGAACCTGGAAAGTCTGTGACGCTCGATCTCGAATTGCGATAAGTTATCGCTCCCGTTCATGGGGCCGGTTCATCGACGCGCGCTGGCAATGCGGTCCGGCCGGTTGCCCGACTGTACGGAACAGAAAGACTTTCTTACACTAGGAGGGGAAAGGAAGAATCAACCGGCTGCGGCGAGACGTCTTTCCTCGCGCTTGCGTTCTTCGGCGTCGATGATTGCCTTGCGCGGGCGGACGTTCTTCGGGGTGACCTCGAGGAGTTCGTCCGGCGCTATCCATTCGAGCGCCGTGTCGAGCGTAAGCTGGCGCGGCACATCGAGGCCGATGGAATGGTCTTTCCCGACGGCGCGGTGGTTGGTGAGGGCCTTCCGCTTGGTTGGGTTGCACGGCAGATCGTTCGGGCGCGAGTGCTCGCCTATGATCATCCCCTGATACACGGGGTCCATCGGTGAAACGAACAGCGTCCCGCGCTCCTGAAGATTTTCGAGACTGTAGGAAGTGGCGTCGCCGATGTCCATGCTGATCATCGAGCCGCGGCTGCGCGACACTATGTCGCCGGCCCACGGACCGTAGCCCACAAACCGTGAGGCCATGATGCCCAGGCCGCGCGTGTCGGTGAGGAACTCGCCACGATACCCGATGAGGCCGCGCGTCGGGATCGCGAACTCGAGGCGCACCATGCCGCGCCCCTCGTTATACATGTGCGTGATCTCGCCTCTCCGTTGCGATACCCTCTCGATGACGACCCCCTGGTGTTCAAAGGGAACATCGATGGTCAGTTCTTCCATGGGTTCGAGAATGCGCCCCTTGTCGTCCGTCCGCGTGATGACCTCCGGCGGCGATACGCAAAGCTCCATGCCTTCCCGGCGCATCTCCTCGATAAGGATCGCGAGATGGAGTTCGCCCCGGCCCGAAACCTTCAACCCGTCCTTGCGACCGATGTCCTCGACGCGCAGCGCTACGTTCGTGCGAAGTTCGCGTTCGAGACGCGTCCGGAGTTGGCGGACAGTCACGGCATTTCCGTCGCGTCCGGCGAACGGGCCCGTATTGACGAGCAACAGCATGGAGACCGTCGGCTCCTCGATCTCGAGCGGCGGCAACCCCGCGTTTTCGATTTCCAGAGCGGCGATCGTATCGCCGATGCAGATCTCTTTCGGCCCGGCAATCGTCACGATGTCCCCGGCAACCGCCTCGTCGACGGTGACGGCGTCCAGTCCGCGGGTGACCCATATGTAGTTCACCCGTTCCGGAAAAACGCCGCTGATCTCGAAATCCTCATCGCGCACGGAGGCCTTTTTCTCCGCCAGCAGCGCGTGTTTCCATCGCGTGGTCACGCGGTTGATATCCTGGCCCTTCCGCAGCGTGCCCTGAAGCACCCGGCCCGTGCCCGTACGTCCGATATGATCGCGCCAGCCCATGGTGCTCACCTGCATCAGGAACGGCGCGTCGGGATCGCCGTGAGGCGCGGGCGCCTTCTCCACGATCGTCTCGAAAAGGGCTTCGATGCCTTCCCGGGGATCCTTATCGAGATCGCGGACGATCCACCCGTGCAGTCCGGAGCCATACAACGTGGCGAAATCGCATTGCTCGTCGTTCGCGCCCAGCTCGACGAAGAGGTCGAACGTCTTGTGCAGCGCGTCGACCGGATCGGACAGTGGCCGATCTACCTTGTTAACGATCACAATCGGGCGCAGCCCAAGCCGCAACGACCGCATGAGCACGTACCGCGTCTGCGGCATCGGCCCTTCATTCGCGTCGACCAGCAGCAACACCGAGTCCACCATCGACAGTATCCGCTCGACCTCGCCTGAAAAATCCGCGTGGCCCGGAGTGTCGATGATGTTGATGCGATAGCCGTTCCACTCGACCGAACAGTGTTTAGCGCGGATCGTGATTCCGCGCTCCCGTTCGAGTTCGTTATTATCCATCACGCGCTCGGTGACCCGCGCATTCTCGCGAAACATGCGCGTCGCCCGGAAGATGCTGTCGATCAGCGTCGTCTTCCCGTGGTCGATGTGCGCGATAATCGCCACATTCCGAATCTTTTCAATGGAACTCATCAAGAAACCTGCCTTCAGAAAACTGTGAAGAACCGCCCCAATCGGCGAGTAGTGTACGAAGATCTGAATTGTAGCAGAAACGCCGTCCGGAAAGCAAGAAAAGTGTGGGGCAAGGGCCTGCTCATGCCGGATTCGCTTCGATCCATATCATGATTCGGTAGCAGTTCCCGAAGTGCACGCGGCAGAGGAACGGGGTGAGGAAGCGCAGGAGGGCTTGAAAGAGCGCGTTGCCACGGCCGGGCCAGCCGCACATGAGGACGCTCCACGTCCAGACCCACAAGGCGATGGGCGCGTTCTTCTCGCACGTCACGTGGCGCGCGTTTCCTGCCGCCACCGTCAGTTCTCGCATCACCGTGTTCGCGTCGGGTAGCCCCGCGATGTTGTGTTCTTCGAGCCAGTGAATTGTCCCGCCGGTGTAACGCCGGTACGCGTCGCGGATGCGGCGCTCGGCCTCCTCGGCGTTCGCTCCGGATGGAAACGCCACTACCGCCAATCCGCTGCCGGCAAGAGTCCGCAGGATCTCAATGCCCGTGAGGCTGCGCTTGTCTTCGGGAAGATGCTCGTAGGTGTCGGCGCACACGCACGCGTCGATGGTCTTATCGCGGAAGGGAAGGGCCGAGGCGTCGGCCATGACTGCCAGGACGTTCTGCGTCGCGCGGGCTTCACGCAGGCTGTCCAGGTTAACATCCAACGCGACGATCCGCGCGCCGGGCGCTTTGAGGAATCGCGCCAGACCGTTCGCATTCGCGCCGATCTCGAGGATCGTCTTCGATGTCAGGTTGCCGCGTTCGAGCCGTTTCGCAATCGGGACATAGCGCAACGCCCAATCGGGATAACCTCGGCCGTCTTTCTCCGCGTACATGCGCAGACGTTGTCCGAGACGCTCAAGCACGGGATGCGGCCCTCCGCGTCAGTGCGCGAAACCCCGGTATCCGCTTCAAGCCGAGCACGTTTCCAAGGAAGTCCACGTCGAATCCGTTCAGAAAGGGAGCGAAGTAGATAAGGCCGAGATAGCTCGCGCCGAAAGCCGCCGCGCAAATGCCGAGCGAGATCGCGTTCGGGACACGCCCTACAAGGCCGTGACCCAGCACGTCCGCGATTAGGCATACGGCAAATCCGGGAACAGACGCGAGCGCGGGCCAGAGCATTGCGGAACGAAGGACCTCTCCAACGCGGACGTCGACCACGGAGCGCATCGCCGCGAGAAACCATCCGCACGCGAGGAACATGGAAATGGCCGTGCCGAGCGCGACTCCATACAGGCCCAAGGGAAACACGAGCAGGATCGTCAACAGGATGTTCGAGACCATCGCAAGGATGCCGGCCTTCATTTGCACGTCGGGGCGTCCTTTGCCGAGTGCGATGCTGACGCCGGCCCCCGGCAGGATGTTGGCCAGGTATCCGAGCGCAAGAATGCGGCTGACCCAGGCCGCGGTCTCGAGATCGGGCACGGATGATCCCATCCATGCGCGCATCAACGTCCCTGAAGATCCCACGCAAAACGCTACAAGCGGCAGCGTGACCACGGCGACGTATTTCGAGGACACCAAGTACAGGCGGCGCAGACGTTCGCTGTCGCCGCGCGCATCGAGGTCGGATGCGGCGGGAAGGAGCGCAGTCACGAGCAGCGCGGGGACCTGCCGCATCTTACCGGCGAGTTCTTCGCCGATGTAGTACACGCCCACGAGGCCGAGCTTCCTGTAGACGATGCCGACGATCATTCGATCCGTCTGAAACGTGACGAGGTTGGACAAACGCGAGACCTGCGCGCGCCAGCCGAATCGGAAAAGGGCGCGCAGTGTCTCTTTTCCGATGCACCGGGGGGAGATCCTCAATCCGGGGACCAGCACGAAGGCGGCGATGATCGCCATGCCCCCGAAAAAGGCGAACACGATCGCGTTGGCGTAAAGCAGTCCGCGCACGCCGTGGCCCGTCTCGAGGAACAGGACCGTCGCGAGCACTTTGATGATGGATGCGACGAAGCCCACGATATTCGTGACCTCCATTCGCTGGAGACCGGCTTGGACCGCCGACATTGCACCGATGCAGTTGGATGCCGCGAACAGGACAAGACCCCAGCGCAGCAGAAAGCGCACGTCATTGAGGAATGCGGCCTGCGCGAGGTCCTGCGTCCGATTCGGATCGAGTTTGCGCAGGAGTTCGATGAGCAGATCCACGCAAGGCCAGCAAACGGCGACGAGAATCGCCCCGAAAAGCAGATAGAAGAACAATCCCGTGCTGACGACGGAGGAAATGCCGTCTTTGTCCTTGCACGCGGCGCGCTCGGCGATGAACTTGGTGAATCCGCTGCCCATGCCGAGGTCGAACAGCGCGACGTAACCCGTGAAGACGGAGATGAGCCCCCACAAACCCCATCCGGCCACACCGACCTTCTGGACGATGTAGGCGGCGAGGATTATGTTGCAGACCGCTTCCCACATGCGCCCCGCGGCGTTGAAGGCCGTGTTCCGGGCGATGGTGCGCGCGACGGACATGTCACGTCCTCTTCTTGCCGCGCGTGTCAGCGTGGGACATCGTCATAACGCACCTCGTAGACTTCGACGCGCTCGGTTCCCGGTTTGCGCGGTCGCGCGAGATCGACCGTATATGCGGGAGCGAAGTAGCGGCGGAACTGCCTCCACGCCTTCACCATGCCGAGGAAGGCGTCGCGGTGACCGCGTGATTCCTCGATGTACGTAAGGGGGATAAAGACCCAACGGATGTCATGCGCCTTGAGCCAGGCCACTTGCTCCGACAAAGGCAGATCGCGCAGGCGCCGGAGCGGCTCATCGTTCTGAAATGTGCGGCCGTTGAAGTAGTACGTCCGCCGATCGAAGGTCAGCACCGTTTCATCATACGGCACGTGGCCGTTGACCCATTGGAAGGCGGGATACCGCTCGACGCGTTGCTTGAGATATTCATCGGCCTCTTGGAGTTGGAGCACAACGGGGATCTTGAAATGAACGGCGGCGGCATCGACTGCGAGTCCATAGAGAAACATCACGATCAGGACCGCCGAGGTCACGTGTCTGAGCGGCCTGAGACGGCACACGGCGATCGCGGCTACGACCATCATGGGAATGAAGAACGGCAACAAGTATCGCGCCAGGCGCTCGAAGTAGAAGAAGCATATGAGACCCGCACCGGCGAACGCGCCCAACCCGCGTGCGCGCTTTCCTCCGGCAAACAACCCCGGGACGCCCAGCAGAAGCACAAGCCCCCCTGGGGACTTGCTCCAACCGTCGAAGGCCTGCGGCTTCATGATGATGTCCCACGGAAACATCAGCAGCCGGAGCAGGCCGGTATTATCTACTACGGTCGAGTGCGTTCCCAGAGAGGTCACGTTCCAGTGCGGCATCCGCCCGCCGCCAAGTGCGTCGGCAAAGAATGGATAGAACGGGTTGCCGACGAGCCACGCACTCCGCGCGAGCCACGGCGCCGCGCTTGCCAGGGCTATAAGACCGAACCAGAACGCGGCGCGGGGGCCGTCGGGCCGCGTCACAATCAGCACTGCGATGACGAGGAACACGCAGACGATATATCCGGTATGCCGTATGCCGCAGGACGAACCGGCGAAGAAGGCGGCGAGAAACAACCAGAATGGCAGTTTCTCATCATGCCACGCGACGAGGCAGGCCAGGGCAGCGGCAGCGAACGCGCAAAACGCGAGGTCCACGGAGGCCGTGCCGCCTTGATCGAGGAAAATGGGGGCCGTGGCCAGGATCGCCGCCGCGATCAGACCGCATCGGCGGTTCTCGATGCGCTTCCCGAGGAGGAAAACGACGACGCATGCCAGCAACGCGAAGATCCAACTGAGCAGCATCACGCCGCGTTCGCCACCCTGGATGAACGCATACGCGAACAGGACGTGGAGCAGGTGCGGGTAGGCCGAGTACTCGTTGCCTTCCATGAGGCCGATTCTGCCTTCGCGGAAATAGTCCTTCGGCAGCGCAAGGTGCGCCACGGTGGCGTCCCAGCCGGTGGCAGGCGCGAGGGCGCTGATCAGCGCCATTGCGAGCGCGGCGCCCGTCGCAAACAAGCAGATCCATTCGATGAAACCAAAGGGTTGCCGCTGGCGTTCTTTCAGAGCGGAAGAAGGAATGGCGCGGTCGAATCTAAATACTTCATATCCGAATCCGGCGAGCGCCAGAACGTTTATGGCAAGCTGGGCCGTCGGAAGGGAGTAGCCGCCGATCACGAGGATGATGACGGCGCAGACGCACAATCCGGCCAGCAGCCGGTACGCGAGCGATTCCACGCCATCGTGAAAACGGCACGGCCTCAGCAGCCAACCGCCCGCGACAACCGCCGCCGCCAGCAACAGAACGACAGACATAGCAGAACTCGCAATGAAAAAAAGGGTCATGAACGCCGCCAGCACGATATCACGCCCGGCCCGGGAAAGAAAAGACCAAACACCTTTCGACATTCGTGCGGCTCCGTGGCCGCGGCGTCCTCGCCGCGTTCGTGCGACTCCGTGGTCGCGGCGTCCTCGCCGCGTTCTCGACAAGCGCCGCTTGATGGAAGGTGTTTCCGCGGGAACGCGGCGAGGACGCCGCGGCCACGGAGCCGATCCGCGCGAGTTTGCATTCCTGACTGGCCGTGAACCATGATCGGAATTGAAACGGTGCGGGCAAGTCTCAAACGTGACGGGAGGGATCATCATGGAAATCACACGGAGGCAATTCCTGGGAACGTCCACGGCGGTTCTCGTGGCGGGCACGATGGCGCGAGGCAAGGTGTTCGGCGCGAATGACCGGATCCGGGTGGCTTGTGTCGGGATCAACGGACGAGGGGGAAGTCACATAAGCGGCTTCTCGGATCTGGACGGCTCTGAAGTCGTGGCGCTGTGCGACGTCGATTCGCGCGTGCTCGATAAACGCGCGAAGGAAGTCCAGACGAAGACAGGAAAACTGCCTAAGACGTTTGCGGACATGCGCGAACTGCTGGCTGACGATTCGATCGACGCGGTGACGTTCGCCACGCCCAACCACTGGCATACGCTGGGCAGCGTGTGGGCGTGCCAGGCCGGAAAGGACGTGTACGTCGAGAAGCCGCTGGCGCATGAGGTGTGGGAAGGGCGGCAACTCGTTGCGGCTGCGGAGAAGTGCAAGCGGGTCGTGATGCACGGCACGCAACGCCGGTCGGAACGCGAATGGGTCCGCGCGATTCAGCGGCTTCGGGAAGGGGTTATCGGCGACGTGTACATGGCGCGTGCGTTGTGCTTCAAGAACCGCGATTCGATCGGTACGGCGGAACCGAAAGCACCGCCGGATTATCTGAATTGGAAACTGTGGCAGGGTCCCGCTAAGGAACGTCCGTATTGCGACCTCTACGTGCACTACAACTGGCACTGGTTCTGGGACTACGGCAATGGCGACATCGGCAACCAGGGCGTGCATCAGATGGACGTCGCCGTGTGGGGCATGAACAAGGGCCTCCCAGTGCGCGTCGGCAGCATGGGCGGACGCTACGGTTACAAGGACCAGGGGCAGACCGCCAACACGCAAGTCTGCACCTACGTTTATCCCGACGGCACGATGCTCGTCTTCGAGGTGCGCGGCCGGGCCACTAACGACGAGGGCGGCGCGAAGGTCGGAAACCTGTTTTACGGATCGAACGGCTACATGGTCGAGCATAAGTTCTTCGACAAGGAGGGTAAGGAAATCCCGGACGAGAAGGGGCCCGGTGACGACATCAAGGTCACCGGCAACCACTACGAGAGCTTTCTCAAGGCCGTGCGCAGTCGCAAACCCGAAGACAATCCCGCGCCACCGATCGACGGCCATCTCGCCTCCGCGCATTGCCATCTCGGGAACATCGCCTACCGCCTCGACACCCAACTGCACTTCGAGCCGAAAGAGGAAAAGTTCGTGGGCGCCAACGCGAAAGAGGCCAACAAGATGCTAAGGCGCGAGTACCGCAAGGACTTCGAGGTGCCGCAACTCGCATAGCCGGCCTGTTCGCCGTACGCCATTGAGAGCGTAGCGCTTCTCCCTACTTTCCGCTGCCTTCCGCAAATATCAGGCGGGTTTGTTTCTATAGTTCGTTCTTTTCTCGCAGATAGGTGTAAAGCGCCTGTGCATATGCAAGACATGCTTCCTCAGAGGGGTGAGCCGTGTCTACGAAAATGCGTCCTCTATTAATTGTTCTCAGGTTCGACCTTACCAGTTCGGGTGGAACATACTCAATTTGGTATTTGTCCAGCCATTCTTTGATATGGGCCAGGCCGGATTTTTCGGGAAGCTCAGCAGCAAAATAGGGCATGACTAGAAAACGCCCCCGGGGAAATCTCTTTAGAAACTCCTTCTTGGATTCAAGGATTACGACAGCGGTTTTCTTACAGTCCTCAGGGTGAACTCTCAATGGCCAGTCAAAGCCGCCTCCACCTAGGAGTTGGCTGTGGTTTACAATCCACGAGTATATCTTAGTTCTGGTGGGGTGATTCTGCCGATATGATCCCCGATACATCAGGGCGTCGTCTTCCCCGAGATCATAGTAGGGGAAGTCTGAAGTCCATCTAGCTACGCATAGCAGAGCGCCTGTCAAGCGCCTGATATGGCCAGGCCAGAACACATAGACTGCTATACCCTCTCTTTGGGAGACTTCTTCCGTAAGTGGGAGTCTTTGGATGCTAAGGAGCATTTGCGCCGGTCCCCAGCCAGGCAAAGCCATATTATAGGGAACATAGTCCGTCGCCAATTCGCCGAATCTTGATGGGATTGTCTGGTTATCGTTCAACCCCAAGCCGTAGACAATGGAACAGCCAAACATCATTGCAAACTTGGATCTCCGTTCGGGATCATCAACCGAACATTGCCTGTGTCCAAATTCGTTCATGTGCGCCAACCCAGAGCAGACTAACTTATCACCCCTCCAGTAAGAATCCCTGACAGCAACGTTCTTCTTGCCGACATATCCAAAAACGGGGTCATATTCTTGCATGTCGCCCCATTTCTTTATTTCTTTGAGAGCGTAATGTTTTTTGTAAATCCTGGCTCCAACCTCTGCTAATCCCGAGGCGATGATAATCGTCATCACAAAGGAGACCGTCGCCAGGCAGATGTTCTTCAACATGGGCCTTCTCCGTTTATGCTGCCGGTCTTGTGCGTGTCAGGGACCTTTCCAACAGCTTTGCTGCCGCTGTTTTCGGTCATTCCTCGAGAAGGTTTACTTCTTGGATCGTCCATTTCTTGGGATCGATGCGGAGCGTCTTAATCTCGTGCGGGGCGAAGGAGAGATCGAACGTCTTCTTCTTGAACGGGAGATGGAGGATGGTCGTTGCGGGACGGCCGGCTGTTTCGTAGCCGCGCACGATCAACGCCTTGCCGTCCTCGCTGCGTTTGAGCACGGTGAGCATAACGTTATCGGCCTCGGTGCCGATCATGGAGGCGCTCAACCCGCGCCTGCCCTCGTGGGCCGATTCGACGTGCGTGAAGGCGGGCTCGTTGAGCTCCCAGGCCTTCTTCGGTATGCGGGCGTCCTCCCACGGACCCTCGTGCGGCACGAGACGGATCTTCACCGTCTGCCAGCCCTGGTCCATGATCGCGTAGGGAAGCGACGCGTCGTATCGTGCGCGGTCGTGGTGGCCGTAAGCGGGGCTGCGCAACATCGTGACGCGCATCGTGCCGCCGCACACGTCGAAGCCGTACTTCGAGTCGTTTAACACCGCAAGACCATATGGCTCCTCGCCGAGCGTCCCTTCGAGATCGAACCACTTCTGTCCCGGCTCCTCGAATCCGTGGGTATTCCGGATCTGCGAACCGTAGGCGGTGTCATACACGGCCCGGCCCGGCCCGGCCGGATATTGGTTTCGTACGCGAGCTTGAGCATCGTGTAACGCTGCTGCCAGTTGATGCGGAAGGTGCAATCGATGGTGTCCACTTCGCGATGCAAGGTCACAAGCGTTTCGGCGGTCGACTTGTCGAATATCGAGACGACGCGCATTGTTGCCCGCACGTCGCCGAGTTCGAGCAGTTCGAGGCTTGCCTGTCCGAAGCGTCCGGCCTCGACGCGGAACTCTTCGTAGCCGTGGCTCCAGGTGTCGGATGAATCGACCATGCACGCCAGCACGTTTCCCATCTTGAGGACGTCGAGCTTGTTCCGCTTGTCGAACAGGCGGGAAATGTGGCCGTGATATGGATCGAACTCGATCCGCCACCACTCGTTTTCGAGGAAGGTGCGATCTCCCGTCAGTGGACGTTCATGGTGCACGGGTTGCGCTCCGGAGCGCGCATGAAAACAACGGTATCCCATCGCGGGCAGTTCGGCCGTGAAGGCGTATCCCGTGCTGCCGATACGCTCCGTCAGAACCTCCTGGGAAGCGATTACCTGTTCCGTGTCATCGACGAAATGCAGAGGCCGCCGTAGGGTGCGCGCCGCGATCGAAGGCGCCATGACGGTCTGGGTGACCGGCCACGGCAGCGGGTTGATCGCGACGACGGTGTTGCCCTCCGCCGTGGTATTGATTGTTTTCGCGATGCGCTGGATCGCCTCGTTTGCGATCACGTCGGCGCGATGCCGCGCGGCGCCGAGTTGATCGCGCGTGTCTTGATACGCGGTCTCGAGGCTCGTGCCCGCGAGGACGTCGTGGAACTGGGTGTAGAGGACGTCTTTCCAGGCCTTCTCAAACTGGTCCTGGGGATAGATCAGGCCTTCGAGGAGCCACGCCACCGTGGCGAAACGTTCCGCCGCCATGAGTGAATGCTCGCACTGGCGGTTGAGGCGCTTCATCTCGCTGTGCGCCGAGTAGCAGCCGCGGGCGTGGTGTTGAAGATCCGTCGTGATGGCCGGGATCGATCCCTTCTTTGCGGTTTTCAGAAATCCATCGAAGTATGCGCCGAGCGTCGAGAAGAGGACCTTGGGAAGACGCTGTCCGGGTTTGCGCGTCTCGATGATCTGCGCGATGGCCCTCTTGGTCGGTCCGCCGCCGTGGTTGCCGACGCCGTAGAATCCGAGGATATGCGTCTGGCCCGGATTCAGATGTGGGTTTGCCGGCAGGCGTCGGATCTTTTCGAGGACGTCATCGTCGGCGCAGTAACCTTCCTGCAAGTTGCACGCGAGGATTTCCGTGCCGTCGTTCGCACGCCACCAGAACGTGGTCCCTTCCGGGTAATTCATCTCGTGCTCGGGGCACGGCCGCATGTAGACGTAATAGTCGATGCCGATCTTCTTGTAGAGTTGCGGCAACGTTCCCGCGTGGCCGAAACTGTCGGGATTGAAGCCCACTCGCGCGCGCATGCCGAATTCCTTCTGGAAAAAGTGTTGCGAATAGAGGCCCTGCCGCACGAAGGCTTCCCCGCCGGGGATATTGCAGTCCGGCTCGATCCACCAGCCGCCGGCGATCTCCCAGCGCCCCTCTTTGACCCGTTTGCGTATCTCCTCGAACATATCCGGGTCGCACGCTTTGATCCATGCGTAGAAGCACGCGCTGCTCGCCGTGAACTTGAACGCCGGCGTCTCGTTCAACCGATCAAGGGCGCTGCGGAACGTGGCACGCACCTCCTCGTATCCTTCGGTCCAACGCCACAACCACGTCGGATCGATATGCGCGTGGCCGACCATGTGGATCGTGCAGTCTTCCGGTCTTGGCATCTCTTGTTCTCCTCTCCGCCGCTTCTTTCTAGACCTGCTGTTCGAGGAATTGCTTTCTCTGCTTGTCGATGTACTCCTGGCCGCTGACGTGGACGCTGCGGAAAATGGTCGGGTTCACGCCCATGGCCTGAAGGCGCTCGATTGCCTCGGCGTGGATCGCCCAGAACACGTACGCTCCCGCCAGGCCGCTAGCGGGACACATTTTCTCGTTGTCCCGTACCTCGATCATCGCGTCGCCGTACGGCCCGCAATTATCGATACAAATGTCCGCCACATCAACCAGCTTCTTCCCGCTAGGGTGGGCCGCGGCGCACTTGTCCATCTGCTCGAACGATGCGATGCCGATGGTGGCGATGCCTCGCGCCTTGCACTGGATGGCAACCTCGATGACGTTGGCCGTGCGCCCGGAATTCGAGTTGATGATGAGCACGTCTCCACGTTTCAGCTTGCTCGAATCCAGCGCCAGCGCGACGGTGCGCGCCTCGAGTTCCGCGGATTCCGCCGCGGACCTATTCAGGGGCCGCTGTTCCATCGTGCCTTCCACGTTGAGGGCGTACGAGAAGGGCGTGATGACCATCAGTCCTCCCGCGCGGTACTGGGCCTCATGCTTCAGCATGTGTCCCGTGTCCATCACCGCGAGCACGCCCTTGTTGGAGAGGCTGACGGCGATCATTTTCGCGGCCTTGCGGATATGGTCCGACTGTGTCGAACGGACGCGCGCAAACACGTCTTCGATCGCCTTGAAGTATTCATCCAGATACATGTTTCGATCTCCTTGATTCGCGCTTTTGAGTTCGGTCGCGTTGGATAATCCTGATAATGCCTTCGGTGGGCTCCGGGATCACTGGATACATGCAATACGGCAGTCCGGCGCCGCGGAGCGCGGAGCGCAACGGTTTCAGTATCAGCGGCCCTCCGTGGAACACGCCGCCGGTGAGAACCAACGGAACCGGACTTTGAGACCATTCCACTTTCCGGGTCGTGGTCACGGCGAGTCGTCCTAACGCGAGACCGGCCTCGCGACAGATCCCTCTTGCCACGGCGTCACCCTCGCGTGCCGCCGCGAAGACCTCGGGTACGCAAGCGGCGATCTTCGTGCCGGAGACGTGGCCGCTGTGGTCGACAAGACGGAGGATGTCGAAGACCAGCGAAAGACCATAGAACGCACACAGCCGCACCGTCAGCGCCGTCGCGGCTCCGCGCCCGTCCCACGCCTGCATGGCCGCCGAGATCGCCGATCTACCGATCCAATAGCCGCTGCCCTCGTCGCCGAACTGCGGGCCGAACCCGCCGCAGCCGGTTGACGCGCCCTCCGGCGTTCGCACGCGGCAACTGGCGCCGGTGCCCGCGATGAGAGACACGCCCCATTCGATGCCGTGGAGCGCAAACGCGATCTCGCTTTCCCCGGTGCGGACGAACCGCACCCTGCCGAGCGCGCGCCGGACGGCCTCCTCGACAAGCGTTCGATCCATCGGCCCCGCGAGACCCACCGTCGCGATCCTTCCGCCGCAGTTGTGAGCGGCCCGCCTGATGCGCCCGAGCAACTTGGCGATCTCGCGCGCGTAAACGCCTCGGGATATGTAGAGGCCGCTTGCGGGTCCGCCGGCTTCGCGCGCGACGATCTCGCCGCGCGCGTCAGTCAGCAAGAGGCGCGTCTTTGTGCCGCCTCCTTCGATTGCAAGAAGCAATTCCATCGCGATGGTTCACTCCGGTTTCAGATCGCGGCAGGGAAATCGCGGCGCTGGATGTCAACGAATTCGCTGCGGCCGTCAAAACAATTCATGGGTCAGATGCACGTAGGCCGCGGCGGTCCAGTGGAGGTCCGCCACCACCCCGAACCCAACGCCGCCATTCTCGCCGGGCGCTCCCTTGCGAGGCATGTCGGGCGGAGAAAGGGCGGACGACGAATCATAGCACTCGTAGAAGCACCCGTGTTTCATGTAGAGCCGCGTTATCTCGCGGACCGTGACCCGGGCGAGGTCCCGCGCCTCCTGGAAGAAGCCGTAGGCCATGAGCCCGTAATAGATCAGAACGTTCACGTTGGGCCACGTGGCGCCGCGCCACAGATCGTTCGTGTAAGACGCCTCGTCCTGCGACACGCTCGGCACGGGGAACGGCGACCAGAACTCCTTCGGATTCATGAGGTGCATGCGCAACGCCTCCGCGCGGTCGCGGTCCGGAACCTGTCCGAGCAGCGGCATGAAACCCGCCGTGGTCTTGATTGGGATGAACTCATGGTATTCGTCGAGGTCATAGTAGAAACGGCTTTCGTCGTCCCACAACAACTCGTTCATGAGGTCCGCGATGCGGCGGCGGCGTTCGCGCCACTCGGCGGCGTCGGCGTTCTTGTCCACGCACCGCGCGAGCTTTTCGAGACTGTAATACTCGGAGGTCATGTAGCTCGAGAGATCGACGGCGGTCATCGACGCGACGTTGTCGAACCGGGGACTGTTGTCCATTCCGGACTCGCCGCCGCGCGCCCCTCGTATCGGGTCTTCGGTGTGCCTGATCCGCCACCCGTACAGGCCGTTATCGTTCCTGCGATTCTTCTCAAACCACTCGATGTACCGGACGAGCTTCGGGTACACCTCCGAGATAAAATCAGGCCGCGTCAGGCGCTCGTTCTGATGACACAAAGCCCATGCCACTATCGGCGGCTGGGTGTCAACGCCGGAGGGCGCGTAAACTTCGTCCTCGCGCGGCGGCTCGCCCGGTTGCGCCGCCAGGGAAAGCTTGCCGTCAGGGCGCTGTTTCGCGAACAGCGCGCGAACGGCATCCTCGGCGAGATCCAGGCTGTGGTACTGCAAACCGAGCGAATGGAACGCGGAATCCCAAAGCCACATGTGCCGATGCGGCATCCGGTCGGGCGTGGTCCATCGACAAGGCATGTCCAGTTGCGCACTCTCGATATTGACCTTTTGAACGCTGACGGCCTTGTAGTAAGCGCGGCGCTGGTTGTCCGTGACCGATTCGGGAACGGTGACGGACGCGTAGAACGCCATACGCGCACGCATCACTTGATCGAGGTCGGCTCCGCACGCATTTCGCGCGCGCGCGACGGCCTCCGAGGCGTCCGCATAGGAGATCGCGACGCCGAACCGTCTCTTGTTGGATGCCGGACCGCGGCACAACGCCAGCCACCACCCCTGCCCTGTCCACAGCGTGACATTCTCTTCGACGGCGTCGCCCCCGTCCGCGATCAGATCCGGAAAGATGTCTTCCGAGAGAGCGGGAAACGAGATCAAGACGGTCATGGACGCCCGGTCCACGAATGCGCCCTCGAAGGTCCCGGTGTTCTCGGCGACGGGGATCTCCCCAAAGCTTGCGGTGCAGCGCCAGCAGTCCGAGAGGCAATGGTCCCGAGGCGTGCGATATGAGACGAGTCGTTGCGTCCCCACGTACGCAAGGATCTCGATCCGCGGCTGCAACCAGAACCGCCAGCCGATTCCGCCCTTCGCGCCCGCCGCAACAAAGGGCTCCGAGTGGCGCGTCTCGCCGTCAACGCCCGAGAAGGCAAACAGCCCTCCCTCCGCCCACACATTGGCAAGGTTTTCCATGATTACTACTGCCTACTTGCAGTATTGGTTAACATAATCTGCGCGATGCTAGTTGTAGGTCCAATTTCCGAATCGGATCGACTTTAACGATCCGATTCGGAAATCGGACCTACAACGCAATAAGGTTTGAGTAAAGAGGTCTCTTGTTGCCTACAGTACCGCGCGGATGGCCATGAATACAAGCCGGCGGTTTGGCCGCCGCCAGAGAGTGTAAGGAGATGATGTCCTATCGCAAGGGGATATGGGGATGAAGGGAGATGAAAGAGATGGGTGCGCTGAAGCTGCATGCAGGCGCCAAAAGGACTGTGGGGAACGACAAGACCTGTAGATGAAGACCGCGGTTGTCAATCCACCCGTGACTCAATGGTTACATCCAGTCGAAGAATGATCTTGACATCCGCCACCAGTCAAATAAACGGGAACTGTTATCCTGTTATCGCTCTTAGTCGTCTTCGGTTTCGTCGAACAGGTCGCTGCCCGGCGATTGCAGCCGCGGCGGCTTGCGCATATGATCGGGAACTTCGGGCAGTTCCTTGGTTTGGAAGCAATCCCCTTCAACGACGGCCCGCAACAGTTTCGCCTGCTCGGGGTAGCCTTTGACAGTCGCCTCCAGCACCCAGAGCAGTTCGAGCAGTTCGGTCGTGAACTGGCTGGTCCAGCGTTCGGGGCGGATGTCGTCGAGAGGCGAGGACTTCTTGCCCGCACCTTTCTTCATGCGGTACTTGAGCCAAGACTGTACGACCTTCAAGCCCGACACCTCGAACTCGAAGACCTCGCGCGCGACCGGCGCGAACTCGCCGCCGCCGACGTGGAGCGTGCGTGTCGCGTCGTTGTAATCGTACGATTCGGGATAGCCGTCGGCATGGCCGGGGACAGCCTTCATGCATTTTGCGGCGCCGCGCGGAACCTGGCCACGCCGCTGGCCCTTGGGGATGAAGCGCTCGCCGTAAGTGTGGAACCAGAGCAACCGCGCGCCGGCGGCGCGGACCTTCTCGAACAGCGCGGCATGCCTCGTGATCGGCAGGCGCAACTGGCGAGTCTCCAGTTCCTTGGCAAAACTTATGGTGAAGGTTGGCTGCGCCAGAGCCCCGTAAGCGTAGGCCAGGAAATCCTCCGTCGTGACTTTGCGCTTGAACACCTTGCCGAGCAGGTCGAGCAGGCCGGGCAGGATGTTCGCCTCCGAGGCGTCGGCGGTGCGGTAGAGAGGGATTGATGCGCCGGCCCGATTACAGAAGAAGTTTCTATCGGGAACATCGTGAGACGCCATTGCCGCCGGACCCTGGCCGAGCGTATGACTGATGATCGTAGTAACGTAAGCTTGCCTTGGGCCATGAGTACGCCAGAGGTCGGGGCGAAGGTAGTCACCTAATCGGCTATCGGCAAACAACCACTGCCGATCGAAAGATCGGTACGCATAGCGTTCGATGCGGGGTAGTGGAGCACCGCGAGGCAACTGGTCAATAGGTTCCTCGGCTTCCTTGGTTTGCGTCAGTGGAGGGTACTTTCGGCTAATCTGCCGGTCGCGGGTTTCCTTGAAAGCCGTTGCTTGATCCTTGGTGGACAGCAAGGCGCTCCAGCGCGCCTTCAACACTCCTGGATCGGGGCAGATAGGCCAAGTTCGTTTGATTTCGCAGCCAGAATGCTGCCAGGGCATGAGGTCTGTCAGGAGCGGCCATGCGAAATAATCACCTTTCCCCGCAGGACGGAAGGGGGCTTGCCAGTCGTCGGGGCAGTCCTGCCACTTCACCTTCGAGAAATCGGTGGTGGCATCGAGTTTGGCGAGTTTGGCCTCACGGTTGCCCTCGATGCGGCCGTAGTGGACCTTGGCAGGCTTGTCCTTCTTTGCCTTTTTCGAGCGGACAGCCACGGCGATGGCCACGGGCGTCTGGATGGCGAAGACGTTGTCGCTTTTTCGTGTGCCGCGTCCCTCGCCTCCAAGATCGAGAATCCAGACTTCGTCGCACAGGCGGCGCATGTGCTCGCGCATCCCGCAAAAGGCGTCCCCGTCAATGTAGCTCGATGCGCTGATGAAACTGACGACGCCCGGTCCGTGGGCGGTCTCATGCTCAAAGACCTTCCACAGTGCCCAGCGCCAGAAGTAGACGTAGAGGTTGTAGAGGTTCTTGACGTGGACGCCATGCCCAGCGGCGGTGGCGGGATCGAGGAAGTCGCGGAAGATGGCGTCCGCGCCCTTCTTGCCTTCGCCCGATCGCACCCAGCCGCCGGTGCGGGCCTGGTTGTCACTGGTCGCCGCTTCGTGCCGGCCATAGGGCGGGTTACCCAGGCAGACTATGACGCGGACTTTACTCTTGACTTTGAGCGCCTTGGCGTGCTGCTCGGCGATAGGGCGCAGGAAGTACGGCAGTTCCAGCGGCACGGCGTGGGGGCTTTCGAGCGTGTCGGTCAGGTAGATGTGAGTGCCGTCCTTGGGGAGCGCCGCGCCGCGGTCGCGCAACGCGCGGCTGACGCGCAGTTCGGTCACGGCGTAGGGGCCGACCATGAATTCGAAGCCGTAGAGGTTGTTGGCAAGGGCGGTGGCCTGACCTGCGATGGCACCCGCACATTGTTCGGCTTCGATGCGGCCGAGGGCGTGTTCGATGACCCCGACCAGATAGGTTCCCGTGCCGGCGGCGGGGTCGAGCGTGACGACGCCGGGATCGGCGAAGCCCATAGGCTTGTTCAGGCAATTGACGAGCAGGTCGTCGATCAAGCGGACCTGGGCACGGACGACCTCGACGGGGGTATAGTAGGCCCCGGCGGCCTTGCGCAGTTTGGGGTCGTAGGCGGCAAGGAAGTCCTCGTAGAAATAAAGCCAGGGGTCTTTGGGACCGGCAAAGGCCGCGGGTGGCACGGCGGCGATCACACGCAGGAGCAGGTCGAGCGATGCAGCCATCTCGACGCGCGCGCCGGGGTCGGTCAGCACCTGCAAGGCGCGGGACAGCAGATTGTGTTGCGCGGCGAGGGCGGCTTCGGCGCTATCGAGCGTCAGAGGATCGGCCCCTTCGCTACGGCCCAGCAGCATGGCGAAAGTAACCGTCTGGGCGTAGGCGTCAGCGAACTGCTCGTCCGAGGCCTCGGGAAATAGCAGCTGCCGCCAGTCCTTGGCGAGTTGGACGAGAGGGGACTGCGCGTCCTTCAGCGCATCGGTCACGTCGTCGCGCAGCATCCGGCAAAGGGGCGCGAGCAGCGCGGCGAGGCCATCGAGGTCGATCTTACCCTTCCGGTCGGTGGGAATGATGGGTTCCCACGATAGAAAATCACGCAAGAGGCATTCGAGGGCCTGGGCATCTTGGGGAGTGGCGGCCTTCTTACCGTCAGCGGCAACATCGCCCGAGAGACGGACGACCTTGTCCGCCGGTTCGCCGCTACGGTAGAGCGCCCATTCGTTGCCATCGGTGTAGAGGATGTTGGGAATGGCTGAAAATCGCTTGAACTGGTCGCAGTTGTGGCCTTTGAAGCGGGTGGCGGTCGCGCCGACGCCGGGGGCTTTGATCTCGACATATCCGGCGAGCAGTTTGTTAAGATGAACCGCGTAATCGGGGCGACCGAGGCGGTTAGGCAACGGCGTTTCGCCGGTACACACGATCTTCCAACCCAGGGCGGCGGCCACGCCTGCCATGAAGTTCTCGAGGGGACCGCGCACTTGGTCTTCGGGTTCGCCAGCGGTCAGTTGCGTCATCTTGGCCGTGACGGCGGCGGCGAAGTTCTGGAGGGCTTCGTGGATCGTCGTTGTCTTGGTCATGCGATTTCCACCTCAAATACCTCTTGTGGCTCCCGCTTCGGTGCACCAGCACAGAATAACGATCCGCAATGACCCATATCATGATTCAGCGCGTCTGCAGCGCCATGGACCAGACTTGCGGCATGGCATCGCGGTCTTTACCTCTCATAATACAAACTTGCTTCACCGCAAATCGAACTTGTCGTTCGTCTAAGTCGTCAGTTGCACCCGTGACTCAATGGTTACATTCAGTTGAGGAATGGTTTTGACACCCGCCCCAAGCAAGAATCGAACTTGTTCCCAAGTACAACTGGGAACGAGAGGACAAACTGTTGCTCAAATGATACTTCGTGAAGCTCTTGGCGCCTTTGAGTCTTCGTGGTAAGTTGCGTCAACTGCCGTTTCCAGGATGAAAGGCCCCGCACCGCCCGTATTATGGTCCGTCATACAGGCGCCGGAATGTGTTTCTTCGATTACGATTACGCGCACGAGCACGAACAAGGCTCACCGGGGTGTTTCTTCGCCGGTGGTCCATCCCTGACGGTGGGTGTGGCGCATGACGGTGAAGCCGTTCTCTCTCGTGTGGATCTCGGACACTTCAGAAAGGCTTCGAAGAGGTGATCCGTGGTCTTCATGGGAAGCCAGTATACACCTCAAGATGACATCGACTCCTTACCAATGGTACGCTGTTCGTTGACGGACGCAGCCCCGTTGAAAGGCGGCGCTCGCCAGAATAAGCCTGCGAAGGCGTAGCAAGTGTCTTGGCGTGTTCTATTGGGCTTGACTCGTTGGTATGATGGTGGGCAGATTACAGGCTACTGGTGACATTAGAAATGAATGCGAGTGAACTGAAACGATTAACATCGCTGGGCGAGGATAGCGGCCGCCAGTTCAAGGAAGACGTGCGGAACGCGGATTCCTTGGCCGCGGAAATGGTCGCGTTGTCCAACAGCGCGGGCGGCGTCATTCTCATTGGAGTGAAGGATAGCGGCATGCCCGTTGGCTTGTCTCCGGCTGATGTTCGCCGGGTGAACCAACTCATCAGCAATGCCGCCACGCAGGGGATGCGTGGCCCGATAGTGCCGCGTACGGTAAACATCCGTGCCGGCAAGGAACGCGTTGTGATCGTGTTGACGATCCCGGAAGGTCTGGATAAGCCGTATTTCGACCGCCAAGGCGTCATCTGGGTGAAGGCCGGGCCGGACAAACGACGAGTCCAATCCAAAGAGGAGCTTCAGAGACTGTTTCAGACGGTTGGGCTTGTCTATGCGGACGAGGTGCCAACGGAAGCCGGGATGGAACGAGTGTCACGTAGACGCCTTCGGGAATTTGTGTTGGAGGTGTTCGGAGAGGAGATTCCCGATAGCCGGGACGAATTGGCCCGGCTGTTGGAAAACATGAATCTCGCGCGTTGTGGGAGACTGAATCTGGCGGGGCTGCTCCTGTTCGGCGAGCAGCCCCAGTCGGTGAAGCCCGCGTTTGTGGTCAAAGCCGTCCGTTATCCCGGAAGCGACATCGCCTCGGACACCTACCTGGACATGGAAGATTTCGAAGGAACGCTGTCGGCTCAGTTCGAAGGGGCGTTGGCGTTTATCCTTCGGAGCCTCCCCAAGATTCAACAAGAAGGCCGCAGCGTCAACTCTCCCGGCAAGCTTCCGATCCCGCGCATTGTGTTTGAGGAACTTCTCGTAAATGCGCTCATCCACCGGGACTATTTCATCAATGGCGCTGTTCGCGTGTTTATCTTCGATGACCGCATCGAAATCATAAGCCCTGGATCACTCCCGAATCATTTGACTGTGGAAAAGGTCCGCGCGGGGAACTCGATCCTTCGCAACCCTATCTTGGCATCCTTTTCGGCGAAAGGAGTATTACCCTATCGTGGACTCGGTACGGGGATACGCCGGGTTCTCAAGGAATGGCCCACAGTGGACTTGGTCGATGATCGGGAAGCGTGCACCTTTACCGCTTGCGTGAGGTTACCGAAGGAGCAGAAAATACCTGCCACGTCCAAGATGAGAAATAAAGGTGCACCTGAACCAGGACCGAGCGCACCTATAAATGCATCCTTATCCGACGTCTTGAACGAGGTCCAAACGCGCATCCTGAAACTGATCTCGGGCAATCCGCGCATTTCCTATGATGATCTGGCGGAACGACTTTCGAAAGACCGAAGCACCGTGATGCGAAACATTGTCAAGCTCAAAGAGTTGGGAGCACTTCGGAGAGTGGGTTCCAAGAAAACCGGCCATTGGGAAGTCACCAATCCGGACTGACAGCGATCACCTGACATTATATTGATCGTCTTCTCATTGCAGGGAGATATGGGGATGGGAGCAAGAAAAAGGCTCAGCGGGGTGTTTCTTCGCCGACGTTCCATTCCTGACGGTGGGTGTGGCGCATGACGGTGAAGCCGTTCTCTCTCGTGTGGATCTCGGCGAACTCGCCGTCGAGTCCAGTCTTGTGGTTCTTGTGGAAGAAGCCGCCCATGGAGAGATACTCGATGTTCGGATATTGCTTGTCGCGTTCGTAACTGAAGCGATGGACGTGGCCGCACACGTAGAGGATCTTCTTCCCGGAGGCGGCGAGGGCCTCGCGCAGGGCCTCGGCGTTCGTGAGTCGGCGGAACGGGTGGGACGAATACCCGTGCGTGCGATTCAACACCGGGTAGTGCGCGGCGACGATGACGCGCGGCCCGCATTTTTTCAAGAGGCCGGAAACGGCCTCGATCTTGTCCCGCGTTACACGGCCGCGCGCCGTCAGATAGCGCGGGCAAGCGCTTGGGACGAGAATCACCGAAGTCCCGCCCGGAAGGCGCCGCAACGCCGGGTAACCCTCCGGCGGCATGAACTCGGCGAAGTATTGCTCGAACCGTCTGGCGCGTCGCGCCTCGAAGGTGTATGCGTCGTGGTTGCCGGGCATCAGGTGGATCGCCAGGCCGCGGTCGCGGAGACCCCGGACGAAACGCGCCGCCATCTCGAACTCGTCTTGCAGAGACGTCGATGTAAAGTCGCCCGTCAGGATAATCGCCTTCACGCCCGTGGCGGCCACGGCGTCTGCAAACGGCTCCGCGTTCTCTATCGCGAACTCGTGACGGCGTCGCATCAGGACGGTGAGATTTCCAAAGAACCGCTTGTTCATCATTCGGAGAGGATTGAAGACGAGACGCCAGAAATGGATGTCGGCGATGTGGGCTACCCGATCCTCGATAGAATCCAACTGGTTCATTGCAAAAGACCCGCCAAGCCGACGTGCGCCGCAAGACAACGCGTTTCCATAACGAGCCAGAAGGATCGGCAAAAGCAGGGGACCGTGTCAAGCTTCGGGCATTCTCATGCAAACTTGGTCGAGCGCATTCTTCATTGCGCCTACGATCTTCTCGCCGCGCAGATCCGTTGCGACCGGCTTCCCCGCAGAATCCGGTAAGTCCGATTTATGCAGAGTGGAAATGCCCTCTCTTCGAAGGTGGAAAGGGAAAGAGGATGCGCAACTTGGGAACGGGAAGGAACTTTCCTGAAGAGTAGCATTCCGTCTATTCGAGGTTCGGATATTGAACAGGTTCTGGGCCTAGCTTACTGATGAGGCGTGGGTAGTCGATGTCTTTCTGTTCGGGCTTTTCTTTGCCGCGTTTTCGGACCTCGAATATCCAATCGTCGCCGAAATCGAACCAATAGAACAGTTTTTGGCCCTTCGGAACCGGAAAGATCTTCTTGAGCGGAATCCTGTACATTTTTTCGTGCCGGACCTCCCATTCATCATCGTCGGCCACGTATGTTCTGTGGCTTCTCATGGTGCGCGCCATAAAGAACATGAACAAATGGTCGCTGTCGAATCCCGTGAGATCCTGCATCGTATGATGCAATTCACCAAGCGTCATGTCATCACGCGCCTCGATTGTTCTTTCAAACTCTGTGGAGTAATACGTTCCGCCCACGAGTTTTATGAACAATGTGCAAATCATGTCTTTCCTCCTTGCCGGACGAGCGAGATCGCTCGTGAATTATCGCACCTTATCAAGAATCCATTCCACGCGCACGGTCGAGCAGGAGCTCTACGCTACCGAGCGTGCATTACATGGTGGATACCACTTCGCTTTGCTCACACTGAGGGCCTTCGCTACGTATCCTCGATATACTTGAACCAGGTGTTGTAGAGGACGAATGAGAGGACGGCTACGAGGAGTAAGGCTGCGGTGGCTTCGGTGAAGCGGTGGAGGACGAGGTATACGGGGCAGAGGTACATGGCTATTAGCCAGGGGATGCCGATGACGATGTTGAGTGCGTCACGTTTGAAAGTGGCGATGTTGGACCGGTTTGAAACCGGTCCTACGAGACTCGCTATGGGTTTCCAGAAACCGGCCGGGCGGACTTGCGTGTAGAACGCGATCAGCGTCTTCCGGTCCGTGGGCTCGGTCGCGAGCGTGACTGCGACGGCAATGATCAGAACGGTAAGGGCGATCGCGGGGAATGTGATGTATAGCGGCATGTCCGCGAAGTAGGGCACAAAAGCCTGAACAAGTGACAAGGCCATGCCTGAAAGGGTCCCGATGGCGTAACCCCAACCGTTCATGCGCCACCAATACCAGCGCAGGACGTTCGGCATTAACACGCCCGCGCCGAGCGTGCCCATGATCCACATGAACATCTGGTTGATGGACTTGGCCGCGAACCCGACGCTGATCCCTAGCACGATTAGCAACGCGGAGGAGATGTAGCTCGCGTAAATCAACTGTCTCTGCGATGCGTCGGGGTTGATGTACTTGTGATAGATGTCTTTGACGATGTAGCTCGCGCCGCCGTTCACGGTCGAGTTGAACGTGGCGAGAAAGCCGGAAAGCAGCGCGGCAAGCACGAACCCGCGCACGCCGGCGGGAAGCATGCCCTGGATGACGGAAGGCAGGACCTTCTCCGGGTCGCCTTGCTCCGTCAGTCCGACGATTCCCATTGCAGCGAGAGCCATGGCCATCGGCCAGCGCACGGTGTGGATCACGCCCCACAAGGCCCCGAGTTTCGAGGCTTCTTTCGGGGTGCGCGCGGCGAGGAAACGCTGGAAATCGTACAACTGCTCCGGGCCGGACAATGAAAGCAGGAGGCCCTTCATGACCCAGACGATCAATAGCGCGCCGAACAGTTCGTACTCGGTGCTCGACAAATATGCGAAGCGCCATTGCGGTACAAGGCTGTGCCATTCGGGAACGACCTTCGCGCTCAACATCTCCGGCGATACGCGCAGGAATCCAAGGACCGCGATCAAGATCGCGCCCGCGCTCAGGACGACGGTCTGAAAGATCTCGACGAGCACGACGCCATGAAAGCCGCCGACGATCACGTAGGTCCCGGTCACACCGATGATCAGCGCGGCGCAGACGTGCTCGTTGAACGGCAGGAACACGGCGCCGAACTTGCCCATGCCCGTCGCGCCGTACGCGAGAAACGCCGTGATGGTCAGGACGGCGTAGAGCGTGTAGGACGCGCGCGCGAGTTCGCCGGCCTTGCCGCGTCCGAACCGTGTCTCCATCCATTCGGAACCCGTCATCACGCCGGAACGGCGGATCCATTTGCCCATGTAGACCATGTAGAAGACGGGAATGATGAAGCCCCAGATCCATTGGACCCACATGCCTTTCATGCCCATCACGACGAACAGGCTCACGATCCACATGGTGCCGGTAATGTCGAAATACGAGGAACTGCCCGACATCGCCAGAGCCCACCACGGCAGTTGCCGCTCGCCGAGAAAGTAACTCCCGATGTTCTTCGCGGCCCGCCGTTTCATCACGGTCCCCAACGTGATGACGACCGCCAGGTACGCGACAACGACGACAATGTCCACACCGCTCAAACGGATCGACATACAGCACCTTCAGTAGGGCCGGTTTTTCCAAGACTGGCCCATCGAGCTTGGTTCAGATTTCGCGTACTGAACCAGAATGGCGTCATTCCCGCGAAAGCGGGAATCCAGAACACACACGCCGCCGCGCAACCTCCGCACTGGATTCCCGCTTTCGCGGGAATGACGCAGCATTCTAGGCTCGTTGAGAGAACGGGCATATTACGACGGCATTTTTTCCACAAGCTCTCCGAAACCGGCCCTGCCAGATGGATCATTTCGGATGGGTTTCGAGCACCAGCGTCACGATGGACCGAGCGGCTACCTGAACTCCCACAGCGTTCTTTGATACCTTTAACGCTTCGCCGTTCTGTCCGAAAAGATCTGTCTTCGACGCGCTCTTGATGCGCAGCTTCGGGAACTCGATCGAGGTCGATGCCGCTTCGTTCGACGGGTTGTACAGCCGCGCGAACAATCGTCCGTTGTCGTCCTGCGTCAGTTCCGCCAGCATCACCGGCCCGTCGTCCATTTTGAGGAGGGATTCCTCAGCACGCCGCGCCGTTACGCGCGCTGTCATCACGGTCGAGTCGAGGTGTTCCCACCCGAACCGGGTGGCCGCTACCGGGTCGAAACTCCGATCGGTAAGCTTGATCGCGAACGAGAACGGGATGCTGCCTCCCTGCGAGGCCTTGTAGTTCGTATGCCAGTAGTTATTGAACACGTAGGCAAAGACCGTGCCGCGATTGTTATCCACCTTCGCGGGCCACGCGCCGCGATTCATATTGCCGACCGTGAACAGCGGCGCTTCGCGCGTCGCCACATACGCGGCGATCTTGCCGTCGCTCACTGCCGCGAAACTGTTCGCCGCGTACCATTCACGGCAGGCCCCCGCTGGTTGCTCGCGGTCCGCTTCGACGATGCCGTAAGGCAGATCGAAAAACGTTCGTGCGTTGTCAGGCGCATCCAGCTTGAACGGGAACGCGAAGTACCCCGCCTCCTTTTCAGTGGTCTCTTCCTTATCCACTCTGTTGAATAATTGTAGACGCCCATCGGGCTGGAACAAGCAGGTTGTCGTGACACTCGGCAGGTTGGGTCCCTTTCGGACGATGCTCAGAGATGGAAGGAAGCCCTCGGCGCCGGGGAGCATCTGGACTTCCGTCTCCACATGGGATAGGGGTTGCAGCGCCGGCGCGGCTTTGGCGCCGGGGTGGACTAGCGACGTGTCCTTGCCGCCGGTGACATAGATAAACTGATTGACGCCGTAACCGCTTGACGTGTCCACCCATTCGCGATGAGTCCGCAGATCCTCAATGCTCGAAAAGGCGCCGGTCTTCGGATCGATCTTGTAGCGGAAACTCGGCGTTTCCCACGTATATTGGTCCGGGCCTTTGCGAAGTAGCGAAGCGTCTTCCGGGTCAGTCTTCAGAGTATCGAGCTTGTAGTGCCGATAGCCCATGGGCGGGACCTGCTTCGCCACAAATATGTGTGCTTTAGCCCCCTCGGGGATTGTGACTTCAATGTCGCGCGGCCATGAACACTCATTGAAGACCGCGAGATAGCCCCTGCCGTCTTCTCCGCGGGAGCCTGATTGGCGCTTCTTGTCAAGGATCTCTCGCCCACAACGCTGGAAGAGGTCCGTTGCCATCTGCGTTGCGCGTCTGGCGTATGACGCCTTGTATTCCCATTGTTTGACGGTCTGCTCGCCTTTCGGGTCCGAGATGCTTCCCGCCGCGCCCCACGTGTGCTCATCGTAGTAGATTGCGTCATCCCATGCCTTGCCGAAATCGGCCTTCGGGAACTTGAACTTGGGATCATGCGCGGCGGCCAACGCGAACCAGCGCTCTGCGGCGTTCAGTTGCGCTTTCGCAATCCGATTCATGCCGGTCTCGTTAGCCGACGATGCCGCGCCGTCTTCCCAGTAGGAACCCATGTCGCCGCGGAATACGGGAAGGTCTTGCGCGAAGTTCAGCTCGACGTATTGGAAGAATTCGTCGACACGTGCGACGATGATCCGGGGGAACTCCCAGGTCTTGTTCCATTCCTCGGCGACATCGATGAAGCGCGGCGTCACGGACTCGTTGTCCCAGAATGCGCCGTTGCCATATATGGCGTCGCCGGGATAATCAGGCCGGTCAATGGCTTTGAGCCAGCCGGGAAGCTTCTGTTCGAGAATGTCGACACTATCGCGCAGGCCGATGACCTGCGCCTGAGCGTATGAGCGCGTGAAGACGGCCATCACGCGCGAGCCGTCCAATCCTTCCCACCAGAAAGGCGATTGGAACATCCGCTTGTCCGCGTGCTTGAAAACCGGCCCGCGGTCCTCGTTGATACCCTCAACGAAATACTTCACCCCCGCCTGCTTGAGGAACATCGGCAACGTGCCGACGGTCGTCGGCACATCGGTGATCGTCGCGACGGTGACGGGGACGTTGTGGGCGCGTCCGAATTTCTGCGCAGGCTCGAGCACCTTGGCCATTTCCTCTCCCGAGCACAGGCCCGTGAGCATGTTGAGATAGAGGCCCGTCAGGCCGATGCGCCCTTCCGTGATGCGCCGCTCGAGCAGCTTGAACTCGTCATCGCCCTGTTTACGGTACCAGTCCGCTTGCGCGAACACCTCGAGATTCCATTTGAAGTCCGGATGCGATTCGCAGGCCTTCAACACGGACGCCGTGTTCGCATTGTGCCGCTCGAAGATCTTCTCCTGAAGGTCCGTGTACCCGATGTCGGTGTGCGCGGAAGGCGCGACGTAGATCTTCCACTTGCGTTCGGGCCGGGCCTCGAATTCCGCCTCGGCCGTCTTCTTTCCGGCGCGAACGGTTACCTTGCCGGACGCGGTTTGCGTGAAGGGCTGCACAAAGAGGCAGAACTTGTTCGTACCTTGTTCGAGCTTGACCTTCTGCAAGGAATCTTTCACGTCCGCGAGGGCGATCTCCGCTTCGCCCTCAAGGCCCGCGTTGTCGACGACAACGCGAACCGCTTGCTTCAGTACGCCGTCGACGTTCTTGAAGAACGGCGTTGACAATGCCGTCACGCTTGCGACGTCCGCGCCCGTGACATCCGCCGTTTCCAGCGACAGGGCGTCGTACAAGAGCCAACTATTCTCCGACACGGTGAGCGTGATCTGATTGCGTCCGCGATGCAGAATGCTCGCCGGGAACAGAAACGCGCGCGTGGCCGGGCGTCCGGCCTTGGGATCCGACAAGGCTCGTTCGTCGCCGCCCGGCTGAAACGTCATGGTTCGGCGGAGCGCGTCATTGACGTTGACCTCGAGTACGGGCGTGGCCCCGCCGTGCGCGCTGACCGTGTTGATGATCAGGCGGCACGCGCGTTTGGGCGTCCGCGCCAGGTCAAACTCGATCCGGAACGGATGCGTGCGCGAACCGGCCCACGGGTCCGACGGCCCCGGATGAATGAAGGGCCAATCCGTGTCCGGCTTGCTGCGTCCCACGACGAAGGCCACGTCGTTCGGGAAACGCGCATTGTACTCGTCGAACTTGCCCGCGATGGCCAAGTCCGCGTACGAAGAGTCCTTCTGTCCGATGCTCCACAATGTATCCGCACGTGCGGATCCCGCCAACAGCGTGAGCGCCAGGATTACCAACGGCAAGTACACGATATCTGTCTTCATGACGTTTTCCTCCGTGTAAGCGAGAGTCTCGCATGGCCATTGGGGAAAAGGCAACTTTGGGGGGTAAGAGCGGCGGGGCCTAAGGTGCGGGAGGCCAGTCGATATCGAAACTCTGCCCCCCGTCGTAGATCGTATTGTCCACTTCAAGGGCACTGAAGGCCGAGGCCGGGTCGGTGATCGCAACGTCGAAATCGAACTTGAGGATGGAGCCGAAGGCGGCATAGGGAATTGCGGTGTAGATGTTGTCAGGCGCGGCGGACTCGACAAGAATACGCTTTCCTCCCTCGGGATCATCGCTCACGGTCAAGTTCCACTCGGCGTCGTCGCACAGGCCGCCTTCTGTGGCGCTTACCAGGCTCACGGCAAACGAGTGCGCGCTCTCCGCGCGGAGCGAGAGCCGCGTGATATACCGAGGGACGTACGTGGCGCGGAGGAAGGCTGTCGTCGCATCGGCGCTCGATGATATGGCCATCCGCAACTCGCCGAGCAAGGGATTGCCGGCATGGTCCACTGGATTGTAGACGGCGCTCGACGGCGCGGCGTAGTCGAGGCTGTCCCCCGCGAGTTCCAGCGTGAACGAGGGCAGGAACGACGCCTGCGCCGTACGCTTCAAAGTGGCCCAGCGGAGGATATACTGTCCGCCGAGGTCCGTGATGATCTGCTGGAAACGTTCCCCGAGTTCTTCCACGGTCGAGGCGGAATAGTACTGGCCGCTGGTCTGCGAAGTGATCACTTGCAGCGCGGTAAGGTCGAGTTCCGCGCCGAAGCCGATGCAGTAGAAGGCAATGCCGCGCTCATTAGCGGAATCGATCGCTTCCTGATAGCTGTGAGTGCTTGATTCGTCGCGCCCGTCCGACAGAAAGACTATCGCTCGTTGCTCGTCTTTCCGGGCGTCTGCGTCGTTGCTGAACTCCCGCGTGGCGGCGAAGAGAGCATCCCAGCATCGCGTCGCCCCGGAAAGACCACGCACGTACTCCGTCCATATCGCGTCTATGCGACTCTTCAGATACTCCCTGTCCGTCGTAAAGTCCGCCACCTTCATGAAGGGCGGGTCTTCGCGGTGAAACTCGTATATGCCCACTTGCGCGTCTTGCGAGAGGGCGTCGAGAAAAACGTCCTTGGCGGCGGCCTCCATGGCGTCAATGGCGTCGGAGCGCCCGTTGCCGTCTGCATCGCCGTTAATCTCGATGTCCGCCATGCTGAATGTATAGTCGAGGACGAGGTATGTGAGGAGTTGTTTGTTTGCTCCTTTCACGAATTGGAAAACCGTTTCAGAGCCGATGATCTTCCCATCCTCCTTGCAGGTCACCTGGAACTGGGCCGGCTCGGCAATCACGGAGTGGCCGTTCTCGTCGCTCAGCGAGAAGCTGTACTCGAGGAGATACGGCGGGGCATAATCCGCGACGATGTTCCGCAACGTCCATCCGCCGGATCCGTTCGTGCTGCCTTCCGAGGTAAGCGTAATCTGCAGTCGTTTCGAGACGAGGCGGTTTCCCGAAATCGTGATAGTCCCCTTGTGCTGTCCCGCGGAAAGGCCGCTGCGATTAACCGTGACCGTGATTACCTTCTTGCCGCCGGGCCCAGAGCTTCCCGTGCTCGTACCCGATTCCGGATCGCACGTGAGCCACGGCTGGTCGGTACTCACAACGAAGGACATACTCGGCAGTATGGAAGGATCCGAGTTCCATACCTGGAACGCCCAGGGCATGTCATTGAGCCCGAAATCATAGGAGTTCTGCGAGAGTGCGATGACATCGTACCGTATCGCCGGACAGCCCGTCAGTGAAAGACAAGAGAGTCCTAGAAGAACGGCGAGAACGCAACGGAATCGAGCCATGATGAGACACCTCCAAACTGGAGTTACGCCATACTGCCGCATCCACTATACATGAAGGCTCCCCTGTTGTCACATGAGGAGACGCAGGGCAAACGCATCTAATTGTGCTTGAGATCAGGATTACCTGATTGCGGGCATCGCCGTCGTTTCTTCGTGCTCGTGCTCGTGCTCGTCATCGTAATCGAAGAAATCGGGCAGGACTATGCGATTCGTATGATGCTGGCTGATGTCTCCGGCCCCAGGACCTCAACGATATGGCCCTGTCTTTCCATTTGGAGCATTCCCGCCTAAGGGAGAACAGAACAAGCAATCTGTCCACCGTAGTTTCTTTCGATTACGATTACGATAACGAGCACGAGCACGACACGCACGCGGATCACGATTCCGCCCGAGGTCACGCGACGAGGGATGGGCCCTCAACGTTGAGCGGAACGGCTTGTTCCGTCTTTGCGTCAAAGCGCAAGGTCTTTCCAGTGCGATAGGACTCGACCGCCATCGCAACGGCAACCATCGCCTGGCAGCCGATCTCTTCGTTGCACACGCACCGCTCCCGCGAGCGAATGCATCGAAGCCAGTCTTCAAGATGATCCGGACGCGCTGCCGTCTCGCAATACTTCGTGATCATGCGGTTTGAGGTCGTCATATCCCGGACGATCTTGACGGAATCGGTGTCAAGTTCAATCGAGGCTTCGCGTCCGCGAATGACGGCGGGCAGCCCGTTCAGGTTCGCCATTGACGACGCGAGGACAATCGTGAGCCCGTTCGGATATTCCGCCGTCATCACGAATGAGTCGGGGACTTCGCGTCCGTCGTGCACGTAGATGCCGCCGGCGGCGGATACGCGTTCCGGAAACGCGGGACCTGCCGCCACGAGCAGCGCGGCAAGCTTGTGATAGAAGACCTCGCCGGCAATCCCATTCGAGTAGTCCCAATACTTCCTCCAGTTGAGAAAGCGATCCGCGTCGAAGCCGCGCTTGCCGCCCGGCCCTTGGAACGCGTCCCAATCCAGATCCGCCGGACACACTAAGGCCGTCGCTGAATCGTTCCGCTGAGGCTTCGCGGCGCTCGGCCGATAGCTGCCCTGGCACCATATCGCCGGGCCGATTGCACCTGAGAGTATGATCTCCCGCGCCAAATGCCATCGCGCCTGCGACGTCTGCTGCGCGCCAATCTGAACGATGCGCCTGGTCCGCGCGGCAACGTCGCGAAACGCTATGGCCTCTTCCAGTCGCAGCGTCATGGGCTCTTCGCAATATACGTCCTTCCCGGATTCCATGGCCGCGATGGACATCGGCGCATGCAAATGATCCGGCGTGGCGACGACGACGGCGTCAATATCCGGGCGCTCGACGAGGTCCTGCCAGCGACGAACGACTTCGCTGCCGGCGAGGGATCGCGCGCGCGCACCCCGCGGTTCGCAGATGTCGCACACGGCGGCGATAGTTGTCCGAGACCCGCGCTTCCCGCGGGCGAGAATGTCCCGTATCAACTCGACGCCTCGGCCGCCGCACCCGATCACGCCTATACGAAGCGTGTCGTTTGCGCACGCCACACGGTATAACCCGGAAGGCATCAAGGGCGCAAAGGCCGCGGCCCCTGCCAGTCCAAGAAAACTCCTGCGTGACAAGTCTCGTCTTATACTCATGTCTACCTCGAGGGTCCTGTGCTGCAACTATTGGGGTCTATGTTGTCGGACAAGATCCTTCATCTCTTACACAAGACGGTGTATCCAAGAGGATCCAAATCACTGCCGAACTTTGTAAGTAAACTTATGTGACCAAATAGCAATGCTAAGACAATCAATGGTGCAAACAAAAGCCATAACGGGGAAAAAACGTACCGCCACGTCTTATTTGGGAGAAGATTTCTAAAGAACAACACAATAAGTTTTGATGAGATAGCGGTCACATCGGTTCCTCGTGCGATTATCTCCACCTCTTTGTAGTTTGAAAATGTCTTCTGCAATAATGACGGCGTGTATCGAAAATAATCATATGGAATATAGTGGTATCTGGCGCTCCATGGAACTGTAAACAACCCCTCTCCATTGGGTTTCAGTACTCGATAAACTTCATCGAGCAGGGTTTGATAATCCTCAACATGCTCCAGGACTTCGGTGCAAATGACATAATCGAAATACCCATCATCGAATGGAATTCTCTTTCCGTCGAGGCGGGTGATGTCTGTCTTCTGATAATCAAACTTATCCGCATCAACTATGTCAACCCCGAAATATTTGGTGCATTTCTCATTCACCAGAAAACGATAAGGCGATTCGCCACAACCCAAATCCAGCAGATTTCCATTGGCTCTTTGCAGAAATGGTTTCACATGACGATATACTGAGACTACTTGGAGATCCATTATCAAGCGAATACTGTAGCGGATTGACGTGAAAAGGCCGCTTGGCGGAGTGTGGGCCTTTGGTCTAAAATCCTCTTTTGTATTCATAATGGGAGAAGACCTCTTCGATGCCTTTCCGATGCGATTCCATGGGATGCTCCGAGATCGCTCACTCGCGCATCGCAGGGAATTCGTCCAACGCCTGCCGGTATCATAGTCTCAGAGGTAATCCGCGTCAAAGCGCGCCGCATCTCAGGACCCTCGGGCTGGATGCAGGCGGGGTTCATATCCCATAATGGTCCCACGATGAACTCACGCAGCCGTTCCACCGAACTCGCAAGAATCCTGGTGGTGCTCCTGTTCTTTTTCGTTTCGGGCGCGTGCGGCCTTCTGTACCAGGTGGTCTGGACGCGGAAGCTCGTGCTGCTTCTCGGCACCACGTCATACGCCGTGAGCACGGTGTTGTCGATCTTCTTCATCGGACTCGGTGCGGGGAGCATCTTGGGTGGCCGCTGGGCGGACCGTTCCCGCCGCCCGCTGTTTCTCTACGGCCTATTCGAAGTGCTGATCGGCGTGTGGGCAGTTGTGTTCATCCTGGCCGTGGGTACGGGAGAGTCCGCCGTCGTGGCGCTCTTGAAAGGCTTCTCTCTGAGCCGCGGCACAGGTATCGCCCTGCGCGCCTTGCTTGCCTTCGCGTTCCTGATCGTGCCCGTGGTCCTGATGGGCGCGACGCTTCCTCTCTTGGCCAGGTTTGTCGGCGCCAACTCGCAAATGCGAGGCCTCCGCATCGGCGGACTGTACAGCGTCAACACATTCGGGGCCGTCGCCGGTTGCGCCGCCACGGGCTTCATGATCCTGCCCGCGCTGGGTTACACGCGCGCCTCTCTGCTCGGCGCCGCCGCAAACGTGGTCATCGGCGCTTTGGCGATGGCCCTTTCGCGTTTCGAGTCGGCAGCCCTGCCCGCTCCCCGTACCGAGATCGAAGCCATTGAACCGGAACCCGCGTACGATCCGCGCCAGACACTCGTACTTCTCGCGTTCGCCGTATCGGGCTTCTGCGCCCTGGCGTTCGAGGTGCTCTGGACCCGCCTGTTGACGATGGTGTTCATCGGCACGACGTACGCCTTCACGACGATGCTGACCACGTTCCTGTGCGGCATCGCCTTAGGCAGCGCGTTCGCCTCGGCCTTCGTCGATCGGGTCCGTCGCCGCGTGATGCTCTTCGGCGTGGTCGAGATGATGATCGGCATTGCGTGCATTCTAATGCTTCCCGTGTTCGCGACCCTCCCGCAACGCCTCAGCGCGATGGCCCTCGATGCCGGCTACAGGTGGCCGGAACTGATGCGGGCCAAATTCTTCCTTTCGTTCTCGGTGCTATTCGCGCCCACGTTCCTGTTCGGCATGACGTTCCCGATCGTCGTCAAGACGGTCACATCGAGCGGCGCCAGACTGGGTCGCGACATCGGCAGGCTATACTCGGCCAACACCTTCGGCGGCGTCCTCGGAGCCATCGCCGGAGGCTATCTCTTGATCCCGATTCTCGGCGCGCACCGCGGCATGTTGGCCCTTTCGCTAACGCTGCTCGGGGCCGGCCTTGTTCTTGTCCTGATCTCGAGCGAACTCCGCTGGGCGGGCAGGCTCGCGTTAGCGGGAACCGCGTGCGCCGTGATGATCTTCAGTCTGCGTAACGCGCCCGCCGATGTCAGTCAATCAATGAACAAAGGATACATCCCCGAGAACCACAAGGTGCTCTTCTATCGCGAGGGCGTCGAGGGAACCGTTGCCGTATCGGAACCCGTCGAGAATCCTTCCGACTCCGACCGCATCCTTTGGATCAACGCCGTCCAGGCCACCGCATCGATCGAAAAAGGCGTCAAGATGAACCGCTTCCAAGGGATTCTGCCGCTGCTGTTCGACCGCGACCCGCGCGACGTGCTGTTCATGTGTCTTGGCTCCGGCATCACGGCCGGCACGCTTGGCCTGTACGATTTCGACCGAATCGACGCCGTCGAAATCTCATCCGACGTCCTCGACGCCGCACAACTCTTCGGAAAAGACAACTTCAGCGTCCGCACCAACCCGAAGGTCCGCTTCATCATCGACGACGGCCGCAACTTCCTGCTTACCACGCGGAACGCTTACGACGTGATCACGTTCGAACCCATGCCTTTGGCCCTCGCGGGGGTCTCGACGTTCTACACGCGCGAGTACTACCGGCTCTGCCTCGATCACCTAACCCCCGGCGGCATCGTGTCGCAGTGGATCCCGCTGCACAGCCTCGACCCCGACGTGGTCCGCTCCCTCGTCCACACCTTCGCGAGCGTGTTTCCGGAATATTGCACGTGGTTCGTCAACGCGGACCTGTTCATGATCGGATCAAACCAGCCGCTTCATATTGACGCCGCGCGGGTCTCTCAGCGCCTCGCCAAGCCCGAGATCCAAAACGCCATCCAGGCCGTCGGCTTCAAGGACGTCCCGGAGGTGCTGACGTGCTTCTTCATGGGCAAGCATCACGTGGACCTCTATTGCGCCGATGCCGGACAAGGGGTTGCAACCCCTTGTCTAAACGTCATGTCGGACGACCGCCCTTGGGCAGAGTTCGTCGCCCCTAAGCTAATGTATCTTCGCACCGTGGACAAGTCGCTCGAACAGATCACGCCCTTCTTCGAGAGTCCTTCCGCGTATCTGAAGCTTGACGGCGTGTCCGAACAGAGCGCGGCATCGCTGCGCAACGCCCTCGAACTCCGGCACAACGCGCGCGTGAAAAATCTCGACGGGCTCAAGCTTTATTACGGCGGTTCGTTCGGGGCCGAGCCGGATAAACTCTTCAAGGAAGCCCTCGACATCGATCCGAACGACTACAATTCCCGCTACTACCTCAAAGAGGTCGCCATCGCTCGCGCCAACGTCTACGCGCGTTGGGATGAGGTTGACAAGGCGGTGGCGTGCCTCACGGAAGCAATCCAATACGCGCCCGACATGCCAGAACTGTACCTGACCCTCGCCGACGTCTGCTTCGACCACAACCGCCCCGAAGACGCCCGCACCTACTACCTCACCTACATCTCGCTCGGCGGCAACGCGCCCCGCGCCCTCGAACGAACCGCAACACGTTGACCCTTAATTGCTGTCCTGAACGAGGAATTTATTGAACAACCTCCGGAATGTTGTGTCCAAGAGCGTGTACGAAAAGTAGAGGCGGCTTTTCCAAAACCGCCCCAAGATCCACGGTCAAGTCAGTGTAGGACTACTACATCGCCTACGCCTGTTTCCTTGGTTGCTGCTGCGCCGGGCTGTGGTATAATGTTGACAGGAGATCCTCTGAGTGGAAGATCAGGGTCATAAACCACCTTCACAAAAGACGTTGTGGATGTACTTTCGTGAAGGGTTGCGCCAGGCGAACGCCAGGCGTCCCGTCAGCTTTTATCTTCTCATCGCGATTCCCGTGGCGCTGGTGCTCGGGGCGCAGGTGCTCAGCGCCAGCGACACGCCGAAGCGTTTCGCGTTATATCTGGGTCTCCTGTTCCTGTTCTTGCTGGCCGTGTTGGTCTGCGCCGTGGCCGATTTCTTCGAGATTGCACGGCGGCATCTCGCCGAGAGCCGCGGGGTATTCCGTACGACGCTGGGGGACTCGCAATTTGTGAGCCGTCTCGGAGAGCGCGTTGACGCGGAACGTGAGAAGCACGGCCTCTGAGGTCCGGATGGCGCCCCATGAGCCCGCGACGGGACGTCGGCGCGCTCCGCTTTCTTCCGGGGTCCACGACAGCATGGAAAACCGATGAGCAATTCGATATCGAAGATCCTCGTGCTCGTTCCGAACTGGCTGGGCGATGTGGCCATGTGCACCCCGGCGTTGCGCGCATTGCACCGACGCTTCCCGGAAGCCGCAATTGCCGTTGCCGGAAAGCAGGCCGCGTGCGACTTGCTCGAGGGCCTGCAGTGGCTCGCGGCGCGGGTTCCGGTTGAACCCAAGGCGGGCTTCTTCGGAATGATGCGAGCAGGACGCCGTCTGCGTCCATACGCGCGGGATCTCACGATCATCTTCCCGCACTCGGTTCGCGCCGCGCTGCTGGCGCGCCTCACGGAATCCCCGCGGCGCATTGCGTATGACCTCGGCGGACGCGCCTTCCTGTTGACCGAACGAGTCCAACCGCACCGCGAGAACGGCGTCATCGCTCCCGTCTACATGGTCACGGAGTACCTCGATCTGATCAAGGGCTTGGGTTGTGAAGATGATGGTCTCGGCCTGGAACTCCGCGCTGACCCTGCCGAGATCGAGGCCGCGCGATCACACTTCAAAGGCGACGGGCTGCGGGTGGGCATTGCGCCCGGGGCCGCGTTCGGTCCGAGCAAACTCTGGCCCGTCGAGCGGTTTGCGCGCGTGGCGGACATCCTCGCCGAAGACATGCAGGCGCAATGCGCGCTGCTCACCGGGCCGGGCGAGGAAGCCATCCGCGATGCCTTCCTGAAGGCTGTGAAGACCCCCGTAGCGCAGTGCGACGAGGGCCGTCCCACGATCTCCACGCTCAAAGCGACGGTTTCGCAACTCGACATGCTCGTCTGCAACGACAGCGGGACGCGTCACGTCGCCGTGGCGCTTCATGTGCCCACGGTCTGCATCATGGGGCCGACGTCCCCGCGCTATTCCGAGGGCCCGTACGAGCGCGGGCGGGTCCTGCGGGTCGACGTGGACTGCGGCCCCTGTCAGAAGCCCGAGTGCGAAACGGACCTTCGCTGCATGACCCGCATCTCCGTCGAGTGGGTTGCCGAAACGGCATCAGGACTCCTGCGCGATGTGATGGCGCGCCGAAATCAGGCCTTGGGAAGCTAAAGCGCCTTCGCGGTTTCAGCCCCGAGACAGCTTGCGCGGGAGAACCAGAGGCAATACAATCCACGTCGATGTGACGAAACAATGTGGCCGGTTGGAAAAGGAATCGAGGTGCAGCATGAAAATGACGAGACGGCAGTTCTTGGTCGGTGCGACAAGCGGTGTAGTCGGCGCGACGTACGTATTGCCACGGCTGGCGGCCGCACAGACGGCAGGCAAGATTCGCGTCGGCGCCTGTGACTGGTCTTTGCGTGCCGTCGGCCCTGACGGGATTGAAGTCGCTAAGAAGATCGGCCTGGACGGACTCGAGGTCTCCGCCGGAGACGCCGCGGACACGCTGAAGATCGCCGACCCGGAGTACCGCAAGAAATACAAGGACGCCATGCAGACGACGGGCATCGTCGTGCCGAGCGTTGCCATGGGACTGCTTAACAACGCCCCGCTTGCTTCCGATCCGCGCGGTCCCGCGTGGCTCAACCAAACGATCGAGGCAGCGAAGGACCTCGGCGCGAACGTGATCCTGCTCGCGTTCTTCGGCAAAGGCGACCTCCGCGCCGGGAACGAACTCAAGAAGGCCGACGTCGACGCCGTCGTCGCGCGCATCAAGGAAGCGGCGCCCAAGGCGAAAGAGGTCGGCGTATTCCTTGGACTCGAGAACACGTTGTCCGCGGAACAGAACCTCGCGATTCTCGACCGCATCAAAGATGACATGGTCCGCATCTACTACGATACCGGGAATTCAACGGACAACGACTACGACGTTCCCGCCGAGATCCGGCGTCTCGGCGATCGCATCTGCCAGATTCACTTCAAGGACGGAGGCCGCTACCTCGGCGACGGGAAGGTCAAGATGGACCCCGTCGCCGAAGCCATCAACGCGATCAACTACAAAGGCTGGGTCGTCCTCGAGACCGCCGTTCCCTCCAAGGACCGCGACGCCGATTTCAAGAAGAACGCCGATTTCGTGCGCAAGCTGCTGAAACTCGTCTAGTGTACTGAATCATAATTGCAGGATCTGTAACTGTTTAGCCGATTGGCGTGGGCGCCTTCGCGACGTTGGCGTGTACGCTTGGCAATAGGTTCTTTCGCCTGCTCCTGGATTCCCGCGAAGGCGGGAATCCAGGAGGAAAAGCGCGCAAACATTGGCATTTTCTGGATTCCCGCCTTCGCGGGAATGACGGGACGTGAAGGTCGCTTCACAATTCATTTTTCTGTTGGATACGTCACGCAAAATGCCTTACGCCAAACGGCTAAACAGTTACCGAGATTTCAAGTATGCTTGGCTAGGAATACAGGAGCCGTAGTCGAGGAAGGAGATTTCACATGACCGATCAGGCATCGCATGGACCTTGGGTTCAACTGGCAGCGCTTTCGGAAGCCGGCGACAGGGCAGGCATTCGCCAGGAGGCTAAACGTCTGGGACTCCGTGAGCTGTCGCGGGCCATGGCCCGTCTCACACCGAACAAGCAGGACGGCGTAATCGAGGCTCTGATGCCAGATGATGTGGCGTCGCTGCTCACGGAGATGGCGGAGGCGCAAGCGGTCGGTATCCTGAGTCGCCTTTCGGTGGATGTGGCGGCGCCCATATTCAACGCCATGATGAGTAACACGCGCGCCAGCCTCCTGGCGCGCTTGCCCGAGGAACAGACGGAACGGCTGCTGAAAACGATGGATCCCGAAGCCGCCACGGCTGCACGTTTGCTGGTGCAATATCCCAGGAACGTGGCGGGCGGTCTGATGATCCGCGAGTATCTGGCGTATCCGGTGGCCTACACGACGCAACAAGTCGTGGAGGACATGCGGCGTCATTCGGAACGGTACAGCGAATACAGCATCCAGTACTCCTTTGTCGTCGATGCGCAAGAACGGTTGGCCGGTGTGTTGCCGTTGCGGGATCTGCTGCTAACGCCTGGCGATGTGCCTATCGAGCACGTGATGATCCGCGGTCCCATCTTCTCGGTCCGTGACAATACCTCGCTGGAGGAACTCGACCAGTTTTTCCAGGACCATGCCTTCCTGGGCGTGCCCGTCGTGGATGAGCAGGGGCGCCTCATCGGCGTTGTGCGCCGCACGGACGTCCAGGCCGCGTTGGGACGAAAGGCCAACACCGATTACCTCAAGAGCAAAGGCATCATGAGCGGCGAAGAGCTTCGGAGCATGCCCATGCTCGCGCGGTCTCGCCGCAGGCTTTCCTGGCTGAGCATCAACATCGTGCTTAATCTCGTGGGGGCTAGTGTCATTGCGGTGTTTCAGGACACGCTGGCCTCGGTCATTGCGCTGGCGGTCTTTCTTCCGATCATCTCTGATATGAGCGGATGTTCAGGCAACCAGGCGGTGGCCGTCAGTATGCGCGAATTGTCCCTGGGCTTGGTCAAGCCCTTTGAAACGGTCCACGTGTGGCTCAAAGAGATCAGCGTCGGCCTGCTCAATGGCGCGGTGTTGGGCCTCATTATCGCCATGCTGGCGTGGGTCTGGAAGAGCAATCCCTATCTCGGATTGGTGGTGGGCGCCGCCTTGAGTGTCAACACGCTCATTGCGGTGAGCGTCGGCGGTCTTCTCCCGCTTCTCCTCAAGCGGTTTGGCGTTGACCCCGCGCTTGCGGCGGCTCCGATCCTTACGACCGTCACGGACATGTGCGGCTTCTTCTTCGTGCTCGGGCTTGCGACGCTCATGTTGCCCCTGCTCACGTAACGGCTGTCGTTCCTGAAAACCTATTCGGCGCTGATTGGCGGGTGTCGTGAGCATCATTCCATGGCAAGCGACAGCTTCTCTGCTTGAAGGGCCGCTCGGGATCTGAAAGTCGAGGCCTGAAAACTGACGCATACTTTGATGAGTTCGACTATGTCAACTCCGATGACGCGTCCTTGAAGTGCGAGGACATCCTCATCCGCACACCACGCCGTGTTTGGCGGGATCAAAGTCTCTCAGTGCGCCCTCGAAAAAGATAAGCTTCCCGCGAATGGATGCGCGCGCTCCCGCCGGCAGGTCCGAGAATCGGGGATCAGAGTGCATGCATGGGTGTCTCGCATTCGACACCATCGAGAGCGTGTCCTGGAACCAGGTCATCGCGACCAGGCGCTCAGCCTGATTCGACAGCGTCACGATCATGGGACAGTCCGCCACCTTTTTCCCTTCTTTGCGCCAGCCCACTCGGTACCGCCCGTTCTCCTGCGAAATGGCAGCCGCCTCGGACAGGCTAACCCAGCCGGAACCGGGCACGTGGACGAACTTGTTGTCTTTGGTGAAGTCCGAGAACTCCTTTATCGCGCGCAAGTATGCACATGTCTGCAAGACGATATCGGACAAGGGCGCGGACGCCCCATTCTCGATGTGAAGTTCGAGATCCACGGACGAACTGTCTGCCTTGGTGACGCTTCCTCCGAAGCGGACGGCGTTGGGAAGGGCGCGCTCGAAGGCCAGGCCATTCGGAACCTCGCGCCAGGGGACTTTGGGCAAATCAGGGAATACCACGGGGAACTTGGGATTCACCGCACTCAGGTAAAGTAACCCCTGACTGCTGAATATCGCTTCTGGAAAATCCAGCCAGATGTAGTCTTGGCTGGGCCACGGGGGGCTGACCCAGACGATCTGTTCCCAAGGATAGTGCGGACGCCACTGTCCTGGGAACAATCGAATGCCTTTGGCGTGGGTTTCATAGGTGTCGCCGGGAGTTACCTGGCGCCCGGTGTTTATATCCGCGGGTTTCGACGGTTCCTGCCGGGCACTTGGCACGCTCTGTTCCTGTCCGCCGCCGACTCCCAGGACAGCCGCCGCAGGCGTCAATATGCCCGCAGTCCGGAGGAATGCGCGTCGCGACGGTTTCCCCGGTCCTCTCCCACAATCCCGTTCGGCCGCCATGTGAGTCCCTCCTCTTACCGCGCCAGGGCATCAAGGGCTTCTTGTGGTGGGCGAGGAGGGAGTTGAACCCTCAATCCCTCACGGGCAGCGGATTTTAAGTTCGTGAGTATACCATTCTGCATATCAGTCTGTAACAGCAAATAACACTGAGTTCATTGGGTTTTCGGAGAATCCCTTATCGCGGACTGATACCAGATATTACAGGTTTTCACGTGGAAGTGTCCCGCCAGTGTCCCGCCGGTATGGGCATTACCATATGTAGTATCACAAACAACATTCAAAATGCACCTCTAGAGAAAGCGGAACAAAATCCACAAAATCCCCCGGAAGGCGGGACGGGGAAAACAGACGGCAAGATCGTTGTTTTATCACTTCGGGTCCTTCCCCGGCGCCCCGGTCGGGCATCCGCCTTGTGTTCGATGTACTTTTGTGTGAAAGTCATTTTTTCTTCGGTGCAACACCATCTCCGTTGCGAGTGGTTCACCTCACGCGACGCGAACGGGACTTGCTTTGATTCGGCCCATATCAAGACTGCGTATCCCGGACACTACCTCTTCTCGAAGACGCGCACAGTGTAGGGTTGTGTCGCGTAGATCGTCAGATAGTAGGTTCCGGCACTGTGCTGATACGACACGTCTGTGTTTGCACCGATCACGTTTGCCGCAATGGCCACTGGAAGGTTGTTCGGCGATGAGTTGATGTAGATCAGAAAGTTCCCCTCGCCAAACTCGCCCGGTTCCGTGTTCCAGTCGAGGCACCATTCACTACCCACAGTGAAGGTTTCTGTGTCCTTAGCTGCCTCGCCTTCCCACTGTGCGATGACGGCCCATTGCCCGGTTGTCTTCGGTACGGGCGCGGGCTGTGGAGGGAGGGGGGCATCCCTTATGCCAACACCTATTCTGTCCTTCTGATTAAGCTTCTTCTCTCTTTCCTCGATCCTTTTGTCGATTTCAAGCCTCGCCGAAGGGGGAATGTTCTCTTCTCTCTCAAGGTTCGTCACGTCAATCACGGCCACGGCCACATACGGATCTGCGAGAAGGGGCCGTCTCACAAATGGCGTCATCAGGCGGTTGGGCTCTCCGAGCCGCCTCACAGGTTTTCGGTGCCCAGTGTACTCACGATGTGTGAATTGCCAACCTTCGCTCGTTGTTGCTTGCCCCTCGATCTGCGGTGAGCCACTACGATTCTCCTTCAGTTCCCTCATGTCTGCCACCGCGCGCCGATAGTCGAGCTCGCCGTTGACCATCGCGCAGGCGTCACTACCAAGCTCCTGGCACAGCCTCAATCGTCTCTTTGGCGAGTTGAACGCCTTTTCGGTCGCTCGGCAGTAGAAGTTCAAACTCAGAATTGGCTGGGAACCCGTCCATCGCGAAATCCTGGCAGCGAATAAGGCATCATCCACTTGCCGTTCGTAGGTGACGCTGTCTTCGCCCCAGCTCGTGTCTGGGCCCTTGACATATCTATAGCCCCGCAATTCCAGTCGCCTTGAGGCATCTGCGAAGGAGGTAACCGTGCTGATTGTTCCAGCCGGTGGCTGGGCTGCATCGGTTAAACCGCCTTTCGCGTGTATAAGCCAGCCAACAAGCATGGCGCTAGAGAGCAAGACGGCCAGCGACACGCCTTCCCATAGGGTTTGGCGCGCGCGAAAGAATGCTCGCAGTTTGTTCTTAACGAGAGGAGCTTGAGGGAGAGTACTCGTTTCCCTTTTTCCGTCTTCACCGGGTTCAACCACCTCGGCGCTGAACTTCGGCGGCGCAACCGTAACGGTTATTTCGCCTTGACAGTGGTTACACTTTCCCTTCTGCCCCATGTACTCTTCGGGAATCTTGAGGGTCTTGCAGCAATGTGTACAGACAACGTCAAGCATACTTGCCCCTCCCCAAGGCTCCTCTTGTCGCCCCTCCCTTAGATAGGATGACTTACCCCGCCATAGGAATCAAGAAGTCAGAGAGCATTTCGTAGACGCGCCAGCGCACACGGGATTCACTTCATAGGTGCGGCTTGGGCGGCCCACCTTGACGGGTTGCGAATGTAGTCGGATATAGCCTCTTTCTTCGAGTATTGCTAGTGCGCCGTCCAGGTTATCAACTTGTGGGAAGCGGTACTTGTGTGCGGCGTGACAGTCGCGGCGTGTGAAGCCCTGTAATCCTTCGCGTTGAATCCATGCGAGGATCGCGCGCGCGCCGTCCATGTGCGGATCGGCTTGCATAGCATCGAACGCCACAAGCGCGTGCCGGATTAACACCTCGCCGATTCGGATCGCGTTGGACATGTCCAGGGCGTCAACGGGGCGCGCCCACGGTTCGCTGTCCGCGTATCGCGCAACGTGCATCACGCTGGCTATTCGAGCAATGGCGGCGGCGCATTTTCCGCCCCAGTCGCGCAAGTGCTCAAGCTCGCCCCCCTCGCCCATTGCGGATTCCAGGCGCAAACTGAAGGTATGCCACAATCCGCGCGCTTCATCGGATAATGTCAACGTGCGGCGTTTTCCATTCGTAGGCATTAGGAATTCTCCGGCGTGCGTTCGTGCGCGAGGATCGCGCGGATCATGTCGTGATAGGCGTCTTCGATAGCGCGCGGCATGGGCGGTGTTGACAGAGAACGTTGTCCAATGTTGCTGCGCGGAACAATCCACAAGAAGCGGCCAAGAAAACCCCGGCCCCGGAATTCGTGTGTGTTGCGAAGCGATGCGAGAACATCGGGCTGCAAGCACAGCGAAACGGTTAGCGCGGGGTTTGCCAGATAAACGCTCGCACGCGACACGCGATCAACGACAACCGGCGCGCCCTCGTGCGCCTTCAGCCACAGGTCCAGATTCGCGCCCCCGTGTTTGCTATACCGGCCCCCAAGGATTCCCAAGACGCCGCTTTCATCCGACATGACGGCCAAAGATTCGCCGTTCTCCTGCATAAGCGCCGCCAAGTGTTCAACTGTCACGTCATCGGCCACTACGCGCGGGAATGTCGGCACGGCGGGGATGTCGTGTTCCACGGCTTCGATTTCGCGCATGATATCGGGAACGTCTTCGTTCTTGGTCTTGACCGCTTTCGCCCGCAAGTGTTCAATGCGCCCGGTAAGGGTCTTGACTTCGCTTTGGGTTCTTGCGATCACGGGTTCTAGTGCGGCCCGTTGCTCCGCTTGCCACAGCATATGCGGGCGCGTTGCGGCATTTTGCGCGCCGGTTTTGCGTTCTCCGGGCGGCAACACCACAGCGGCCCACAGCCCTAGCGGTTGCTTATAGTCAGGCTTGATCCGCACCTCAAACGTGCGTTGCGCGGCGGCGGCACAGGCGGCCAACGGCAACATCGCGGCGGCTTCGCGCGGGACTTCCAGAGATGACGCCAGAGCATCGGCGAAGGCTTTCAGGACGGGCGGGAACACGTTTGCCGGCCACTCCGGGATAATACCCGCATCCAACGGGATCGGCGGCGTCCAAGGCTCCGGCGCAACGGCCCCGGCCCCCGGCGTCAACCACTCAGGCGGCACGGGTTCCGCGACAGCGGCGATTGCTTCGCGCAACTGGATGTCAAGCTCATCGCCAGCATCGCGCGGCGGCGGGGTGAAGCCGTCCCAAGGTTGCCCAATCCGATCCTGTAACCAATCCGCGCAATCGCGACTATCTGTCAATGTAGGCGGCATATCAGGATCTCCCGTGCGCCCGGAAGTGCGGCAAGTGCGCGGCACACGTCGCGGGCATAAGTCTCTCCGGGTTCGTCGTTATCAGGAAGGATCACAATGCGAACGAAGCGCGCCAACGGCCCCCAGTGCGCTTTACAGGCGGCTTGCGCGCCTCCGGGGGATGTCGTGGCAAGAAGTCCAAGCAAGATCAAAGCGCTCGCGCATTTCTCGCCTTCGCAAACATAAACCGTTTCCGTGCTCGCGGCCTTCGCGATTCCGTCCAGATTGAAAAGCGGGCGCGGCTCCGGCGCGGCTCCGGCCTTGAAACCGGCCCCGTTCGGCACAAAGTAGGGAATACAATTTTTGTTGCCTTCGCCGTCATCGAAGCGCGCGACACGACCAATAACAGATCCGGCGGCGTCGTGATAGTCCCATGCAAAGCGAAATCGTTTTTCTTCCCATACGGCGGGGATTCCCGGCGGGCGTGTCATCGGCAAAGCCCCCATGCGTCCGCGAGGTGCACCAGGGCGTCAAGAAACGACACGGCATATCGGCGTTGGACAAACGCGATAATGTCGGCCCCTTTCGCGCCGCACGAGTAGCAGGTGAATTGCCCGGTTCCCGTGTGCACGCGAAATGATCCGGGGCGCGTGTCGGCATGGAATGGGCAAAGCGGGCCTTGATTCCACGCTTGCGCGCGCTTCGGTTGCCAGCCGGGAAATTCGGCGGCGTAGAACGCGCCGGGATCAATACTCGCCTTCACCGTGGCGGCGTCAAGCTCGCGGGCGTTACGCATTGCCGGTAGCCTTGCGGCTTCTCGAATCAAGCCACCCAAAGAAGCGGGATTCATCGATCAGGATTTTTCGCCCCGCTTGCACGATAGCCCCATTCAACCCATTCTTTTTGCGGTTGAATAGGGCGGCGCGCAACCATGCCGATGTGCACCAGGGATTCTTTTCGAGGAATTGCCCGGTGCTCAATAAGGTGGGAATTTCGTTGCTCATCTTCTGCGACTCCTTGCGGTTGCGGGCGATGCTCTGATATCACCCTCTACTCTTTGGCAAGGATTTCGCAGAAGTAAGACTAGAAGTTTCGTAGACGATTTTCCGTCTATGTAGAAATCAGGTTTCTTCTTCTTCGCCCGATAGGATTTCGTTGTTCACTGGAAGCGCCCGGCGCTGCCAATCGTTCAATCGGCGGAATTCTTCGGCCCCCTCTATAGCGCGGCAAGTCAGGGCGAAGCGCGCGCCGTCATAGATGCTCTTCTTGCTGACAACCGGGAAGATGTTCTCTGGCAATCCGCGTTTTCTCGCTTTACCTCGCAACGTGCCTATTGCGCTAATCAGACGCAAAGCGAACCTATCCAGGTTCTCGCGATATGCTTGCCCCGGCCACCCGGCGACCAAGAGTTCATGCGCGGTTGCTCCTTTGGGATGTTCCGCAATCAAGACCCGTACGATCTGCATTTCTTTGGTGGGTTTGTCCTTGGACGCGCGGAAGCGGATTTCCTTGCCGTTGGCCGTCAACGTCATACCGTTCGCGTTTTCGGACACGTTCAAGACGATGCTTTCGGCGGCGGGCGGCGGCGCGCTTTCGTCTGTCGCGGCTTGGGGCGACGTTGCGGATAGTTGCGGGAAACCCAAGCTCTTTGCCCACGCAATAACGGCCTCCGGCCACAGATAGGAGGCGACATGTTGCGGATACCGCTCTGACTTCTTGCGCTCCCTGTCGGCGGCAAGCTTGCCGTGAAGTAGTTCGATGTGTGCCAAATGCTCTTCTCTCGTTACGGGCAACAGCGTCAACTCGCCTTGTTCGATTGCCGCACGAAGCATTTGGCACGTGTTGTCGAAGATTTCAAAGGCGGGATCGCTGCGCCAGAGCATATGCTTTGGATCAAGACCATTGATCCGCTTCGCTGCTTCATGGATATCCCATATCTCGCTTGGCAAGGTTGTCTTCTCGTTCATTCAGCGGCTTCCTTATCGGTTGGTGGATTGAATACGGCGGCGGCCATGCGGTTCAAGACGGCGGCGGAATGTTGCGGCGACAAGTGCGAGTATCTCAGGGACATTTGCGCCGTCTTGTGTCCAAGAATCGCGCCGATTTCCGTTAGGCTTGCCCCGCTCATTGCCAAGTAGCTTGCGCACGTGTGGCGCAAGTCATGGAATTTGAAGTCGTGAATCTTGGCGCTTTCCAGGGCGTAGTCAAACGCATTGCGAAAGTTCATCGCGTGCGGCTTTTCACCACGGCGGAAAGGCGCGGCAAAAACAAGGTTTGTGTCCAAGCGGCGCAACTTGCCGCGTTCCCGCATGATGTCAAGCGCGGGATTCACAAGCGGGATGACACGGCGCGTCGCGTTTTTCACGTCTTCGGGCGCAAGGGTAATCACGCATCGGTGCAAGTCGATCTTATCCCATGTCAGGTTTTCGATTTCGCCCCGGCGCATTCCCGTGCAAATGGCCAATGTCGCCACGTCGTACAAGTCGGGATTGCGACTTGCCCGGCATGCGGAAAGCAACCGCTCGCGTTCGTCATCGGCCAAGTAGCGCACGCGGCCCGGCGCGGGCGAAGGCTTGCGCACGCGCGCCACGGGGTTCATGTCCAACCAAGCAAGCTCTTTCACGGCGAAAGAGAACATGTGAGAGATCAGGGCAAGGTATCGCAAGACAGTGGTGGGCGAACGGCGTTCGCTTTGCCCCGTGCTTCCGGCGGCCAATTCGTCGCGCAATTCGCCTATGCGTTGCGGCGTGCAATCGGCGAGGGCATACGGCCCCAGCTTGGCGCGCCACCATTCCACATGCGGGATCATGGTGCGTTGACTGCTTGGGCGCTTGTGCGGCATAACATCGCGCAAGTAACGATCCGCGAGTTGCGAAAATGTCCGGCGTCGCGACTCGTGCGCCGGGAAATACTTCCCTTGCTTGATCGCGACTTCGGTTTCCTTCGCCCATTCCGTCGCGTCCGATTTTCTTTCAAACGTCATTGTTTCCGCCGGGCGGCCCTTGATTCGCACGCGCACGCGATAGCGCGTCTTGCCGTCTTCCGTCTTCCGTGTTTCAATCGTTGCCATGTTCACCTCCGCAATTTTGTGGATTTTGTTCCGCGATTCTAGGGAGTGAATCCGTGTATTCGCGGGTCTTCCCACAACGTCAATGACAGTCTATCACAACGGGTAATTGAAGTCAAGCGGATATATTATCCGGTGACTGTCAATCGTAAATGACTGCTCTTGCTTGCCTTTCGGTGTGATACTTGCGCGGCGGGACACTCACGGGACAGTAGCAACCGAATATCGTGGATTTTGTTCCGGTTTCCCTAGAGAGTACAGGGGGATGAAAGCAAGCGGCGGGACACGTGTTATCTGTCAGTGTCCCGCCAGTGTCCCATGAATGGGTTTTCTTAGGATGTGCTCAAGAGGGGTGATCGTCGTTTCAGTCAATGTTTTCAATGGTGGGCGAGGAGGGAGTTGAACCCTCAATCCATTACTGGCAGCGGATTTTAAGTCCGCCGTGTATGCCATTCCACCACTCGCCCCTTGCAGGTTTGAGCGTCGTCCCCGGTCACGACGGCCTCGAATCTGGTAGTTAACAAAATGGAGGCGGCATCCGGAGTCGAACCGGAGATACAAGGTTTTGCAGACCTTTGCCTTACCACTTGGCTATGCCGCCCCGGCTTCAGCAATTCTATCCGACGCTCTTTGCGCATGTCAACCGCACCAAAGAACTCGCGCCGTTCGGTTCCGTGGCCGCGGCGTCCTCGCCGCGTTTTCTTAAAGAACCGCTTGACGCAGGTGTGTGCGCCGAAACGCGGCGAGGACGCCGCGGCCACGGAACTGAACGAATCGCGCGCGGGTCTCACGCGCGTTCGCGCGCTTCTTTCCAGGCTTTGCCCAGCGTGATGCCGTGCGCTACCAGCGGGTCCTCAGTGAGGCCGTTGCGCGACATCCTCTCGGCGATCCAACCATCGAGCTGGCTTTCGAGATCGCGCGCCGTGTCCGGGTCCTGTTCGGCGATGTTGCGAAGTTCGTCCGGGTCGGCGCGCAGGTCATACAACTCGCGCATGGGTGTGCGGTAGAAGTCCTCCTCGCGCGCGGCTATGAACTTGTGCGTGCGCGTCCGGATGGACCACTTCATCTGCCACGTGCACTCCTCGCTCACGACAAACTCGCGCGTCGGCTCGGTGGTCTCGCCGCGCAGCCAGGGAGCGAGATTCATCCCCTCCATCTCGCCGGGAATTGGGATGCCGCAGAGATTCAATAGCGTCGGCGCGATGTCGACGTGCGCGGCCAGATGCGGGATGCGGCCCGGCTTGAGATCCGGGCGCCTGAAGATCAGCGGCACATGCAGATTGCCGTCGTACAGCCCATGATGATCGAAAAAGATCTTGTGCCGGTACATCAGTTCCCCGTGGTCGCTGGTCAGCACCACCAGCGTGTCATCGGCGATCCCAAACGCATCGACCGCCTCGATCAGTTTTCCGATGCCCTCGTCGCAGTATCGGATTTCAGCGTCGTAGAGCGCCTTGAGATACTCCGCGTCGGTGATGTTCTTGCCGAGCTTGCTGAACCACGTCTCGCGCCACGCCCGCCCCAGCGGGTGTTCCATAAGTCCGTCAAGGGAACGGTTCGACGGGTCCTCAGGATCGCCCTTGTAGAACAATGTGCGATAGGCCCGCGGCGGCAGGTAGGGCGTATGCGGGTCCCAGTAATGCACGAACATGAAAAACGGTTCTTTGGTGTGATGTTTCAACCACGGGATCGCGCGACGGTTGATCTCACGATTGTCGCAATTGATGCTCAGCGCCCGCCGGCGCGTAGGGTCGATGTAGAACTCGTAACCCTGCGAGAAACCGAAACGCCACTCGCCGAGGTTGTCGATCGCGCACGTCGTGTAGCCGTTCTTCTGCAAGAGCGACGCGAGCCACGGCGCCGACCGCGAGATCCCGCGCGTTCCCCCGTGCGACACGACCCCGTGCGTGATCGGATACTGTCCGGTGTTGATGGTCACGAACGACGGGTGCGTAGGAATGGCCGGCGCGATCATCCAGTCGAACACCGTCCCCTGCGCCGCCAGCGCGTCCATGTTGGGAGACGTGTTCCGCCCATACCCGTAACACCCAAGATGATCCGCCCTAAGCGTATCAATGACAATGAAAAGAACGTTCAAGAACGACGTCAGCCTTCTGTTTCAGCAACGGTGCAGAGCCGCCGGAGATCGCGGCAAGACTCTACCAGGAGCGCGGACCTCCCGCAAGAAACAAATCGCCGGGGTGCCCGGCTTTCCACTTCCGTGCTCGTGCACGAGCACGACGGGGCGGGCGCGAAAACCGGACGGGCCTCATTTTATCTTCTGTGACGAGCTTGAGCCGCCGGTGATGTTATCCATCCAGTTCGGCTCCGATGCGGGTTGCTGCGGGGGTGATGGTTCAGGCTTAGGCTCAGGTGGCGGCGGGGGCTTCGTTTCGGGTTTAGGTTGTTGTGCGGGCGCGGTCTTTGGCTCCGGCGGAGGCTGGGGCGGCGCTGGGGGCTTAGGTTCAGGTTTAGGTTCTGTCACGGCAGCGGGTGCGGGCGGTTCCGGCTTAGATTGACGCCCCTTGATCAGCTCATCGAACGCACTGCCTCCGCCTCCCTCGACAGGCTTGGATGCGGCCGGCGCCTCTGATGGAGACGCGGGCGCTGACGCCGCCGGGGGAAGAGGCGCAACGGCGGGCGGTTGAGCCGCCGCAGGTGCGGGCGACGGAGCCGGCGGTACGGATGGCGGCGTCTGCGCCGGTATTGCGACTGAAGGCGCAGGCGGCGGCGTTGTTACTTCCGGTGTCTGAGAGGGGACAGGCGTTGCCGGTTGAGCAGGGGGTTCAGATACTGGTGTCGCATTCTGCCTCATGAACGCCCATGCGGCGGCTACCGCAACCACTGCAATCGCCGCGAGCACGACGAGCACGAGAACCACGCGCTTCTTCCCGGAGCTAGGGCGCTGGGCCGTTGTACTACCGGCCAGGCGCGTCCCGCCTGCATCGGCAGCCGCAACATCGGCTGACGAGGCTATCACGGTGCGCGAGCTGTCGGGCGCGGCCATTGCTGACTTGTGCGCGCCGCCGCTCAGGGATGCGGCCAGACGCAGCAGTTCTTCGCGAAACGCCCTTGCCGAGGGGAATCGGTCCGCGGGCCGCTTCGCGAGGGCGCGGCGAAGGACGTCGGCATACAAGGCGGGTATCGCTCCTTCCGCGTGCGGGTCGAGAGCGGGCGGTATCCCCGTCAGATGCCCTCTGAAGATCTCCGTGATCGTGCCCATGAACGGCAGTTCCCCGGTCAGGAGTTGGTAAAGCATGATCCCGACCGCATAGATGTCGGTTGCCGGCGAGACTGATCCGTAGGTCTTCTGATCGATCTGTTCCGGCGCCATGTAGATGGGTGTACCGGGGCCGCTGCCCTCGACCGAGGTGAGACACGTGGCTTGTTCTTCGGGATCTTGCAGCCGCGCGATGCCGAAGTCCATTAGTTTGGCGCAAAACGCCCCGGATTCGTCGCGCGTCAGGAGGATGTTCTCGGGCTTGATGTCGCGATGGACTATCCCCTGCGCATGAATCCGCGACAAGGCATCCAGAACCTGCGACGCGATTTCCAGCGAGTCTTTCTTTGAGAACTCGAAACCTTTCCGAGTGCATTCCCGAAAGGTCTCCTGGAGAGAGCCGCCCTCCACATATTCCATGACGAGGTTGATGTCATCGCCGTGTTCGAGTTTGTCGAACAGGGTGACGATGTGCGGGTGCGCGCCGACCCGCGCGTGAAGCAGGCATTCGCGTTCGATGCGTTTGCGGATCTCCTCGTTCTTGCAGAGATCCGGGCGGACCGTCTTTAGGGCCACGAGACGGTGCAGCGTGGAATCCTCGGCGAGGTACACGTCGCCCATGCCGCCCGATCCGAGGCGTTTCTGGATCTTGAACCGCGGGTCCGCAAAGTGTTCAGGACTCGCTATCGGAAGAGTCTTATCGAAAGCGTTATTATCGGCCATTATCCGAACTCTCGGTCCTCGGCGTCAGCGAACGCGATCCAGCCGCTTCAATGCGATTCCGCACAGAGCAAGCCAGCCGGCGGCCTGGCCCAACAAAACCAGTGGGTTCCGCAAGTATATTGTTGTTCCGAACTTGAATCCAATCGTGTCCGGCACAAAGGTCGCGATCCATTTCAGCGACGCGTGGCCGGGATGGTTATAGAACGCCGTCATGAGCATCTCCAACCCCCAACGCGCCGGGAATATGTTTGCGAATATCTTCATCACCGTGGACATGCCGCCGTAGAAATCTGGTCCCAATCCCCCGGAGAAGACCAGTTGCGGCAACACCGCGACGATGGCCAGGATCACGGAGAACTGCCCCGCCGTGGGATCGATGGCGCTGATGAAGAGCCCCATAGCGCAGGAGGCCCACGCCATGGCGCACATGGCGATAAACGCGCCCGCCGGATCGAACTGCCGCAAACCCGGTTTCATGTAGCACAGCGAAAGGAACAGCGCGCACTGGATCGCCGTGGCAATCAACAGGAACGGGAGTTTGGACGCAAGGTAGTCGGCGATCTTCTGGTTGGCCATGCGTTCGCGCAAGTAGATCGGCCGCTCGGTCGAAAGATCGAGGCACGACATGAGCGTGCCCATGAAGACGGCCGTCATCACGAACATCAACAGCACGCTCAGCGGCGTGGGCAGATTGCCGAATCCCTCGTGCTTGAGCGCGAACACAACGTCTTCGGCGGGCCGGGGATCCTGCAACCCGTCAGGCGCAAGAAGCTCTTTGATCGGATTGCCGAGGTCGATGGGCCCGCCGTGGAGTTGAGACTGAATCTTGGCCTTCGTTTCCTGCATCGCGGCATCGTCGGGAATCTCCGAGGTTCGCAGCGACAACGTCACGAGCGCGAGAATCAGCGGCACGGCGAGATAGAACAGCGCGCGTTTGAGCGAGACCAGCTTGATCGCCGTGTGGCGTTGCGTCAGCGTGAGGAACGCGCGCGGAGAGAAGAAGTCCATGCCGAAACGCAACCGGTGGCCGCTGGAACCCGTCGGATTCTTGAGTAGGGCGGCATACCGTTTGTCCGTGGCGCCGGCGGGCGCAGTCCGGGCGCGCGCCCGCGAACCCGTGTCCCCGGGCGCTTGTCGATGCGAGACATCCAGCAGTTCCGTCGCCATCCCGGAAAGGTTCTTGGCGACGTTGCGCTGGAAAAGATCAGACTCCGCATACTTGCGCTCATAGAATTCAGCCACGGCGTCCTTAGCGTCGCCCGATGTCTTGAGTTCGCTGGGAATCCCCTCGCCTTCGAGTGCGTCAAAGATCTGCGTCGGGCGCTCGACCGGCTTGTCCTGGTACGTGAAGAATCCCATGGCCTCCTCAGGCTTGCCGAAGAAGACCAATCGCCCCCGCGACAGGATGACCACGCGGTCCAGCAGCGCCAGGTTGTACAGAATATGGGTCGTGATGAGCACCGTTGTGCCGTGCCGCGCCATCTGCTGAAAATGACGCATCAGCCGTTCTTCGGTGCTTGGATCCATCCCGGAAGTAGGCTCATCGAGGAACAAGATGCTGGGCCGTGTGATGAGTTCGCAGCCGATCGACACCCGCTTGCGCTGGCCGCCGCTCAATTCACTGACACGATTGTTGCGCACGTGGTTCAGACCGAGCGTCTCGATCGTCGAATCGATAAGCTCCTCGCGGCTCGCGCGCGATACGTCCGCCGGCAGCCGCAAACGAGCCACGTAGTCAAGGCAGTCCTTCACCGTAAGGTCCGCGTGCACGATGTCGTCCTGCGGCACGTAGCCGATGGCGCTGCGGAACATCGCGTACGACTGGTACAGCGGCGTCTCGTTGAGCAGCACGCAACCGTAATCCGGCGGCTGATATCCGTTCAACGCCGTGAGCAAGGTCGACTTGCCCGCCCCGCTCGGCCCCAACAGCCCCACGAATTCGCCCGGACGGATCGCCAGGCACACCTGGTCAAGGATTTTCTTCGTCCGCCCCGAGGCGAGTCCGCGCGCGCGCACTTCGCGCGTCAACGCGACGCATTCCAGCGCAATCTCGTCGCCGCAATCCCTGCGAACGACCTGCAACGAACCATCGGCCGCCAACTGGAAACGCAGCGTGGTCGAGCCGATCATGAGCGTGTCAGTCGGTTCAAGCACGGCCCTGCGGATGCGGTGGCCGTTGAGCCACGTGCCGTTCAGGCTGCCCTCGTCAACGGCCTCAATCCGGTCGCTTTTTCTTCGGACAATGGCGTGGCGGGACGACACCGTCGAATCGAACGAGATGGCTATATCGTTGGTCGGAATGCGGCCGATGGTCCAGACGTCTTTCGGCGCGATCTTGACCGTCCACGACCGGCCATGGCCGCCTTCAGTCTGAAAGCGGAGATGATCGTATTGCGCCGTCCCAATGCCGATGAGATCGCCGTCCTTCAGAACGCATTCGCGGTTCACGCGCTCGCGGTTGACGAACACGCCGTTGGTCGACTCGAGATCATGAAGGACGTACTTGACGCCGTCCGGCGTTGACACAAGAAAGTGACGCCGGGAAATCGTCGAGCCGGAAACTACAACGTCGCACGCCGCCGCTTCGCGTCCGACCGTGACTCCGCCCGGCTTCACCTGGTACTCGCGATGCACCAGGGCGGGACTGAGGGAAATAAGAGAGGGCACGGATTGCGCCCCCTCGCCTCCGGGTGACTTATCGGGGGGCGTAACCGTCTGCTCTTGATCAGGCGTCCGCTGCATCAGGGAACCGGCTGCGTCGCGGCCTTTTGCGCCTGCTCGGCCGAAGCCGGGTTGGTCAGGTACGGATTGCCGTCAGGCAACGCCTTCAGAACCTGCTGAAGCTTCGCCAACTCCTTGAGAATGCGTTCGACCGGCGGCGCTTCCACGGCCTCGAAGTTCGCGCCCTGGTAGGTCATCTTCCCGCTGCGAGACGGCCACTCGACGCCGATCTTCAAGGGGTACGTCATGCCGTCCACGGGGACATACGACCGCAACGTAACCACGTAGTCGCTTTGCAGGATGTTCTGGACTTCCTCGACGCAACGCTGCATGCCGGCCGTGGTTTCGCCGATCGGGTAGTAAATGCCGAACGAGTTGTTCGATAGCGCCTGCAGGTTCTTCAGGAATTCCGCGTCGACTTTGCTGTAACCCAACGAGTAGATCGGAATCGGGATCGGCAGATTCGAGATGCGGGTGTTCAAGTCTTCCCGCGACAGGGCGCTCCCCTCGTCCTTACCATCCGAGAAGACGACAATGCTGTTCGAGACAATGTACTCGGCTTCGCCGGAGGTCGTCCCGCCTTGGCTCACCATGCCGCACATCTGGATGGCCGCGCCGATGGCGTCGTACAGGCGCGTTTTCATCCCGTCGCACTTGATGTCGGCCAGCCGGCGGCCCAGCGCTTGGGCGTCGCGCTCGAAGTTTGAAACCAGTTCATACCCTTCCGTCGTGTCGCGTATTGCCAGGACCGCGACCTGATCCTGCGGACGTTTGCTGTCGATAAACCGCGCGACCGCCTTGAGAGCGTCATCAAACGGCGCCCCAGCCATGGTCTTGCTGCAATCGATCACCGCGACGGTCCTCGTCGCCTCGTTGCGGTTGCGTAGCGATTCGACAAAGTACTGCCTCTTGACCGGGTCATAAGAGCGCCCCTTGACCATGACGCCGATATTCATCTCGTTGAGATTCACCAGCGGCTGCTTGTTCTCATCGAACGTCCGCATATAGATCTGCACGAAGGGGTAGAGTCCCGATTCCACCTTGAAGATCTTCAGCGCGAACCCCTGCAGGTTCGTTGAAGCCGGCCCCTGCCCCGAAGCCGGAGCCGCCACCACCGCGAATGCCACGACCGCCGCGAAACAAACCGCGGAAAACGATACGGAACATCTTCTCGATCTCATACGCACCTCCTCATAGTTGCGCCATTGAAAAACCGAAACGCCGATTGAGCCACCTTCGCTCTTGATTCGCAAGTTCACCAGGAAGCGCCGCGATCATGCTGCGGCCTTGCACATCCAAGTGCAGTGCAGTCCAGTAATCGTAATGCACCAGGCAAGAAAAAGCAATACCCCAACGCAAGAAGAGCTACGTCCGGCCCCGATCTACGTAACAGACCACCCGCTGCTTCAGCGTGTTCGCGTTCAGCCGGATCCGGCAGCCGTCTCCCAAGTCGGCGGCATCGACGACCTTCACTACGTGCGAATAGGACGATGCGCGGGGGATCAGGTCGGTGAGCCTGTTTGGCGCGCGGTCGAAGAAGTCGCCGTTTAGAAAATTATCATCCTTTCCGGGGAAAAGGGCCATATAGAGGATGTCGAACTCGACAAGGTCACTGAAGAAGTGCGTACCGAGGGAGACGTCCGGGATGATGTCCTCCGTCATGGCGACGATCTCGCACATGCTGGTCACTGTGTTTATCTCTGCGAACGACACCGGCACGCCGAGGGAAGGAGTCGTAGTGCCCCAGCGGCCCGGCCCGAGTAAAAGTAGGGACAGTAACCTGTTTTCTGGGCCTGGGGCGCCAAGTTCGGCCGGGTAGTGTCCGGCAGAAAAGAGGTTACTGTCCCTACTTTTACTGAAATGGGCGATCTGGCCGATCAGCCTCGCAATCGAGTATCTCTCCTTCACTGGCATCTGTCCATAGACGGCCGGAACCACGTAGATGAGCCGGTTGATCGTTTCGATACGGCTCTGGCCTATCACCGGGCCCCGCGTGCGGAGGATGAGGTCCTGCTCCGGGATATCCGCCGGGGGATCGAGGACGCCCGTCGTGCCCTTCACCTGCAACGGGCGGCACTGCACGAGGTTTATCCGGTACTCGTTGTCCGGCGTGAAGTTCGTCGTAAACTCGACGTCGACCGGATAGTCATAGGCCTCTTGGATGGTCTTCAGCATAAGCCGCATGTCCCCGACAAAGGCCGTCTTCGTGAGAAGCTCGTCAAACGTCAGTATCCAAGGGGATGTGCCGCGAACGCCGCGTTCGCGGGCGTATCGCTCGGCTTTCTCGTCCCGCGAAGCGAAGAGATTCAGCGACCGCTTCGGGCTCTGCTCCGTCACCGAGGCGAAGTCCGTCGTGACGACCAAGTTTCCCTCGAGGTCGATGACGTCCACGTTCCGTTGCGCATGTTGACGCACGTGATCGAAGTCGGATTCGGGACGCCGGTCGGGCGCGTTCAGCGCCACCAACCGGGTGTAGTCATCATCGGACCGGTCCACGGCGCGCGTGCCAAGCCCGAACACGAGCCGCAGCATTCCCGCCTCGGGATCGATGTACTCGCTCCAGACGTAAGGATTGAACGAAAAACCGACTCCGGCCACGTCCGGGTAGAAGTAACTGCCGTGCATGGAACCCGACACGCGCTGCACGAGCAGTCCCATCTGCTCGTCGCGCTGGAGCATGCCGCGGCTCGCTCGATATGACAGCGCGCGTTCGCTCATCGTGCTGGCGTAGATTGTGCGCACCGCCGAGATGAAGTTCTCGAGCCGCTTGTGCCGGGATCCCTGGTTCGCGCAGAAAACGCTTTCATACTTGCCCGCGAACGCATTCCCGAAGTTGTCCTCAAGGAGACTGCTCGACCGCACGATAATAGGCGACTGCCCGAAGTAGTCGAGCATGTCCTCAAACTGCCGCTCGATGTAGTTCGGAAACGTCCCCGTCAGGATGCGCTGCCGTCCAGTCTCGGCGCCCTCGAGGAAGGAGTTCGGGTCCTTCTGTTTCCGCCGCACCCACCAGCAGCCGTTGCGCACCAGGAACGTGTAGAAAACGTCCGAGCCGATGAAAAACGAATCGTGCACCTCGAGAAGTTCCGCCCAACGCGCATCCGCCGCTCGAAGAATGGCGCGCGCCAGCAGCATCCCCACCGACTTGCCGCCGATCAGGCCCGTTCCGATCATCCGCCTGCCGACTTCGATCAGATCGGACAGGTTGAAGTATCGCTCCGCCAGCGACAACACCCGGTCGTCGCGCGACATAACCATCCGCAGCATGCGGATGAAAAGTTCCCTTTCCTCCTTGGGGTCTCCCGCGCCGGAGCGGAACTTTTCGAGCAATTGCTCCGCATGCACGAAGGTCCAGTTCCAGACGCCAAGCCGCGAGTTGGCCGAATCCAGCGGCGACCGCGGCGCGGACGTCAGGATCTCGGCGATTGTGTAGCTTTCCGTGACGGGCGTGAAGGCGTCTTCCTCCCAAACGTGCAGCATGTGCATCGTGGGCGAGTAGCGGTGCTGCACTTTCATCGGATGCACGTAGAGCTTGCCCTTGTGCCGATAGATATCCAGCAGGAGTTGCGTCGTCTCGGCGATGGGCTCGGTGGCGTGAATCGAATGGAAGTCGCGCAACAGCGCGAAGTACGTGATCGTCTCGAGGTCATACAGGTACGGACAGGTCAGCATGAAAAAGTTGCCGACCATCCTGTCGCTGTACCAATCCACCGCGAGATCGGAGAGGCAGTCGAAGATGTAGAACGCGCCCCGCCCCGCCTCTTCGATCATCTTGTGGGCCTCGTCGATGAATATCTCGAAACCCTTCTCGGGATGCAGCGTGCACGTCTCGACCCCAGTGCCCGCCGGAACCAACGCCTCGTGCCGCGCGAACCGGAAGTAGATCACCCGCTTGCCTTTCGCGATCGCATTCTCGTAATACGGCTTGATGAGAGGCTTATAGTCATCGATCGTGTCGACCTGCCACACGATGTTGTCCCCCGCCATCAGCCCCTTCAGCATCCGGTCAAGACCCGGGAGACCCGTGCTCAGACGTGCGTCCATCTGCTGAATAACCCTCTCTGAAAGCTGAATGGCTAGAGAGCCGCCTCACACGGCGTGCGCCGTACGCTGCCTGCTCCCTAGCCACAACATTACCACAACCCGCGATTATACGAGTCCCTGATCAAGCATTGCATCAGCGACCTTCACGAAACCGGCGATATTCGCGCCCATCACGTAGTTGCCAGGATCGCCGTAGTCTTCCGACGCATTGTACGCCTGCGTGTGGATGGCCTCCATGATCTGCTTCAGGCGCGCGTCCACTTCCTCGCGCGGCCACATCACGTGCTGCGCGTTCTGCGCCATCTCGAGACCAGACACCGCGACGCCCCCCGCGTTCGCGGCCTTACCGGGACCATACAGGATCTTGCTGTCAAGGAAGACTTTCACGCCTTCCGGATCGGTCGGCATGTTCGCGCCTTCGCTCACAAGCGTGCACCCGCCCTTGATCAACAACAGCGCGTCTTCGCCGGTGATCTCGTTCTGAGTAGCGCTTGGGAACGCGCAATTGCATTTGATGCCCCACGGGCGCTCGCCTTCGCGGTACTCGACCCCCGGGAACTTGTCCGCGTATTCACGGATGCGGCTGCGGCGCACGTTCTTCAGCTCCATCACGTAGGCAAGCTTCTCTTCGTTAATGCCCGCCGGGTCGTAGATCGTTCCGTTCGAATCGGACAGCGACACGACCTTCGCGCCGAGATGGTTCAGCTTCTCGACCGTGTACTGCGACACGTTACCGGATCCGGACACGGCGCAGACCTTGCCGCGCATGTCGTCGCCGCGCGTGGCAAGCATGTTCTGGGCGAAGTAGACGCAGCCGTAGCCGGTAGCCTCGGGACGGATCAGCGAGCCGCCCCAGTTCAGCCCCTTGCCCGTGAGCACGCCCGTAAATTCGTTGCGGATGCGCTTGTACTGCCCGAAAAGGAAGCCAATCTCGCGACCGCCGACCCCGATGTCGCCCGCCGGTACGTCCGTGTCCGGACCGATGTACTTACACAACTCGGTCATGAAGGATTGGCAGAACCGCATCACTTCGGAATCCGACTTGCCTTTCGGATCGAAATCCGAACCGCCCTTGCCGCCGCCCATCGGGAGCGTCGTCAACGAATTCTTGAACACCTGCTCGAAGGCCAGGAACTTCAAGATGCCAAGGTAAACCGTCGGATGAAACCGCAACCCGCCCTTATAGGGACCGATGGCGCTGTTCATTTGGATCCGGAAGCCGCGGTTAACGCGGATACCCCCCTCGTCATCCTGCCACGGAACCCGGAACATCATCACCCGCTCCGGTTCCGTCAATCGCTCCAAGATCCGGTTCCTCTCGTACTCCGGATGCCGCTCAAGAACGGGCTGAAGTGAATCCAACACCTCTTGCACCGCCTGATGAAACTCCGGTTCCGCCGGATTGCGCCTTACCACCAAATCCCTCACAAAATCCACATACGACATGTTCGCCTCCTGACTTTCTCTCTCCGTTACGATGGGGCGCGCCAGCCCTCCGTCCCCTCGGACGTTACATTGCCAAGCCACCCACCATCCACCAATGACAACAAGACCATGTACCGGAACCTATCAGCCGGTTCCGAGGATTGTAGGACAAAGGGACCGCATTGTCAAGCAAAAAATGCGCATGGCCTATCCCTTGCTCTCAAATGACTTACGTCGTGCCGTGAAACGTGTCACGCCATGAGCGGTGCCGGACAACTGTCGAAATACCGGCCACTATACGGAAATAGTGCCGGTTACTTGATCTTCACTCCCAACTGTGGTACGATGCCAACTCCGTAACCGTTCACGCCGAGGAGACACCGACGTTGGAGAAGAAGACCGAACGGAATATGATCGCCATACTCCGGACCCTGCGCGACGCCCCCGGTCCGCTCGGGGCGGAACGGATCGCGGAGCAACTGGGCGCCGCTGGCGCCCATCTCAGTGAACGCGCCGTGCGCAACTACCTCGCCCAGGCCGACGTGAACGGCTGGACCCGAAATCTGGGCCGTCGCGGGCGAACCCTGACGGCCTCCGGGCGCCAAGAGGCGGACGGCGCGCTGGTCATGGACAAAGTCGGCTTCGTCGCCGCGCGCGTGGACGCCCTCACGTACCAGATGACCTTCGACCCCTTCACGAGGAAAGGCACCGTTATCCTGAACATCTCGACCCTGGCGATAGAGGATGCCCGCGCCGGCCTAGCCGAGATGACGAGGGTCTACGACGCCAATCTAGGCATGGGGCGATTGCTGCTAGTCGGAAAACCCGGCGAGATGGTCGGCGATTTCCGCTGTCCCGAAGGCCGGATCGGCATAGGCACCATATGCAGCGTCAGCATCAACGGCCTCTTCCTCAGGGCCAAGATCAGCACACGTTCGCGATTCGGCGGCCTCCTCGAGATCGAAGACCGGCAACCCAAGCGCTTCATCCAGATCATCAACTACGACGGCACGTCCCTCGACCCCCTCGAGATCTTCATACGAGGACACATGACCAGCGTCAGCAAGGCCGCGCAGACCGGGTCCGGCGTCATCGGCGCCAGTTTCCGCGAAGTCCCAGTGGCCGCACTAGCCGAAGTGCACCGCGTCGCCGCCCTATCCGAAAGACTCGGCCTTGGCGGCGTATTCGCGTTCGGCCTGCCCAACCAGCCCCTGCTCGACATACCCGTAGCCCAAGGCTGCGCGGGACTCGTCGTCGCTGGCGGCCTAAACCCCATCGCCGCCATCGTCGAGAGCGGCATCGACACCACAAGCGCCGCCATGCACAACCTCTGCGACTTCACCCAGCTAATCCCCCACGAAGCCGCCCGCGAAATCCTGGCGCCAAAGCGCACCTTCATCCCTCCCTTTCGCGGGAATGACGATGTGGGGCGTTGATCCTGAGGTCTTCGCCAATTCCAGAAGTCTGCCAGGAGTTTTGAGATAGCTTCTTGCCAGATGGCGGTTCAGTGGCTTTCTGTAGTCTTTCTTAACCACCTTGCGCCGGGATTTCTGTACAGAGCTTGGTATGACTCGGGGAACTCCGCCGACTACCGAATACGTCCGGGCCCGCCGAGTAACACCATATTCAATCCCTCCGGCGAGCCATTCGGCCATTCGTGACTAATGGGCGAATCCCGAAGGCAGTAACACAGTGCGCCTGTCAATCCCCGCCGCCTCACCCGCCAAAATCTAAGCATTATGCGCAAAGATCGGAGATTCGTAAATCAAACACCCTTCGTTTCGCAGATTATAGTCCGTCCGACACCCGAAACCCGACACGCGAAACCCGAGACCCTTGTCCCGGAAATGTGGCGTGCATTTCCAGCGCAACCGCTTATTCCAAGAGTGGTTACCGAGTCCAGATCCCAGCCGGCAAGTGGAATGCCGTGGGCTATATAGTAGGGGGAACAATAACGACCCTGGAGAATGAGATGGCTGGTAAGGAGTACAAGGACCACGTGTTTGACCGAAGTGGGTACGCAGGGGACGCGAGAACGGAGGTGGAAGCGTACGACCGTGCGTTGATCCGTGACCTCAAACGCTGCGGGGCCAAGGAGACGCCGGTTCTGTGGCACTATGCGTGTGCGGTAAATTCGGCGTTGATGGTCGTCAAGCATATCGAGCGAATGCTCTTTGGCGTTCGGGATCCGGAGAAGCCGGATGCCAACGCGGACCCGAAGAAGGATCGTGATGTAGCACTGATCGAGACCCTGGGCAAGGCCTGGGAACGATGGAGGAAAGCCGTGAAAGATCTCGAGGATTATCTGATGAGGACGGGTACGCCGACGGAAATCGCGATGGCGGACCTGATGAAGCCGATCCTGAAGAGGACCGATGGCGTCCTCGAGGACGCCCTCGAATATGAAGCCGCAAAGGGTAGGCCGCCAAAGGACTCCGACAAAGACGCGTGAGTCTCGAAAGGCCGGTTGAACTGCGGATGGACACAGCGCGGCAATGACGACTTTGTTCGTCCGTGTTCGTCCGTGTCCGTCCGTAATTTCAAATCTCGAAGGGGGTAATTCATGAAGTGGAACCAGAAACGGGCGCGAAACAAACTGCGCGCGCTGGGTTTGTCTCAAGGAGACATAGATGGATGGATCAACCTTTTCTGGCGCGAGCGCTTTGTCCAAGGACATCTGAAAGACCGCACCGGGAAGCTGTGGACGCCGCGACCGTACCAGAAAGACTCGCTCGAATCGTACGCGCTTCGGAAAGTCCACTGTGACGGGCGCGACGTCGGCAAGACGGCCGAGATCGAGATCATGGCCCTATGGGCGACCGTCGCGTGTCCGGACAGCGAGATGCTGATCGCCACACCGTGCGAAAATCATCTCTTTCCGCTAATGAGCCGCATTATCCGGAGCCTCCAGGCCGCGCCGGACCTCGCGCCGGCGCTCGTCGAGATCAAACGGACCCCGTCGTGGTTCCTGCGGTTCTCGAACGGGTTCGCGCTGTGGGGACGCATCGCCGGTCCGCGCGGGATCAACTTCCAGGGCATGCACGTCCAGTGGCAGATCGTCGACGAGGCCCAGGAGATGACCGAGGCCGCGTGGGGCGAACTCCTACAAGCGTTGAACGGCGGCGGACACCGCTGGGTCTACGGTGTGCCCAACGGCCTCCGGAACACCTACTTTCGCATGACGCAGATGCAGGACGCGGAACAATATAACTGGCCCTCGTCGCTCAATCCCGACTTCACGCCCGCGAAGGACGCCGAACTCGCGCTGCTCTACGGCGGGCGCGATTCGCCCGGCTACATCCACCGCGTCCTCGGACAGCACGGCGCTCCAGCGCACGCCGCGTTCAACCTCGACGACTACCTCATGTGCGTCGAGGAAGCGTTGGATTTCAGCGACGTCGCGCTGGCGGAGGGCGATTCGTTTACGGCGCCCAACGACGTGCCGCGCGGCGATTACTACCTCGGATGCGATCTCGGGTACGCCCAGGACCCGTCGGAGTTCGTCGTGTACCGCGCGGCCGAGCCGCATTTCGTCAACGTCCTGCGCGTGCATCTCCACGGCGTCAACTACGCCCGCCAGCAAGACGTCATCATGCAACTCGACGCCGCCTACGATTTCCGCGGCATCGGCATCGACTGCGGCAACAGCGGACGCGCCGTCGCGCACAATCTCATGGCCCACGGCGCGGAATGGTGCGACAAGGTCCGCGCCTACGAATTCGGCGGCGCCATCGAACTCGAACCATTGCCCGACGGCTCCATCCCGCGCCGCCGAGTCAAACAGTTCATGACCGAACTCCTCCAACGCCGGATGGCGGAACGCAGCATCATCTTCCCTGAGTCGCCGGACCGCGAGGCCCAGTACGCCTCACACACATACAGCGTCTCAACCCAAGGCGAAATCGTCTACGAGAAAGGCAACGACCACATCATCGACGCCGACCGCTGCGCCATCCTGCGGCACTACCAGGACACCCACGACCGGCCCGAGCCGGTCTACCTCGGCGTCCGCGTCGCCGGGTTCTGACCACGCGACGGCACGTTCATATAGCCCATTCGAGGCCGAGTTCCATTAGTTTGCCGGGGGTGGGATTTCCGGTGGCTGTGTCCCAGCCCATGACGCCGTAGTATTGGTCGAGCATGGTTGGGAAGAGGTCGCGATTCACGTGTGCGCCTTTGCTGGGGCCTTCGGGGATGGGTTCGTACACGCGATCGGGCAGCGTATCGTCCTTTCGCGTGAAACCGCGGCGGGCGTTGATCTGTCGCATCATGTTTGTCTTGCGCTCGCCGGCTTTCATCAGTTCCCAGAACGTGCAGTCCCAACCCGTGGTGAAGCGAAGCAGGTCCTCGAGTTCGCGGTAGTTGAAGATGTTGCCGGGTCCCCAGACGAACATGCAGAGCGTGAGGGTATCGAGCAGGCTGTAGTAATGTTGGCTGAACGCGGTCATGCGCATCTTCGGCAGGTCCGTCGAGGGGCGCGTGCCCTTGCCGACAATGGCGAGTCCCGCCGCGAGTTCGCCGCCGCCCGCGATCAGCCAATCGTGCTCGGACGACATGTGGTCGCCGCCGATCGGGACGGTGGCGTACATGATCGCCTGGCTCGGCTTCACCTGCGCCATATGCGCGGGCAGCCCTTGGCCTTTGCAGTGAATCGCGAACGCCGCGGTCTCAGGGCCGAAATGGCGGACGGACGCGTCGAATCCTTCCGCCAGAACGTCGCCGATGCCTTCGCGCCGCCCGACGCGGTCGATCAGCCAAAAGAGGTCTTCGGGCGCGCCGAAACGGAGGGCCTTGCCGTCCGTGGCGCTGGCCGGGATCCGTTTGTGCTCAATGGACTCGAACACGTAAGCGGCCATCGCGCCCATGGTGATGGTGTCGATTCCGTACTCGTTGCACATCTCGTTCGCCTTGGCCACCGCCGCCGCGTCGGTGATATCGAGATTCGATCCGAGCGTGCTCAGCGTCTCGAATTCAGGTCCGCCCAGCTTGTCGCTCACTTGGTACGGAGTCTCGATACGGACGCGCTTGCGGCACGCCACCACGCAGCCGAAACACGTGGTCTCGCCGGCGCCGATCTTCTCTCCGAAGACCTGCCCCGACAGATCCTTGTAGTTCGGATGCCAGCCGCGCGTGTAGTTGTGAGTGGCCATGTTTCCCGCCTCGGATTGGAACTGGACCACGCCCGGCGTCCCATGCGCGCGCAGCGTCGACGGGAAATCCGCCGTCTTGACACGCTCTCCGGCGAGGACCGCGAGTTTCCGGATCCCTTCAGGATCGGCGAATTCGATCCTGCTCTTGCGCGGGACGCGCACGGCAATCGCGCGCATGTTCTTGCTGCCCATGACGGCCCCCATGCCTGTCCGTCCGACGGAGTCGTTGAGATCGGCCATCAGACAGGCATAGCGCACGAGGCGTTCACCGGCCGGCCCGCACTGGATGATGCTCACGCGCGTCCCTTCGCGCTTGAGCTCCGCATTCAGGGCGTCGTACACGTCGCTGACGCTCCGTCCGGTCAGATGGGCGGCGTCGCGGATCTCGATGTTCTCTCCGTCAACGAGAAGATAGCAGGGCGCGCCGGCTTTGCCGGCGATCACGACGGCGTCGTATCCCGCGAACTTGATGAACGGTCCGATATCGCCGCCGACCTGGCCTTCTCCCACGCCGCCGCTCACCGGCGACAGGGCCACAGCGCTGCAACGGCTCGCTCCGGAAACCGCGCAGCCCGTTGTGACGCTCGGCGCAATCGTCAGGACGTTGTCCGGGCTCAACGGGTCCGTTTCAGCCGATGTCTCTTGCAACAGAAAGTACGCTCCGAAAGCCCCGCCGCCCATATAGGTCCGGTAGAACTCTTCAGGAAACGACTGCTTCTCGACCGTCTTCGTACTCAGGTTGACGCGCAAGATGACGCCATGATAACCGTTGGGCATTTCGACCTCCTGCAATTACTTCCAATGCGTGAGAGGCGCATTATAAGGAAGCATTCCGGCGTTAGTCTACCGGCGGACCTCGCTGAAAGATGGAGTAACGCGCCGCTACCGGTTTTCCGCGGGCCGCTCCTGCAGGGCCTGTGTCTCTGCGATTCGCCGTTCGAGGGCGGCTGCCTTTTCCGTTTGGCCCGTGGCGCGGTACGCCTGCGCAAGACGATCCATCAGGAACAGGTCATTCGGGTAACCCTTGAGCGCCTCTTCGTAGTACGGAACGGCCTCGGCGGGTTTTCCGAGGGCCCGATAGGTCTCCGCCATATACCGCGGGAAGGTCGGATATCGATAGCCCTCATCGAGACACTTCCTGCCGAAAGCGATGGCCTCTTCCTGCCGGCCCATCTGCATAAGGGCGTTCATCGCTTTGAGGCGCATGTCTTCATCGCGGCTGCCGCGTTCGATGGCGCGCGCAAACGAGTCAAACGCTTCTTGCAGGCGTTTCAGGCGGAAGTGGAGCAGACCTCGTACGCGATAGGGTTCCGGGTTCCCCGGTGCTTTTCGGATCGCCTGCTCGATCTGAGTGAAGGCCCCAACCATGTCATTCCGGTCAATCAGGAGTTCCGCCTCATTAAGGTGCGTGCGAGGATCTTGGGCGCGCTGATGTTCGACGTAGCGCGACAGCGCGACGTTCGCCAGTACGCCGGCCGCGAGGAATGCAGCGAGGAACGCAGCCCAGGTGGCGAATACGGCGCGTGTATTCACGAAGGGCGGCTTTCGCATGTTACTGGGATCCCTTCGCGCCAAGCACGATCCGCACGGTCGAGAACAGAATCCGGAGATCCGTCAAGAACGAGAGGTTGCTGATGTAAATGAGATCGTATCGAAGACGGTCTTCGGGATTGGTGGTGTAGGATCCCAGCACGTGCGAGAGGCTCGTGAGGCCGGGGCGCACCGCGAGGCGCCCGTCGAACAGGGGCCAAGCCTTACAGAATTCCTTGTGGAAATGGGGGCGTTCGGGCCTGGGCCCGATGAGACTCATATCGCCCTTGAGGATATTCCACAACTGGGGGACTTCATCGATGCGATGCCTGCGAATGAAGCGTCCCACCGGCGTTACTCGTGCATCATCCGCGCCCGCGAACACCGGGCCGGTCCGGGCTTCGGCATCCGCGATCATAGATCGGAACTTATACAACTTGAAAAGGCGTCCGCCCTTTCCCATCCGCTCCTGGGTATAGAATGCTCCGCCGCGCGAGGTGGCGGCAATAGCGATACCGATGACGACGCAGACCGGCAGCGCGGCAATCAGGCCCAAGGCTGCGACCACGATGTCGATCAGACGTTTGACGTAAACATACGGCGTGCGACTGGCGCTCGTGGCCAGCTCGATGAGGGGAATCCCGGCCACGGCGTGGACGCTCCCATACCGAAACAGCCGTGTGTCGTGCAGGCTCGGGTAGAGGAAGATGCGCCGGCAATGCCCCTCGCAGTGCGACAGCAGGCCAGGCAGCGCCTCTCGGCTCTCACTTCCCAGCGCGATGATCGCTTCTTCGTTTCCATGATCGCTTCGATCCGCGATCGCCTCGATCGTCACGTACTCGGCATCCACCAGGCCGCCTTCGCTCGCTGCAAGCGCCGCGGCGATCCGTTTCCCGTCCGCCGCGTCGCCGAAAACGTAGAAGAAACGCCGTAGCGATGCGAATCGGGACACAAGGCCCGCGGCGTAGAAACGCCAGATACCCAGGAACAAAGCCGCCATGGCCAGTCCGAGCAGGAGTTCGCGTCGGGAGATCGCGCGCAGGTCCCCGGACAGAAGGGACACGAGCCCCATCTCCATAAGCCCGGCGAACAGGAGGCCCGCCCATGAGTAGTAAACCGCGTCGAATGGGTCTTTGATGCGGGACAATTCGTACGCGCCGGCAAACAGAGCCCCGACCGCGAAAAACCCGACGCACACCAATCGGTCAAACTGGAGCCGCCACAGGTCGACGTACATCAGCGTGGGCAGACGCGTAAGGGTGGCAAGGTTCAGTGCGGTCCAGAAGAGAAGCGCTTCCGTCAGGAAGCAGAGCAGAATGAAAAGTCCTTCCTCACGCGCGCGGAAGCCTTGCGCGCGCGATGCGTTCACGTCAACGTGTGAATCCTGGCCAATCACACTAGAAACCCCCGGTCCGCGTGGCTGACGTTCTTATCGTAGCGTCTCGACGCGATACCTCAGCACGGCGCCAAAACAAGCGATCACAAAACCGAGGAACGCCGCCGTGAGCACAATGGGAGTGCGCAATGGCGCGACCTTCTTGTCCGGAACCACTGGGCTCGCCACGAGCTTCAGGTCGGCAAGGCGCTCCTGCTCCGATTCCGCAATCCGCGCCTGACGGAGGCGATCGGCAACGATGTCATACCCGCGGGAAAGCGCAAGTTCCTTTTGCTTCAGGACCTTGCTCAGGGCGCTATATTTGGCGGTATCCTCGCGCAAAGCGTCTTGCTCCTTCTTGATCTCGTCGATGCTCTGTCGCAGGGAACGCTCGCGCTCTTCGAGTCCTCCAAGAGTCGCCTGACGGCTGGCAAGCTCCTGCTGGAGGTACACGTACGTTTCATTTGGCGTTTCTTCGTAATAACCGGGCTTCTTCGTTTCCTCGGGATTGGCCTCCGAGGCAGCGGGCGGGTTGCTGAGCGCGTCCTTGAGAAACATGGCGGTGGTGGGCGGGGACTTCCACAGCATGGTGCTAGGCTTTTCCTTGGCGAGACTCGCGCTGAACTGTTCGACTTCCTTTCGAGCGGATTCCATGTCCGAGAATATGCGAGCGCGCTCGTCCTCGAGTCGCGTCAGCAGAATGGCCTTCTCGATGAGGCGCTGTCGCGCCGACACTTCCTCCCAAGCCGCTTCGACTTCCCGCTGCTGTGCATACACCTGATCGAGGTCGCTCTTGGTCTTTTCATACTCATCGGAGAAGAAGCTGGTCATTCCTCCTCCGCGCGCCTTGTAGAAGGTGGACGCTTGCTCGACGGCGATGTCGGCCCAGGCCTGGGCGATGTCGCACGCCATCTCGGGCGTCTCCGCCCGGGCCACGAGCCTGATCACCGGACTGTACTCCGTCTGATAGACCGTCTTCTCCTTGATGCTCGTCTCGACCTTCAGCATTTTGCCGAGCACGCTGAGCTTTGCAAGATCTTCGAGATCGTCCTCGGAGTATGTTCCCTTCGCGCGAAGCCGGTCCACGATCTTCAGCACGAGCGAACCTTCCTTGAGCAGGGCCGCGTAATCCGTCGGGCTGAGCAGTTTCGGGAACATTCCGACAAGATCCTTCGAATTGATCCCGGCATCGGCGCCGCGCTCTTTGAACGGAGGCGGCAACAAGAGCAGCGTCGCCGCGGACTCGTAAGCCTTCGGCAGTGCGAGGGCGATCACCGTGGCCACGAGAACGCACGCCAAGGTCGCGACGATGACCATCTTCTTGTACGTCCAAAGCGCCGTGAAAACGTCGGCTATGACAAACGCCAGCGAATCGGTTTGCTTCGTCCCGCGAGTATCTGCCGGCATAGGTTCCTCCGCCCTCTCAATAGCGGTCGCGAGCGCCTGGCCCGCGATGCGCCATGGCGCCGCCATTATCGCAACGGATCGGCGCGTTATCAAACTGCGCGGGCGGCCCCTTCCATGATTCACATGTAAGAGCAAGCCGAACGGCATTCGGCATTCGTGCGGCTCCGTGGCCGCGGCATCCTCGCCGCGTTTTCGTCAAGAACCGCCTGATGCGAGGTGTGTCCGCCGAAACGCGGCGAGGACGCCGCGGCCACGGAGCCAATCGGCGCGAGTTCTCCGGTGCGGTCTCAAATCTTACGTGCGACTTTGGCTCCTTCCGCAACGTTCGTTCTCCCCGGAGAAAAGGGCTATAATTCGGCCGTATGTTCTTGGGTGTAAAGATCAGGTTTACCGGCCGGGGCTTTGTCCTCGTTGCGATCCTGTGCGTGCTCTCCGCCGCATCGGGACCGGTTGCGGCCCAGGATGAGGCCGCGTCTCCGTGGGAACGCGCGGCGTTGTATCGGGATGAATGGGGCACGCCGCACGTCTATGCGGAGGATCCGCGCTCGCTGGCCTTCGTTTTCGGCTACGCGCAGGCGGAAGATCATCTTGAGGCCATGCTGGCGGCGTATCGCGTCGCGAACGGCCGTGCCGCAGAGGTGTTCGGCGAATCCTACGCGGATTCGGATGAGTTCTCGTTGAAGATGGGCCATGCCGCGCTTGCCCATGACGTCTACGAGAGTCTCGATCCGCTCACGCGGGACCTCTGTGAAGGTTTCGCGATGGGCGTCAACGCGTGGCTCGTCGAACATGCCGACCAGGCGCCCCCGTGGGCCGACGGGGCCAAGCCGCAGGACATACTCGCGTTGCTGCATTGTTTCCTGATGAGCATGGCGCCCTTCGATCTGCCGGAAGTGTATCACCGCGCCCCCGCGTCCGTGTCCGGGAACGCATGGGCCGTCGCGCCTTCCCGTTCCGATTCCGGCGAGACCTTCCTTGTCATCAACCCGCATACGAACTACAGCAGCCCTTTCCAGTGGTACGAGGCGCACCTGGTGTGCCAGGACATCAACGTCGCGGGTGCGACGCTGTTCGGGCTGCCGGTGATTCTGCAGGGGCATAATGAAGTCCTGGGCTGGGCGCTGACGCCGAATCAGCCCGATTTCGCCGACGTCTATCTCGAGCCGAGTCCTGCCACGAAACCGCGCCCGAAATTCCTCAATGCGCGGCGTGTGCTCGAGGAAGACAAGCTCATCGAAATATACCTTCTCGCGAACATGCGGCCATATTATGTTCTGACGCCGGAAGGCCCCGTCGAGCGTTCGACGCCGTGCGTGGACACGCCCCGTGGGCCGCTCATCGGCATTCACAACGGCCATCTCTGCATGTATCTCGTCGGAGGTTACCGCGACTTCGGTACAATCGCGCAATTGGTGGAGATGGCGCGGGCGCGCGACCTTGGTTCGTTCCAATCGGCGCTTGGCATGCATCAGTTGCCTTGTTTCAACGTGGTGTACGCCGACCGGGAAGGCAACATATCGTACGTCTACAACACAAAGGTCGGAAACAAGCTGACCGCGGTCTTGCCTCCGCAGCCGGATAAGGGCAAGGACGGGAAGAACGAAGAGGAGGACCCCTCGGAAGGCCCGCCGCCCGCGCCGCCGCGCTTCATCGATTGGACGATCCCCGTTCCCGCGGACGATCCCTATTGCGCGTGGGGCGACATCATCCCTCCCGGCGCATTGCCCGCCGCGACCAATCCGGCGTCGGGCTACGTTCAAGCGTGCGGTTCGCCTCCGTGGCTTGCCACTGATGGCGCGAATATGCGGCCGGACCAGTTCCCCGCCTGGTTCTCACATGACCCCGACACGTTTCGCGCGCAACGTGTGCGGCGGTTGCTTGGCACGGGCAAGCGGTCGTTCCGCGATTGCCAGTCGATGCTCTACGACGTGGTGGCCCCCTTTGCCATCGACGCCGTTCCGCGCCTCCTCGAGACAGCGAAGCAACGCGCCGATTTCGTGGACAATGCGCATCCGGACCTGCCGGCCGGACTCGATGCCCTGAGGACCTGGAACTTCCTGGCCGACACGAACAGCCCTGGTATGACGTTCTTTCATGCATGGTGGACGGCGCTCAGCAGCCGGAATATCGAGACGTATCCGTCGAAGGAAGCGCTCATGTCCGCGCTGAAAGTGAACGACGCCGAGATTCAGGACCTTTCGTTGGAGGCCGCCACGGAGGCCGCACGCATGATGCGCAACGAATTCGACTCCCTGTCGGTGCCGTGGGGCGACGTCCATACCGTCATGCGAGGCGATCGCGAGACGCCCTTGTGCGGCGCGACGTCGGGCGAGCCGGTGTTTGTCGCCTCGGACGAAGTTTTCGAGCGCCGCAAGTGGCGCGTGACCTACGGGTACGGATTCGCCATGGCGGTATCCTTCGGAGAGAAACCGCGGGCGGTGAGCATGGTCCCGTTCGGCGCGTCCGAAGACCCGAAGTCGCCTCACTACGCCGATCAGCTTGACCTCATGGCGCAACGGAGGTTCAAAGTGGCGCGTTACGGGTTTGAGGACGTTCAGCGGAACGCCGCAAGCGCCCGCGGCCAAAGGCTGTACTTGCGTCCCAAGGGCATGGAGGCCCTTTTCACGCTGAGCGCGGCCGCGCCGATTGTTGCGCGTCTAACCACGGCCACGGAGGCGCCTGAGAAGCTGCCGGAAGACCTGGTCCCTTTCACGTTGTTCGTAACGACGGAGAAGGTTCCGCGCAGCCGGCCTGCGAGCACGCATATCGACGTCTTCATACCGCCTGTCCTGTGCGCGAGCGAGGATCTCGACAAGCTGGCTGTGTATGCGTGCGATGCAACGCGCAAATGGGTCCGTCTCGACGCGCAGCAACTCGATCCGAATGCGCGCACGTTCCTCGCCGACGACAATCAAGGTTCGAGCACGTACGCCGTCCTGGGACCCTCGAAGTATCGCGCCACGCGCCTCGCCATCCCGGACGAGCACGAACCCGCAACGCCTCAGACGAAGATACCCACACCGGGAACGAGATCGGGTGAGACGCCCGCGCAAGCGTCCGAAGGAGTCGAGGCGCCGGCCAACGCCATACTGGCGCCCACCGATGCGAATCAGGTTTCCGAAGCACCCAGGAAATTCCGCGTCATGTGGGGCGTTCCGCCCAAACGAAAAGCGCAGCAGATCGTCGTACCCCGACCGGAAGATGCCTCAGCGGTCGAGCCGCCCGAGATGGACGTCGCACCGCTCCAGGATTCGCAAGCGATGCCGCGACGGAGCGACGATGAAAAAAGAAGAGCGCCGGTAGAGGAAGCATTGCAAGCGCCCCCAACCGCTCCAAACGTGAAACGAAATTTCTCCTTCGGAACGCCACCCGCCGATACCGAGCCGCGGACCTCGAAGCGCGATAAGAGAAGAACGACTAATGTCCCCTGAACGAGGGGTCCATCTGATAGGTCCGGCGTATAGCGTGTAAGAGAAGGAGATGTGGGGATACTGAAGATGATGGAGATCGCAGAGATGGAGAAACTGTCACGACGACCAGGTCATCTTCAGATCACGGCGCAGGGCGCGGCAGTCCTGAAGATACAGATTAATCAGCGTTTGGTAGGGTATGCCGTTTTCCTCGGACTTCTGCTTGAAGTACTCGATGACATCCGGGTCCAAACGGAGCGTGATCTGCTTCTTGAGCCTCCGGGCGTATGGATTCCTGCGGGACTTCATTTTCGCTAGATCGTATTCGGCTTTCATATCAACACCTCCGATACTGCTCGGATTCAGACGGCGTCGCTTTCCGTGCGGAAACGATCCGGATGACTCCTTCCGCCCCGCGATAGCAATGACAGACCAGAAGCAGACGCAATCGGGAACTCAGGCCCAGGAGCAGGAAGCGGTCTTCCCACTCCGAGTGCTCGTCGTCGTAGAACTCGACGGCGTGTTCATCATAGAATACCGACCGCGCCTCTTCGAAGGAGACGCCGTGCTTGTCCATGTTGGCCTGGGCCTTCTTTGGGTGCCAGGCGAAACGCGGTCCATTCATAACTACATTGTAGCTACACGAGGCGGGTCTGTCAAGTTGCGCAAGGGTTCCTCTCCACAATGGGAAACAGGCGGCTTCCCCCGGTCTTTCCAGCCCGCACCTTCCCCTGTCAACACTTGCCAGACCCCCTCACGCAAGATGAGATCTATGCCCCCGTGCGATATTCGCAAAGAAATGCATGCATCCGCGTTTCTCAGCGCCCTCGGCGGCTCTGCGTTGGGTTATAGCCTAGTCATCTTGGATAGAGATGGCGTATAGACAAAATGCGTCCGCCCCACGGCAAGGTCCAACGAGTCCTACCGCGTGGACATTGCCCCGCGGAACGCCGGCGACGCGGCCTGCATCTTACCCACCGCCTCCCCGTCATACACGCGTTCCCCGCAGTCCGAACATTGGTGGTACGTGACTCCGGGCACCGTGTAGGTCTCGCCCTCAAACTCGTGAGATACCGGTCCCCGGACCTTCTTGATCTTCCCGCTCCCACAGGAAGGGCAATGGCTTATGTCCATGTTCGTCTTCTCCGTTACGAAGCCCGTTTCGACGAAACCAGGAAGTAGTAGGTATCGTGTCCGGCCTCCCTCACAAGCTTTCCTTTGGTGTAAATTGCCAATCCATCCAGGTTCGTGCTCTGAATAACATACAGCCGCTCCCGTGCATGTGTCCGAAACGGACTTCGTTACCGCAACGTCTTGTAGATCGCAACGGCGTTCAAAATCGATTCCACGACGTCCTGTTTCGTAATGCGGTCCGCATCCATCTCCATGAAGGCCTTCTCGCTGAACGCGAAATGGCCCGCCAGCACCGCGCGCTTTATGCGCACCAGAACGTCCGTCATTAAGTCTTTCCGTGCATCACGCTTCCAAACGCGACGGGATCAAGGCATTCCTTCATGCGCCAACACCTCGTCCCGTGTTCCAAACTCAATTGTACCACAGCCCAATTCCAGGCTCAACGAGTCATCCCGCGCGGGCGTCGCCACGAGATGGATGTGATTCGTCATCAGGCAGTATCCCAGCACCCGCACCCCGTACTTTCCCCTGTCGACGCTTGCCAGACCCGTCGCGGCGACCCAGCTATGACTCGGGGCCAGCGTGGCTCGCTACGCGTTCACTGTATGAGACTCTCGCTCGTTACATCTTGCCGGCTTATCCCGGCGCTTCCCCTCAATTCACTCTGTTTACTATTCAAGCGACCTTACAATTCAAGACCTGACCCCATGCGGCATGCGGCATGCGGATGATTCCAAGCGCGACGGTCTGCGCCACTTGGATTGCTCGGGGTTGAAGGCGGACGGACATTGACGTACTGCCGGCGCGGGCGTACAATAGGCGCATGCCATTTCGGAAGGGTCGGGCGCGTGGAGCCCGGGAAAGAAGAGCATTGATGGGGCGCATCCTTATTGCCGCCGTGATGTTGCTGTCGGCCGCGGCCGCATCGGCGGAGGGCTTCGTCGTCGTTTGTCCCGTGGAAGGGATGATCGACGACGGGGTCCGTGTCTTGGTCGAGCGCGCGGTGGAGGAGTCGGCGGGCGCGAAGGCGCTGGTCCTCGAGATCGACACGCCGGGCGGCTTGGTGGACGCGGCGATCAAGATCACTCAAAACGTTCTCTCGGCGCCGTGTCCCACTATCGCATACATCAAGGGAATGGGCGCGATCTCCGCGGGCGCGCTGATCAGCTTCTCGTGCAACCATCTTATCATGACGCCCGACACCAACATCGGCGCAGCCACGCCAGTGATCCCTTCGGCCGAAGGAATGCTACCAACGGGCGAAAAGGAAGTCTCGTTCATGCGGGCGAAGATGCGCGCCCTCGCCGAGCGTAATCACCACAATCCCGCGATTGGCGAGGCCATGGTCGACAAGGACATCGAGCTTAGGTCATACGTCGATGCGAACGGGAAGCCCCAGATCTTCGCCGTATATACCTCCGGTTCCGGCGAGAAGAGCTCGCGTTCTTCCGGTTTCGACGCGGATGACGCGGTGAGGATCGTCAAGAAGCTCTTTGATGAGACTCCGACGGTCCCCGATGCCGGCAAGAAGCAAACGGAAGAGAGCACACCGGCGGCTGTATCGTCGGAGCGCACGCCGAGTCCCGTGCCGATCGAGAGCACGCAGTTGATCCTGCCCGCAGGCAAACTCCTTACACTCACGCCGCAGGAAGCCATCGAGTACGGCTTGATTCCCACGACCGCGGAGACCCTCAACGAGGCGCTGGGCCACTACGGCTATGGAGCTGCCGAGGTCCGCCGCATCACGCCCACGTGGGCCGAGGTGATCTTCCGCTGGCTCACAAATCCCATGGTGTCCGGTCTGTTGTTGATGTTCGGCATCGGCGGGCTGTATCTCGAGATGAAGACGCCGGGGGCGGTCCTTCCGGCCGTCGTTGGGTTTTCCTGCCTGGCCCTCTTCTTCGGCGCGCACCTCGTGCTCGGCGTGGCCGAGTGGCTGGATGTCCTGCTCGTTGTCACGGGCATCAGCCTGATACTCGCCGAGGTCTTCCTTATTCCCGGTTTCGGCGCGGCTGGAACCGCCGGCATCATGTGCCTGCTTCTCGGACTGTACATGACCCTGACCGGCGTCACGATTCCCCGGTACAGTTGGGAATTCGAGCGGCTCGTGAACGCCGGGATCTCGCTCACGATTGCCGCGACCAGCTTTACCATTCTATTGTATGTGGTCTGGAAACTTTTCCCGCACACGCCGTTGTACGGACGTTTCGTCCAGATCCACGTCCAGCAGCCCGACGAAGGGTATGTGGTGCAGACGACCGAGCAGGAGAGTGCGGCCATCGGCCTCAAAGGCGTCGCGGCCAGCATGCTGCGGCCCGCGGGCCAGGGCCGCTTTGGTGAAGTATCGTACCGGGTTGTCAGCCGCGGCGAGTACATCCCGCCCGGAACGCCGATCGTCATCGTTCAGGTCGACGGAAATCGATATGTTGTGGACAGACTGGAGGAAAGAGCATAATGGACTTGCAGCAATCGATCGTACGCATGATCCGGCAGCTTCTGCAGGACATGCAAGTCATCCAGCACCAGGGCTCGGGGTATTACACGTGCACGCCTTTCACGCAACGCTACAACAAGTTGCTGGCGCAAGCGCGCACGCTTTTCCCCGGGGATCACAGCTTGGTTGCCACATTTGAGGACCTGCCGGAAATGGATCCCAAGGATCCTTCCGATAAGATGAAAGTTTTGCAGACGATTCGGATAGAATCGGGACAGCTTATCGCGCTGCTTGAGGCCGAGAAGGAGGGCAGGACCGCATGACGGCATGGCTTGCCATTCTTTACGGGGCGGGTGTCGTGCTCATCCTGGCGGAGTTCATCGTGCCCGGGATGATCTGCGGGATCCTCGGCGGCGGCATGGTGATCACCAGCGCCGTGCTCGCCTGCATGTATTTCCCACAGTATGCGGTAATGATCTTAGTCGGTGAGCTCGTCGGTGTGTTCATCTCGGTCATTATCGGCATGTACCTGCTGTCCAAGACGCGCGCCGGCAAGAGATTCATCCTCGATTCCTCGCAGCAGGCCGGCGCCGGATGGGTCGCCAGCGAATCGGACGAGTCGCTGCTGGGCGCGTCCGCCGAAGTGTTCACGGCGTTGCGTCCCGCCGGAACGGTTCTTATCAACAACAAACGTATCGACGCGGTCTCGGACGGCTCGTTTATCGACAAAGGCCTCCGTGTCCGCGTGATTGAGGTGCATGGAAGCCGCGTGGTAGTTGAACCCGCCCGGGACAAATAGCCCCGGGGCGATTTCACAACAGGAAAGGAACGGAACGATGGCAAACCCAATCTTTGCGCTGATAGGCGTCGCCGTATTGATCGTCATACTGATCTTTGCGGTCGTGATCATTACCTTTTTCCGGATGTGGCTTCGCGCGTTGCTCTCGGGCGCGCGCGTCGGACTGGGCAGCCTCGTCGGAATGAGCCTCCGCAAGGTCAATGCGTCCGTAATCGTCGACAGCCGCATCATGGCCGTCAAAGCCGGCCTCAACATTTCGACCGATGAGCTTGAAACCCACTACCTCGCCAGCGGAAACGTCGTCCGCGTCGTGCAGGCCCTCATCGCGGCCAACAAGGCCAACATCCCGCTGACGTTCCAGAAGGCCACGGCAATCGACCTCGCCGGACGCGACGTACTCGACGCTGTGCAGACCTCCGTGCGTCCGAAGGTTATCGATTGCCCGGACCCTTCGAAGGGGGCGCCCACAGTGTCCGCGGTCGCCATGGACGGAATTCAGCTCAAGGCGAAGGCCCGCGTGACGGTGCGGACTAACATTAACACCCTGGTCGGCGGCGCGACCGAGGAGACCATCATCGCGCGCGTCGGCGAGGGCATCGTGACGACAATCGGTTCCGCCGAATCGCACAAGCGCGTCCTCGAGAACCCCGACATGATCTCTAAGACGGTGCTGGCCCGCGGCCTTGATGCCGGGACGGCCTTCGAGATCCTGTCCATCGATATCGCCGACGTGGACGTGGGAGAGAACATCGGCGCGCAGTTGCAGATCATGCAGGCCGAGGCCGACAAGCAGATCGCACAGGCCCGCGCCGAGGAACGCCGCGCCATGGCCCGCGCCCGCGAACAGGAAATGCAGGCGCAAGTCGTCGAGATGCGCGCGCGCGTCGTCGAGGCCGAGGCCGAAGTCCCACGCGCCATGGCCGAGGCGTTCCGCAGCGGCAATCTCGGCATCATGGACTACTACCGGATGAAGAATGTCGTAGCCGATACGGACATGCGCACGTCGATCTCGAAACTCGATAAGCCCGGCGGCGGCGCGCCCGAACAATAGGCCGTGCTCCGCCACACCGTTGTCGCGCGGCCGTGACCGCACGGGTTTGGAAAAGCCACGCTCCTGAAAAGGAAAGTGCGATGGAAAATCTGATAGGTCCACTCATCTTCATTGCGATCGTAGTGATCAGCATACTCGGCAAGCTGAAGAAGAAGACCGATGAAGAATCGCCCATGCCCCCCGGCGAGACGCCGGAACTCAATGATCTTCCGGAAATGCTCCGGCGCATGCTTACCGGTGACACCACCGTACGGAAAGCGCGTCCCGCCGCCCCCGAAGAAGGTGATGACACGGGTTGGCAGCCCGTCAAGCCCGTGACGATCCCAAGGCCGCAACAACGCGACATGCCATATCAACCGCCCGTCGCGCGCCCGGCCGCGCCGCGTGAATCCGCCGCTCCGGCGCCTCCACGCCAACAGCGGCCCATCGTTGTCGAGGCCCCGGTTGCGCGCCCCGCCGCGAGGCCCGTCGCGGCGCCCGCGGCCGAGGAGGAGGAAGGCCCTCGCCGCCGGCCTGCGCCCACCGCGCCGAGGCAGTCCACGCCGCCCCGGACCCGGTCGGCAACATTAGCGGTGAGCCTACCTCTCCGAACACTTCGCCAACCCGCGGCCCAGAAGCCCCCCGAGGCCGCGAAGAAAACCGGCCAGCCCGTCCCGTCGAAGCGGACGTCATCCGCTCACGCGCTACTAAGGAATATCGATGACGTCCGACGGGGAATCATCTTGCGTGAGATACTCGGCCCGCCGATATCCATGCGCTGACGCGCCGTTTCCCGCTGGACCCGATCTGGGTGTTGGACATTTTCGAGGCTCATACCTAAGATCCGAGAAACGGCGGTTGAAATTCGGACCGTCTGCTTAATCAGTGGACGGGCTGGACGTTGTGGACAAAGTGGACACAACCCTGCAGGTGGCCCTTTTCGGCGTCCACAAAGTCCACGCCGTCCACATCGTCCACGTTGTCCACAGGTTGGAAAGAAGCTGCTTTGACCGCCGAATCCAGGATGATTCCCTGAGCGGCGGATTTGCGGGATACGGCCATGCGCATCATGCTGATGACGGACATGGAAGGCGTAGCGGGCGTGAAGAATGCCGAGGACTGGCTGATACCGGGCGCTCGGTGCTACGACGCCGGCTGCCGGCTCCTCACCCTGGAAGTGAACGCCGCCGTGGACGGATTCTTTGCCGCGGGCGCCAAGTGCGTTCAGGTGTACGACGGGCACGGGGCGGGCGCGATTGATATCGAGTTGCTCGACCCGCGAGTCGAATACGCGCGCGGAGGTCCTGGCGGATGGCCGGATGGACTCGATTCCAACTATGACGGTTTCGCGTTCGTCGGGCAGCACGCCAAGGCGTCGAGTGAACTCGCACATCTACCGCACACCCAGTCCTTCAAGTACATCGATCTGAAAGTGAACGGCGTGTCCATCGGCGAACTCGGCCAGTCCGTGTACTGCGCGGCGGAATTGGGCGTGCCCGCCTTCTATGCCGCGGGCGACTTCGCGCTCGCGTGCGAAGCCCCGATCCGCATGTAAGGAGTCGAGTTTTCGCGTGGGAGGATGAGAAGCGGG
>CAZPMT010000012.1:0-38769 GCA_964587655.1 uncultured Nitrospiraceae bacterium
TCTATAAATGTCAAGCCTTTTCTCGCGCCGGGCATTTTTTCACAGGCTCTCAGAGGAGCAGGCAAAACAGATGCACGAGGATGAGATTTCGGAACGGATTACTGGCAATCCTCGGCCTCAGCCGCCACGCCCACGCGGGCGGTTTGAATTCTTGGCATTTTTGGCAGATCATAACCAGAGATGGACAAGCCGACGCTATACATGGAGACGACCATACCCAGCTACTTGCTGGCGGAGCCGTCGCGCGACGTCATTTCGCTTGCCCGGCAAGACATCACGCGGACGTGGTGGAAGCGAGACCAGGCGCGTTACGCCATATTCATTTCCGAAGTCGTGATCCAAGAGGCCGGCAGGGGTGACCGCAAGGAAGTGGAGAAAAGACGCGAGTTCCTGCGGTCGTTTCCCGTGCTCGATGCGACGCCCGAGGTACGGGCGCTCATCAAGCTGTATCTTGAGAAAGGCGTCGTGCCCCCCGGAAACGCTGAAGACGCCGCTCATCCCGCCTTTGCGAGCATTCACGAGATGGAGTATCTGTGCACGTGGAACTTCAGGCATCTGGCGAACGTTATTGCATTGCGGCGTTTGCGCGAACTGAAAATGAAAAGAAAGGACTCTTTGTTCCCCAGGTATGCACGCCTGAGGAATTGCTGGGAGAATGACAGATGCAGGCCGATCCAATCCTACGAGAAGTATACAGAATCAAAGACGAACTCAACCGGGAAATCGGAGGCGACGTCGAAAAGCTCTTTGATCGTTTCCGTGAGTTCGCCCGACAGCATCCCGAACGCATGGTCCAACCGGCGCCGAAACCAGTCGCACAAGGCAAGCCGCGGACTGCCAACAGGAAAACCGCGACATGAAGAGCGCCCAACGCCACTCCGCGCGTCGGAAGAGCGGACCTACGGTCACGACCCGTATCCCCCGAAAGGGTGACTGAGCGTCCAAGAAACCGCAGACAGCATCGACTGAACTCTAAGGCAGATACTGCGTTGCCAGTAATCAGTCTATGAGCGACTGAGAGTAGAAAGCTCTTTGTATGGGTGTTCTTCAAGACATGATAGAGTCTGAATTGCCGAAACTTCTCGCGAGATCAGACAAATGTCTGTCAGAGGACGAGATTGCCCAACGAATCCATGGTTTGCTCCCAGAGTTTGTGCAGATTCTTCTCCGCGCTCTAGATGACGATGCGCCGGCGATGTTGTCCTGGTACCGCCGTCGCGAACGAGGTTTCAATCGGCGGCTTCTGCAAAGGTGGAAGGACGGTTTCGATTTGCTCGAACGGTTGGGGGTGATGTGTCGCGAAACAGGCGAAATGGCCTTGAAGGAAGCCCGTCCAAGCCCAGGCGCTCCAGAATTCCCGAAGTTTGAAGCTTTATCCCGATTACATGCAAGAGCCTGTTTGCTCTATCTGGAAATCATATGCCTTCTTAAGGGTGGTTTCGCCGATGGTGCGTTGGGCCGCTGGCGTTCGTTGCATGAAACCGCCACGGTCGCGTTGTTTCTCTTCGAACAGGAGCCGTTGGATTCGGAGCGTTTTCTGGAATATCAATGTATAGACCGCTGGAAACGAATGAAGAGTTACCGGCGTCACGTAACCCGTTTCGGACTAATCCCTTACAGTGAAGATGAAGAACGAGAGGCCGAGCGTGAATATCAGAGGGTAAAAGAAAGGTTTGGGGCTGCCTTCGAGAAAGACTGGGGGTGGGCGGCATTGAGACTGAAGCCTAAGCCTCCGTGTTTCGCCAATATCGAAGAGCACGTTGGTATCGACCATCTTCGACCCTACTACAAATGGGCATGTGAGAAGATCCATGCGAGCTCCAACGGGCTATACACGGCTCTCGGTCTCTTTGAGCGTGAAAATATCATGCTGGCGGGGCCAAGCCATTTTGGTTTGGCGGATCCAGCACAGTTGTGCGCGATTTCACTTGTTCAGGCAACAGCTGCCCTTACAGCGGGATGGGGCAATCTCGATCTGTTGGCAGCTTGCAACGCATGCCAAGCATTGCATGGCAGGATCTTGGATACATTCGTCGGAATCCAGTCAAGACTTGAAGAAGACGACCGGGATCTTCGCAGCGAAGAGCAGGGAGGGCGAAAGAGGAACAAGAAATCGAAGAGCAGCACGTACCTCCCACGTTCACCTGACGGAAAACAAACCCCTGTGGATTTGTGAAGCATGTGAAGCGCCCCCCTTTTTTCCGGGCAAAGGAGAAAACGCCATGAATTTCGGGTCTGATGAAATTGTAGACGGCAGTTCGGGGGATACCTTACTTAATTCTTGTTTCCGGATCCTTACTTGACTCGATGGGATTGAGATTCAGTTGGCAGGGCGATCTACTCTCCGCTTGAGAAACCCAGCAACGACTGGATCAGCGCGATAAGATTGCCAAGCATCGCGATAAAGAATGTGAAGAGAAAAATTCCCAAGGGTCAACTCTCTTTCCGGCGTTCCGCGCGATCTCTTAGCGCGTGTACGGAAAGTGTCCGCGCCGTTCACATGGGAATCATAGCCTGTCTGAAAGCGCTGGCCATGTAGGTCCGGTTTGTAACCGGACCATCTCAGCGGCGCCCCGAATATACTGCGCATGACTTGGTCCGGTTACAAACCGGACCTACATGGGCTTTCCGTACACCCTCTTACGGAAGCGTTTCTTTAAGGATCTTTTCCGCCTGGCGGGCACGATACGCGGCGAGCTTGTCGCGGAGTTCGGGCCGCGAGCCAGCCAGGATGGCGACCGCAAGCAGCGCGGCGTTGATCGCGCCTGCTTTCCCGATGGCCAGCGTACCCACGGGAATGCCAGCCGGCATCTGCACCATCGACAACAATGAATCCAGGCCCTGCAACGCGCTCTGCATCGGGACCGCGAGCACCGGCCTGGTCGTCTGTGCCGCGATGACGCCGCACAAATGCGCGGCGCCGCCCGCGCCTCCGATGAACACCTCACACCCGCGCTTCTCGACGTCCTTCAGATAGGCCGTCAACGCGTCCGGCGTCCGGTGGGCCGACAACACGCGGGATTCGTGCGCGACGCCGAACTGATCGAGCGTTTCGGCGGCGTGACGCATCGTTTCCCAATCCGATTTGCTGCCCATGATAACGGCGACTAAAGGAGCGTTCTTCTTAGCCATATTTACTTGTATCCTCTCTCATCCACAGGCCGTCACGATAACAAGCATCCCGCATCGTTTCAAGTGCGAGACCGGCGCAGGCGCGTCAGCGCCGCTCATCTTCGTCTTCATCGTATTCTTCTTCCCAGGGATACGGCCCCTCCTCGAGCTTGTCCCAACTGAAGACCTCCGGCGCGTTTTCCTCTTCCACCCATTGTTGAACGAGCTTGCGGCCCCGCCGCTGCTTGCGCATGTACGCCACGATCACGAGTACCGCCATCAACTGGAACGCCGAGAAGCCGGATACCAACGAGGCAAGAATCGTTACCTTCCAAAGCGACCGCCGCCATGCGTCGTAGAGCGAGCCGGGCGTCAGTCCAGTGTATTTCGGAAGGGCCTCTTCGAAACTGATCGTCTTCAACGAGAGCACCAGTTCCCAGAACCGGTCCTGCCCCGTGCGCTCGATAATGTACCGCGTCATGGACAATGCCTGCGCGTACGCATCGCCGAAAACGCCTTCGTCGCCGATTGGCGCGAACGCGAAGTTCAGTTCCCGATAGGGGATCAACCGCCGCGTCGCGTACATGCGCGCAATGCGCAGGCCGCTCTCCCACCGCAGTTCCTTCGATATGACCATCGCCACGCCTTCGTCGAACCACCGGGGCACATACGCCTCTTCCGTGTTGCGCGAGAGGAGCACGTGGATAAGCTCGTGCCGCAGCGTGCCGCGATAATCCCCACCATCGGGCGACAGGTACGGCGCCTTCACTATGATGATGCCTTGCGGGGATTTCGCGATGCCTCCGACGCGCGCCATGCCGTATTGTCCCGCGAGCCGCCGAAACGCCTCATATGTCGGGCAGATCGTGACGTGTATCGGGTCCTTTCCGGCGGGCAGGTGCGCGTCGAACTCCGTCAGCGCATTCTCCATAATCGACAAAGTCTCTTGTGCCAGCGTTTCGTCGCCGGGAGCGTATTCGATTCGGAGCAAGCCGCGTGTCAGTTTCGCCGTGTCGTCGCCCGCCGACGCCGTCGCGGAAAGAAACGCGAGCGCCAATGCCACGCCCCATTTCAGCGGCCACCGCGCCATGCCAATCCTCTGAGCATTGCTCAAACGTTCGTTGTCCAGTTCGTAGTGCGGGCTTCAGCCCGTGCCCGCGCGACCGAGAGCGGCTATTACCTCCGCTGTTCTCGCGAGAGCCTCCGCAATCCGTTCCGGCGAGACGTCCACCGTTGTATGTTCGCCGGTGTCGGCATAGTACACGAACGCCGCCCGAGGTTGCTTGCCGAGCAATGTCCGCACGGCGGCGGCGTAAAGACGGAGCTGCCACTCGTACCGTTCCTGCTTTTCCTCGCGCGGCCGCCCCGTCTTGTAGTCGATAAGAGTGCCGTCGTCGAGAATCACGTCGATGATCCCGCTCACCAGGGCATCGCCGACCCGAAGCAGAAAAGGCTTCTCGTTCTCGACGGATTTCGATGACTTCATTCGCTCGTACATTTCCGATTGGATGAACCGCTCCGCCGTCGCGCGCAGATAGGACGCCATTTGCCCGCGCACCTTGAGAACCGGACATTCACGAGGGAGAAACGATTGAATAAGCGCCTCGAGATCGACCTCAGCCTCGTCGAACGGCCAGATCTCGAACATCCGGTGCACAAGTGTGCCTCGCAACAGAGGATCATGCGCCGTCCCGGCGCCGGCTCCCGTTTCGCCGGCATCGTATTCTCCGCCCAAGGCGTCCAGCAATTCGGAAACGGAGAACACTCGCCGCGCGCGCCCGTCCTCGGAGATCGGCTCGACCCGCGACGCAAGACTAGCGTAATCAATATCGGCATCAGCGGCCTTTGACGACTCGACGCGTACGTGCGGCGGCGCTTTTCGAAGCACCATCGCGCTCCAGCCCGTCACGGAAAGCTCCGCGCCGTTCTGGCGGCCGCAGAGACCGTACAGACTCTCGATCGTGCTCAGCCAACTGCCCTTCGCCGGTTCGGGACTGCCTCCCAGCAGCAACCAGTCTCTCGCCCGCGTCATGGCGACGTAGAGCACGCGCGCATGTTCCGCGGCGTCCTTCTCCTTGGCGGCGGCGTTTATGGCTTCGTGGATCGCGGGCTTCATCTTTTCGCCGCGATCATCCGTCGGGCGCGCGGCCATTCCCAGCGTTGCGTGAACCGCGACGTCGCGCAGGTCCGGACCTTTGCGCTCCCGCGAGAGATCGGGAACGACCACGATCGGGAACTCGAGTCCTTTCGACTTGTGGATGGTCATCAATGTGACCGCCCCGGAGCCTTGCGGCTGCAAGGCCGCGTCCCCTTCCCGAATCTCCTCCTGTCCCGCGATCTGATCGAGATACTGCACGAACGCCGCCAGTTTCGCGGGTTTCGTACGCGCGAAATCGTCCGCAAGGTCCGCGATCTTACGCACGTTGTACGCCTTCTGAACGCCGAGGAACTGCGTCAGCGCAATCGCCTCGCACCCGGTGCGGTCAAGCGCGTAGCGCAGGAACGCGGACAGCGGCATCTCACTGTGCGCGCGCAGATCGTCGATCAACTCACGGGCCGCCGCCAGCCGATCCGATTGCGGGAAATCTTCCGGCGGATGCTTGCCGCACATTGCATTCACGAGGCTGGTCTTGCGGCACAGCAGTACGAGTGACTCGTCGGACAGGCCAGCCATTGGCCCGCGAAGAAATCCGAGGAGCGCCATCTCGTCATGCGGATCGACGAGCACCGTGAGCAGGTTGCGGAGGTCGGTGACCTCCTGCCGTTCGTAGAATCCCGCTCCCGCGACGACGTTGTAAGGAATGCCCCAATTGCGCAGCGCCTCCTCATAGAGGTAGACGCTGCTCATGGAGCGAAACAAGAGGGCCACATCGCCGAACTCAGCCGGACGCGCCCGCTCGCTGTGATTGTCATAGACATCGATGCGGCCGGCGCCGCGGCACATGTCATCGAGCCGCCATGCGATGAGCCTGGCCTCCTCGGACCGATAGTCGTCCGCGGACGCATCCTCGATCTTCTCGGGGATGACAAATTCGATGCGACGCCCGTCCGACGCGGACCGGTGGGTCTCAAGCGGAACGTAATCCGGTTCAACCGAACGCAGCAAACCCGATGTCCGGAACAAGTCGTTCACGAAGTTCAGCACCTCCGGGACCGTCCGGAAATTGCGCGCGAGCGGGATGACTTCGTTTGCCCCGGTCCTAGCTTCCTGGAAAACTTCGACCTCCGCGCCGCGGAAATCGTAGATGGACTGCTTCGCATCGCCCACGACGAACAGCGCCGGACCTTCCGAATGCTCGATGAGCAGCCGCGCGATCTCGAGTTGCGTGGCGTCCGTGTCCTGGAACTCGTCAATCAGCAGAAACTTGATGCCGCGCGCCGTCCGCGCCCGGATGTCCTCGTTTCCGCGCAGCATCTTGACGGCCATCGACAGGAGGTCGTCAAAGTCTCGTCCCGAAAGCGCATTCTTCGCTTTCCGATACGCGCCGGAAACCTTCTCGAATGTCGAGAAGACATCGCAGGTCAACCGTGCGGCACAAGCCTCCGCGGCCTCATCAAAGTGAATCGGCGCATATTTCCGAGCGGCGTCGCGAAGTTCCTCGACGGCAACTTTCACCGCAACGAACGCGTCTTCGGGATCCCAGTTCTTCTTGCTTCCGCCTCGAAGCGAGATCGAGTCGACTTCCGCTAAGAGAGATTGGATTTCAGAGGCGCCTCGGGCATCCATGATGTGTTCCACCGCCGCCAGAGCCTGCTGCCGTGCGGCCTCGCGCGCATCGCCGCCTTTGCGGCATAGTCCGCCGAGACTCGACAGGTATTCCCTCAACCGCCGGATTTCCGGGTCCTTCGCCGCTGCCGCCAGCCGCGCCTCGCACGACTGCGCTACAAGCCGGCGCCAGTGCACGACGAGCGCTTCGGGATCATCCAGGGGATGATCCGCGCGGATACGATCAATCAGGCCGCGTTTGTTCAGGAGGTATCCCAGCAGTCCGATCAACCGTTGCGCGCCGAACTCGGTGGCCGCACGCGCCGCCGCTTCGTCGCCTCGCTCAAGAAGCGCATGCACGGCGTCGGTGACGCTCTCCGCGCGCAGCAGCGTGGCCTCGGCCTCGGCCAGCACGGTGAAATCGGGATCGAGCCCCACGCGCAGCGCGTGCTCGCGCAACAATGACGCGCAGAACGAGTGGATCGTGGCAATGCGGCTCGTCTCGACCCGCCGCTCCATGTCGCGCCAGTGACTCATCACTGCCGCGTCGCTTCGCGGGGCTTTGTCGCGAAACGCCTTGCGGAGCCGGATCTTCATTTCTGCCGCGGCCTTCTCCGTGAAGGTGATCGCGACGATGTCGTCCAGGGGCGCGAGGCAACGCTCGATGAGATGAACGATTCTGTCGATCAACACGCTCGTCTTGCCGGAACCCGCGCCGGCATCGACACAGACCCGTTTTGCGAGTGTCTCGACGGCCGCCTTCTGTTGCTCGGTGCGGGTCATGACCGCGTTTCCTTTCGTTCGATGCGGCTGCGTTCATAGCGGCACGCACGTCCGGCCGCGCAGTACCGGCAGCCCGTATCGATGGGCGTCGGCGGAAAGCGGCCCGCGCGAATGCCCGCGACGCACTCCGCCACGACTGTGCGCGTGAGGACCTGGCGATCGGGCCATTCATCGGTCTTCTTCGCGCGGCCCAACGCCTCCGCGCGTTTGCTGCGTCCGATCTGCACGAACCACGCCTCATGACACGGCGTACCGGGCATCAAGAACTCCTCGACGGCAAGGGCGTAAACGGCGAGTTGCAGCGAAGTCCCGCCGGTCATCTCCTTGGGTTGCGGAATCGCGCCGCTCTTGTAATCGATGATCCGCGCCCCTGCATCGCGGAGATCGATGCGGTCGATGCGTCCCGCGAAGAGCACCGGGCCCGCCGGCGTCAAAAGCGCGTAAGAATCAGGGCGTGTCAGCGGGTCCTGGGCGGCGCCGGGGGTCTTTCCGAATCCGACCTCGAAGTGAAGAGGCTTCCATTCGGATTCGCCGCGTTCCCGCTCGATGCGCAGATAGCGTTCAAGGGCGGCGAGGATGCGTTCGCGCTCGATGGCCTCGACGCCGCGAGGCGCGGTTGCACTTCGCCATGCCTTTTTCCCGAACACGCTATCGACGTGAGCTCGCATCGCCTCGCTCGCCTTCGCTTCGTCGATGTCGGGCACGGCGAACCCGCGATATTCCTCGTGAAACGCTTGCAGGACGCCGTGCAAAATAGCGCCCCGCACGGCGGCATCGAATTCGGCCACTGGGACGTCCGCGGCCTCGACGCCCAGCACGCGTTCGACGAGAAAGCGAAACGGACACGCCTTGTAGGTCTCGATCTGCTGCACGCTGAAGACGTGGCTTGCGTCAAACTCCCGCGCGAGGCCGCTGACGGCATCCCGCGCCGCCAGCACGCCATCGTAATTGCCGAACGGGGATCGATCATGTCGCGTTCTCTCAATATCGGCGCCCACGCGAACCCGGGCGAACTTATCCGGGGCCAGCGCACGCGGAGGAACGCCGGCCCGGCACACCGCGTTGCGAAGGTCGCGCCACGAGGCCGCCTCAGCGGGTTCCGGCACAAACTCGTCCGCCTTTGGAAAGGGACGCTGGACCGATTCGCCAGGAAACAGGTCGATGACGTCCGTGACGTAGGGGCTTGGGTATTGCTCGTTGCCTTGGCGAGACAGCATGCGCCACGTGATGCAAAGACGCTTCCGGGAGACGTTGAGCACGTGGTGGAACATCAATGCTTCGCGCTCGGCGTGCGCCTTGCGGCCTTCAATAACGATCCCTTCGTCCGCGAGGCTCGCAAGATCCTCCTCGGAGTAGATCGCGCTGGCCGTCGGAGGACGCGGCACGTCGCCTTCATTCACGCCGCCGAGAAACACATAGTCGAAACGAAGCAAGCGAACCGACTCCGCATCGAGACACGCGACGCCGCTCTTCGCTCCGGGCGGCGCGAAGGTCGTTTCCCGCGCGGCCTGGCGAAGGGATGACAGAAACTCGCTTCGCGATTGAGGACTTGAGTCGAAGTCGGCCCAAAGACTCCATGCGCCCAGCAGTTCCCGAAGCGCGCGGAGGGCTGCACGCTCGCGGCCCCGTATCGCTTTAGTCGGATGCAATTCAATGGCTTCGGGAATGCCGAGACGATCTATGATCTCATCCACGGCCGCGGCGAACGCGTCCGGCACGGCCTTTTCCGGCAGCAGGGCGCGCACCTGTTCGATTGTTTCGATCCCCTTCAACAACGCCTTTGCGGCCTCATGCGGTTCCGGAAGACTGCGCCGGAGACGTTGCAGGGATTCGTCGTCGCCGTGCTCCATGAGGCGTTTGAGTCTGTCTCGCCACTCGTCGATGCCGGAGATGATCTGGGCCGTGCGCGAAAGGAGCGGAAACGATTCACTGTGCCGTGTCCAGGAATCGTGCTCGCGGACGAACGGCGGGTTGAACCAGGGCGACGTAAGCACGTTGACGACCGGTTCGCGCGCCCACGTTTCGATCGCATCGAAAAACCCCATGAGAAAGGCAAACGCGGCGCTCTCCCACACCGACGGTTGCTGGATCATGCGTATCGGGATGTCGAATTCCGCAAACACTGATCGCAACGTGCCCGCGGCCTCGCGCAGGCTCCGATACACGACCGCGATCTCCTCAGGCGGCACGGCGTTGTCAATGATAAGGGACTTTACGCGGCGGCCAATCGTCTCGATCTCCTGCACGAAATCCGCGCACGGCACGACCTCGAGATCCGGATCGAGTCCCGGCGGCAGCCGCGGCTCGTCGCGCCAAAAGATGTTGCTCGAAGCGAATTCCAGGAACGTCCGCGGCGGCTCCTCGTCGACCGGCTCGAAGATCACTTCAAACCGTTCGCGGATTTGCCCGAGGGTCCGCGCTGTTGTCCTGTAAAGATCGATCCGATTTGCCGAAGGATCGTAGTTGAGTCCGAAGACAAGCGTGTTGACGTGCTTTGCCAGCGATGTCAGCAGACGTAACTCCGAGGGCGTGAAATCGTCGAACCCGTCCAGCGCCAGGAGGTCGACGTTCTCCATGATTGCGGGCCGTCGCTCACGAGAGAGGAATTCCGCTTCCCAGAACAACCCCGGCAGGTCATACACCCCGGCTCGTAACAGGGCGTCTTGATACGCCGTGTAGACCTCCGCCACGACGTCGTCGAGAGGAGAACGAAGCCTGCGTCTCCTGACGCGCTCGCGGAAAGTGTCCGGCTCGACGGCGGCCTGTTTGAGTTGCGTTATGACGCGCAGCACGTGCGAGCGGAACCCTTGCGTCTCCGCCGCGTCGCCCAAGACGCTCAACCTGCCGTCGCGACTCAGCCTTTCGAGCGAACGGTCGAGAAGAAGCCGCCGTTCGGTGTCCCGGAGCCGAATGGGATCCCTGCCCGCCGCGCGCAGCAGCATTGTCGCGAAATCGTCGAGCGTCAGGATATGCCGGCCCCAGGCGCCGTCGAGCCCGCCAGCGAGGATAATGCGTTCAGTGCGACGTGCCGCGTGTTGACGCGTCGGAACCAAGAGCAACGCGCGACCCCACTTCTCGATCACGAGCCGATCGATCTTCGCGGCCCGCGATGAACGTTCCGTGCCATGGATCACGTATACGCCGGTCATAATGCACCCTGGCCAAGCCCTTAAGAGAACGCCTGCCCCGAACGGGATTTTTGCAACAAGACTGCGCGCCGTCACGCTGGAGCAGTGAGTCATCCTGTTGGTAACTAATCGCAACAGTTGCGGCTATGCCGTTTCCCCCTTTGAAGGGGGAAACGGTCCACGTTGTATGCCTGCACTCATCAAACGCTCCGAAACCACTGCTTCGTTAAGATCCTGCAATTACGATTCAGTACGCTAGAGCGCGTTAATCATGTCTTCCGCGTTGACGATCTCGTATCGGTAGCCCTGCTCGGTGAGGAATAGCTGGCGCTTGACGCTGTAATCCTGGTCGCACGTCTCGCGCGACACGAGCGAGTAGAACCGCGCGAGCCCGCCGTCGGCCTTCGGACGCAAGATGCGTCCCAGGCGCTGCGCCTCCTCCTGACGCGACCCGAACGTGCCCGACACCTGGATTGCGACGTTTGCATCCGGCAGATCGATGGCGAAGTTCGCCACCTTCGACACAATCAGCAGCTTTTCATCGCCGGCCCGAAAGGCGCCGTACAGCCGTTCGCGCTCGCGCGTGCTGGTTCGTCCCGTAATGAGCGGCGCCTTGAAACGTTTCTTCAGGAGCTTGAGTTGGTCGAGGTACTGGCCGATCACGAGCACATTGTCACCGCGATGGTGCTCGAGAAGCCTCTCGCATATCGAGTCCTTCACGGGATTCGTCGAGGCGATGCGGAACTTGTCGCGCTTGCTCGAGATCGCGTAGCGGAACCGCTCGTCTTCAGGCAGCCGAACGCGGATCTCCGTGCAGACGGCTTGGGCGATCCAGCCCTGTTTCTCGAGCACCTTCCAAGGCACGTCGTACTTCTTCGGACCGATGAGGCTGAACACGTCGTCCTCGCGCGCGTCTTCACGGACCAGCGTCGCCGTCAATCCCAGACGCCGCCGCGCCTGGAGGCTGGCCGTAGCCCGGAAGACCGGCGCGGGCAGCAGATGCACTTCGTCATAGATGATCAATCCCCAATTCCCCTCGTCAAACAAACTGAAATGTACGAAGGGGCTGTCCTTCGTCTTTCGGTACGTGAGGATCTGGTAGGTGGCGATCGTGACCGGACGAATCTCCTTCACGTCGCCGCTGTATTCTCCGATCTCGCGTTCGGTCAGCGTAGTCTTGTCCTGCAACTCGGTCTTCCACTGCCGTAGCGCCACAGTATTCGTGGTCAGGATCAGCGTCTGCGTCCGGAGCGCGTGCATCGCGCCGATGCCGACCATGGTCTTGCCCGCGCCGCACGGCAGCACAACCACGCCGCTCCCCCCGTGATTAGAGCCGCGCATGTAGAAGGCGTCGACCGATTCGACCTGGTACTTCCGCAGGATGAACGGCGGGCCGGAAATGGCCCGCGTCCGCAGTTCGAATTCAAGCGGGGCGCCCTGGACGTAGCCGGCGAGGTCTTCGACCGGATAACCGATCTTGATGAGGACGCACTTGACGTTGCCGCGATCCCCGGGCTTCACGTAGATGCGTTTCGCGTCGGGCGACCCGGTGATCAGCGGCTGAAGACTCCGTTGATTGAGGAGTTCCATGATCAGTAGCGTGTCATCCGACTGGAGAACAAGCCGGCCCTTCTCATCCTTGAACAGCTTCAGCCGGCCGTAGCGCGCGACGTTGTCCTCGACGTCCGCGAGGACATTCTGCGGGACCTCGTACTTGCTGAAGCGCACCAGACTGTCGATGATGGCCTTCGCGGTCATGCCCGAGGCCGCGGCGTTCCACAACGACAACGGCGTGATGCGGTAGGTATGGATGTGCTCCGGCGACTTGACGAGCTCGGCATAGCCCGACAACGCGTCGCGCGCGTTTTCAAACGCCGGCCCGTCCGTCTCGAGAAGCACGGATCGGTCCGACTGCACGATCATGGGTCTGTTGTCGTCATGGGGAGTCATAGAGGCAGAGTGTATCACAAAACGGGAGGCTGCCAGTATGTCACTTTCGCCGAAAGCGGCATACTCATGTGCGAGCGTCCGTCAAAACTTCGGTTCCCCGATCTCGTACGCGGTGAAGCCCAGGTATCGAGTCGAGTTCTCGAATATCGGCGCGAAGTCGGCTTCCACCACCTTCTTCTCCGTGGAACTGGCGTTATACAAACGGCCCTTGCCGCTTTCGTCACGGACAAAGATTCCGCAGTGGAGCGTGAACAGCCATTCGACCTTGCCGATGAAGAGGATCAACGCCGGACTCGGAAGGCTCTTCTCGGCCCGCGCCGCCTCCGCGGAGGGCACATAGGTGAGCTCGATGGTCTCTTCCACAGCACTCTTGGCAAGGTCCGGGAGATTCTTGGTCTCAAAGAAATGTTTGCGGCCCATTGTGCGTTTGACCCTTGCCGTGGGCGTCTTGATCTCGCCCGAGACGTCGCGACAGAACTTGTTGTTCGCAATCCAATCCGCGATCATGAAGTGGTTCCGCTTCTCGAAGGCCGCTTCCCCGCCTTTGTATCGGATCTCTTGCAGCGTATCGAAAGCGGATTTGTGCGAATCGGACGCCGCCAGCGCGATGGTCTGCTCCACGAACGTGACGCAATCAACGCGGGTCAAATCCATCCGCGGGTCCTTGTCGTACTGACCGTTCGGGCCTTCCCCGAGAGGATCGCCCACGTACGGCGTGCCGGCGCTCCGGTTGGCGATCTCCACGACCCGAGCCCCGAAATCCGGCGTCCGCGCCTTCAAGGCGTTCAGGTACTCATCCAGCGAGGGCTGAGACATTTCAAAGATCTGCGGCATGGCCAACAGGAGAGAACAGAGCATAGCTACCATGGATTTGTCCTTGTGTCCATATATCTTCCACCGGCACCGGTTATTGTACCGCCATCGTACTCAGATGCCTGTCCACAGTCCAGCAAAACACGTGACTTTCCGGCGGGAATTCCATCGCAGCGGCACAGCTTGACAGGGCACAATGGATGTGGCATGATAGCGGACAGGTGAATATATATTCAGTATCAACGGAAGGAGAATTAACGCATGGAAAACCAAAAGGGGGATGCGCGCAACAAGGCCCTCTCGGTGGCTATAGCCCAGCTTGAAAAGCAGTTCGGACGCGGTACGCTGGTGCGTTTGGGCGACGACCAGTTCGTCCAGCCGATGCACACCATTTCGACCGGCAGCCTTTCGCTAGACATCGCCACGGGTGTGGGCGGCTTTCCATCCGGACGGGTGATCGAGATTTTCGGGCCGGAATCCTCTGGCAAGACTACGCTCGCCCTGCACGCGGTGGCCAGCGCGCAGAAGGAAGGCGGCATTGCGTGCTACATCGATGCCGAACATGCCCTCGATCCCACCTTCGCGACGAAGATCGGCGTTGATATCGACAACCTATTAGTGTCGCAACCGGACACGGCGGAGCAGGCCCTTGACATTTGCGAGACGCTGGTCCGCAGCAACGCCGTGGACATCATCGTCATTGACTCCGTGGCGGCGCTGGTGCCGAAAGCGGAGGTCGAGGGCGACATGGGCGATGTACACATGGGCCTTCAGGCGCGCCTGATGTCGCAGGCGCTGCGGAAACTGACGGCCTGCATCAGCCGGTCCAAGACCCTGGTGATCTTCATTAACCAGTTGCGCGAGAAGATCGGAGTCGTGTTCGGCAACCCCGAGACGACGACCGGCGGCCGGGCGCTGAAATTCTACGCGAGCATGCGGATAGATATCCGGCGCATTTCGAGCATCAAGGAACACGAGCAGGACGTGGGCAATCGCGTCCGGGCCAAGGTGGTGAAGAACAAGCTGTGTCCTCCGTTCAGGATGGCCGAATTCGATATCCTCTTCAACGAGGGCATATCCAAGGAAGGCGACATCCTCGACTTGGCGGTCGAGGATAAGATCATCCAGAAGAGCGGGGCCTGGTTCTCGATGGACGGAGAGAACCTGGGCCAGGGACGGGAAACTACCCGCCAGTACTTGAAGGACAACCCGCAAGTGACCGAGCGGCTCCGGGCGAAGATTCTCAAGGACAGAGGCATTCATTGGGCCTCGCCCGCTGCGGGACAGGAAGAAGCCAAAGCTGGAGACAAATAGCGAAGTACACTCGGACTGGTTGCTGACGCGCTATGGTCGGCGGACCCGGCTCGGGCTGCTGGCGCTCTTTGCAGTGACGGTTGTGTTTGCCGTCGGCGCCCTGTTTGTCAAGTACAAGCTTGAAGGGCTCCGCACGACCGTTCAGCAAAGGGTCGAATCGCGGACCGGCGCCCGCATTCAGGTCGGCGCAGTCGTCGTGAACGGCTTACGAGGGCTGCGCGTCGACAATATGGACGCCACGTTTTCCTCCTCCGCGGGGCCGAGCCTCCATTTCGCGGCGCCGGTCACGTACATTTACATTAACGTCACCAACCTCCTGTATGGACTTGTCACGATAGACCGCATCGAGGCCGACAACGCCACCGTGCGTTTGAGCCGCCCCCCAGACCAGCCGTGGTTCACCTCGGACAGCTTCGGACTCGGAGAAGCCTCAAAGGCCCGTTCCGTCACGTCGTTCCGATTGCTTGGAAAGAACGGCTCCATCGAGATCGACAATATCGTCGGCTCCACCCGGATGACGATATCCGACTTCGCTTTCGACGTGGCCCGGCTGGAGGGATCGCCGGACATCTTCGCGAAGTTCGCCGGGAAACTCAGCGCGAAGGAAGAAGAAGATATCAAGGTCGATCTGCGATACACCGCCATCGAGGATTTTGACCTGCGCGTCCAGTGCGCGTCGATTACTTCTGAAGACGTGGGCGTCTTCTTTCCCGCGTCGCAACGGTTTGTGCAATCGGGACGCCTCTCGCCTAATTTCCGGCTCGCGGGTCTTCCGAACATGACCTTGGTCGTTGCCTTTGAAGCGCCTTTTCGCGACGTCACGTTGAGGGATCAGCCCGACTTTATCCGCCCGGCCGAAGGGACATTGACCGGTGTGGCAAGCTACGACTCGGGCCGGCATCTCCTCACGTTGACGACCGCCAAGGCCGAATCGGATCAACTTGCCGGGCGTCTTGAAGGCGCCATCGCGTTCGACGATCCGGTTCCTCGATTGGACCTTCGCTTGGACGCCACGCGGCTGCCGGTTACAGAGGTGCTGAGTTACATCATCAAGGGACGCGCCGACAAGTACGGCGCATATAATTTCGTCCTCGATGAACCCTATCAGGTCTACGTCACCCTTAAAGGCACGACGGATTCGCCCGAAATATCCCTTCACGGTAGCGCCGCCGCCGGCGCGTTCTCGCTTGACGCAAAGGAAGGCTCTTTCCCGGAGGGGAAACTCGAGCTCGGTCCCATCAGTTTCGCGTGGAGTTCGCAGTCGCCAACTCCATCGGGATCGCTCTCGATCGTGGACGGCTCGTTGACCCATACCGCGAGCGGCCTCACCGCGCGGAAGGTCTCCGGCTTGCTGGCCGTCGAGAACAACAGGATCAGCATCGATCCTCTCAACTTGGAGGTCACGGGCAATCCTTTCGTGGGCCGGCTCAAGTATGATCTCGATACCGGGCAATTCGAAGCGGCCGCAAACGGCACATTGGCGGAAATCGAGAAGACGCCGTTGAGCAAGATGTTCAAGGATCTGTCTCTCGGCGGCTCCGTCAATCTCCGGTGCGCCGTGGCGCGCAGCGCAGGACAGTACGTGGCTGACGCCGAGGTCGATGCCACGCAGGCCGAGGTGGCATACAAGAACTGGCTGGCAAAGGCCCCCGGCGTCGGCGCCAGAGCGAAAAAGCTCCACATCGAGATTGCGCCCGCGGAGAGCATCTCGCTTACCGCGCAAGGCGATCTGGCCACGTCGCCCTTCATCGGCGAGGCGAAGCTGACTCGCGCGAAAGGCAAGTGGGCGCTTCAAACCGCAAGCATTACTTCCGGGAAGATCGAAGTCGAGGCCCTCGGAAGGCTGCTGAAGATCCCCTATAGGGTGGCCGGAGGCGTTGCCGCTAACGTCAAGCTCGAGTGGCGGCGCGCCACGGACGGTGGGCTCGATTGGCAGACGCTTTTCACGGGGGATATTGACAGGATAGCGTTACTTCCTGAAGGCGCCGCAAAGCCCGTTTCCGGGGAAGGGCTGCGGGTCGAGGTTGCGATAACCGGTGAACGTGAGCCGGCAGGTTCCCTGAAGCTTCACGCAAAGAAGGCCCAAGTGCCTCCCCTTCGCGAGAAATGGTTCGCGGCCTTCAAGCCCGACGAGATGTTTTCATCTTCGGCGCGCCCTTGGACGCTCGAACTGTCCGCGGACGCATTGGAACTGCCTCCGTGGAAAGGCAGCGAGTTCGCCGGGACCTCATACACGAATTCCATCGAAGCGGGCTTGAAGAGCTTCAGCGCGAAGATCGAAGGGGGCGGAAGCGTCGAAGGAACGTATCGAAGCAACAAGCAAGATAACACCTACGAGATGACGTTCTCATGGACCGGCATTCCCGCCAGGTATCTCCTCGAGCAACTAAACTATCCGAAGATCCTGAATGGCGCAACGACGGGCGAGGTCAGTTACGCGATGGACCGGGATGACCCGGGAACGCTGAAAGGACAGGGCCGCTTCGAAGTCCGAGATGGCCAATTCAGCGCCGATTTCCTCGTGTCGCAGATCCAGGGGAAACTCGAAAACAAGATATCGGCGCTGCCTCCTTCGCTGAAGTTCTCTTTGCTCAAGAGCGACCTGTCGTTCGAGCGCGACATTTTTGCGACGCCCAATCTCCAGCTTGTCTCGGAGGGGATCAAGGTTACCGGCAGCGGCTCCTTTGTCACACACGGCGACATGGACTATGACCTCAAAGTTGCGGTATCGCCGGGGATCGCGGAGAAGATCCCGGCGTTGCGCGACAACTTCAACATACGGGGCCTTCGTCTCGCACAACAGGATATCGAACTCTCGTTCAAGGTGAAAGGCCCCACGTTCAACCCGCAAGGAGAACTTGCGGGAATGCCGCCCATCGGTGTTACCCTGGTAAGCAGCGCGCTCGAGATGACGAGCGACGCCATGCGCGTTATCGACATACCTAGAAAGATCCTCACGGATTTGATAAAGATCGGTGGAGGCATCGTTGGGATGCCATAGCAGACGGCGATCTTCGCCTTATTGTAATTAACGGGAATCAGGGTTATTATGGAAATCAAGATCGGAAAGAGCGCGCACGCATGTTCCGTGTGCCTGCGCGATTTCGTGCATGATGAAGTATTGACGTCGGTCGTGAGGATCGAGACCCAGACCTTGATCCGAACCGACTATTGCGCGGCATGTTGGAACGCCGAATGCGCGACGGGCGCATTCTGCGTGTGGTCGCCCAAGTTCTGCGATCCGAAAGTTGCGGAGCAGCCGCCGCCGGAAGTATTCTTGCCGTTGCGCCAACTGTTCTATGACGCTGTGCAATCCGAGGATCGGGACGATCTGGCCGTGGCATACCTGGCCGCGCAGTTGCTTCGGCGCCAGAAGGCATTCCGGCTGATTAAGGAATCGGACGAGAGCGACGGGGAAGTAAAGCTGATCCTGTTCGCGGACCGGATCGGCAATCGTCCTATCGAGGTCCGTGACCCTAACCTGACATATGAGGAGTTGGAAAAGGGACGGCGCGTGCTTATGGAGCGCCTGAGCGCTTTGGAGCATCCGGCGGCGGAAGAAGAGAGCAACCATGTTGGATCCAAGTAAGGCAAGAGCGCAGAGCACTACCGCGAAACTGACCTCGGAATTCACATCGGGCCAACTGATCATCGCAATCTGCATGTTTCTGATCCTGGCCCTGATATGTTTCGCGTTCGGCGTGCTCGTCGGACGGTACGGAAACCATGAGGCGAGTCCTGTGCGGTCGGCGCAAGTCCGAGCACCGGAGCCCGCTGCTCCAATGCCGCCGGGGCCTCGATCCCTCGAGCAGCCGGGCCGGCAAGAGGGTGTGCAGACGTCGCCGCGGATGCTGCCGGGCGCGCAGCCGCAGAAACCGCCCATGCCCGGATTCCCATCATCGCCGGGAATGCAGGGCCCGCCGAAAACGGAACCCAACGTGTCGGAACTTCCTGCGCCTCAGGCAAAGCCTGCGCCGCCTTCCGCGCCAACGCCTCCCGTGGAGCCGGCGCCTCCTCCCAGCGGCGCCGGTGCTGTAACGCCCCCCTCTACCCCGGCGACCACGGAGACGCCTCCCGTTTCACAGCCTCCTGCGGCGGCCGCACCGGCCGAGAGAAATGCGGCGAAACCGGAAGGCAAGACGGTTGCCCCGGCGCCAGCAACGCCAATCGCGACACCGCTGGCCGCTACGCCGCCGCTCCAACCTCTGCCTGGCGCGAGTGCATCGCCTTCCATGCAACCCGCGGCGGCGCAGAAAACGCCCGCCGCATCAGCGGTTGTTGCTCCGGGCATAGGGACATACGCTATTCAAGTCGCATCGTTCTCCGGCGCCAAGCGCAAGGAGATCGCGGAACAGTATAGGAAGCGCCTGCTGTCAAACGCAGGACTCGAGTCGGACTTGCTTCCCTCTGAGGACGGCAAGACGGTTCGTGTTCTCGTGGGCCGCTACCCGGACAAGGGAACCGCCGCGAAGGCGTGCGAAGAGTTGAAAAAACGCGCGGGATTCGCGGACAGCTTTGTGAAACGCCGGTAGCAGAACGGCGGAAGGTTGACGGCGGAAGAGAGGTTAGCTCTCAGAGCGCGCACATCGTAGGACGGGTTTCAAACCCGTCCTACAAAGACCGGAGCGCACCTCACATGGGGAATGATTTATGAAAGTAACGGTGATCGGACCTGGGGCCATGGGATGTCTTTTTGCCGCCAAACTGGCGAGGAGCGGCGTCCAGACCACGTTGGTCGATTACCGTCCGGATCGCGCGGCGAACCTGCAGAAGTCCGGCATTACCGTTGAGGAGGCCGGCGGCACGTTTACCGCGAAGCCGGCCGTGTCGGCCCGCATGCCAGACGGCCAGCATCTTGTAATCGTTCTGACAAAAGCCTATTCGCTCAAGAACCTGCAGTTCCGGGATTCGTACCCGATCCTCACGCTTCAGAATGGTCTTGGCAATATCGAAACGTTGTGTTCGATGGTAGGGAGCGCCCGCGTGATTGCCGGCGTTACCTGCGAAGCGTCCACCTTGCTTTCAGCCGGTCACGTGAGGCACGTGGCGCCGGGCATGACGACCGTCGGCTCGTGGACTTCGTGTTCGCCGAAGGTCGCGGCCGAGGTGCTGGAAAAGGCCGGGTTCCAGGTCGAGGAGACGGACGCGCCGGGGCAGAAGATCTGGGAAAAGGTGGCGATCAACGCGGCCATCAACCCCTTGACGGCGCTGCTTGGCGTGCAGAACGGCAAGCTGCTCGACATGCGCGAGGTCCGTCAGTTGATGCGCGACCTCGTCGTCGAAACCGCCAAAGTGGCAGCCACCGAAGGCTACAAGTTCGGTTACAGTCTCGTCGAGCGAGCCGAAGAGGTGTGCAGGGAAACGGCGGACAACGTCTCCTCCATGCTTCAGGACGTTCGCGCCGGCAAGCGAACGGAAATCGACGCCATAAGCGGAGAGATCCTGCGCCGAGCCCAGCTTGCCTCGCTTCCAACCCCGCGCACCCGCGTCGTCTGGCAACTGGTCAAAGGCCTGGAACAGCGTTGAACAAGATCCCCAGCGTCTTCTACGAGAGTCCCGTAACGTTCACACCCAAGCAGAAGCTCATTCTGTTTACCCTCCCCCCAATAGTGGCCGTGTGCATCAAGGGCCTGATGAAGACATGCCGTTGCGAGGTCCGAAACCTCCATCTCTGGGAGCAAGTCGTCGAGACACACGGACGCGCCATCATAGCGATATGGCACGAGTCCTCGGGGCTTGCCGCTTGGCACTATCGCAACACCGGCGGACACACACTCGTCAGCTACAGCTTCGACGGCGAGCTTGCGACCCGCGTGCTGATGCACTTAGGCCTGAGGACCATCAGGGGATCGTCCACGCGCGGCGGCTCCGAGGGTCTCCGCGGGCTCACCGAAGCGGCAAAGCACATCAAGATCCTCGGATTCACCCTTGACGGCCCCAAGGGACCAAGACGCGTGGCAAAACCGGGGATCGCCATACTGGCCGCGCGGACCGGACTTCCCATCATACCCCACGCCTTCGCGATTCATCCGGCATGGCGCCTCAACTCCTGGGACAGGTTCCCCGTCCCGAAACCCTTCGGAAGGCTCGTATCCGCCTACGGCCCTGCCATTGCTCCGCCCGTCGACGACTCACCCGATGCCGTCGAACAGACTCGACTGCAAGTCGAGAATGATCTGAACCGCCTCCACGCGGAGATCGAGAAGGAAGTCACATGACCCCCGGCAAAGCCGGGGGCTTGCTGTTGCTAGGCCCCCAAGGGGGCTGGCTCCTGTACGTGCAGTCTTGACTGGATACTGCTGTATACGCACGTGTTTAGCCGGGCTTCAGCCGGCTCCTCTTTGCACCCGGCCTCGGCCGGGGTGAACAGGGCCAACACAGCCCACCGCCAGCACGCTTCAGCGCGGCTTCTCGGTCACGCTTCAGCAGAGGTACCGACCCCGCTACGAGATCGTGTACTACTTCCGCAAAGGTCAAACCTTTCGAGTCCCCGGCAGAGCCGGGGGTTTACCGAAAGAATCACCCCTTCTTGAGGACCTTCGCAACCCTGGGTGCGGCGACGCGCGCCATCCGGGGAAGCTGGCCAACGAGGGGACGGACGTAGTCCCGAAACGCATTCGTCACATTGTTGCCTGCTTTATTTACGTACTCGGCCGGCATACCACGGCTCTCACGCGCCACCGTGTCCATCGGCGTGAGGAAATACTCGACCGAGTAGTCGCCGGTGCGGCGGATCGCGACCGAACCGTCCAGCCGGTGCCAGATGGCGTACTGGGCCGCCTTCTCGCCCACCTCGCGCGCTTCGAACTGATCGACTGAGCTCACGCAGCCGAGGAAACTACGCTGTAGATAACCGAGCGTGTCAGCCCGGACGCGCTTGATCTTGAGGTCGTTCTTCACCCACATGCTGAGCAGGTCGCCGAGCGCGCCCGAGCCCGAAAGCTGGACGTTGCCGTGCGAATCCTTTTCGCCGCCCGAGAACTGCGCGGCGATGGCCACGCCCTTAAGATCGACAATGCCCTCCGAGACGGCCACCACGCAACGCCCGTACTTCTCATATGCTTCTCTCACATCCGCGAGGAACTTCTCCTTCACAACGGGGCGTTCCGGCACATAGATCAGGTGCGGGCCGTCGTCGGGATACATCTTTGCGAGACACGACGCGGCCGTCAGGAACCCCGCATGCCGTCCCATGACGACGCCGATGTAAAGCCCGGGAATCGCCCGGTTGTCCAGGTTCGCGCCCGCGAACGCTTGCGCAACGAACTTCGCCGCCGAGCCATAGCCCGGGCAGTGGTCCGTGACCAGAAGGTCGTTATCGATGGTCTTCGGAATATGGATGACGCGCATCTCATACTTAGCCTTATCGGCCTCCTGATTGACAATGCGGCACGTGTCGGCGCTGTCGTTCCCCCCGATATAGAAAAAATACCGGACCCCGTGCGCCTTGCACACCTTAAAGATTTCCTTGCAGTATGCCTTATCAGGTTTGTCGCGCGTCGACAGCAAGCCCGACGACGGAGTGTTCGCCACTGCCTCGAGGTTATGCGTCGTCGCTTCCGTGAGATCCAGGAAGTTCTCATCGACAATCCCGCGAACTCCGTGCAGCGCGCCGTAAACGCGCGTCACCTGCGGGAACTTCCGCGATTCGAGGACCGCTCCGGCCAGACTCTGATTGATGACTGCCGTGGGTCCGCCACCCTGCGCGACCAAGACCTTGCCTTGAAGTGCTGCCATGATACTTCTCCTCCCTGCACAACATGGGTACTCTGATCGACTAGCAACCGCGAATTGAAGGCGGATTCTTGCACGCGGAGTGCCGGAGAGTCAAGGAACCGAACAGCAAGATTTGGTAGTGGGTGAGTTTGGATTTGATTCGACCTTGACTGATCTAGGGTGATGCTGGATAATGGGTTCATGAAACGACCGCGCGATCTGAATCAACTTGCAGCTAGCATTGTGGCAACCGCGATTGGGGAAGGTGAGCGACCAATGCCACCAGCGGAAAAAGATCCCGCAGCAGTCGCGCTAGGGCGCAAGGGCGGGCAAAAGGGGGGCAAGGTGCGAGCAGAGCGTCTTACAACGAAGCAGAGACAAGAGATCGCGCGAGTTGCAGCCCAAGCGCGATGGAAAAACACGTGGGATTAGGCACTCTTCGCCGATTCCATTGCCCGCTCAATCTCCTCTAAATCGTCGGTGAAATCCCAAACCATCTGTATGGGAAGACCATCGTTACGGTTCTGGTTATAGCTGTCTACATCCACCTTAAGTTTCCGGCAATCGGCCACGATACACACTCGACGTTGCTGAAAAGACAAGGCCATATGTTCTCTGGGCGCAGTTAACATACTTTCTCAGAACATCATCATTGTCTGTCCGTTTTTCTTGGTGACGGCGTGCATGAGGCGAACAGTTCGACCTTGCCTATCGGTAAATGTTTCCTGATTCATCGCGTGCGACAGTTCCGCTGCGCATTTCGAGATCATGTCGCTGCGAGTGGGATGCCAGAGGTACCTGCGATTGTCAATCGCCCATTCTGCAATTTCATGGGCTATGATTCGCGCTTGTCCTGTTGCTCTTTGGTAATCTCGCCGTATTTGCTGCAATTCCTCGGTTCGAGTCATCGTCCGAACCTCCTGTTATGCGACCATACCCCACCCATCGTATGTCGAGGTTGAGATTATCTTGTCGCGGACCCTGACCAACATTTTCCTGTGTTGCTTATAGTCAATATGCCCTCCGTACTGTAGCCGCCCGACAACAATGCCAGGATGAACACGAATCCTCTTGGAGAATCCTTGCACCTGCATCGGTGTAAACAGGGGTTGCACGCGGGCTACAAATCCGGAGAACTCTTGTTTAGGGATAAGAAACTCCTCGGTTTCCGTATCGGCTAGCTTTTCTTCTCTGGAAATTGTCTCGTCCCGCTCATAGAGCCCAGTGTCCAGCATCGCCTTGTCTATCCCGTGGCGGTGCTTAACGTGGTAGAGTTCATGCAGAAGGGTGAACCAAAAATGATCGATGCGATCAAATCGCAAAGAAATCGCAATCACTGGAGATACCGCATTCAACCAGAAACACACTCCATCGATCTTTGAACTGGGTAATGCCTCCACCAACAGAAAGCGAATACCTGCTTCGCGAAGAATACGAGGCACAAAGGTAACTGCATCCGAGGAAATGAGCATTGTCTTCAATTCATTCAATGCCTGCTCCAGCTTCGCTTCCGAGTATTTGCCAGTATGCAATCTTCTTGAGATTTGATGCGTTCTATATAGCCAGGCTTGCTGCAATCGTATTCTCGATTCATCTTCCACCCTTCGCGCTGCGTAAGGGACTTCGGGCGGATAAAAGAACTGAGCGAGTTCTTTCCTAAGATCGTCGACGCTTGTCGCTTGCCTTATCCATCCGCGCTTGACCATGTCTCGGATTGGGTACCTGCCGAAAAGTTCCGCCCTCTCCGCAATATTGCCTCCGAGAGGTCGAGTAGTTTCTGCTTGGCGTAGCCGATACTCGGTCTCTAGGTTTAGCCAAACATGGGCGCTAGTGTTCAGCGCCTCTCCAATAGCTCGGGCTGTGTCCGGAGTAATGATGCGCCTTGCAGAAATGATCTCACTAACGAGTGTTTGATCTCGTCCTATGATCTCAGCGAAATCCGCCTGCGACCATCCCCTAGCCTCAAGCTCTTCACGAAGGAACTCCCCAGGGGGGAATACCTCGGCGGGTTTATGATCCTTCATCATCATGTCAATGATAATCCTCTATTGAGTCAATGACTATTGTTCGGATATCGTCCTCTGTTTTCATGTGCATGAGCAATCGAAGTTGATCATTCAACCGCATCGATCTCTGTCGGCTCCGTTTTCCTTGAAGTTTCTCATAATGTAGGCTCTTCATCCCATAGAAATCACGTTCATCCAGCGCTTGCTGGATGAACTGAATGCGTTTTCTGAATGATTTCACAATGTCCTCTGCCCAATGCCCACTGTAAGCCGGGTCGAGGAAAACGCGTTCAAGGTCTCTATCGGAAAATCGAACATTCATTTCAGGCCTAGAATGAGTTTACACGATCTATCCGCAAATGTCAACATGCGTCTTACGCAATACAAAAGTCGCTGATGGTTATACTTGATAAGTACATGAGCGGTCATGCATAATTCAAGTATGAATAGGCTACCGCTTGAAAAACGAATCCAGATTATCCACTTGCTCTGTGAAGGAAATAGTATGCGGACCGTCACCCGCCTTGCGGATGTGAGCAGGAACACCGTAGCAAGCCTACTACGGAGCGTAGGCGCGGCATGCCGCCAATATCAAGATGAAGTGCTGCGCGATCTACCATGCAATCGTCTTCAATGTGATGAAGTCTGGGCGTTCTGTTATGCCAAAGAAAGGAATGTGCAAGAAGAGAAGCGCGGTCAACTCGGATATGGCGAGGTTTGGACATGGACGGCCCTATGCGCAGATACGAAACTGATCGCATCATGGCACGTGGGGCGGCGTAATGCGGCGGATGCGCAAGTTTTCATGCGGGACTTGGCGGGTCGTTTAACAAACCGCGTTCAACTCACCACAGACGGACACCGCGTATACCTGGAAGCTGTCGAGAACGCATCTGGATCTGAGGTCGATTACGCCATGCTAATTAAGCTTTACGGCGGTTCGGAAGAGGGGGAGCGTCGCTACAGCCGCGCTGAATGCACCGGCGCTGAGAAACGGCCTATCAGCGGCCATCCACAAGACAAGCACATCTTTACATCCTACGTGGAAAGGCAAAGTCTCTCGATGCGTATGGGGATGCGCCGATTCTCGCACCTTAGAAGTGCTTTCTCTAAGAAGCTGGAGAATCTTGAGTATGCTATATCCTTGCACTTCATGTATTACAACTTTGCTAGGATTCATCAAAGCCTTCGCATTACTCCGGCGATGAAGGCAGATATCACCGATCATGGTTGGGAAATCGAAGAGATTGTAAAGTTGGCGGATTCAAACTGACCCACTACCCAAGATCTTTGTCTGCATGACAGGTTTCGTATTAGGTCACTTCTGCCGGAAGGGACCTGCGCCTGTCTTCCGTCCGTTTGTTCTTGTGGAACAGGTCAGTTGCAGATCATCGCGAGGTCGAGCGTGACTTCACCGTTCTTGCAGCGGGCAAACGCCGTAATGTCTTTGATGGCGGACGCGCCTGCCAGCCAAGGGGCTGCCACCTGCTGAACACTGTCGGGCGTGAAGCCTTTGAGCATGCTGTTTTCGGCGAGCAGAGCGGCGAGGTTGATAAGCGCCTCCGCGCAGGCCTGCGGTTGAAGGGTGAAGTAAAGGTTGCCCGGTTGGGGAAGTTTCTCTGCTTTCCCTCCGGAATTCAGCAGCGCTTCCGCGACGGTGCGGCTGGAACTCACTAGGAGCGTGTCGCCGATGATGCCGGCCGTGGGTTCCATCGAGGGCCCGCCGATCAAGGGCAACCGAACGCATTTCGCGGCGGCGTCGTACTGCGGTTGCATCGCGTAGCGTTCGGCGCCGCCTCCCAATGGCGGAAGCGCGCTGAAGATCGCGAGCAGGGCTTCAGGGTCCGCATCCAAGGTAACGACGATCTGAGGCACGGGCAGCATCTCGTTCAGGTCGATGCCTTGCCAGCTCATTCGCACACCGGGTCCGAGTTGCCCTAAGAGGGCCATGGCCGCTTGCACGGGTCCCGGGGCTGCGTCTTGCGGCGGCGTTGACCATTTCCGCCACAGGGCTTCGGCTTCGCTGCTCACTCCGGCGAGTTGCGCGGCCACGGACCAGAGGTCGCGAACCGGCTTGTTGAAGTTCATCGAAACCTGAAGGATGCCTTCCGGCGGCGTCATCAGTTCGACGGGCGCGAGTTCCTCAATGAATCCGCCAAACTGTTCCCGCCACTCTTTGCGGAGGACGCCTGAGCATTTGATGCGAAGCGAAGCGGCCTCGATGCGCACGGCGAAGCGCAACTCATCACAGGCTTCTCCGAGAGGATCTTCGGGATGTAGCAACAAAGTCCCAACAAGATCCTCGGAACTCATATCCCTGACCGCGCCCGCCATGGCCTCGCGGGTCATACTGTCTTCGGAACGCAGCGTCAGGGCGCGGATCAACGCGTCGCGCGACGGGCTGATGGCGAGGGCGCGTCCCCGTGTGGCGAAGTAGACGCCGGCATCCCGAATTCGCGACAGGTGGAGTCCTCCCGCCGTTTCGCATTCCACCCACGGCATCACGCAGTGCAGTTTCATGAATAGACATCCGACCCGCGTCATGCGGGTAACGACCAGCGGATCGCTTAGGGCGCGTACATCCTTTCCGGACACTGCGCAAATGTTTGGGGCCAGGTTGTTCAAGACCCACGCTGGTACGCCAAGATTTCCCGACAGTGCGACGGCGTCGCCCAGCCCGGCCTCAGGCGGCAGGGTACCGAGGACCTTCGATTGGGCAAGCGTATTGCGTACGCCGAGGATGTCGACGGCGAATACCTGATAGGCCTGATCGGCGGGTATGAGGTCCTCGACTGGACAACTGTCGCGGGAAGCCCACCAGCCGTACACGGCCAGGAGCACTACAAGGATCAGGAATATCATCTTGCCGCGCGCGAACAATCCGCGGCGGCGGGGCGGCGGCCCGTGTCCGCTTCCGGTATAACTCCGGACCGTCTCACTCATTGTTTTGCATCCCCTTTCAGTGAGATGGCCACGTACTTGCCGGGCTGTCCCGTCTTGTCGGGAAAGGCAACGTCCAACCGTTTCGCGCCGGGCTCGAACACGACGCTGTATTTCGTGTCACGGTTCCAGATGGAGCCTCGCCCTAGTTCATCGGCGGCATCGCTCTTGATACCGCCGTGTTGAGCGTCCGCCAGTGTCGTCTTCATGCGTCCGGAAGCGATGATGTGTTCATTGACGACGAGTTCGGCGACGCGCGCATACCGCGCCCGCGTGTCGTCGTCTATCCCGGCGGTCGAAGCCGGGTCCACCCCCATGAGGAAACCATTGACCGGCTCGCGGACCACAACCGTCGATCCGAATTCGATCACGCGCGCTTCGAGTTTGCCCGGTGCTATCGAACTCGATGCCGCCGGCCCAGCCACGAGAACGTGATAACCGCGCAGATACACTTGCGCCTGCAAGCGCGCGAGCGCCTGGTCCGTGTCATCCGCGGTCTCGAGCAGGTCGCGAAGGACGAACTCGATCGGCGCGCCGTCAATCGGCGGGATCCCGTGCGCCTCGCCGCGCTCCGCGCACAGCACCAGGCCGGCATCGTTCATGCCGGTGAAAGTCCCGACGCTCCACGGAAATCCTATCTGCACGAACCGATGTCCGTCGCGGGGTGTCACGTCGAGAATGACGGTCTTCTCGTCGCCAACCCAATCAAGGTTGCGTCCGACGAGGAGATCGTCCGCGCCCGCGCGATCGCCCGTCGAGGCGAACATGGTGCAGAAGGGCGCGCGGTAGAACGCGTCGGCGTTGGGTTGCGCGCCGAGCACGGTGAGGGATTGCACCAGCCACACGCCGTCAAACGGCAGGCCTGCACCGTCCGCAACACCCGCGATCTCATCCAGGATCGGGCGTGAGACCCCTTGCAGCAAGGGACGTACACCGACGGCTAACGTGAGCAGCGCAAGCGGCGTTGCATCGAGAAAGGACGGGACCCTGCGCCAAGATCCGCCGGACGGCAGGAGCGCGCCCGATCCCAACGGCTCAAGAATGGCCGCGTTGTACTTGGCCTGGATCTCGTCGCGAAACGCCGCTCCGCGCTGATATCCGATCTCATAGGGCGTGCCGCGCAGGTTAAGCCGGCGCGCCGTTTCGACCGCCTCGGGCGCGGCAAGGTCCGGCGGCGCGATGCCAGGCTCGGGTTCGCCGCGCGTCATCAGCTTCGAAAACTCGCGGTACAGCCACTCCGAGACGAGTGGGCCGTAGAAGTTCATCGCGGTCTCGTAGTGCAAATGCGAGTAGTATTCCGGCGGCACGAAATACGCCAGGAAATCATTACTCAGATCGACGGTGAACTGCGCGCTGTAGCCGCGCGCCAGGGCGCGCTTGCGGAGTTCGAGGCCGATCTCGACGCACGCTTCGCCCGGCACGAAAGTCAGCAGCAGGTCACCGATCTCCAGCGTCTGCAAGACAGTGGAAGGAAACGCGATGGTGGAAGCGATCGTGCGAGGCAGCTCGGGCGTCGCATAACCGGCGTGGAGTTTCAGATCGGCGCCTTTGATGGAGTCGGCGGCGGCCTTCACGCGTTCGGCGAGGAGCCGCCCTATTGATTCGGTGCGTTCCCAGGGATCCGGCTTGTTCTCCGGGTTCGTGGGGCGCTGGTTGGCCTCGGCGCCGTTCATGAACATGGCAATGCACTTGCCGCCCTCGAGTTGTTCCAAGTGCGTGTAGAAATACCCCGGGTAATCGGCGGAGATAAGGTACAGATCCTTGTCGTCCACCGTGGTGGGATGCGCTGCGAAGTTCGCGATGACCGCCATCGGGTTTCCATCGCCGTCGTCGACGCGGATCACGCCGATCTGCGGATCTATTGGGCCGTTATCGTACCGGCGGTTCGTGGAAAGATCGCGCTGCTCGATGGTCGTGTAGCCGATGGCGGCGCGCTTGCGCCCGTCGTAAGCGGCGCGCATGGCTTCGGCGAAACGTTGTGCGGTCTGCTCGAGGACCTCGGGGATGAAGCGGCCCGAGACGAATCGGAAGACGATACTGCGCACCATGGCCCCCTGCCCGCTGTGAGTGTGGGTCGCGGTCAGAATGATGTTCTCGCGAGGCACTTCCTTCGGCGCAAGCTGAAGCACGCGCTCGCGGAGTTCCCGGTTGATGAGGCAAAGGTCCGATGTCACGAGAAAGACTGAGGTCTGGCCGTCGCTGAGGTAGACGCAACGCGCATAGAGCGGATCGTGGACCCCGAGCGAGTCGCGGCCCATGCGGGCCCCGTATCCGTTCAAGGGCGTCCCGACGGGCGGTGTGATCTCGACCTTGGCGGCGCCGGCTTCGAGCGCCTGAACGGATTCAGCCGCCATCAGCACTAACGCGAGCGCAAACCCTGCCCTTCTCATCTCTAGTTCTCTTCCTTGTGTTATCGCGCCGTCATATTAGCATCAAGCGCGAAGCCCGTCGAAGGCGGATCAGCGCCTGCGGCGTCTCCGCTGGACGATCCCGATGCCCAACCCAATCACCACGGCGGCCACCACACTCCACAACGACCAGGGGCCGCGAGGCCGTTTGTCCGTCGATGCGGGAGGCGTCGTTGTCTTTTCCGCTTCTGGACTCTTCGAGACGGACACCTCCTGCGGCGAAGAGGTTTCAGGAGCAGAGGCCGTTTCGACGGGCTTTGGACGCCCCTCGAGCCCAGTCTCCGCGCGCATCTCGTCGATTTCAGCCTCCGACAGCATGGCGGGCATCACGCGCGCGTCCGCCGGGATCGAAAGCAGAAACAGCGAAGGATCGACGTCGGGATCCGGTTCGGGATCGCCGATGCGAATGATGGAATCGGGCTTGAGTTCCCCATCAAGATACGACTCGACATTCTGCTCACCGGGGAACCATCGCCCTGCCTGTTCGCGGAACGTCACGTCGCACACGCGGATCAGATCACCGTTCTCATCCCGATGCTCGACCCTCTTGACAAGGAAGTTATGATCCGGGTCCACAAACACCGTGATCGGCGTCGGATCCTTAATGTGGATCTCGATGAACCCGGTCTTATCATTCCGGATAAGGAGATAACGATCCGGGCTGAGTTCCATGGCGTCCAGTTGTTCGACATCCAGACCCGCAAAGAGCAGGCGCCCTATGTCACGGGCGTTCCCGTTCAGAGATCCTTTCCACGCAAGCGGCGTCTTGCCGCCCGGGAACGTAGTGAGCTTGGCATAACCTCGACCGTCGAACACCGCAACTGTGCTCTTCGTCCGTTCTTTCGCCCCAGCCGCGTCGGTCGAGAGGAACTCCCATTCCACGCGCGATCGCGGACCTGAGACGATCACCGTGATCTCCTCCGAAAGCAGCGGTTCCGCCGCTTCACCGGACTGGAGATAGACCTCCGCGCACAGCCGGAACGATGAGAACATCACGGACTCCTTCATCTCTAGCGCGAGCTCATCCAGCGACGGAGATTGCGAAGGTTCATCCGCGGCCTCGGTCTTCGACTCGCCGCCCCATGCCAAACAACAAGCGAGAATCACGGCCAGGACCACGCACGAGACCCTGCCGATGCCTCTCATGACACATCCTCCTTGAATCACAATTCAGCGGTCATCTGCCGAGTAGATTGATCAGCGGCGCCGCGCCGCCGCCCTCGAACAGGCCGAGCTTGTCGATCAACGTCTCAAGCACTCGCGACACGGCGGCGTCCGTCGTCATGCCCTTGTTATCCTGGCCCATGAAATTCATCTCGATGTGATCGAGTTTCTTCTGCGTGGTGTTCCGCGTGAGCAGTTCCGAGGTGATGTTCGCCGTGCAGTCATCGATGACCGCCTTCTCGATCCGCCACTTCTTTTTCGATCCATCCTTCTGGGGCTTGGATCCCTTCGTGCGAGTCGCGCTGTCCAGCAGCTTCTTGAGATTCAGACCGTGCGATATCGTCTGCTCGGCGTTGACCGTTCCGCCGCTGACCTGGATGAGGCGGATCACCGGTTCTTCCGAGAACAACAGCTTGGGGTCGGCCTCGACGCGGATCTTCTTGACCGAGATCGCGTCGCCTTCCGTGAACTTCTTCGGATTCGCGATCTTGACGTCCGAGAGTTCAAGAAACTGCTTCTTGAGGTCCAATTGGACGCCGCCGACCGACGCGGGCGTATCGAGGATGCTCGAGATCACCGCGCCGACACCGGCCTTCGCCAGACCTTCAAGCGGACGCGCCTTCGCGGCGTCATCACCTTGATTGTCCGCGACGAGCAATGCCGAGACGAGCAATATGGTTTGCAGCATGGTCCGCACTCCCGTTCCATCGCCGTGTAAATGCCACTATGTGACGATGGTATCGCGATAGCAGCGGCCCACTCAAGCCGGTGGCCCGTCACACCGGCTATCAGGTTTCGTATGATGACCGCACGCGGTCACTTCGCCTCGACCTGTGTCGAGAGTTCGAAAAGCTGTTGAGGCTCCTTCGACTGCACAACGATGCAGGTGTGAAGAGGGTCGGGCGCGCCGTTTTCGCCCAGCGTATTCACCGTATTGTCGGGCAGCTTGACCTGCGACACAGCAACGGGGAACGAAGCCCGGAACTTGATGCGCGCGACGGAGGATTTTGCTTTCCACGCGGAACCATGTCCCGTCACATCCGCCGCGTCGTTCGTGCCCAGATGCCAACGGAACAGCACGACCTCGGGCGCGTTTTCCTGAAGCTCCACCGTATCCTTCACGGAAAGCCGGTCTGAATCCCACGACACGCGCCGTGTCCACTTCTTGAGATGCTCATAGCCGTCGTTGATCTCCACGGTCACGTCGCCGCCGGTCGCATCGAGTCGATGAACCGTGATCGGCGCGACGAGCCCTTGGGGCTGCCACCCGCGCGGGGCGAGCGTTTCGCCCGCATTAACGGCTCGCGGTTCCTCAGTGCCGATCTGGAGTACGTTGTGTCCTACTCCTGATGCGAAGTGCGACCCCATCAACGGATGGTGGTAATAGGGAGTCCCCGCTTCGATAAGAATCGGATGGCCTCGCGCGATGAAGTTGACGTGGCCTCGATCGTAATGGTCATGTTGGTCGAGCGGATGTCCGCCGCGCACCCAGACACCCGCTCCGTCCGCGTTCCAGTTGTTCCGCCAATTGACTCGCGCCGCGCGCTCGTAGGCGGCGAACAGCGGCGGCGCCGCTTCCGCACCGACGGGCGGCAACGCGCGGACGGCGAGTCCCGCAAGCATATCCGGCGGACCGGCTGTCTGCTCCGCCAACGCCCACCGCGCAACCGGGCTCCCCGTGCATACGGCCAGCATGGACAACAACGGGCGGGACCGGTCCGCGCCGCCTCGCGCCGCGCCCGCATCAAAGCAGTTTATGACCATGTCGGCCGGCTGAAAATGATGGACCAGCCACGTCGGGAAGTTCTTGAGAAACGCGTGATCGACGGCGCGGCGATCTCCATGAACGGCCATGGCCCGCGCCGCATGGAGCATCGACGTAACCGTGAAAGACGCGTACCCGAAACCCTCTTCGAACTCCCCCGCCGGCCCGTGAGCATCCAGCGCTTGCAGCAGATTCTTGACTCCAAGCTCATACGCATCGCGATTTGCATCTACGCCAAGCACAAGACACGCGCGAACCAATCCCTCCGTCGGAAGCACCCATTGGTTCGTGATCGGATTGTTCGACGACACAAACCACGGACGCTTCGTGCGCCAGTCGTCCACGACGCCGTTCACTTCCCCTTGCAGCAGCTTGTGCAGACGTTCCACCAGCGCGTCGGGAAGCGAACCTTGGGGCATGAGATCGATCGCGTCGGCGATCCCGCGCACGCCGCAGCCCGTCGCCAGCCAGTTTCCGTCCTTGCCTTCGGCGGGCAGCCGCGCACCCGGGTGGTAGAGCGTCCAACCGGGACGCTGCAACGGCGACCATTCCGCCATCTCTTCAAGCTGCGCCGCCACCCGTTCGCGGAAAAGCTTTTCACCGCTGAGACGGTATGCGGCCGCCAGCAACGGCAACTCTTCGGCCAGCGCGCTGCATGCAGCGAAATCAGACATGGCCAAGGCGAACGTCTCGCGGATCTCAGGCTCGAGGGCATTCGCGCGTCCGTCAAGCCACGTGCGGTTCTGCCCGGCTTCCGCAAGGCTCTTTGCCCGTTTGACGATCGGCTTCTCCGCAGCTTCCCGAGCCTGGTTAACCAGCTTCTCGCAGTACGGGCGGAGCGCATCCTGAACTTTGACCGCATCAAGCATGCCGCCCCAGGCAGCAATGTCACCCGCAAAGGCCTGGCCAATTGAAAGACTCATCGAAATACATCCCAAGACCAGATAACGCATCGGACGGACTCCTTTCCCTTCGTTGCATCATAGCATGCGCGATGCGGCGCCGGCGCATCCAAGAGGGCGGAAAGGGGGAAAGGCTGTTCCGCTTCTCTCTACCTCGAAGTCGACGAGATCGCCTCGATACCCGGAGGGATCTCCTTGCCCTCTCTGCGGAGTCTGGACACTGAGGACAGGAGTACGTCGCGGAACACTTGTTGCTGCCCAGTGGCATCGGCGAACTGCTTGAATGCCGGCCAGAGATTCCGGCTCGCGGGGTTTGACGATGCTGCTCGCACAAACGCATCCTGCGCCGCGAGCTTGTTCCCGAGCGCCATTTCCGCGCGCGCCAGCGTCAGATAGACGTGGCCCTCTTCCCGGATCTTGTCCCTAATCGCGAGACGCAAGTGCCGCGTCGCTTCCCGCCATGCCTCGATGACCTCTCTTGACTGCTCATTCCCCGGTCCCTTCTTGCCGGCGAGCAGCGTCGCCCGCATACAGGCGCACCGCCCCAGCATGTCCTCCGCCTCGCCCATCACGGGACAGAGCTCGAGCGCCCGCCGCGCATACGCCGCGGCCTGTTCCACGGCCTCGAGCCGTTCCTCGATGGGCCGGTCCGCCATGCCGATCTCGGCCCGCATCAGGTACGCGTTCGCCAACGAAGCGTACAAGGGCGGGTAATATGGGTTCCTGGGCAGCGCCCGTTCGAAGTGGGCAATCGCCTCGCGCGGCTTGTATAGGCGGAGCGACGCGTCGCCTCGATCAAACGCAAACTCCCAGTTCCAGGGCACGAGCGACTCTCCCTCGGCAAGTATCGGCTCGGCTTGATCGAAAGCTTTGCCGTACATGAACCCCGCACCGCGCTGAAGCAGCATCTCCGAAGCGAATATGACGGACTCATAGACGATCAGCCCAAATGCAAGGACCGGCAACGCGACACGCGCCAGATGCTGTCCGGTCCGCTGCGCTGCCGCAAAGGATGGTCCCTCTCCCGGCCGGATCCCCTCGAAGGCCCCGGCCATCAGGAACAGCAGCATCCCTGAGACCGGGACGCGCAGATTGAACCCGAAGAATCCGTCCACCATAAAGGTGCAGAAGAACGCCGCAAGAAAGAGTCCGGCTTTTCTGCGCCGGGGATCCGCGTCCGTGAGGCCCATGAGCAATCCATAGTATATCCCCAAGAGAAGAAAGGTCAGATAGAGACCGGCGGCTGGCAATCCCGCTTCGGCGCCGATCTCGAGCGCGTCATTGTGCGCGCGGAAATTCATCTTGTGATTGAGCGCGAAATGCTCTTGTTCGAAGGGCGTCCAGAAAGCCGGGTTTTCATATCGATAGCTGCCCGGCCCGCGGCCCAGCAGCGGATGTTCGAGGATCATCCGCGATGCGCCCGAGTAGCCGTGGTAACGCAGCAAGATCGGTATACCCGTCGGATACGGAATCCCCGTCCGGAGCTGCATAAGCCCCATCACGCACGCGAGCGCCGCCGTTCCCAGCAACGCCACCGCCGCGAGACTGGCCACAATCGCCGTCCGCGGACGTTTGAGCCGCCGGTGCAGGAACACGGCAAGGGCCACAAGCATCCCAGCCGCCGCGATCCCGACGATCCCGCCGCGCTGGTTCGAAAGATCGAGATGCACGAGGTACAGCACGACAAACGCGAGGAGCCAATACCGGCGGCCCCGGCTGAACGCAAGGTAGACCGCCATCACCACGCACAGTACCGTCGTATGGGACGCGATATTGCCGTTGCCGAACGTTCCCGGTGCTTCATTCAGGGCCTCGGTCATGCTGGGATTCCACGGGAACGGGTCCCACCCCTGATGCTGCAAGATCCCATACGCGACGGAGAGACCTACCGCGACGCACGTGATCAGCATCAGCCGCTCAACCTGCTCCGGCGTCCGGTAGACCTGCGAAGCAACAAAGTAAAGGAGATAGAGCGCGAGGAATCGGCTGATCTCCTGGATGCTGTTGCCGGCGAGGTTGGATAAGAATCCCGATACCGCGAAGAGGGCGAACAAAACGAGTAGGACGCCGTGGAACAACGCCGGACGCCGGAACGCAACGCCCCGGCGCCAGTACCAGAAAACACAAATCGCCGTCAGGATGCCTCCGCCCCAAGTGTAGACCAGGATCTTGGTGTCGATGGACGGGTCGCGAACGTAGGGAAACAGCGCGAGCACGACGACGAACACGAGGACGGATAGCCCCGCGCGTAGCAGACGGTCTGCCGCGGCTGTCTCTGGTTGCTTGGCAAGCATCGATCACACCGCCGGACGTCCTATGCTGAAATAGTGGAAGCCTTTCGCGGCGACCTGTTTCGGGGAATAGAGGTTTCGTCCGTCGAAGATCGTGCGTTCTCGCATGATCTCGGCCATTCGCTCGAAATCGGGATTGTGAAACTCGCGCCATTCCGTCGCGATCACCAGCCCGTCGGCGCCCTCCAACACGGCATAATTCTTCGCCCCTACGATGATTTGATCCCCGAAATGCTCGCGCACCTTCGGTCCCGCCACCGGATCGTACACCGCCACCGAAGCCCCGGCTTCCAACAGCGCGTCGATCACGTACAACGCCGGGGCAAACCGGATATCGTCCGTGCGCGGTTTGAAACTCACGCCCCAGATCGCGATGAGCTTTTCAGTAATCGCGGGACCGTAGTAATTCAGGATGCCCTCGATGAACATCTCGCGCTGACGATGATTGACAGACGTAATCGCCTCAAGCATGTCGCACGAGACGTTTTTCTCCTGCGCGAACCGCGCGCACGCCACCACGTCCTTCGGCAGACACGACCCGCCGAATCCCAATCCCGGGAAGAGATACGTCGAGCCTATGCGGCTGTCGGCCATCAGGCCCTCACGCACCTCGCCGATGTCCGCCCCGTGCGCCGCGGCGATGTTGCCAAGCTCGTTCACCAACGATATGCGCGCCGCCAGCATCACATTGACCGCGTACTTCGTCATCTCCGCGCTCCGCACACTCATGCAAAGAATCGGCTTGCCCGTCCGCAGGAAGGGCGCATACAACTCCTTCATGATCTCCTGCACGCGCACGTCCCCGCAGCCGACAAGAATCCGGTCCGGCCGCATGAAATCGTCCACCGCCGCACCTTCCTTCAGAAACTCAGGGTTCACCACCACGTCGAACGGATGCGGCGATATGCCCGCGATCACCTCGCGGATCCGGTCCGCCGTTCCCACCGGACACGTGCTCTTGATCACCACGATATGGTAACCCGTCATTGCCCGCGCCACCTGCGCCGCGCACGACATCACTTCCGACACGTCCGCGCCGCCGTCCTCAAGCAACGGCGTCCCCACGCAGATAAAGATGAGCAACGAATTCGCCACCGACCCCTCGAGATCCGTCGTGAACCGCAACCGTTCCTCTTCCAGATTCCGAGTCGTCAACTCCTCGAGCCCGGGCTCATAGATCGGCAGCTTTCCCTTCGACAACAGATCGATCTTCTCTGCATCCCGGTCGACACACGTCACGAAATGCCCGTTCTCGGCAAGACCCGTGCCCACAACAAGCCCAACGTATCCCGTTCCAATCACAACGATCTTCATAAGAAGGCATTCCCCTGTTTGCGTGGCAACTCATCAGCCACATTGCATGCTATCACGCCCCTCTGCGCCCATTCAAAAGGAACACGCGTATGCACGCAAAGTCCGCGCGGAAGCCTTGCGCGCGCGGGTGGATTCCAATCCGTCCAATCCGTCCGATCGCGGAGGCCTTGCGCGCGAGGGTGGATTTCGGGATAATCCTCCCTCCAAAGGAAGTTCAGGAACATATCTGCCACGGTCCTTGTTTGTAGAAGGGCAGAGTCCTCCAAAGAAAGGAGCGAGAATGAGAACCTCATCGATGATAGTCACGACGCTGGCGCTCGTAGTGCTCTCGAGCATTGCCTACGCCGGCGATTCCCCGCAATTTCGCGGGCCTAACAGGGATGGGAAGTTTGACGAACAAGGCTTATTGAAGACGTGGCCCGCCGATGGACCTCCGACGGCATGGGTGGCAAAAGGGCTAGGCAAGGGTTACTCGTCGGCCTCGGTGGCGAAGGGAAAGATCTACGTTTCCGGCATGCTCGACGACCAGATCGGCTATATCTTCGTGCTGAATGCCGACGGCGTGCTGGAGAAGAAGATCCCTTACGGCAAAGAGACTCTCGACAAACAGGCGCCCGGTCCGCGCTCGACGCCTACGATTGACGGCGATAACCTCTACATTCTTTCAGGGCTGGGCGTCGTCTACTGCATCGACCTGACCAAAGACGCGAAGCTGTGGGAAGTAGACATCCTCGATCGTTTCAAGGCGGAGAACATCGCGTGGACGTTAGCGGAGTCGCTCTTGGTCGATGGCGACCGCGTGATCTGCACGCCGGGCGGGCCGGACGCGGGTGTTGCCGCGCTGAACAAGATGACTGGAGAGACGGTTTGGGTCACGAAGGGACTGAGTGACAAGGCCTCATATTGTTCGCCGCAGATCTACGACCACAAGGGACGCCGGATCCTGCTGACCGAAACATCGAAGCTCGTGGCCGGTATTGACGCCGCTACGGGGGCGTTGTTATGGACGCACGACCATGTCACGGAGTATGACATCCACGCCGTGACGCCGGTCTACAAAGATGGGTTGGTGTACTTCACGGGCGGATACGGCTCGGGCGGGGGCGCGCTTGAACTTACGCCGGACGGTTCCGCCGTCACGGTGAAATGGACGGACAAGAACTTGGATTGCCAGCACCATGGCGTCGTGCTGGTTGACGGATACCTGTACGGGACAGGCCACAAAAAGAACGAGTTGATGTGCCTCGAGATGGCCACCGGCAAGCTCATGTGGAGTACGAAGGAGGTCAAGCAGGGCGCCGTGGTATTCGCCGACGGCATGCTCTACGTGTATGAAGGCCCCAAGGCCGGCATCGTCGACCTTGTCAAGGCATCGCCGGACGGTTTCGAGCGCGCCGGTTCTTTCAAGGTGACCGAAGGTACGGACAACCATTGGGCGCACCCAGCCCTTCCGAACGG
>CAZPMT010000012.1:38779-80854 GCA_964587655.1 uncultured Nitrospiraceae bacterium
CGCCTACAACATTTCTGGAAAATGACTGCGGCATGACATGCGAGGTGTGGACAGTGAGAGTTCGAGGCTTCACTCTGATTGAACTGCTTGTGGTGATCGCGATTATCGGGATCCTTGCGGCGATCCTGTTGCCTGCCTTGGCGCGCGCGCGCGAGGCGGCGCGCCGTTCGAGCTGCATGAACAACCTCAAGCAGATGGGGATCGTCTTCAAGATGTACACGGGCGAGTCCGGCGGGCCCTTTCCGCGAGTTCACGGCGATCAGCCTTGGGGCGGCGACTTTCCGGCGAGTTGCGAGAACGGCAACAACGACGCGCACCTGGCGCCGCACATGCCGGCCATATATCCGGAGTACCTGTCCGACCCGAACGTCCTGGCATGTCCGTCCGATCCGGAAGCCGGAACGGATAGTCAGTTAGGGGTCGTTCAAAATGCGCCGGGGCAGGATTGCCCGTACAAGGGCTTCCCGTCAAGACCTGACGCGAGCTACCTCTACATGGGTTTTGTCCTAGACAAGGTTTCGGACACCGACCCGGCAATTGACTCGGCCGTTTTCGGGATCCTTCCTTCCGCCCCCGTATCTTCGCAAATCGCCTACGTGATGAGTTGCCTGTCCTACATGCCACCCATCCTCGACGGCCCGCTGGGCGATCAGGATCCCGCGAATGACCATCTCCTTGATCGGGACATCAACGATGCGGCCAGGCATGCGCTTGTCTCGGCACTCTCGACGCCGCCGGGCCGGCCCCTGGGAAATGGCGACAGTACGACGATTTTCCGGATCAGGGAAGGCGTTGAACGCTTTCTGATCACCGACATCAACAATCCCGCCGCTTCCGCGTTCGCCCAAAGCGAATTGGCGGTGATGTGGGACGTGGTCTCGGCAAGCTCATCGGGCAGGGCGCAATTCAACCACGTGCCCGGCGGAGCCAACACCCTCTATATGGACGGCCACGTCCAGTTCAACCGATATCCCGGCGAGTTCCCCGCATCGAAATCCTTCGCCACCGTGGCTGCCTTCTTCTAAACCGGAGTGCCTGACGCGTAACCATTCACGTCAATGCGGCGAATCCAAAGAGTTCAAGGGAGCTTGTTTTTGTCTACCGTCTCTCTATAGTCTTCCTGGGCGTAGAGCAGGGGATCATGGATTCCGGCACAGTTTGTCAAACAACGACAAACTGTTGGAGGTGGCAATAGCTATGGAAACAGTTACGCGAAGGGGTTTTCTTGGCGCGACGGCTGGGGCGGTGGGAGTTGCGGCAGTGGGCGGAGCGGGAAGCGTGGCCGTTGGCGCGGCGGACGAGGCTGCCGCGGGTGCGGCGCAAAAGGAGACTGGCATGCGCGTTGGAATGTTGACGTCCCCGTTTGGGAACGAATCGCTGGAGAAGGTCGCTGATTTCGCGAAAGAGGCGGGCATAGCCTGTCTCGAAGTTGCGGTGGATCCGGGCAGCCCGCAGATCGACCCGACGACGTTCGACGCGGCGCGGGCGGAGGCGGTGAAGAAGATGCTCGCGGACCGCGGCCTCGAGATCAGCAGTCTGGCCAATTACGACAATATGACCGAGCCGGGAAAGACCGAGGAACGCCAGGCGTTCGTCAGGAAGATGATCGACGCGGCGGTGCTGCTGGGCGTGCCGGTAGTCTGCCTCATAACGGGCATGCCGGTACCGAATATGAACAAGATCAACACGATCAAGAAAGTCGTCCCGAAGGTCTTTGCTCCCATTCTCGCGTACGCCGATGAGAAGCATGTCAAGGTCGCCGTCGAGAACTACTTTGAAACATGCCTTCAAGGGATTGACACGTTCGAATGCCTGTTCGAGACGGTCAAGGACGACAATTTCGGACTGAACTACGATCCCTCGCACCTATACCATCAGCAGTGCAATCATCTCCTGCCGGTGACGATGTTTCGCAAGCGTATTTTCCACACGCACGCGAAGGACACGCTGGTCGACGTCGAGCAGCGGGCGCGGATGGGCGTCTATGCGGAAGGCTGGTGGCGATACGTGATCCCCGGGTTCGGCAACATCAACTGGGGCGAGTACATCAGTCATCTCCGCATTAACGGATACGACGGCGTGCTCAGCATTGAACACGAAGACAGCACGTTCGACCGCGAGCAGGGTTTCATCCACGGCGCACGGTACCTGGGACAGTTCTGCTGATTACACCTCTTCAAATACGAACAGGGACGGGTTCGGAGAACCCGTCCCTGAAGTTCTTACATTCCCCCGCGTTTCTTTCGCAAGCTTTCAGAGTAATCCCACCCGAGCCTTGAGATGAATGGTAATAAGATTGTCCCAGTGCGTGGGTGGATCGAGCGGGACCGTACCCCGCAACGCGGCGGTGATGTCGGGGCAGTCCCGCAACAACGCCAAGAGGCTTATCGGGTCATCCGGCTGCAGCACGATCTCCGTCGGCGATATCCCGTTCTCAGGAGTGGCCAGGAGCGCGTTCTCTCCGTTCATCGATACCGAGACCTCGGTGATGCCGTCAAATGAGCCGCCGCCTTCGGAGGTCACGAACGCAACCTTGACAAGGTCCAGCGCGTCAATCTCGACGTAGTCGGCAAGGAATGACAGTCCGGCCTCTTCCAGCAGGTTGGGGATAAGTTGATCCACGTCCCGGTACTCTTCCGGGATTTGGTCGCACAGGTTAATGGGCCCAACCACGAAATCGTTCGGGAGCGGCGTGCCGGGCGACGCCTTGAAAAGGTCGGTGCTCGTGCTGATCTTGATCGTCTTCGTAATGTCAACGGGCATACAGCCCGCGCCGAGGAATCCGACCAGAAGAACAGTGGCGGCAAGTTTCATTAGATTGAGAACTCTCAGATCTATGTTCATAATCAAGATCCTCCTAGTTCACAGTTTGTCAAACGGCGACAAACTGTGTAGTACCCGTTTCCCCCAGAGAGCTGCAAGAATCGTACCGCATTCCCAGGACTAGGCTGCGCTGGCGGATCGATCCAGCATAACGGGCTGAGGATTCGTGGCTTAGCACGGCTTAGTAAGCACAAGACACACCACATCTCTCGGCCCAACTTGTGGTACATTTTTGTCATCATCGCCATTCTGGCGGACCTCCGGCGTCACGAAGCGGATACGTAGACTTGACACGAGGTCTCCTGGCTGTTAGCTTCTACAGCAATTCCAGAACGATTCTGTCGCTCCTGGAAAGCGGAGCACGCTGGTCAGGCTCGAAAGGAGACTCATGGCACACCCTGAACGTAGCCCGGAAACTTATTACGGTTGGCGCATCGTCGCCCTGATGTTCTTCACCTTGTTCTTCACTGCGGGCCACGGATTTTACACCTTCTCGGTGTACCTGCCCCGTCTTATCGAAACCCTCAAGTGTGACGTCTTCTCGGCGACCATCGCCGTCGCCGTCTGGGCCGTCGTGGTGGGTCTGGCCTCACCCGTTGTAGGCGCCTTCATGCAGCGATTCGGCGCACGGAAGGTGCTGATCGCCGCCACTGCGGCCGCCGGAGCGGTAGCCCTTCTCATGTCCCTTGTCACCACGCTCTGGCAGTTGTACGCGATCATGGCGCTGACGGGCGCCGTCGTGGCTGCATCTACGCTCGTCCCTGCACAGACCATCGTCACGTTATGGTTCCGCAAGTATCGCGGGCGCGCCATGGCCCTGACCCTGATGGGCATCGGCCTCGGCGGTCTCATGCTGCCACCCATCACGTCGTACCTCATCGCCAATTTGGGCTGGCGCGGCGCATACCGCGTCATAGGCATGCTCTTCTTCGTTGTCGTGCTCCCGCCACTCGTCCTCTTCCTCAAGAACCGCCCCGCCGACGTCGGCCAGACGCCCGACGGCCTCACGTCGGGAGAAGAGGGAAGCCCCACGGCCCACACACTGTCCGGGGTATCCATGCGGCGCGCCGTTCGCTCGCTCTCTTTTTGGCTGATCGTGGGCATCTACGTCCTTCAACTCTATGCCACGTCGGCTATCGCCATGAACACCCAGGTCTTCGCCGAACATCAAGGGTTTCCGATCAAGACGGCTCCCTTGTTCATGGCCTTGGCGCTTGGCGTCACCTTGCCCGGACGCCTCATCACGGGCGTGCTATGCGACCGCTTCAGTCCCAAGGTCATCATGGCCATTACCGGCCTGTTCGTGGCGGCCGGCCCCCTCGTCCTCGAAATATGCGTGATCAAGCTCGGATGGATCGATTTCCGCGCAATCGGCTTGTTCGCCCTGTTGCAAGGCGGCGCAGTGGCTGCCAATGCCATCGTACTGCCCGTACTGGTAGGCCGCTGTTTCGGGAATCGCGAATTCAGCAGGATTATGGGGTTCATCATGGTTGGCTTTGCCGTCGGCATTCTGTTGGGGCCAACATCGGCGGGGCGGATTTTCGACAAGACAGGCAGCTACGAGATCGCCTTCTTCATCTGCATCGCATGCGCCCTTCTTTCCGTCGTCCTCGCCCTGCTGATTAGGCCCGACGCCCTGCGCGCAGAGTTCGATAACGCCGTGAGGACTCCGGGCGGAGCCGCCGCCACCTAACACGCTCCATCGTCGGCTCGGCCACAAGGAATTACTTCGGCTTACCCACGAGCATGACTCCTTCCACAGGCTTGTCCGGCGTGACTTCCACGACTTGGCTTGTCCCTTCTGGCGCTTCGCTAGGCTTGAGCCAGAAGGGCTTTGCCTGCACGAGATGCTTCCCGGGCGCCACATACTTAAGTTCAAATGCGCCGTCTTTGTCGGTCCGGGTCGTGGGCACATAGTACCGATTGTCGTTCATCTCGAAGGCGCACGCCCGCACCTCGCGTTCCGGAACAGGCTTTCCCGCATCATCCACGACCTTGCCGCGGACGTTGCACGGCCGCCGAAGCTGGAGGGCTACGCCCTCCTTCAGATCTCCGGGCTGCGTTGTGATCGGCGGCATAACGCCATTGGCCCAGTTCCGCCACTCCTGGTAATCGCCATCGTGGACAATCAGATTGTATTCGCAGGTCTTGCTCGCCGGAAGGAGCATGTCGAAGTTCCCGTCCTTGTCCGAGCGCACACTGAAGCGCGTGTCGCCTGTCAGGGAGTTGCCCGTTCCGGTGCGTGCCGGCGCGACGGTGGCGCCGGTTACGGGCTTGCCATCCGGGTCAACGACTTTTCCACGGATTCGAGCGCCTTTCTCGACAACAATAGTCACCGGCTTCATATCCTGCTGTACGTCAAACTCGAGGCCATCGAAGTTGCGTTGCCACTTCATCTTCTCGTCATCGAGGCCAAGACGTTGCCATGGATTGACGGCATCATCCGACCACCAACGCGTGATCTCCCGTTTCTCTCCATCAACCTGGAACTCGAACCTACCCGCGGGCAAGCCCGTGATCTCGATATCCCCGTTGGCGTTGGACGTACCTTCGATCTCCTTGAATCGCCAACTGTACAGCCGCACTCCTTCCACGGGCGCTCCACTGACCGAGTCGACGACCTTGGCGCGGAACACGGGCGCTAACGTCAACCGGACATCCAACGTCTTGGCCACATTCCTGGCAATCGAGACGTCCTTAAGCACTAGCATCTCTCGGCCACTTGTCACCGTGACCTTGTACGCGCCGTCTTGCACGTAGAACCGATACGCGCCATCAGCCCGAGATCGAATTTCCGTCGCGGTGTCCGTGATCATGATGCCATCTGCCTGGCGCGGCCCCCCATCGGCCCGGATGATGGCATTCGGTACGGGCTGCCCTTGGCTGTCCGTGACCTTGCCCTCGAAATAAGTCTTCGTGGTCATGACCAGGGGTTCAGTCAACCGGCCCAGCGGCTGGCGGAACATGTAGATCGGGGAATACCCATCCTTTGTGAAGCGCACCTCGATCTCTTTTTGGTCCACATCGAAATCGGCCAACGCGAAGTTGCCCTCCGCGTCTGTATCTGTTTCATTTCCTGGACACCACGTCCAAGCGTTGAGGTGAACACCGGCAAGGGGCTTGCCATCTTCACCCACGACTCTACCCTCAAGACGATTTCTAGGCGTCGTGGCTGTAACGGGAACAACGAAAGGATCCTTCTCCGGAACGCTGCATGATGTCGCTGCAGGGGCGGGTACCGTCGTTTCACCCAGTAACTCTGTGCCCTTAGGCTGCAATCGGACAGTGACCCTGGTGGTTTCGCCAGGTTTGAGACTGATGCTCATGTTGCGGTGTTGGTTAGGTCCGTATCTTCGGATAGGCATCTCGTAGAGGTCGTGCTGAACGCTGAAGCAATCCGTCTGGGGCGGCAGTCCTTGAATGGTTGCGAGGCCCGCCGCATCTGTTACTGGGTGGAATGTGGTGTCGTCGAGGGATTCCGCGATCTCTTCTTTGGCCTTCTCCTCCATTCCAAGTTGCCGCAAGGACTCAGATTGGGAAGCAGGCGTCGCGATTGTGGAGAAGCGCGAGAACCACAGAATGTTCGGCCAAAGGTCAACCTTTGCGCCCTCGAGAGGTTTTCCGTCAGGAGTCTCGACTTTCACCACGGCTGTGGAAGTCTTGGCCATGGGGATCTCGACATCGCTCCGGGATCTCTCCAGCGAAACCGGATAGGGCAAGACCTGCGTCAAGGGCCCATTAACACGCTGAAACGCCACGACGGCGCCATCACACCATGCGGCTACCTCTGCGTATCCCTTGGGGAGTGATTCGAAGACGAAGGTGCCATCTTCGCCGGTGTTCGTTCGTGCGCTCCATAGAAGAGTCTCTGGATTTCCTTGCGGGTTGGCCTCATGTTGCTTCGTCGGACCGATCCAGACGCACGCCACACCATTCTTGATGGGCCGCGGCAGATTGGCGTCAAGACGACCCTCGAGGCGGACACCTGGATGCAGAGACAAGGAAAATCCCTGAACGCTGTTCGCCACGGCCTCGAACTCGAACGCGTCGCTGAACAACACAGTGCCGTCCTTCGTGCGATGCGCTGCCCACACGGAGTGGGTTCCCGGCTTGATAAGCTCTACGCTTTCCAATCCTTTCCGTGCACCGTAAATGGGACGCCATCTGACTCCCCAGTCGCCGCTGAACAACACACCGATTGGCCAGACGATATCATCTTCTTTCCCCACATATCCGAAGATGCGAACTGTGCCGCCGCGCAGAAGCACAATGGGGGGAGCGGAGCCATCGACCGGAACGTCGCAGCGTTGCTGCACGAATTGCTTGTGGGACACGAGAACGGACACCTTGCCGGTTTCCATTCGTTCCTGGACAAACCTGGGATACCGGATCTGAGCGACTCCCTCCGCGCCTGTTGACGCTTTCAAGGCTTCACCGTCCCGTCCATAATGACTGCCCGGCTCGATCTTTGTGCGAAGCCCATAGAGTTGCACTTCGGCGCCCTCAACGGGGTCGCCGGCCTCGTCCATGACGTGCACATCGAGAGGAAGCATCTCCACACTGGATTCCTCGCTGCCCGCTGTAGGATTCGGCGCGGCCTCGGAATGACGCCACGTGCCGAACAGCGCGGCAAAGGCCAGTACGGCAGCGGCACAAGCAAGCGAAAGACGCGGCGCGGGCTTCAAGGCGCGGTTGAGTATCCTCCGCAGCCGACGCGCCAAGTGTGTCCGGGTCTCGACGACGCCGATGTGGGTCGGAGCAAACTTGGCTGCGGAAAAACACTCCGCGACTCGAACGAGGCTCTCGGCGTAGCCATCTCGATCGAGCTGGGTCGTGACCAAAGCGAGGTCGTCACAGGCCTGTTCGCGCTCGATGCGCATCTGGCGGTTCGCGAACCACACTACAGGATGGAAGAAGTAAACAATGCCCAAGGCAATCTGCACCCAATTGACCAGGAAATCAGCCCGCCGCGCGTGCGCCAATTCATGGACCACTACCGCACGAAGCTGTTCGACGTCAAGCGCCTCGATTACGCGTTTCGGAAGCACGATGTGAAGGCGCCGCAAACCGTAGAGGGCCGGCGAGATGTCGGCATCGACCTCCCACGCACGAACGGGCCAACGCACACCGATCCGGCTATGCCATTCGTCGACAAGGGCCTGTACCGAGGGTGAAGGCGGCACTGCGCTCCGCAGAATGCGGCGAAATCGCATGAGTCTGAGCGCCAGGAGTAGCGACAGTGCCGCCATTCCGGCCAACCAAACAAAGACCAGAAGGACCGCCGACGAAACTGGAAACTTGGTTTCCGCACGCCGAATCACCGGCACTCTCAGCACTTTCTTTTCATTGGCAGGGAGCGGTGCTGCGTCTGTTGGCGCGAGTTCCCGTGCGGAGATAGCATCGGAAGCACGGTAATCCAGCGGCAGAACACGCGGCATGTGCCGCTCTACGACGGGCGCAGTCCAATGCCCAATACTGGTGGGCAGATCCAATGACGGTGGAACCAGCAGCCGGAGCAGAACAAGCCCCCATAGCGAATAGCGGAGTTGCGCGCGCGCCTTGCGGAACACGGTATGACCCGCTACGGCCACCAACACCGCCAGCAGCGAGGATTGCCACACCATCGGCCATGCTTGCGTCGCGAGAAACGTCGCCGCGTTCGCGTTAAGGAATTCCACCAAATTCGTCATCGCCGTTTCCTCCCTTCATCGAGTATTCCCCGTAACTGTCTCAACTCCTCCCCCGTCAGTTTCTTCTCCTCGATAAGTTGTGAGACGACCGCGCCCACGGCGCCGTCGAACACCTTGTCCACGAAATCCCACAATGCAAGCGTCGAGACGCTCCGCCTCGACCTTATCGGCGTGTAGAAGTACATATTGCCCACCTTGTTTGCCGCCAGGTAGCCTTTGTTGCAGAGCCGCTCCATCAGCGTTCGCACCGTGTTGTAAGCCCAGCGTTCTCTGCTGTGCACACGCTCATGGACCTTACGCACGTTCGTCTTCTTCAGTGCCCAGACCTCCTTCATCACCTTCCATTCCGCCTCGGATAGATCTGAATGCGCGCGCTCTTTCCCGGCCATGGTCCTGTCTCCTTTGGCGCTACGTCTGTAGCATATTATGCGACAAGTGTCGCAGTTTGTCAAGCGAAAAAGCGAGGGACATCCGAATTCGGTAGCGGGCGCTTGCTCGACCGGTCGGTCGCGGAGGACCGCGACCCTACCAGCTAGAAACCCAAACCCTTGACATGTCTTTCCCCATTGGCTACCCTTCCCAGTGTCGTGGGGCGATCTCATGTCGCGCCATTCCGCATTTCAAGCACGTGCACAAGGACGTGATCGAAGCCCACGCCGAGGCCTTCCGAAAGGTGGCCGAAAACGCGGATCAACACAGTTTGTCGTGTCTTGACAAACTGTTGCTTAACAGGAGTCGGGCAAGCGCCTGATCGTTCAGGCGAAACTCCATTAGGATCAGATGTATCGCAGCAAGCTTAACAAGACCAGCCGCCTGCGCTTCGAAAGCGCGGTAATGACGCAGTTCGACAAGCCGAAGAGGATCCGCCTGCGCGTTGGTCGTCTGCTCGCGTTCGTCGCGGTCGCGGCCGGCCTCGTTGCGTTGGCCGTGTGGGGAGTCAGTTCGCTCCGCTTCCCGGTTCGCGCGGCCAAAGGAGATGCCGTTGCCCGCGCCGCGAGCACGCTCCTCGCCGCACTCAAGTCCGGACGCCTGGAACAAGGGCTCGACGTGTGCGCGGAAAGCGAAGCGGGACGCAAAGCGCTGCTCGACGACGATCGGTTGCGCGCGAAGCCAAACCCGGAGACAAAGAGTGCAAGAGCGTCCAATCCCAAACAAGGCGCAATCCCGCCGCTCGAATTCCTCACCACCGTTCGCGGTTTGCTCGAGAGCCATGGAGTCGTGTGGGGACAAGTCCGGCCGCTCGCCTTCGGCGGCATGCAGGCGAGCGTTCAAGACTTGCGGCACATGAAGGATCCCGCCGTTTCGGTCGTGGGCGAGATCTACTTCGCTGCGGGCGACAAAGTCTACGCCATCGAGATTTCCGCACGCTACTGCGGCGACGAGGCCGTCATCACGGACTTCTGGCGCTGTACGCCGATTGACGTGCCGGCAAGCGCCCCGTTCGGCCCCCTCAAGGATCGCACGGCGGATCGCATCCGAGCCTTCACGGGCGAACCCATGAAACCCGGCGAGCGCGTCGCCGTCAAGAGCCCGCGCCTCGTTTTCGTGTCGCTGCCGGACGACGCAAAGTAGGCGCGGAAGAGGCGATCTCGTCACACCTGACGCGCGTTTCGACGCCGCAACTCAGCGACGGCGTGCCGCACGTCCTGAGCCCGATCCTTGGGAATGACCAGCACGGCGTCATCGGTGACGACCACCACGAGATCTTCAGCCCCCACCACGGCCACCGCCAAATCGCCCTTGGACGGATCCGTAGCGTCGTACACGATACAGTTCCGGCATCCGACGGCGACGGGGCGGCCCACAATGACGTTGCCGTTCTCGTCGCGGGGCTGAGTGCGTTCGAGCGCCGGCCACGCGCCCACATCGTCCCACGAGAATTCCGCGCGCGCCATCACCACCTTCCGCGCCCGCTCCATCAAGGCAAAATCGATGGCAATGTCTTCCAGCCCCTCAAAGATCTCCGAGACGCTCTCTTGTTGATCGCGGCGCATCGCCTCAGCCATCGCGCCTATACTCGCGGCGATGTCGGGCCGAACCCCCTGCAGTTCGTCCATGAAAGTCTCGATGTTCCAAAAGAACATGCCCGAGTTCCAGAAATACCGTCCTGTTGCAATGAACTCCTCGACCGTTTCCCGGCTCGGCTTCTCGTGAAAACGCGTCACAGGATAGACCTTGATGCTACCGTCGAACCCGGCCAACGGCCTGTTATCGGCGGGAATCTGTACGTATCCGTATCCCGTCTCGGGGCGCGTCGGCACGATGCCGATGACGCCCAGCGCCTCGTGCTGCTCCGCGGCATCGATCGCGGCCACGATGGTCTCCCGGAAAGCATCCGCGTCTCCGACGGCGGGATCCGCGGTAACGATGGCCATTGAAAAGCGCGATCGCGTGACCGGAGACGACAAATCGCTCCCCGGTTCCGCGTACTTCGCGAGGATATGCGCCGTGGCATAGGCAAGACAACCCGCCGTATTCCTCTTGCACGGCTCGGCGATCACGTTCTCATCGGGCACGCCCACGCGCGCTTCGCGGATTGCATCAACGAGATGCCGCCCCGTGACAACATAGATGTCCTCCGGCGGGATGATCGGCGCGAGCCGGGACACAGCCTCTTCCAGCATTGTCTGATCGGGACGCGTCAGCCGCAGTAACTGTTTCGGCAGTCTCTGCCGCGACAACGGCCAGAAACGTTCTCCCGATCCCCCAGCCATCACCACGGCGATACGTCTTATCGCATGATCACTCGCCATCACGCCATCTCCTTCGGTGTATCACAGTCTTCCCGCCACGTATGTTACCTTGACGCCGGGCCTCCGACAACTCGCTCACCTGATGCGTTCCCGCCGTTGGCGGTCGAGAAATGTCCTGACGAAGGGCGTGGCGGGTTCATGCAGGATCTCTTCCCGCGTCCCGATCTGGTGGCACGCTCCGTCTTTGAGCACCGCGATGCGCTGGGCCAGTTCCAGCGCTTCTTCCTGATCGTGCGTAACGTAGATCGCGGTGATGCCGAGCCGCCGCTGCAGTTCCGCAAGCTGCTCGCGGGTGGCGTAACGGAGTTCGGCATCAAGATTGCTCAACGGCTCATCGAGCAGGAGGATGTCCGGATGCACCGCGAGCGCGCGGGCGAGCGCCACGCGCTGCTGCTGTCCGCCGCTGAGTTCCGTCACCGGACGTTTCTCAAGCCCCTCGAGTTGCACAAGTCCCATCGCTTCAGACACGCGCGTCCCGATCTCGGGCTTCGCCATCTTCCGCGCCCGCAGGCCAAAGGCGATATTCTCGAAGACGTTCATGTGCGGGAAAAGCGCGTAGCTCTGAAACACCATCGCCGCGTTGCGCTTTTCCGGCGGCGCGCCGGTAACGTCGCGTCCGTCGAAGTACACGGCGCCGGCATCGGGCGTCTCAAGGCCCGCGATGACGCGCAACGTCGTCGTCTTGCCGCAGCCGCTGGGTCCGAGGATGGCGAAGAACTCACCGTCGCGGATCTCGCACGTGAAATTGCGGATGCCGCCTCCTTTCGGATAGAGCTTCGTGATGTTATCGCACCGGACGCTGCTCATCGCGGCTGATAGACCTCCCGTTCCCAGCGGTCGCACCACGCCTGCTCCTTCTCCGAAAAGGAAATCCAATCGATCGGCATCGCATCGATAGGCTCGCGCATCCACGCCGGCAGCGCGTTCACGTCAATGTCGCTCCTGGCGGGCATCTTCGCATAAGCATGGGCGTGCCACACGAGCGCCTCGGCGGAAGTGACGAACTCATAGAAACGCTTCGCCGACTCCGCGTGCGGCGAGCCTTTGATTATAGCGATGCCCTCCGTCAACACGGGCGTCACCTTCGGAACCACACAGTCGAATGGGAAACCGTTCCGGTCGCGCTGCAACGCCACGTCGGCCATCAGCCAGACGCTCACAAGCTCTTCGTTCCGTTTGATGTGATCGAAAAGGAACTGCGGACTCTCCGGATAGGATTCCGTGGCTTCGTGCAGCCGCTTCAGCCAATCAATCCCGGCATCCTCGCCGGGAGCGCGCAAGATCATCGCGCCGAGAAACGTCCGCATCGTGCCCGAAGCCGAAGGCTTGCGCAACGTGACCTTTCCGCGCCACTGCGGCAGCAGAAGGTCATCCCAGCTTCCGGGCGCCGTGTCTCTGCCGTAGCGCCGGCTGTTGAACATGATGGCCAGCGGAGAACGGTACGTGCCGTACCACCGGTTCTCCGCATCCCGGAATTCTCGCGCTACGGATTGACTCCACGTCGGTTGATACGCTTCCAGCAGACCAGACTCAGCCGCCTTCATGAAAAGCGTCGAGGGTCCGCCCCACCACACGTCGCCCGCAGGACGGTTCCGTTCCGCCGTGACGCGGTTGTACACCTCCTGCGAACCCATGTCGAGCCATTGAAGGTCCACACCCGGGTGAGCCGCCTCGAATTGCTTCTCCGCGTCGCCAAGCATCTCCGGCCCATGCGGACTGTATACCACGACGACCTCGCGAGATGAGCAACCGGTGAGAAGGGAGGGGGAAAGGGGGAAAAGGAAAAAAGGGGAAAAGGAAACCAAGAGCACTAGGATACGAACAAATTCTCTTCCACGTCGTGCCATCTTTTCCCCTTCAGTTCTCCAACGCGCTCTCCAGCGCATCCAGAGACGGCCCGATGGTCTTCGCTGCCGGCGTTGTCAACGCGGATAGGTCCTTCATGCCGCTGCCGGTGACCACGCAGCAGACTCGCGTACTCTCGTTGATGTCGGGCAGGTGATTAAGCGCAGCGATGACCACGGCGGCCGTGGGTTCGCATAGCAGACCTTCCGTTTTGGCGAGCGTCCGTTGCGCGGCAACGATCTCGGAATCCTCCACAGCAATCGCGACTCCTCCTGTCGTTCGTATGGCGGGCAGGACCGTGTGGCCGTCAAACAGAATGTCATCGGCAATGCCACCCGCGATAGTTTTCGGGTTCGGCCAGGGATGCTTCAGCGTTTCGAGATATGGCATGCCAGTATCCACGGCCAGTTTCAAGGGAGCGCATCCAGCCGCCTGCACTCCCGCCAGCCGAGGCAGTCGATCGATTAGCCCAAGCCGCCGCAGATCGAGAAGCCCGCGCCACACACCGCCCAGCAGCCCGCCTCCCCCCACCGGCGCCACGATCCAATCCGGCAACGACGGCGCGGTCTGCGCGAAAAGTTCATACGCGATCGTCTTCGCGCCTTCGACGTTGAACGGCTCGTACATCCCCGCCGTCGACAGGTGATACCAGCCGAAGCGCCGGCAAGCCTCGATGCACAAGTCGAACACGGCGCTCGCGGACGCCGTGTCAACGCGTATGACGCGACCGCCGTAGGCCGCGGCCTGCACCAGTTTCCCGCCCGCGGCGTGGCCGTGCATCAACAGCACCGCCTTCATGCCCGCCCGCGCCGCGTACGCAGCCGTCGCGCACGCAACGTTCCCGGAAGAGACCACAGCAACCGTATCGAACCCCGCTTCCCGTGCATGGCTGATCCCGACGGACACCTGGCGATCCTTGAAGGAACCAGTCGGATTCACCATCTCGTTCTTGATCAGCAACTCCCCGATGCCGCATTCCGCGCCAAGACGTTTCGCTTCGACCAGCGGCGTGGCCCCTTCCTCCAACGTAACGACATGTTCACGCGAGGAAACCGGCAACAGGTCGAAGTAAGTCCACATCGAAGACGGCCGCGTCTTGAAAATCGAAAGCTCCGGCGTGGCCAACGATCGAAGACTAAACGGCTCCCCACATGCGGGGCACGTGTATTCGCTCCCGCGTTGCGTCGCACCACACCCATAACAAACACAGTCGTAGCGCAAAGGTGGTGGCTGTGCCATTTTCCCCCTTTGAAGGGGGGTAGGGGGATGTTCTGCGTGCTTGCCTGTAGCTCTTGTCGGCAATTCAACATCCCCCTACCCCCTTCAAAGGGGGAAAATGGCGCACGGTATGTGCTTGTGCTTCTCAAACACCGGGAACCACCGCTTCGTTAAGATCCTGCAATTATGATTCAGTACACTAGAAATTGAAGTCGCCGACGTTGCTCTTGTCGAAGATCAACGGATCGCCGAGGATGATCTCGCTGCCGGCGATCTTGACCTCGCCGAGGTGACCGGCCTTGAACGACGTCGCGCCGGCCTTCAAATCGCCCTTGACCGTCGCGACGGCGGCATGAACGGCCAGATACCCAAGGTCAACCGGGTTCCACAACACGAACTTCTTCACCGTGCCGTCCATGACGTATTCTTTCATCATCTTCGGCGTCGCGAGCCCCGTGAGGAACACCTTGTTCGCGGCCCCGGCCTTGCGGATGGCCTCGGCGGCGCCGGGCAGCGCCACGGAGGTGATCGCGAAGATCCCCTGCAAGTCGGGATACGCCTTCAGACAATCCAACGTCGCCTGCGTCGCAAGGGCCTGGTCCTCACCGGGAGCCTTTGGCGTTTCGGACAGGTTGACCATCGTGGGATACTTCGCTTTGCGGTACTTCTCCATCTCCGCCATCCAGCGGTTCTGATTGTCCGCCGTCAGCGTGCCAGTGACGATGATGTACTTCGCGTTCGGCCCAACGCCCTCGGCCATCACGTCCATCAACGCCTTGGCGACGCTATCCGACGTGCACTGATTCACGAAGAAGTCTCGCGCGCTCTCGAGCGCGTCCGCATCCCACGAAATGACCTTGATGCCGCGCTTGCGCGCCTTCGCCAGGACAGGGGCAATCGCGGACTTGTCATTAGGCGCGATTGCGATCGCGTCGTACTTCTTCGCGATCCACGTCTCGAGCATTTGCGCCTGAAGCGTCACGTCGCTCGTGACGGGACCGTCGAAGTCAACCGTCACCCCGAGTTCCTCGCCGGCCTTCTTCGCGCCGACCTCCGTCGCATTGAAAAAATCGATCCCGATAAGTTTTGGCATGACGCCTATCTTGAGATTGGCCTTGCCGGCCTCTTGCGCACCCGCGATCCCCGCGGGCAAGAACAGCGCGAGCAGTACCGCCGCAGTGGCAAGCTTCCTCATCCTGACTCTCCTTTTCCCTCTGAAATCATCGCCCGCTTCCGTAGGTCCGAAATCATTTCGGACCTACAAGGTTCTCCGAATTCGCGCCAACCACTCGTTTACAACCGCCGTAGCCACGAGGAGCGCGCCCACAACGATGATCACGTGCTGCGATTTCACGCCCGCCATCTCAAGCCCGTAACGTAGAATACCGATTATCAACAGACCGAGCAAGGACCCGATGACGGAGCCTTCTCCCCCGCTGATCCGCGTCCCGCCGATGACGACGCACGCGATGGCCTCGAGTTCCATGCCCGTGGCCGCGTCGGCCTTCGCGGTGGCGTAGAGCGCGGTGTTGAACAACGACGCGATGCCGCAAACCGCGCCGCACGCCGTGTACAGCGCCAGGTTCATTCGCCGCACATCGATGGCCGCGAACGAGGCCGCTATCGGGTTTTCGCCGATGCATTCGGTGTAACGTCCAATCCACGACTTCCGCATCAGCACCCAGCCCAGCGCGACGACCACGATGAGCGCGACGACCGGAACCGGAAAGAATACGGGATCATCCCCTCGCAGCGGGATCTTGAAGACGTCGCCCTGGCTGATCCACAGGAAGGACTCCGGGAAATTGCTCACCGTGCGCGCCTTGCTCAGCCCCATGGCAACGCCCCGGAACAACGCCATCGTGGCCAGCGTCACGACCAACGGAGGAATTCTCAGGTAACTGCTCACGCCGCCGTTGACAGCCCCTGCCGCGACGCCCGAAGCCACCGCGGCCACCGCCGCAAGCCAGATCGGCCACTGCGCGTCGCTGTGCAGCAACCCAAGCACGATGCCGCACATCGCCACTATCGACCCAACCGACAGATCGATCCCCGAGGTCGCGATGATGAAAGTCATCGGCACGGCGATCATACCGGGGATCACCCAGTACCGCGCGCGTTCGAGAAGACTGAACCAGTCCAGGAATCCCTCGGTGGTCACCGCGAAGCCCGCGAATATCGCCCCAAACAGGTAACAAAGGACGGCTTCGCGCGACAGCAGCAAACGCCGGATCATCGCGCGGCCCCCCGTGCCCGCTGGAGAACAGCGTCGGCCGTCACCGCAAGCAGGATCAGTCCGCCGACGAAAATGTTCTGCCAGTAAGAACTGGCCTCAAGAAGGATCAGCATGTTGTAAAGCAACGCCACCAGAAAAGCGCCCAGAAGCGTCCCCAGAGCGGAGCCGCGCCCGCCAAGGATGTTGCACCCGCCGATGACCGCCGCCGCGATGGCCTTGAGTTCCATGCCTTCCCCGGTATTGGCCTGGACGTTGCCATAGTATCCCGGAAGCAATACCGCCGTCAGCCCCGCCAGCGCGCCGGAGATCGCGAACACAAGCAGCATCGACCGCGTCTTGGACAGACCGATGAGCCGGGCCGCGCTCTCGGAATTTCCCAGCGCGAGCACGCGCCGGCCGGACAGCGTGTAGCGCAGGAAGAGATGCGTCAACAACGTCACGACGATGACGTAGTAGCAGATCTTCGGCAAGCCGAAGAGATTGCCGTTCGCAAGCGCGCGGTATCCCGGAGGAAGCATAAGGACTTCACTGCCGCCCGTGACGATGCGCATGATGCCCCGGTAAATGCTCAATCCCGCCAGCGTGACAATGATCGGATGGATCCGCGCCACAAGCGCCGTACCCGCGTTCACAAGGCTCAGCGCGACCCCAAGCGCCATCGCAAACGCAAGACACGCAAGTGGCGGCACGCCGGCTTTCGCTGCCAGCGCCGCCGACGCCGCCACGAGTCCAACCATCGATCCCACCGAAATGTCGATGCCGCCCGCGCAGATGATGAGCATCGCGCCTTGCGCCATGATCGCCGGCAACGCCGCGCTCGCGAGGACGTCGAAAAGGTTTTGCGGATTCGCGAACTCGGAGGGCTTGAGAACGGTCATCGCGGCGGACAGCAGCACTATGAAAGCCAACAGCCCGGCTTCGCGGAACCGCAGCACGCGCATCAAAGGACCGGCCTTGACGGGCGACGCCGTCTCGACCCCGGAACTCCTCGGAACGGCCGCCGCGGCAATGGTCTCCTCGCCGTCCTTGCGCGGATAGAACACGCCGGTGACGCGCCCCTCGGAGAGCGTCACCACCCGGTCGCTCATCGACATGACTTCAGGAAGCTCGGAACTGATCAGCAACACAGCCGCGCCTTGCGCCGCCATATCGCTTATCAGCTTGTGAATCTCCGCCTTCGCGCCCACGTCAACGCCCCGCGTCGGCTCGTCGAGCAGCAACACCTTCGGCGCCGTTGACTGCCAGCGTCCGAACACAACCTTCTGTTGATTGCCGCCGCTGAGCGTCCCAATGGGCTGTTCCATTGACGACGCGCGGACGTTCATATCGCGCATCACCTGTGCCGCGAGCGCGCGTTCCGTGCCGTTCCGGACCAACGTCAACCGGGAAAAACCCCGCAATGACACGATGCTCGCATTAGCGCGCAGCGAGTGCGTGCGGAAGATGCCCTGAACCAGCCGGTCTTCAGGCAGATAGGCAACGCCTTCGCGCACCGCTTGCCGCGGCGAACGGATGTTAAGCCTCTTCCCGTCTATGGACACCGAACCAGAAGCCAAAGGCCGCATACCGAACAGGGCCTGCGCCAGTTCGCTCCGGCCAGCGCCCACGAATCCGTACAGCGCCACGATCTCACCCGATCGTATCTCGAATGAGACATCGCGGAACACGCCCGCGCTCGAGACAGCCCCCGTTACCTTCAGCCGCACCTCGCCGAGAGGCGCCGCGCATCTGACAAACCCGCCGTGCGCTACGCGGCCAACCATAGAAGAAACAATGCCATCCATAGTCAGTTCGGATCGCGGACGCGGGTCGACGGTTTCCCCGTCTCGCATAACAGTCACGCGATCGCAAAGCGCCAGCACCTCTTCGAGCCGATGACTCACGTACACGATCCCGACGCCCGCGTCGCGGAGGCGGCGTATCTGCGCGAAGAGATTTTCGATCTCCTTCATCGTCAACGAAGAAGTGGGCTCATCGAGAAAGAGCACCCGCGCCTCCCCCGACACCGCCACCGCAATTTCCGACATCATCCGGCGCGCAATCGAGAGGCCGCCGGCTTCCTCGTTCACCTTGAACGATTCCCCCATCGCCGAAACCAGCCGTTCAGCTTCCCGGTTCGTGGCCGGCCAGTTGATCAGTCCGCCCCAGCCGCGCACGAGACCACGGCCCAGCAGCATATTCTCCGCGATGCTGAGCTGTGCGAACAGGTCCGCTTCCTGGTGCACGACGGCAATCCCCAATTCCGCCGCCTGCCGCGGATTCGACAAGTCCAACCGTTCCCCGCCGAGAAGGACGACCCCCGCATCCGGCCTGAACAGACCCGTCGCGATATTGATCAGCGTGCTCTTCCCCGCCCCGTTCTCGCCGACCAACCCATGGATCTCACCCGCGCAAACCTCAAAACGCACGTCCCGCAAAGCCGGCGCCCCGCCAAAACTCTTGCAGATCCCCGACAGTTCCAGAACGGCCTTCTTCATGGAACACGATGATAAGGACGGAAGCTCCGTGCGTCAACTGTGACCATCGAGGGCGCATAGTGCGTCTGAACAGGATCAAGGACTGAACCAAGTCAACTTTGAAATGGGTTACGCCCACCTGGTAATAATGTCACCGAAAGAGGTGTTGAGTGATGCGTGAGACGAAACGCAAGAAGAGTTTTGACTGTCTGGCCTACAAGGAACGCGTCCAGGCAGAGATTTACGAAGAGACAAAAGGCATGTCGTACGCGCAATTGCGAGAGTACTTCGAGAAGCGCGTTGCGGCCGGCCCGTTTGCCGATCTGTGGAAACGTATTCCGTCTCGCTTCAGCCCCGCGGCAGGGCGTTCAGGACACCAAAGCTGAGTTGATCCGTCCGTTTCATCCGTTGCTGGCGATGCCGAGCGATTGCGCGAAACGGCGGAAGAAACCGGCCTTCGAAAGTTCGGCTTCATCTCGCTGTTTGATGATGCGATCTGCAAGATCGTGCACGGCCCGCGCGGCGGGCGTGCCTGGGAAGCTTAGCACGAACGGGGTTGTCTGCATCACGCCCTGCGACACGTGCGGGTCGCGGGGGATGCAGCCGAGGTAGGAAAGCGTCAGCCCGAGATACTGCTTGGCCACGCGCGCAAGATTCGTCGTCACGGCCAACGCCTGTTGCTGGTTCGCCACCATGTTCACGATCAGACGGAACACGGCGTCTTCCCGAATCGCGAAGATCGTCTTTATCGTCGCGTACGCATCCACGATTGCCGAGGGCTCCGGCGTGGTCACAATGAGGACCTCATCGGCGGCGGCGGCGAACCGCACGGCGTTCTGGCCGATGCCCGCCATCGTGTCGATGATTACAAAATCGCTCTGTTCCTGAAGGTCTCTGAGCCCGTTCAGGACGTTCTGGCGGGCGGTGGGACCGAGGTCGGCCAGCTTTGCCAGGCCGGACGTGCCGGGAACAATCTCGATGCCGCCCGGGCCCTTCACGAGGATCTGCATGATGGATTTCTCGCCGTCGATCACGTGCTGCAAGTTGAAGAACGAGTTCAGCCCCATCAGGACTTCGACGTTCGCGAGACCGAGATCGGCGTCGAGCACTATGACTCGTCTCCCGCGCGACGCCAGCGCGATGGCGATGTTGATGCTGGCGCTGGTTTTCCCGACGCCGCCCTTACCGCTCGTCACGGCGAAGACGCGGCCCGCTTGGCCGCGTCGAACGAATTCACGAAGATTGTGCGCTTGATCCAACACGAGAGTTCATATCCTCCAGGAGCAGTTTGGCGGTCCTGCTCGGCGTCGCCAATTCGATATCGTCAGGAACGTTCTGTCCAATGCTAAAGTAACTGATCGGGAGATTCGTTTCCACCGCGGTGCTGAACAAGGCGCCGTAGCGGCGCGTTTCATCGAGCTTCGAGAACAGCAGCGAAGTCGGATTCGTGCAGCGGTAGTTCTCGACGACGCTCCGAAGCTCCTCCGCCTGCATGTTCGCGGGAAGCACGAGCATGACCTCGTCGGGCCGCGCCACGTCCAGAAGCGACTTCAGTTCGCGGATCTGTTCATGGTTGAACTGGCTGCCGCCCGCCGTATCCATCAGGACAAGGTCGCAATGCCGGAACGTACTCAAGGCGTAGGTCAGTTCCGCCGAGTCGTTCGTGATTTGCATCGGAAGTCCCATGATGTTCGCGTATACCCGCAGTTGCTCGGGCGCCGCAACACGATACGTGTCCATGGTCACAAGGCCCACGCGCGCGCCCTCGCGGACCGCAAACAAGGCGGCCACCTTGGCGAGGTTCGTGGTTTTCCCGACGCCGGTCGCGCCGACCAGAGCCACGGTGTGGCGCCGTCCCCGCACGATCTGAATCCCGCGCGTCACGGAAACGCGCTTGTGGATTTCCATGCGCAAACGTTCTTTGAACACGCGCGGGTTCCGCAGCACGTTGGGATCGCTCTCGCGGAGGACCGCCGTAACCAGCGCGACCGCCGTCGCCCGCGCGACGCCCTTCTCGATCAGCGCGTGGTAATGCGGTATAAACTCGGCCGGCAGGCCCGTGTCAGGCGATTCCTTCACGAGCGTTCGCAGCAACTGATGCATTTCCCGGAACTCGCGTTCGAGTCCCTCGGATTCCTCCGAAGATTCCGGACCTCGACGGAACGGAAGGATCGCGCCCGGCTTGTCCGAGCTCCGCAACGAGGGGGCAGGCGCCGCTTCAGGCCTGCGTTTCGCCATACGCGCCTGGGCTTCACTGACGACCTGCTTGAAATAAGCGACTGTATCGTTGACCGTCTCGTCTGAACCCACGGCTCCTCCATTTGCGGCGTACCTCTTCTCGAAAAGACTCGGCTTGCGAGACAGAGAAATACGGCTTCGTACGGGCGGGGTCGCCGTCAATTCAACGACTTTGCGCCCGCCCAGACCCAGGATACCGCCCTCGGTCACCTCGGTCGTGTTGATGACGAGCGCGTCATCCCCGAGCGCGCGCACCATCTTCTGATAAGCCTCATCAAAAGTGTCCGCTCTGAATTTGTGGAACGTTTGTCCCATGTTATGCGATCACCTGCCCTTCGCTCTCCAGTTGCACCGCCGGATCGATCTCGCTGTAGGAAATGACCACGATTTTCGGCATGCGCCGCTCGACAATCCGTTTGAAGAACCGCCGTACCGGCGCGCTGGTCAGCACCAGCGGCTCATGTCCCATCATCACAAGCGGCTGCACGGCCTGCACCGTGTTCACCGCGATTACTTCGGAACGTTTTGGATCGATGGGCGGATGTTCGCCCGTCTCGCCCTGCCGGAGGCTGTCGAGGATTTCCCGCTCGATGGCGGGATCGAGAGTGACGACGTGCAGCTTCCCGTCTTCGTCGGTATACGCCGAGCAGATCTCGCGCGCGAGCCGGTGGCGGCAATACTCCGCGAGGATTTCGGTGTCCTTTGTCCGCGGAGCGTAATCCGCCAGCGTTTCGAGGATCGTCTCGAGGTTTCGGATCGAGATCCGCTCCCGCAGAAGCGCGTGAAGCACCTTCTGGATCTCGCCGAGCGTGAGAATATTCGGCAGAAGCTCATCGACGACGGACGGCGCCGACTCCTTGACGTGTTTCACGAGGTTCTGCACGTCCTCGCGGGCCAAGAGTTCATCCGCGTGGCCCATGATGAGCTCAGTGAGGTGCGTGGCCAGGACCGCCGACGGTTCGACGATCGTGTAGCCGAGGCGTTCCGCGCGGTCGCGATTCGCCTGCGACACCCACACGGCATTGAGGCCGAACGCCGGTTCCTTGGTCGGATACCCTTCGATTTCTTCTTCCGCAAGCCCGGGGTTCATGGCGAGGAAGCAGTCCGGCATCAACTCATAGCTGGCGACGACGGATTCGCGCAGGCGGATGCGGTACTCATTCGGACGCAGCCGCAGGTTGTCGACAATCCGGATCACGGGCACTACAAAACCCATCTTGGTGGCGGTCTGCTGCCGGATGATCTGGATGCGCGTGAGCAAGTCGCCGCCCTGTCTTGAGTCGGCCATCGAGATCAGGCCGTAGCCGAGCTCGATCTTGAGCGGATCCACGGTGAGCAGATCCTCAGTGCGCGGCGCGGCCTCCGGCTTGGCGGCCTCCTGCTCGGCAAGCTGCTCGGCCCGCTGGGACGCCTCACGGCGCAAGAACGCCTGCTTCGCCTGGTACGCCGCCGCGGCGAGCAGAACCGACACGACGAGAAACGGGATAGTCGGCATGCCCGGAACGAGTCCGAAGACCAGCAGCATCCCGGCGGCCACGCCCAGCGCGCGAGGATACCGCAACAGTTGGTGGCCGAAGTCCGCCCCCATGTTCTCCTCGGTGGCGGTACGCGTGACGATGAGGCCCGCCGCCGTCGATACGATCAAGGCGGGCACCTGGGTGACGAGGCCGTCGCCGATGGTCAACTGCGTGTATACGCGCAAGGCGTCCGTGAGCGTCATCCCCCGCATGAGGATTCCAATGATGAACCCGCCGATGATGTTGACGATGGTGATGACCAATCCTGCGATCGCGTCGCCTCGCACAAACTTCGTGGCGCCGTCCATCGCGCCGTAAAAGTCGGCTTCCTGCTCGATGTCCCTCCGGCGCGCCCGCGCCTGGGCCTCCGTGATCAAGCCCGCGTTGAGGTCCGCGTCCACGCCCATCTGTTTTCCCGGCATCGCGTCCAAGGTGAAGCGCGCGGCCACTTCCGAAATGCGCTGTGCGCCGCGCGTGATCACCACGAATTGGATCACCACGAGGATTATGAAAATCACGGCGCCGACGACGTAGCTGCCGCTCGTGACGAAGCTTCCGAAGGCATTGATAACGTTTCCGGCGTATCCTTGCGAGAGAATAAGGCGCGTCGCCGCCACGTTAAGACTGAGCCGGAACAGCGTAAGGATCAACAGCAGCGACGGAAACACGGCGAACTCGACGGAACGCCGCAGGTATATCGTGGCCAGCATTACAACCACCGAGATCGAGATGTTGATCGTCAGAAGAATGTCCAGCATCCACGTGGGGATGGGGATCACCAACACCACTAGAATGCCGATAATGCAGACGGCGAGAGCGATGTCCTGGTTCTGCGCCAGGGTCCACGGGCGCGCCTGCTCCATCTGTCCGATCGGTACCGCCAACCTAACTCTCCGATTTTGGATTTTAGATTTTAGATTTTGGATTTAGCAGCTCACAGGGTAAGGAGCAGTACAAAATCCAATCCTGGATCTTGGATTTCAGAACTTGGATTCAGCAACTCGCCGGGTAGGCAACAGTCCAAAATCCAAAATCTAGAATCCAAAATCTAAAATCCTTTCATCCTGCCTGGGGGGCCGTCCTCCAAGCGCCTTCTCGTTCACGTGCCTTCTCGACACGCCGATCTATCTGGTATACGTACGCGAGCACTTCCGCCACGGCGCGAAACAAGGGTTCCGGGACGGGCTGGCCCGCCTCGACGGTCCGGTAGAGCGTCCTCGCGAGGTCAGGCTTCTGCACGATGGGCACGTCGTGCTCGACGGCGACGTCGCGGATCCGTTCAGCGAGCAGGCGCGCGCCTTTCGCTATGACCACCGGCGCAAGCATCCGGCCCGCGTTATAGCGCAGGGCCACGGCGTAGTGGACCGGGTTCGTGATGACCACGTCCGCCTTGGGCACTTCCGCCATCATGCGCTGCATTGCGATCCGGCGCTGGATCTGGCGGATGCGCTGCTTGATCCGGGGATCGCCTTCATACTCTCTAAGTTCCTCGCGCGCCTCCTGAACGGTCATCATCAGGTTGCGGTCATACTGCCAGCGCTGAAAACCGTAGTCGAGAAGCCCGAGCACGAGCAAGACGAGCGCAATCCGCCACCAAAGAATGAACGTCATCCCGCCGACGGCGGCAATAAGCCCCGCCGGCGTCAGTTCCATGAGACTGACGTAGTCCGGCATGGTGTCGCGTACCGTTATCCAACTGACGTATATCACGGCGCTGACCTTGAAGACGGACTTTACGAGTTCGACGAGCGCGCGCGTCGAGAACAGGTTGCCGAAACCCGAGAAGGGGTTTATCTTGTCGAACTTGGGGGTCAGGGGCTTCCCCGTGAACAACAGGCCCACTTGAAGCACGTTGATCACAACGCCCGAGACAAGCATCGCAAGCATGAACGGCAGCGCGACCGCCGCCATGCTCCACAGCGCTTCAATGGCGATACCGCGCACGTTGTTCTCGTCCGGCAGCATCTGAGGCGCGTTTTGAAGGAAGTAGGCGAAGGTGTCCTGCAGCCGGCTCAACATCGGCATGCCGAAGTAGCGCAGCGCAAACAGGGCCGCAAGCATGGCAAACGCCGCGCAGAGATCCTGGCTCCGCGCAACTCTGCCCTCTTCGCGCGCGCGCTGCCGCTTCAGCGGCGACGCCGGCAGCGTCTTTTCTCCGGCCGACTGTTCAGGCATGGGTCACCTCGTTTCTTTGTCAGCAACATCTACGCTTCCCGCGTAGATGTTGCTGACAAAGAAATCACACATTTGACTATGAGGTCGCGGCTGGGCCGCCCTAGGTCATCCCTTTTATCATGTCGGAAACATTCCGGAACATGTCGTGGAACATCCCATCCAGGAGGCGCACATATAGGTCCAACGACAACGCGGTGATAAACAGGCCGACCGCGATCGTCACCGGGAACCCCACCGCAAACAACTGAATCTGAGGCACCACCCGGCCCAGAAGCCCCATCACAAGATACGCCACAAGCATCGCCGCGCCCACAGGCGCCGCAATCATCAGCCCGTCGTAGAACATGGCGCTTCCCCACAGGCTGACTTGCCGCAGCAGACCGTCGCGGACGGTCAACCCGCCCAGCGGGATCTTCTCGAACGTCGAGACCAGCGCACGGAGCATAAGGTGGTGGCCGTTCGTGGCCAACAGCACCAGCACCGCTACAATGAACAAAAAGAAACCGAAGATCGGAAACTGCGTCTCGAGGGCTGGATTGAAAACGTTCATCATGCCGAAACCGGTCTGCATATCCATGATCTGTCCGCCCACCTGGATCGCGCCGAACACCAGCGTCATCACAAATCCCATCATCATCCCGATCAGCATCTCACTCGCCCCCATCAACGCAAATTCGAGCGTATCGCTGGGCAATGTCTGCTTGAGAACGGCTATGCCCGGAGTGACCAGGATCGCCGTCAAGCCGATAAGTCCGATCTTGGCCCTCACGGGGAAGTTCCGCGATCCCAGGATCGGCGCCGTGAAGACGAGGCCGCCCACCCGCGACATCACGAGCAGGAAAACCTTGAATACCTCGACTTCGTATACCACGACGCCTTCCACGCGCCGCCTCCCATCTGTACGTCGCGCCGCGCGACGAAGGACAACCCGCCTCCGGGCCGCTACTTCACCAATCCGTGGAACCCGCCGAATAGCGGTTGCACGAAATTCAGAACGATGGACAACATCCACGGAAGGAACAAGACGAAGGATATGAGCACCACCACGATTTTCGGCACAAACGTCAGCGTGATTTCCTGGATCTGCGTCACCGACTGAAAGATGCTGATGATCAGCCCCACAATCATGCCCGACAACAGCATCGGCGCCGAAGCAAGCAACGTTACCAGCATGGCGTCCCGCCCCAGAAACACGATGTCGTCAATGCTCATAAGCGAGCCCCATTCCTTCCATAACCTGTGTACCGACACCTAGACATCGTCAAGATACCACAACATATTGCGGTTGTCAATCACGAAAACAACTATGAATTGTTTCAAAGGCCCCCGCAGGGACGGTTCTAGTGCCTATCCAGCCCCTCAAACCGCCCGTTGCGCCCAGTCCGCTCCCCCCCTCCAACACCCCTCCAAAGTAGGGGCGGTTTTTCCAAAACCGCCCCCTGGAGTTTCTACGTTATCACGCCGCCGCTGCGCGAGCCAAGTGGTTTAGGGAAGTGTTGATTTCCAGCGGGATTAGCATTTCGGGATGTTGGTGCATTTCTTTTCTGAGCAGTGTTATGAGATCGAGACACGAGGGTCTCTTGGCCTTTCGTCTCCACTTTGGCAGCTTGGCGTAGTCGTCGGTTCTTTGTGGCCCGAAAGTGAGCAGCGCGGCAAGCAGCAGAGCGCTGTATGCGGCGACGATGAGACGCAAAGGTTGCTTGCGCGCTCCGCCCTGCCAATAGACTGGGTCGATTTCCTTATAGCGGACGATGCGTCGTTTAGCTCCGTAGAAGATTTTGGTGGTGCGCCAGGGGATAGCGTCGTCCTTACATACTTGCTCGGGGCTGAACTTATTGACGTCATAGAAGCGATGGGAACCGGCGGGGGCGCGCTTGCAGAGCTTGGCGTCTTTTCGGCCTCGAGCGATGATCTCGGTTCGGTCGCGGGTTGCGCCGAAGACGGTGCGGTTACAGAAGCTGCCGTCCGTGGCGCAAACGAGGCTCTTGTGGGCGCCCCCGGCTTCATCCAAGGCGTGGCGTAGGTCCCCCATCATCGTCACAAAACGGGTGGACAGATTTTGTTCCTTGCGCTCTTGACGGTACGCCTTCCACTGCTCGTCCGACGCGTTCTTGGCGGGCCGCTTGACGCGCGAGTGCAGAAAATATTCCGCGGACCAGTTACGCTGCCCGCCCCGTTGGCCCAGATGATCCGCGTCAGCGTGCGACGCCCCAAACAGACCAAACCCCCAAGCCCCTGCCGCCTCGCGCGCACGGTCGTTCGATTCTGTGGAAAAACCTCTTCCCAAGGTTGAGTAACGTCCATCCACGTCTCTAACAGCGTCATGATTCCCGCTCCTTGACCTCAAAGGTGTTCTTGTCCGTTCGGATGAAACGGTCGCCGCGTATTACCTTCTTTGTTAGCGAAGACACAAGGCTTTCACGATCCACCGCAACCTCGAAGGACTTCTCAATCCGTTCCAAGAGTTCTGTCATGTGAAGGGGCTTTCGAGCCTTGATAAGTACGTCATATGCCATGTCCACCTGTGAAACATGTTTCTTGCAACGCGGGGGCGGCGGCTCCAGTCCCGTCTTTCTCAAACGTCGCACGGCCCGCAGTTGCGCATCCAGGCATTCTTCGACCGCTTCTAGAACCGTATCGCGCAGATCGCTCTCCATGACAATGCTCCTCCTCTTGTTCCACGAGGAGTAGAGCATAAAACAGTCGGTATGTCAAGAACTATTGTTCCCTACCGACCTTTTACGCGCCGCAAAGGCGGCACAAGGACCGTCTGCAAAAAATCGTGGCGTCAAACACGCGGGAAAAGTGGAATCACAGGAGGAAAATGTAGAAACTCCAGAGTCCGGAATAATTCCGCACCTACGGGTTTCGCCGTGGCCGAGGAATCACGGGACTATGGGCGGTTGCCGGTGTTGCTCGCGCGGATGAACCCCGATCTGGCCATGGGCGATGAACTGCTCAAGAAGACGGGCGCGGCCAATCTGTTTATGGTGTTCGGCGAGCCGGATATCAAGATCACAACGGCGAGAGTTTCTTCGTCCGGCACGCCTATTTCACAGGCGCGGGAGATCCATACGAGAAACTCAAGCGGGCGTTGCGAGCCGAAGTCGACGAATCCGCGTGGACGAGCCTATACACCACCAAGAGCCGCCCTTTCGACAAACCGAAGACCGGTAAGATCGGTGTGAAAGTGATCAACCATTACGGCGACGAGGTGATGAAGGTATACGCCATTGAGTAGTTGATGCATTGAGGATGGGTATCGGACCTCGGCTCGATGCTGGGACCAAAGAGTGTGAATTGAGTGTGTGCCGAAGTGTGCTAGAGACCACTTCATGGCATGAAGAAAGGACTCACGATTTCTCGTAAGTCCTTGATATGACTTGGTGGGCCTGGAAGGGGTCGAACCTTCGACCAAGTGATTATGAGTCACCTGCTCTGACCACTGAGCTACAGGCCCAAGCGTGGCGCTTAGGACAGGCTGAGGCTCCATTCTAGGAATGGCCGCAATTCGCGCGCACGGGTCGGGTGGCGCATCTTGCGCAAGGCCTTGGCCTCGATCTGGCGGACGCGTTCGCGGGTCACGTTGAACACGCTGCCGACCTCCTCGAGGGTGCGAGGATACCCATCCCCGAGACCGAAACGCAAGCGTAGGACTTTCTCTTCGCGCTCGGTGAGCGAGCAGAGAACTTCGTCGAGCTTTTCCTGGAACACGCCGAAGGCAGCGGCGTTCGCGGGCGACTCGGCGCTCCGGTCTTCGATGAAGTCGCCGAAGCTGCTGTCGCCGTCGTCGCCGACGGGGGTTTCGAGGCTGATGGCCTCCTGCGCGATCTTGAGGATGCTTCGCACTTTGTCGGCGGACATCTCCATCTGTTGCGAGATCTCGTCGGCGCTGGGTTCGCGTCCGTACTCCTGGACGAGACGGCGGCTTGTGCGGACGAGCTTATTGATGGACTCGATCATGTGGACTGGGATGCGGATGGTGCGGGCCTGGTCGGCGATCGAGCGTGTAATGGCCTGGCGAATCCACCACGTGGCGTAAGTGCTGAACTTGTAGCCGCGTTGGTATTCGAATTTGTCGACGGCCTTCATGAGTCCGATATTGCCTTCCTGGATGAGGTCGAGGAAGGACATGCCGCGGTTGGTGTATTTCTTTCCGATGCTGACTACGAGGCGCAGGTTTGCTTCGACGAGTTCCATTTTGGCCTTGTAGATTTTCTCTTCTTTGGATTTGATCTCGTCGATCAGCGCGGTGATCCGGTCGGCGTCGAGCCTAGCGTCGGTCTGGATCTGGTCGACCTTGCGCTGGGCAAGCTGGAGTTTGCGGTCGGCGTCGAGAATCACCTCGCGGTCCACGCCCAGCCGCTCGGCGGCGTTGGCGGAACGGCGCAGTTGCGCGGCGATGGAATGGATCTTTTGCGTGGGCTGGCCGATCTCTCGCTCGACGCGATCGATCTCGTCGCGGGCCGTGCTGATGCGCCGCTTGAGGCCCTTGATCTTCCGGGCGATCTTCATGATCTCCTTGGGCTTCAGGCGGAAGCTCCGGATGATGTCGACCTGATGGACGCGCAACTCGTGCACCCGGCTATTGATGTTGTGAATGCTGTTGGCGGAGAGACCGGGACGGCGGCGGCGTTTTTCGGTGGTTTCGATCTGCGCGTCGATTTCATTGATGCGGTCGATCTTGTGCGGGAGGGCCTTCACGAAGTGCGCCAGTTCCTTCGGTTCCTCGATTTCGGTTACTTGGGCGAAATTGAGCCGGCCTGCAAGGATGCGCGCGGATAGCATCTGCACTTCCTTGAGGGTGTAAGGGGTGTTGAGCAGGACTTCGGTAAGCTCCTCTTGTGCGGCCTCGATGCGCTTGGCGATCTCGACCTCTTGCTCTTTTTTCAAGAGGGGTACGCGGCCCATTTCGCGCAGGTACATCCGGACGGGATCGTCGGCGCGTTCAAGGCGGGTGTGGGTGTCCTTGCGCACCTCGGCCTTCTTGGCCTTGGCCTCCTTCTGCTGCTGGACGTGCTGTGTCTCGCTGTCGACGCGGAATTCGTCGACAATCTGGACGTCCATCCCGCTCAGTCTGACCATCAGCTCATCCATCTCTTCCCATGAGGCATCCTCCGGAAGGATGTCGAGCAGGTCGTCGTAAGTGAGCTTGCCCTTTTCCTTGGCGAGTTCGAGCGCCTTATCTTTCATAGCGTCCTTGGTCGCCGATTTCTTAGTGGTCGTCTCTTTCTTGGTCTTGGCCATCATGTCCTCACAGCACTGATTCACTTTGGCGTGGCTTCCGCTACCACATCCGTTCCCTAGACAATTACACAAGATATGCGCAGCCTTACGGCACGCGAACACGCTCGATTTGCTTGTTTATTCCGAACCCTTCCATCATCAGTTCCTGCATGCGGGAGAGATTCCCGGAGCGTTCTGCTTCCAGGGTTTCGCGCTGGAGGCGGTCCGCCTCGGTCCTGAGCGAGTCCTTCTTGAGGCGGGCGATCCGCTTCTCGACGATCTCAACGGCCCTCTCCGTGTCATCCATTTCTTCAATGGCGGCCGCGGCATAAAGGTTCCGCGCTTCATCGTTCTCGATCCGCAGCGAAATGTCGGCGCCGGTTCCTTCAAAGAGGGCGTACAGCACCTCGATGGCGGGCTCCGGCGCGAAAACAAAGCCAGAGAGTTCCTCCCTTGCTCGCGACAAGAGGCCGGGCTTATTGAGCAGCGCGGCGATGAAGAGCCGGTCGTCCTGGGTCACGGCGGCGGGGGCTTTTTGCGTTTCGGCGGCGGTGACGCGGCCCGATGCATTCTGCATGAATTTCATGAACTCCCCACGGCACACCCACTCGTGGAGGTCAAGTTCTCGCGCCGTCCGTTTCAGATATTCGTCCCTGCGCAGTTCGTCGTTCAGCCCGGCAAGGATCGCGAAGATCTCGCGCGCCACGGCCGTCCGCCCTTCGATGGTGTCGAGACGTTCCCGGCTCATGCGCACGTAATACGTCACGAAGTCCGGCGCCTCGTCGACCAGTGCACGGAACTCTTCGGCGCCATGGGCGCGTATGAAGTCATCCGGATCCTTTGTATCGGGCAAGGCCATGGCGCGGGCCGTGATCCCCGCGTTGGTCAGCAAGCCCAAGGCGCGCAACGCCGCTTGAATGCCAGCGGTGTCTGCGTCGTACACGACGATCGCTTCAGGCACGTACCGGTGCATGAGGGTGGCCTGCTCAGGCGTCAGCGCCGTGCCGCACGGGGCGACGACGTTTTCGATCCCCGCGTCGAAGCAGCGCATCAGATCGAAGTAACCTTCCACAACGATGACGCGCCGCTCGCGCCGCATCGCGTCGCGCGCCTCATTGAGTCCGAACAACGCCCGGGCCTTCTTGTACAATGCGTTTTCGGGCGAGTTCATGTATTTGGGCGTTGCGTCGCCTAAGTCGCGTCCGCCGAACGCAACCACATTGGCCGACACGTCGCGAATCGGGATCATCAAGCGGTTCCGGAAGAAGTCGTACAGGCTGCCGCGGTCGCCGCGTTTCGCCAGGCCCGATGCCTCGATCACCGGGTCCTTGAATCCCGATGCATGCGCAGCGTCGAGCAAGTTCGACCAGCCGTCCGGCGAGTATCCCAGGCCAAAGCGCTTGACCGTTTCCGGTTTCAACAGCCGCGTTTTGAGGTACTGCCGGGCCACGCTGCCTTTGAGCACGTCGTCGAGCGTCTTTCCGAAAAAGCCCGCCGCGAACTTGCCGAACTCAATCAACTGCGAGCGGAGATAGTCCTCTTTGTCGTCGCGTTCCGAAAGCGCCGGCATGCGAATGCCCGCCCTGTCCGCAAGCTTGCGCAAAGATTCGCTAAACGTCAGGCCCTCAAACTCGCACAGGAAATTGATCGCGTCGCCGCCCTTGCCGCAGCCGAAACAGTGATAGTGCTGTTTCTCGCGCGTTACCATGAAAGAGGGCGTTTTCTCGGCGTGAAACGGGCAACGCGCCTTCATGCGGCCCGATCCGGCGGTCTTCAGCTCAACATAGGCCCCGATAATCTGAACAATATCGGTGGCTGCCAAGACTTGCGCAACGGTATCTCGTGAATATTTCTGCAAGGGATTCTTCAGAACTCTGTTAAGCGGCGAAGAGACAATTCCACACTATTCACAGCAAGATCCATGCCCAAAAGTGCCCAAATCGGTCCGAAAAGACAGAACACCCCTCGGAGCTGTCAAATCGTTGCAAAGTATACCATCATCCCCCGCCCTCTGTCAAGCAAGGAAACAGATCGCCCAACAGGTCGGTCGCTGGACCGTCAGATTGGGGGCGAGTCGCATCCTGCCAATCGTTGATTGCATCCGTCGTCGGGAAGGCATCAGTGACACGGCCGCCGTCTCACAAGAAACAGGATGTCACGAAGACCAACGGCTGCCGCCGATCTGGGTTCGAGGACACGTAAGTCGTCGTGACGATCTGCGGAGTCTCGTGCCGCGGCTTGCGGAATTTAGCGTAACCTTATAGATTTTGTCGGCTTTCCCCTAACATTTCCGTTGTGAGGGACGCGGTTTGGGCCGCCATAAGATCTTGGATTTCAAGTCTTTACAGCGCTCGCAAACGGCCTCTTCTGACAGGTTGTTTCTCATGGATCTTGGTGCTTGCCTTGCTTCGTCAAACATGGTAAAGTATAAGTAGAGGGTTAGCTTAGTCGAGTTTCATATCAGTACGCCGACAAGAATGCCTCCCATGGCATCAGATCGGCTTCACACTTAGTATGCACGGGCTGTTGGCGGCCGGAGTGCAGGGCCGCACCGCTGTTGCGTCGTCAGTCCGTACTTGCTTGCAGTCCCTTCAGTGATCAGTTGCTGTGATCTATTTGCTGCAGTTCAGAGTGTCGAAGCGCGCGTAACGCAGGGAGGAAGCAGAGATGAATCGGCCGATATTGCAGTTGCACCGCAGGTATCGATATGTACGTCTTGGGTGTTTCGCGGTTCTTGCCGCCATCTTGGCGGGAGGGCCGGGGTGGGCGGGGACTGGGTCTGCCGGGGAAGACCCGTGTGTCCCTCCGAACGTTGCAGTCCGGGGCCATGTAACGCTCACCAACAACACGGGGGAAACTGCCAACGATCTCCACTTCTACATGTACCAGAGTGACCGGCCGGAAGTGGAAGTTGAGGGCGCCAGCGCTGGTTCGGACACTTTCGGAACCGTAGGCGTCGGCCTGGATTCCAACAACAACAAGGACGTCCCGCCGGGCGTCGGTCCCCCCTTCCATGGCGCAGGTGTGGACATGTCCGGTGGGTCCGTGCCGCCCGGAGGCCCGGTTACTATTGACGTCATGTTGTGCATGACCGAGAAGAACGTGCTGAAGATCTGCTGCATCGAGTGGACCAAGGACGGCGTGCCCATCGCCGGTGGCGGCGGGGCCGACGGTGGATTCCGGGCGGGTGAGCCAGGTGGGGGAGGTGGAGGCGGCAACACGGATGACACGGGCGGCGGCGGCCAAGGCGCCCAAGGCGGCGGCGGCGGCACAGGAAACTACGTCCACATGATATCCATCGAGAATGACAGCTACACGGATTGCATGCTTGTGCCTGAACTGAAGCTGCTGGCATCCATGACGTACTATGCCGACGTGACAAGCATCGACTGGGCAAACATCGACCCAGTGAAGAATGACAAGAACGAGCCTCCGGTGATTATCCAGCCTCGCGGGAAGTGGTGGTACGCCTTCGAAACGACGGGGTCTTACGTGGGCGGCCACATCTACCTGAAGTTCGACATGAAACCCGTATCATGCGGGAAGGCGGGAGGTCCGAAAGTCGATGACGACGACACCACCATCATCATCGGCGATCACCCCGTTGCCGACTTGGGTCCGGACTTCGATACGGACAGCTTGTCCGATAACTGGGAGTACGTTTTTGACCTTTCCTCGACGGATGACGGAAGCGGCAACCCGGACAACGGACCTCTGGGCGATCCCGACGGCGATGGGTTCACGAACGAGCGCGAGCAGGCCGTGCTGAGCGATCCCCGGGATGCGACGTCTCCTCCGGCGGTTGCAACGGGATATGACCTGCTCCGCACGGTCGCGCCGGTCGCCTGCAGCTTCGGCCCGCCGCACAGCGCGGCGATTCCCGCCGATTTCTTCGGTCCCGGATCAGACCCGTTCGAGGGCTCGGTTGTCCTCGAGGGCCAACCGTTGATCACTTCTCCCGATTGTCCGGGCGCACCCCTCGGTCAGACCGACACGATTATCAGGCGCACCCAACCCGCGGCGTTCCCCGGGCTCCCTTCGGTTGACACGGTCCCGATCGAAATCATCGGGCTGGCTCTGGTAAGTGTAGCGCCGATCACGGTCACATACAACGGCGGCGGGAGCTCGTTGCAGTGGGACGTCCGCATGTCGGTGACGCAGACGACGCCCTCGACGGGCCAGATGAACATCACGAAGACGCATGGCAACGGGGGCACGTTCGATTCGATGCTCCTGGTTCTCCCGCTCTTCACTTTCACAGAGGTCGGGAACCCGGGCCATAAAATCGAACTATTGGGACCGATGATTGGATGGCAGGACTTCCTGACCGGTTCTTGCGCGTGGCAGGCTCTGGCGCCTGAACTCGAGTGCCCGCAGTGCGCGTCGAATTTCGTCGAGGGATATCAGAACGGGACAAAGACGCCGTTCACACTGTACGGGAACCAACTCACTTGGACGCTCGAACCGTCGTGCCCGGACGCGGCCTCACAGCCCGATGACGTTTTGGCTGGTGTAGATCTCCTGACTTGCGGGACGGCGGAGTACGAATTCGGCATGTTGAATCCGCCGATCCCGGCGGACTTCTTTGCTCCCGGTTCCGATCCGTTCGAAGGCACAGTGGTATTCCGTGGGGAGCCTCTCGGGACCAACCCGCGATGCTCGGGGACCTTGGGCCCCGCGGATACGCTCATCCGAAGGTCCGGACCGGCGCCCCTGCCGTTGCCGGAATCTACGTGCACGATCCCCACCGAGATTATCGCGTTGAACTTGGTGAGCGTGGAGCCGATCGTGGTTACCACCGGAGGCAAGACCGACTCGTTCTTCGACGTCTTCTTCGAGGTATCGGTGACGCCGCCCTCCACGGGTTCGATGACTATCACGCGGAACAGCGCGAACGGCGGCATGTTCACGTCGGATTTCTACGTGCAGCCGAAATTCAGGTTCTGCGAAGTGGGCAACCCTGCCAATGAGCGTGTGCTCGACGTTCCCTCATCCGCCGTGCATCTTACCGGAAGCGGCATTCCGTGGATCAACGATTCCTCGGGGCTTGAATGGCCGGGGTGCTCGACCAACTTCGTGCCGGGAGTCCTGTCGTCGGCGAAGTTCATTTCGGGAGCGAAGACGCCCTTCACGTTTTCCGGCGCGGGCGCGTCGTTGACGTTCGAACCAGCGGACCTCAGCCCCGACACGGACAGTGACGGCCTGACGGCCTTTGAAGAGGCCGCGCTTGGCACCGATCCCGGCAATCCCGATTCCGACAGCGACCAACTCCCTGACGGTTGGGAGGCGCAGTATGGCCTCGATCCGCTCGATGGGACGGGGAACAGCGGCGGTAGTGGCGATGCCGATGGGGACGGCGTCTCGAACTACGCCGAGTACCTACTCGGCAGCAACCCGTTGGATCCGAATGACCCCGAGCCCGTCGTCCCCGTGGCGGGCGGCGCGGCGGCCGTCGTCCTGCTTGGAGTGGGCGTTGCACTCCTTCGGCGGCGATCTCGCCGTTCGCAATAGGTGTTCGATATGTCCTGAAATGAGGGCAGCAAAGGGTGACACCCAGGGGCCGGAAGGCGCTTCTTCCGGCCCTTGGCCTTTTTGACTCGCCGCATACTCAAAACGGCAGTTGCCGCGTGGCTTTTCGTGTAGGGATACGTCGTGTCTCCTTCTTCGTGAGACAAAGTTATCACTCATGAGTGAGTGCAAACCGCGCACCGTGTCATTGCGAACGAAGTGAAGCAATCTCGAAAGCCCGTGCTCGCATTGCGCCTATGACGAATGCCAGAGATTGCTTCACTTCGTTCGCAATGACACGGTAAGTCTAACTGCCGCTTCCAGGCTTATGCTAAACGCGGCCTTCCGCGAGACAATCCACTCTTCCTATTCAGACCCCGCGGAACAGCAGACTTGACACGGCTCTGGGGATGCGTTAGACTATAAAGCCTATCAAGCAGATAGGGTGTATGGAGTATTCGCCATGCTCAGCAAGAAGGCCAAGTATGCACTTCAGGCGATGATCCTGCTCGCCCAGCAATACGATTCGGGTCCCGTTCTTATCGCCGATCTCGCCGAGCGCGGCAGGATGCCCCGGAAGTTTCTTGAACTGATCCTGCTCTCGCTCAAGAACCACGGTCTCCTCCAAAGTCGAAAGGGAAGAGGAGGAGGATACTCTCTTGGGCGGCCTCCCGGCCAAATCACAATGGGCGAAGTCATACGGATTGTCGAAGGTCCTCTGGCGCCGCTGCCGTGCGTCAGCAAGATCGCCTATCACCGATGCGAGGAGTGCGCCGACGAACGCACGTGCGGCATTCGGCTGGTCATGAAAGAAGTGCGCGACGGCATCGCGAACATCCTGGACGGCACGACGTTCGATGACGTCCTCAAGCGCGTCAAGAAGGCGGAAAAGGCCGTCCGGGCGAAAGGAAGGTGAAATGAGATCTCAGATGTCTTTTCGGTTGCGCCTAGCGTCAGCGTTGGCGGGCCTGTTGGTCATGACCGTGGCGGCGATTCAGTCCGGCGCGCACGCGCAAACGGAATTGCTCAACGTCTCCTATGATCCGACCCGCGAACTCTATCAAGAGTTCAACAAGGCGTTCACGGATTATTGGAGCAAGCAGTCAGGCGCCGCGGTGACGATACGGCAGTCGCACGGGGGCTCCGGCAAACAGGCCCGCGCGGTCATCGACGGTCTCGATGCGGACGTTGTCACGCTGGCCCTCGCGTACGATATCGACATGCTCGGCGAGAAGGCGCATCTGCTGCCGGCGGACTGGCAATCGCGTCTGCCCAACAACAGTTGTCCCTACACCTCGACCATCGTCTTCGTGGTGCACAAAGACAACCCGCGAGGCATCAAGGATTGGGACGATCTCGTGAAGGAGGGCGTGTCGGTGATCACGCCGAATCCCAAGACTTCCGGCGGCGCCCGATGGAACTACCTCGCCGCGTGGGGCTACGCGTTGAAGCGATCTAACGGCGATGAGGCCGCCGCGACGGATTTCGTCGCGCGCCTGTTCAAGAACGTGCCCGTCCTCGACACAGGCGCACGCGGCTCGACGACGACGTTTGCGGAACGCGGGATGGGCGACGTGTTGATCTCCTGGGAGAACGAAGCCCTGCTGATTGTCAACACCATCGGAAAAGGCCGGTTCGAGATCCTGGTTCCTTCGCTGAGCATTCTCGCGGAGCCTCCCGTCGCCGTCGTGGACGCCGTGGCGGACAAGCACGGCACGCGCGCTACGGCACAGGCGTACCTCGAGTACCTGTATTCCGAAACGGGCCAGGGGATCTGTGCAAAGCATTACTACCGCCCGACGCTTGCGTCGGTCGCGGAAAAACACGCCGCGCAGTTTCCCAAGCTGGAAATGTTCACCATCAAGGACCTGTTCGGCGGCTGGAAACAGGCCCAGAAGAAACATTTCGCCGAGGGCGGCGTCTTCGACACGATTTTCCAACCGCACTCGTAGGCGCGTGGATCGCGAAGAGGAACCACGCATGCAAGAGCAAACCGAACACCTTTCGGCATTCGTGCGGTTCCGTGGACGCGGCGTCCTCGCCGCGTTTCGGCGACACACTCTGCGTCAAGCGGTTCTTGACGAAAACGCGGCGAGGACGCCGCGTCCACGGAACCGCACGGCGCGAGTTCTCCGTTACGGTCTCGAATCTTACGTACTGGTCTTGGAGGAGCGGGAATGAGCGCGGTGGCAAAGCGAAAGAACATCTTGCCCGGGTTCGGACTGACGATGGGCTTCACGCTCACCTATCTCGGGCTCATTGTGATCATCCCGTTGTCCATGCTCTTCCTTCGGACGGCCTCGATGGGCTGGGGCGACATCTGGGACACCGTGACGGCGCCGCGCGCGCTTGCCGCGTTCAAGTTGAGCTTTGGCGCTTCCTTCGCTGCGGCAAGCATCAACGCGATCTTTGGGTTAGTCGTGGCCTGGGTTCTGGTTCGCTACGCGTTTCCCGGCAAGGCCCTCGTGGACGCGCTGGTCGACCTGCCCTTTGCCCTGCCCACTGCCGTGGCGGGCATCGCACTCACGGCGATCTACTCCGCGAACGGCTGGATCGGCAAGTACCTCGCGGCGGCCGGCATCAAGGTGGCCTATGCGCCCCTCGGCATCGTCGTCGCGCTGACGTTCATCGGTCTGCCTTTCCTTGTCCGCACACTGCAACCGGTAATCCGCGAGATGGACCCGGAGGTCGAGGAAGTGGCCGCCAGTTTGGGCGCGCGCCGGTGGCAGACCTTCCTGCGTGTGATCCTGCCCGGGCTTCTGCCCGCCCTGCTGACGGGTTTTACGATGGCGTTCGCCCGCGCACTTGGCGAGTATGGGTCAGTCGTTTTCATATCCGGAAACATGCCCATGCGCACCGAGATCGCGCCGCTCCTTATCATGACCAAGCTCGAGGAATACGACTACGCTGGAGCAACGGCGATTGCCGCCGCCATGCTCGTGCTTTCGTTCCTCCTGCTGTTTTGCATCAACCTCCTGCAGTGGTTCAGCCGGAGGCGCCAGGCCGGGATGGCATAGAGAGACAAGGGGTTGCAACCCCTTGTCTTTGTTGCAGGCGTTATTCCATTTTGTGAAGGGATTTGTCGTTGAAGAAGAAACCCGATCCGACGCGAGACCGCGCGGGTTCGCGTCACATAACCGAATCCGCGCCGGTCCGTTGGCTGCTGATCGCCGTCGCGCTGGGTTTCCTCCTGATGTTTCTGCTTGTGCCGCTTGTGGCGGTCTTCGTCCACGCATTCGGACAGGGCATCCGGCTTTACTGGCAGGCCATCGCCGACGCGGACGCCCTTGCCGCAATCAAACTGACTTTGCTTACCGCGGCGATCGCGGTCCCCCTGAACATCGTGTTTGGTCTGGCGGCCTCGTGGGCCATTGCCAAATTCGAGTTTGCAGGCAAGAGCGTTCTCACCACGCTCATCGAGCTTCCGTTCACTGTATCTCCGGTGATTGCCGGCGCCGTTTTCGTGCTGTTGTTCGGCGCACAGGGTCTGCTGGGTCCTTGGCTCGCCGCACACGGCTTCAAGATCATCTTCGCCTTCCCCGGTATCGTCATCGCGACGATGTTCGTGACATTCCCGCTCGTGGCTCGCGAGCTGATTCCCTTGATGCAGATGATGGGCAACGATGACGAAGAGGCGGCCCTGTCGCTGGGCGCAAGCGGCCCGCAAACTTTCCTCCGGATCACGTTGCCCAACATCCGGTGGGGGCTGTTGTACGGCGTCGTCCTGTGCACGGCCCGATCCATGGGCGAATTCGGCGCGGTATCGGTCGTTTCAGGCCACATCCGCGGATTGACCAACACCATGCCGCTCCATATCGAGATCCTTTACAACGAATACAATTTCGTCGCAGCGTTCGCCGTGGCGTCATTGCTGGCCCTGGTGAGTCTCGCGACTTTGTGCGGGAAGCAACTCCTCGAGTGGCAATCGCGGCGCGGCCTCGCTCACGGCGAGGACGAATACGCCGGAGATTAGAGATGATTGAGGAATCGGTCTTGCCATGAGCATTGAAGTGCGCAACGTAAGCAAGCGCTTCGGGAGCTTTGAAGCGTTGAAGGATGTAAGTCTCCATGTCGAGACCGGCGAACTGGTCGCGTTGCTCGGCCCGTCCGGTTCGGGCAAGACCACGCTCTTGCGCGTTATCGCCGGCCTCGAGGCGCCCGACCGCGGAACGATCCTGCTCGCGGGAGAAGACACCACGGCGCAAGGGGTGCAGCAGCGCCGGGTCGGGTTCGTGTTCCAGCACTATGCCCTGTTCCGGCACATGACCGTCTTCGACAACGTGGCGTTCGGCCTCAAGGTCCGGCCGCGGCGCGTGCGTCCCTCGAAGCAGGAGATTCGCGACAAGGTGATGGGGCTGCTCCGGCTCGTGCAGATCGATCGCATGGCGTTTCGCCGGCCCGCGCAGTTGTCCGGAGGCCAGCGCCAGCGCGTCGCCCTGGCGCGCGCACTCGCCGTCGAGCCCAAGGTCCTGCTGCTGGATGAGCCGTTTGGCGCGCTCGACGCGAAGGTGCGCAAGGAACTCCGCCGCTGGCTGCGCCGGCTTCACGACGAGATCCACGTCACGAGCGTCTTCGTCACGCACGACCAGGAAGAGGCCCTCGAGGTGGCCGACCGCGTAGTGGTCATGAACGAGGGCCGCATCGAGCAGGTGGGATCCTCCGAGGAGGTGTATCACCATCCGGCCAACCCGTTCGTGTACAATTTTCTTGGCGATGTGAATCTGTTTCACGGACGCGTGCAAGACGGCAAGGCATATATCGTTCAACCCGGATCGCGAGCGCCGGAAGAGGTCCCAGGCGAAGACGCAATGCCGGCCCTTGTCTTCGTGCGGCCCCATCTGCTCGATATCGATCATCAGCCCTCCGGGGCGCAGTCGTTCCGCGGCGAGATCACATACATCAATCCCGCGGGGCCTATCGTGAAGATCGAGCTCGTGAGCGAGTGGGGTCACAACGTCCAGGTAAACCTCTCTCAGGAGCGGTATCGCGAACTGGGTCTCGACAAAGGAATGGATGTGTTCGTGATCCCCAGGGAGATGAAAGCCTTTCTCGAAGGAGAAACCGCTTAGAGTGCGTACGGAAAATGTCCGCGCCATTCACATGAGGAATGGCAACCTATCTGAAAGCACTGGCCATGTAGGTCCGGTTTGTAACCGGGCCACCTCAGCGGCGTCCCCAATATGTTGCGCATGACTTGGTCCGGTTACAAACCGGACCTACATGGGCCTTCCGTACAGTCTCTTAGACTCTGCGGCGCGCGTTTCAAAATGAAACGCCGCCAAGCCGCGTTGAAACATCGGGGACATGCCGCGTTCTGTAAGTCCTTTTATACCAATGGCTCAAGCATGGCATGGCGCTTGTACCTTGAAGGCGGCAGAACTTGCCGTTTGAAGGAGAATCGGTGATGAGATTGGATAAACTGACGATCAAGGCGCAGGAGGCGCTGTCGGAGGCGATGGACCTTGCTTCGCAGCATGGTCATGCGGAGATATCTTCTTTGCATCTGCTCGATACCCTCGTTTCGCAGGAGAAGGGCGCCGTTGCGTCGATCTTGCAGCGGCTCGGGATCGGGCCGGAACAGGTCCGCTCGCAGGTGAGTGCGCGGATGGCGTCGCTGCCCAGGATGTCCCCAGTTTGTCAAACAACGACAAACTGTGGGCCGGGCGCGGGCCAGGTTGGACTTAGCCGGGAGGCGCAGCAGGCGCTTGATGCGGGTTGGAAGCTTGCCCGGAGCGTCAAGGACGAGTACCTGAGCACGGAGCACATCCTTTACGGGATATTGGACAGCCGTTCGGATTCCGCTGGGCGGCTTCTGGCCGAACTCGGCGTTACGAAGGACGCGCTCCTTGCGGCTCTGAAGGACGTGCGCGGCACGCAGCGCGTGACGGATCCGAATGCAGAGGACACGTACGACGCCATTACGAAGTACAGCCGCGACCTGACGCAACTCGCGCGGGCCGGGAAGTTGGATCCCGTCATCGGGCGCGACGAAGAGATCCGCCGCGTCATCCAAGTGCTCTCGCGCCGGACGAAGAACAACCCCGTCCTGATCGGCGAACCCGGCGTCGGCAAGACGGCCATCGTCGAGGGACTGGCGCAGCGCATCGTCGCGGGGGACGTCCCGGAGAGCCTCAAGAACAAGCGCATCGCCGCGCTGGACATGGGCGCGCTGATAGCCGGCGCGAAGTTCCGCGGCGAGTTCGAGGAACGGCTAAAGGCGGTGCTGCGCGAGGTGCAGGAAGCCGCCGGCAGCATCGTTCTTTTCATTGACGAATTGCACACGCTGGTCGGCGCGGGCGCGGCGGAAGGCGCGATGGACGCGTCGAACATGCTGAAGCCCGCCCTCGCGCGGGGCGAGTTGCACTGCATCGGCGCGACGACGCTGAACGA
>CAZPMT010000013.1:0-79544 GCA_964587655.1 uncultured Nitrospiraceae bacterium
TCCACTTTGTCCACAACGTCCACTTTGTCCACTGCTTGGACAAACCCAACTGGCTCCAATTGCCGAATCCCTGATAAAGGAAATGCCCGGCGTGTCCGCCGGGCATCTCCACTTCTTACAAGCTAGCCGTTGCAAGTTGCCTATCGGCTACCGGCAACTTCCTCCAGAATGATCGATGTCCATAGAAATGGGATCCATCATCTGGTTTTGGGTCGCGGCGCGATACGCAACGCACCCGGTGCTAGCGTCCGGTTTGCCCGGACTATCCATTGATGGACCACCTCCTTTCCGCCTCGCCTCGAAGTGTCCCGCCTGCTCCCGATCGAGCGGCATCGCCATCAGCAAGGACTTTTGACAAGAGATAACCTAGCAAGAAACGGGGAAAATGGCAAGCATTTTCTTTGCCCCGCTTTTTTGGTTGGCTGCAGGGAACGGGCTTTGGGTCAGATTCGCAGGGCGCAAGGGCGGGGCAGTGGGTTGGCACGGCGACGGCCAAACTGTTACCATCCTGCGTTGTTGTCCAATGGTATGGTTGCTGTCTCGCGGGATTTCAGCGCGTGGGTGAAAGGCAGGCGGATGCCAAGTCTCAGATTGATGCGCGTGGGTACGTCTTTGTGCGGATGTCTCTTTCTCGGTTTGTTGATCGCGGTGCAGTGGGCCGCATTTTCGGAGGAGGGTTCGGTTGTGGAGTTGAAAGCGTTCTTCCAAAGGCCGTTGCCGTGCGGGGCTCACCGCGGCGGGGTGGCGATGTGGCCGGAAAACACGGCGTATGCTTACAAGAGTGCCGCCGCGCAGTGGCCGGACGTGTTGCTCGAGGGGGACGTGCAACTTACCGCCGACAAGCGGGTCGTCGTATTGCATGACGATACGGTGGACCGGACCACGAACGGAACGGGCCGGATCGGCGATCTGACGCTGGAACAAGTGAAGGCGCTCGATGCGGGATACCGGTTTACACCCGATGGCGGGAACACGTTTCCGCATCGCGGAAAGGGGATCACGATACCGTCTTTCGCCGAGGCGATTTCGGCGGTCCCGGCGGGGCGTTTTCTCTTCGAGATGAAGAATCAGCCCGGGATTGCCGAGGCGGCGGTGTCGATCTTGCGAGAGGCGAATGCACTCGACCGGGTCGTTCTCGCCTCCATGAATCCGGAGCTGATGCGTCAGGCGCGTCAACTCGAGCCGCGGCTCCTGGCCTGCTACGACATGCTCAGCGGGATGGACATGCTCGCGCGGCTCCGCGGGGGCGAATGGGCGGCCTATCAGCCCGTGGCGGATATGCTCGCCGTCGCCACGGAAACGGTTGCCAGCGTGGACCTCAAAGCCGAAGAGATACGCGCGGTTCGCGACAAGGGCATATGTGTGGTCGTGTTCACGGTCAACAACCCCGATCTCATGCGGCGCTACATCGATATGGGCTTCTCCTCGATTCTGACGGACAAGCCGCAACTCTTGCAGGAGATCCTCGCCCAGGAGAAGACGGCATCACGGTGATTTCCGACATGGTGGAGGACGCAGCATGATCAAGGGTTTGGCGCACGTGTGTATCGCCGCGACGGATCTCGCATCCGCCGAACGGTTCTACTGCTCAGGGCTAGGATTCCGGAAAGTCTTCGACTTCATCCGAGGCGGCGAGGTCATCGGTTTCTATCTGGAAGTGTCGGCGAACACGTTTGTCGAGGTGTTCCGGCAGGACCAGGTGCGCGCCGACGGCAACTGCCCGATAATGCACATGTGTTTCGAAGTGTCCGACATCGATGAAGTGAGCCGGCATCTCAAGGCGCATGGATACGACGTCACGGAAAAGACTCTCGGCGCGGACCAAAGCTGGCAGACCTGGACGTCCGACCCGACCGGTGTCAAGATCGAGTTCCACCAGTACACCGGGAAGAGCTCCCAGATCACCGGCACGGATTGCATCCTGGGTTGAATAGCGAGCTTGGAAGGACCCGCCAAGATGCTGTAGCATCATGACATGACCAGCGGTACATATGACAGGATTCGCGAACTCGTGGCCGTCGGGGACGTGCGGGTTTCAGATCATGGGTACGGCGAACTGGCCGCTGATGGTATACTTGTGGCAGAAGTTGTTGCCGGTGTCTCGGCAGGTATGGTGCTTGAAGACTACCCGGCATACCCTAAGGGTTCCTGCGTCCTTGTTCTCCAGCGGGACGGTGCGGGAAGGCCCATACACGTGGTCTGGGGTATCCCGAGAGGAAAGAGTTCACCTGCCGTGATCGTGACGCGCTATCGGCCCGATCCCGATCTATGGGCAGACGGTCTTGTTCGGAGGAAGGCATGAAAACACGAACGGTAAAGAAGCTTGTGCACGAAGGAGATTTCGTGGCCGAAGTCGAGGTTGAGCTGATCGACACTGACGAAGGCTGGTCGCCCTATCTTTCACTGGATGATGCCGCGCGACTGGATGAAGTGCGTGAAGCCCTCCGCCGCGGTGACGTGAAGTCGGCAAGCCGCGTTGCACGAGTCTTCATTCTCACACCTCTGAGGTCTTGACTTCCCCGTGCGGCTCGGTACAGCGAGCTGGAAACGCTCTTCCCGTTCTCATGTTTCCCGCTCTCATTTTCTTGGCGACTATGTCACGCGGATTGCGCGCTGGTTTGAGAGGATAGAATGCGGGGAGGGTGATATCAGGAGGAAATCCCGTGAAACTTGCGACCTTGCGTGTGTTGTCGGATGAGGATGTCCGGCTGATTCATGAGGCTACGCTGGAGATCTTGGAGGAGACGGGGGTGGAGTTGGGGAGTCGGCGGATGCTGGACTTCTTGGAGGGGAGGGGGCTTTGCGTTGATCGGGAGCGGGGGATCGTGCGTTTTCCGCGGGATCGGGTGATGGAGGCGTTGAGTACCGTTCCGGCGCAGTTCGATGTGTTTGACCGGGAGGGGCGGTTTGCGTTTGTGTTGGGGGACGGGGTGTCGAAGATCGCCGCGGGTCACAATGCGGTGTTTTGGGTGGATTCGGAGACGGGGGAGACGCGGCCTTCTCGTGTTGCGGACGTGGAGTTGTTCGCGCGGATCTGCGAGGAACTTGCCGATATCGACATGATCGGCATTCCGGTGATGCCGCAGGATGTCCCTGATCCGAAATCGACGTTGCTGTACGCTGTGCGTGCGTGCATCGCCAACAGCCGGAAGCCGATTTTTTTCTCGACGGATCAGGCGGTGATAAATCGTCGCGTGATGGAGATGCTTCGCGCGGCGTTCAAGGGTGATCTCGGTTCGCAGGCGTATGGGATCAGCCAACTGTCGCCGACGAGTCCGCTGTTCTGGGAGGGCAGCGTGCTCGAAGCGATCGCGGACACGGTGGCGTGGAATGTTCCCTTGGCGATCCTGCCGGAACCGAACGCGGGGGTCTCGGCGCCGTACACGCTCGCCGGGTTGCTGACGATGAACAATGCCGAGTGCATATCGGGGTTGGTGATGGTCCAGTTGCTGAAGCCGGGCGCGAAGGTCATGTACGCGAATTCGTGGACGGCGACGGATATGCGGAACGGGTATGCGCTGGTGGGTTCGACGGAGACGACGATCTGCCGGATCGCGGGCGCGCAGCTTGCGCGGTTCTACAAGGTCCCGTCTCATACGACCGCGCCGAACTCGGACAATCATGCGCATGACGAGCAGAACGCGTGGGAGAAAGCGCTGAGCCAGTTCTGTTCGGTGGCGGCGGGCAACGACTTGATCGTCAACTGCGGGATGTTCGCGACCGGGATGACGTGCAGCCATGAACAACTCCTGATGGACGAGGAGATGTCGGCGATCTCGCGGCGGATCGCGCGGGGGATTCAGGTGGATGAGGCGACAATCGCCAAGGACCTCATCATGGAGCTTGGCCCGCATAATCCTGCGTATCTCACGGCGCTGCACACGCTCGAACGGCTCCGATCCGATGAGTACATCGACCCGCGCGTCTCGGTCAGGCAGCCGCGGGCGGTGTGGGAGGCGTCCGGGGCGAAGGACAGCTATCAAGTCGCACGGGACCAGGTCCATGCGCATGCGGAACGGGCGGCTTCGGCGCCGTTGGACCGGGAGCGCCTCGCGCGGGTGGATGGGATCCTCCGCGAGGCCGGGCTTTGCTGAAAAGCGTCTTCGTTTCCTGTATACGATTTGCCTCTTTAGTGGTAGAATAGAGTCAGGCGGGACGAACTGAGGAGGGGAGTGCCGTGGCACGTGGGAAGGCGTGGAAATCACTCGTGCTGGTCTTTTGTTTGTGTTTGGCTGCGGGAACGGGGTTCGCGTGTGACTTTGGGCTTGAGTGCAAGCATCTTATCCCATGCCGTTGTATGGACTGGTGCATACTAGCTTGCGATCCATGTCCTATTGGGCTGTCAACAACATTTTTCTGCAAATACTATTCATCTGCGTATCAGAGTTTTACGCTGGAGTCGGCGTTCGCGACCGTGCTGGGTCCCAACTACATGGACGCGTTCCGGCAGCTTCAGCCCGGCATCGCGGACTTTAACGGAGAGTCGTGGTATACGACCGGCGTGGGCGAGATAGAATGGGAGGTCGGTCACAATGACATACCGGACTGTCTGTTTGAACTTGGGTTGCTAGAAGAGGTCATGGGGAATCGATGCTGGTATGACTTGCCGAATGGTTTGAGCCGTGGGCTGGTTGGGTGCGCTTTGGGTAAGAACGCCCGGCAGTTGGCCCGCGATGTGGGGTGGTGGTGGACCAGCGGCGAATTGTCGGATAAGATCAAAGGTCTTCCGTGCATCATGATAGGCATGATGACCATCGGGGACGGGGACTTTGATCGTTCGCAAGCGCCGCGTCTGATAGCCCGGGGGTCTGCTGGTATCATTGCCATGGGCATGTGGCTGGCGGCAGAGATCGTCTCTAGGCCGGATATCGAGCTTGACAACTACACCCGTCTGCATGAGTACTTCGCAAAGGATGGGGATGCGGACGGAGATGGGTGTTCGAACTGGGCTGAGTTCGTGGCGAGCGACGACAATGCCTTTACGTATAGAAGGCGTACTGCCTTGTGTCCCGGTGTGAAGGCGGGGATTTGTACGAAGGTGTGGTACGTCGACTTGAACTCGAAGTTTCCGGAACAGGGCCTTACATGGCTGACGGCTTTCCGGACCATACAGGAGGGCATCGATGCGGCATACTCTGGCGGGGGCGGAGAGGTCCACGTCGCCGAGGGAGTTTACGAGGAAGTGCGAAACAACCCTGAGGGCAGTCTCATCCTTCGGGAAGACGTGAAGGTATATGGCAGCTTCGTAGTGGGACAAGACCGGCCTTACGAGCGTAATCTGAGTGCTCATGTCACTGTCATCGACGGCTCGAAGGCGCGTGGCGGGCAACCCGCATACCACGTGGTGACGGGTGAGATTAGGGCTGTGCTGGATGGGTTCCGGATCAAAGGAGGTAACGCGACCCTGGGCGGCGGGTTTAGGGATGGCGGGGGCATGTTCAACGTTGTCTGCTCTCCGACGGTCGCCAATTGTACGTTTGTGGGCAATGTGGCCGAGAACGGCGGGGCCATGTTCAACGACTCCGGCGCGGCGCCGAAAATCGAAAACTGCAATTTTGTCGGAAATACCGCGACGCAAAAAGGGGGAGCGGTCTGCAACAGCGGGGGGGCGGCGCCCCGGTTTACGCGGTGTTACTTCAGCGGGAACACGGCCGCGACCGGCGGGGGCGGCATGGCAAACGCTTATTTGTCGCATGCCTTTGTTTGGCGCAGCGTTTTCATGGGGAACTCGACGGAGGGTTTCGGCGGCGCGGCGTCCAATGAAGCATCCTCGCCGTCCTTCCTCAACTGCGTTTTCGGTGCGTGCTCCGCGCGGCTGGGCGGGGGCATGTATAGCACCGGCAGTAACGTGCTGGTGAGACGTTCCGCCTTCCTCGATAACACGGCCGTTGAGACGGGTGGCGGCCTTCACACCTCTTCGCCCTGGAGTTCGGTGTTGGGCACCGTGTTCGCGGGCAATGAGGCGGGGACGAGCGGGGGCGGGATTTTCAACGGGGCGACGTTCGTATGCATGAACAACACGTTGTACGGAAATACGGCGTCCCTGGGCGGAGCAATCGCGAACGAAGGAACAATGAGCGTCACGAATTCGATTCTCTGGTCGAATGTGCCGAACGAGATCGATACGGCCAATCCTGACACGGTCGTAACGACGTACTCGGACGTCCGAGGAGGCTTTCCCGGCGTCGGCAACATCGATGCGAACCCACTTTTCGCGGATCCGGACCGCTACAAGTTCACGATCGATGTGACCTCCCCATGTACCGACAAAGGCGGATTGGTCCTGGGCCGGCCTTCCTGGGACATCCTCGGTTCGGAACGTCCGCAAGGCATATCCATCGACATGGGCGCCTATGAGTTCTCGAAGGACGAGGTCCCCTTCGCGGATCTTTCGGGCAGTCCGCGGACTGGACCTGCGCCTTTGACGGTGCAGTTCTCATCCATGTCTTATGGCACCTCTTGTGACGATATAGAGCTCTGGGCGTGGGATTTCGGGGACGGCGCGACCTCCAGAGCCTCGGACCCGCGCCATACTTACTCGGCCGCCGGCGACTACTCGATCATTCACGCGGTCATAACGCCGAGTAGTACGGACTTCGTCAAAGCCGCCGGCTACATTAGCGTCACGAGCGCCGGTGAAGGCGAGGGAGAAGGGGAAGGCGAGGGAGAAGGCGAAGGCGAAGGCGAGGGTTCGCTGCAAGTGACGCTCGAGCCTGAAGGCGCTCGATTGGGCGGCGCGCAGTGGATGGTGGACGATGGCCAATGGAAGAACAGCCAGGATACGGTTGCTGGGCTGGCGCCGGGCGCGCATGTTGTTTCCTTCAGGGATGTGGATTGGTGGACAAGGCCCGACGACCAGGTGGTAACGATCACCGCGGGCCAGCTCACTTCAGTCACTTTCATCTATTCGAACGAGAACGGCTCGCTGCAGGTGACGGTTGAGCCTTATGATGCGCGGGTCCGAGGCGCCCAGTGGTGCGTGGACGGGCGCGAATGGCACGATAGCTGGGATACGGTCGAAGGTCTGTCGGCGGGCATGCACGAGGTATCGTTTAAGGATATTGTCGACTGGCGGACGCCGGCGCCGCAGACGGTTGACATCAGCAACGGCGAGACTACGACGCTGACGGCCACCTATGTCAAGAAGACGGGCGCGGTCCGGATCACAATTGAGCCCGAAGGGGCGCGTATCGCGGGCGCGCAATGGAACGTGGACGGGGGCCGTTGGCGTGCCAGCGGCGACACGGCCCAGGCTCTGACCGTCGGGCAGCACGCGGTGTTCTTCAAGGCAATCGCTGGATGGGCCGCTCCGGCCATTCAGACTGTTACGGTCAGCGATGCCCTGACAACGACAAGCACGGGTACGTACACGCTCCTTACGGGCAGCCTGCAGGTCAACGTCGGTCCGGCGGACGCGGTGCTTGCGGGCGCACAGTGGAGATCCGACGCCGGGGCGTGGCAGAACTCGGGCGACGTGTTGAACAATGTGCCGGTCAGCCTGCACACGGTGTCGTTCAAAGACGTGACGGGTTGGGCAAAACCCCTTGATGTCGCCGTGGCGGTCGAGCACAACCTTACGACCACGGTCAACGCGACCTATCTCAAGAACGCGGGTTCGCTTCGGGTGATGATCGACCCGGAAGGGGCGCGCACGGCCGGGGCACAGTGGGCCGTGGATGGCGGGGAGTGGCGAAACGGCGGAGTGGCCGTGACTGGGCTTGCCCCAGGGCTGCATGCGGTGTCGTTCAAGACTGTGGCCGGCTGGACGGCCCCCTCGGGCGAGTCGGTGCTCATCCTGGACGGTCAAACGTCAACAATCACGGGCGTCTACGTGCAGCAGACGGGCGCGATCCGAGTCGATCTTGGCCCCGATGGGGCGCGCACAGCGGGTGCGCAATGGGCCGTGGATAACGGCGTGTGGCGGAACGGCGGGGACGTGGCAAGCAGCCTGCCCGTGGGTGAACACGCAGTATCCTTCAAGACGATTACCGGATGGACGAAACCCCCGGCGCAACCGGTAAGCGTCCTTGTCGACCAGACCGCGGCGATTGCGGGCGAGTATGTCCTTCAGACCGGGTCGCTCTCGGTCGTCGTCGAGCCTGCTGAGGCCGTGCTTGCCGGCGCGCGTTGGAACGTGGACGGGGGTGCCTGGTCCGAGAGCGGCCAGGTTACGCAAGGGCTCGCCATCGGACAGCACCACGTATCGTTCCTGGCTATAGATGGATGGACGGTCCCGGACGACCAGACGGTCCTGATTGCCGACGGTCAAGTCACTTCGGCCACGGGACGTTATTCTGAGCACACGGGCATGTTGCAGGTGGGCATTGAGCCGGAAAGCGCGCGGGCCGCGGGCGCCCAATGGTGCGTGGACGGAGGCGCCTGGTACAACAGTCAGGAGACGGTGTGGGGGATACCGATAGGCTCGCACGCCGTGTCGTTCAAAGAGGTCTTCGGCTGGACGAAACCCGGTGAACAGACGGTGACCATCTCTTACAATCAGACCTCGCTGCTCGCGACGGACTACGTTCAGCGGTTCGGCGCAGTGCAGGTTGTGATCGAGCCCGATGTTGCCCGGACCGGCGGGGCCAGGTGGCGGGTGGACGATGGGGTATGGCAAGAGAGCGGGGCGACGGTGTCCGGCCTGGTGTTCGGGGACCACCCGATTTCCTTCATGGACGTGGCGGGGTGGGTGACGCCGCCTAGTGAGAGCATGACGATCTCGGACGAAGCCGCAGTGGTCTTCACACGGACATATGTGCAACAGACGGGATCAATCCAGGTAACGCTCGGACCCGCGGAGGCGGTAACCGCAGGCGCCCAATGGCGGTTGGACGCGGGGCAGTGGCAAGCCAGCGGAACCAGCATAGCCGGCCTGGTTGTTGGAGACCATTCGCTGTCGTTCTCGGAGGTCGCGGGATGGACGCGGCCCGTGGACGAGACCGTCGTCATCGCCTATGCCCAGCAAACGGCCCTGACTCGCTCCTACCGCCAGCAGACGGGCCAACTCCAGGTCATGATCGAGCCGGAGGGCGCTCGTGGGGCAGGGGCGCAATGGCAGGTGGACGGCGGGGCATGGCGTAACAGCGGCGAGATCGTTTCCGAACTGGTCATCGGGAACCATACGGTCTCATTCGGCGATGCAGCAGGCTGGACCAAACCGGACAATGCCACGCTCAACATATCAAATAATGCCACCTCGACGTATGTTGGCGCTTACATACAAGATATGGGATCGTTGCAGGTTACAATCGATCCCGAGGGGGCACGTACCGCAGGCGCCCAGTGGTCGATTGACGGAGCGACTTGGCGGGACAGTGGCGCGGTCCTGTTGCTGCCCCTCGGCTCGTATACGGTTTCCTTCAAGGATCTGGTGGGATGGACGAAACCCGCGAATGAGTCCGTCAACGTGCTCAAAGACGAGACAGCGTCTCTTGTTCGGGCCTACGTGCAGCACACAGGGTCGGTTCAGGTGATGATCGAGCCTCAGGGTGCTCGAGCGGCGGGCGCGCAGTGGCGCGTGGACGGCGGGGCGTGGCGCTCGAGTGGCGAGACGATGAGCGGGGTGCCGGTGGGCTCCCATGTAGTGTCGTTCAAGGCTCTGGCCGGCTGGACTACACCGGGTGACGTTATGGTCAATGTCGCGCAGGGCCAGACGACGCCCTTGACGCGATCCTACGTCTTGCAGACGGGCGACCTGAAGGTGACGATTGAGCCGATCGAGGCGCGGTTGGCGGGCGCGCAATGGCGCGTGGACGGCGGCGCCTGGCACGACAGCCTGGCCGTCGAGTCGGGGCTGACCATCGGAAACCACACGGTGGAATTCCGGCCGATTTCGGGGCGGCCAACACCTGACAGCCAGACGGCGGTAATTCGGTTCGGCGAGCTTACATCGCTGACCGTAACGTACGCGCAACCGACGGGCAGTCTTCGCGTTTCGATTGAGCCGGAGGCCGCACGGACGGCCGGTGCTCAATGGCGGGTGGATGGGGGATCTTGGTATGCCGCGGACGATACGGTGCCGGGTCTGACGCCCGGGGAACATCTCATTTCCTTCAAGGAGGTCTCCGGCTGGACGAAACCTGCGGACAAGACCGTTTCCATCTCATTTGGCGAGGTCGCCACGGCAACAGGGACGTATGCCGCGGTTACCGGGACCTTGCGCGTGAACATCGAGCCGATCGAGGCGCGGTCAGCGGGCGCCCAGTGGCGCGCGGACGGCGGTTCCTGGCACGCTGGCGGCGAATTCGTGTCCGGCCTCGCGATGGGGTTACATACCGTCTCATTCAATGACGTGGCGGGATGGACGCGTCCCGCAGACCAGAATCTCACGATTATCGGCGCCGCAACGCAGACCTTGACTGGCACATACATATCCCAGACCGGGTCGCTGCAGGTGGTCATCTCGCCCGAAGGCGCGCGTGCGGCCGGGGCGCAGTGGCGGGCCGACGGCGGCGAGTGGCAGACAAGTGGACAGATTGTCTCGGGGCTGACGCCCGGGGAACATACTGTGGACTCCCTCGGCGTTTCAGGTTGGACTGCGCCGGATTCCGAATCGGTGACGGTGACGGCGGGCCAAACGGCCACGCTCAACATCGCCTACACCGAAGCGGGAGGCTGTTTCGGCAGCGGCGCCAAGCGGTCCGCACGGGATCTTGGCGGCGCTTCCGGCGACATCCTGCTCCTGTCCGCGGCTGCCTGCGCTTTGCGGGTCTCGGCGCGGCGGCGCCGCAGCCGGGCGTCATTTCACGTTAGCACATTCTGAGAATCTGTCAAGGGCGCCATGCCCGTGCTATAATGGGCGCCATCACCGCTCAACCGCGGCTGTTTTGTTTCCGCGTTACGTGAGTCTTAGGATCAACACGGCTGTTTGGACTTTCGTCGAGGGCTACCTTGTGGCTAACGTTTGAAAACCTGATGGGGGATATGATCATGCGAACCTACCTGCCAATCATCTTCGTTGTCCTTGTGCTCAGCGCATTTGCCGTGGTCCATGCCGGACCGCGCGTGCACGCGGCGCAAGACCCGGTCCCTTCGGACTACGCTCCGGGCGAGGGGAATGATCCTGTGACTATTGTTGAACCCGCGCTGGGCGCAGAAGTGGCGGGAGCTCAGGGGATGGCAACTACTGAAGAACTCTCGTTGGCGGTTGGCACGGGCAACGCCGCTCCCCAGGAGTCCGAGAATGCCGGAGAAGGCGAAGGGGAGGGCGAAGGCGAACCGCCCATCACGTCGCCGACGCATCCGGACAGCGGGGTTTGGTACTTCAATCCAAACGTGATCATACGCTATGACGCGTATCGGCCTGACGCCGGCGGCTATCTCTGGCTCATCGACCAGGACGCGAATATGGCGGTAGACGAGGGCGGCAACTGGCGGCCCGTTTCTGCCGAACGCGAAGTCACCTACACCGCGCCTGCATCCGGCAAGTACTGGTTCCACATTATCGCCGTCGATGCCGAGAACAACATCATCGCGGGCTCGCAGGCCAACTTCGATTTCTGGGTGTGGCTTGAGGCGCCTGCGGTTTCAAGTACCAGCCACCCTACGGGACAAGCCGTCTGGCGCGAATACCTCGAAACCAAAGCGACTATGGGAACAGGTGAGAGCATCGCTTGGGTTCAGGCGACTGCGCAAGCGTGGGGTTATGCGCAACGCTACGGGTATGCGACAACGGTATTCCAGGACAAGCTCTGGATATTTGGAGGATACTGGTTCCGCGGTGCTAATCCCCCGCTTTACCTTAACGATGCGCTGTACTCCGATGACGGTGCACTCTGGGAGTCGCAAAGTAGCGAAGCTTATTGTTGGTCGGGGCGCATCGGGCATACTGTGGTAGTGTTCAAGGGCAATCTCTGGCTCCTCGGTGGACGCGGGGAATACAGTAACCAAGTCTACAACGACGTGTGGTACTCCAAAAACGGCCTCCAGTGGTCTCAAGCCACCCGGAGCGCAGCCTGGCCAGCGCGATACGGGCACACTACGGCGGTGTTCCAGGACAAGCTCTGGGTACTGGGCGGATCCGGCCTTAACGACGTGTGGTACTCGGAGGACGGCGTGCATTGGTCTCAAGCCACCGCAAGCGTAGCCTGGCCAGCGCGAAGCGGGCACACTACGGCAGTGTTCCAGGACAAGCTCTGGGTCCTGGGCGGATCCGGCCTTAACGACGTGTGGTACTCCGAGGACGGCGTTCATTGGTCTCAAGCCACCGCAAGCGCAGCCTGGCCAGCGCGACGCGGGCACACTACGGCGGTGTTTCAGGACAAGCTCTGGGTACTGGGCGGTCGCTCTGACTCCGACTGGTATAACGATGTGTGGTACTCCAAGGACGGCGTTCATTGGTCCCTGGCCACCGCCAGCGCAGACTGGTCAGTGCGATACGAGCACGCTACCGTGGTGTTCCAGGACAAGCTCTGGGTCCTGGGCGGCTTCTCTGACTCCGACTATATCGATGTCTGGTACTGGGCGGGACTTTCAGCCATTTATGACTACGTCGTTGATGGAACACCCGATACGGTCCCGGGTCCTGAATCTCGACATAGTGAAACTGGGCGTATCGAGGAATCGCTGTGTGGCTACGCACCGGGCCAATACTGGCTGCACGTGAAGGGTGTGGATCCAATGGGCAATGTCAGCCAGACCTCCCATTACGCGTTCACGATAGCCGAAGCGGCGCCCGCGCCGAAGGTTTCGTCGGCCACGCATCCGGACCCGCGCCAGGCGTATCCGGCCCGGGACGTAAGCCTGGCGTGGACTGCGCAAGGCGAAACGGGCGCGCCATATTACTGGGTGTGGGATGGAAGCCCGTACACGGTACCGGAGGCGGGCGGCGCGGACACAACCGCGGCCTTCACGAACGTAGCCGTGGGCCGGCATTATCTGCATGTGCGCGCTACGGACGCGTGCGGCGGCCTGAGCGCGACGCCGCATTTCAGCGTGACCATTCGCGAGCCGGTGGCGCCGCAGGTCCATATCCTGACTACCTCGAACCGGAACAACTTGATCTTCGAATGGACGGACCCGGATGGATTCGCCACGGGTACGCCGAAATTCTTCTTCGTATTCGATCAGAACCCAGGTACGGAACCCACATCCCAAACAGGACACACCGACAGCTACAAGCGGAACGAGTTCGGCGCGCCGGACGGCGTGAACTTCTTCCACATCCGATCACAGGATGCACACGGGAACCCATCGCCAGTGGCGCACTACGCGGTGATGGTGGGCGATGCCCTGATGGGGATGAGCGCGCCGTCGGAGCGTCTAACGAAAACCGGACCGGTATACTACGTCGTGACGTATCCGGGAGCGACGCCGCCGGTCCTCTTGACTGCGGCGATGGTGACGCTGAATCGGACCGGCAATGCCGACGGCATAGTCACGATCGAGAATACGGGCGACGCCTTTGAGAAGCGGGTCGCCATCAGCAGCACGTCGGGTGCGGGCACGTTGGGAATCACCATCGCGGCGGGCAGCGCCACGTACAGCAATGGTCTGAGCGCGCCCACCGCGGGACCGAGCGAAACCTTCAGTGTGGACAACGCACCGCCTACTATCACGGTTTCGGCGCCCATGCCGGCCACGACCCGCAACGGGCCTGTGGCCTATACCGTTCAGTACGAGGGTGCGTCTGAAATACGGCTCCAGCCGCAGGACGTAACTCTCGTGTCGGACCCAGTTGCGGCTGCGGGCGGACACATTGAACTATCCAGTTCGGGTTGGAATGTGACCGTGACGGTTCGCGACATCTGGGGGCAAGGGAGGCTGCATATCGAGATCCCCGCAGGGAGCGCCGTTGACGACATGGGCAACGCGGCAGGCCCGGCAATCGGTGACCCGTTTACAGTGGACGCCGCGCCGCCCACGGCGCAGTTGTCGGCGGAACTAGGCGACTGGACCAACGGGGCATTTACGGTCACGGCGGCGTTCAGCGAACCCGTGACGGGATTTGTCGCTGCCGGGATTACGGTGGTCAACGGCGGCGTATCGGGCTTCACCGGCAGCGCCGCGAACTACGAGTGGGTCGTGACGCCAAACACGCCGGGCGAGGTCCGCGTGTCGATAAACGCGAACGTCTGCACGGATGCCGCTGGGAACCTGAACCTGGCTTCAAACACGATATCAGTCGGCTTTGACCCGGTCGATCCGGCGGGGAGCGTGATGATTGACGACGATATCCCCTTCACGGCCAGTCTCAACGCGACTTTGACGCTTACAGCGACGGATGCGGTCAGCGGTTCGGGCGGATCCAGCGTAACGTTCATGCGGCTCAGCACGGACGGACAGAACTGGCTCGAATGGGTTCCGTTCGCGACATCGAAGCCGTGGACGCTGTCGTCTGGCGACGGTGTAAAAACCGTTTACGCCCAGTTCCGCGACGCGGCACAGAATGTCTCGGCCCCGGTCTTTGACACCATCGTGCTCGACACGACGCCGCCCTCGGGCAGCGTCGTCATTGACAACAACGCGACGTACGCGGTCTCACCCAACGTCATGCTCGCGATCTCCGCGAGCGACGCGGCCAGCGGCGGAATCCAGATGCGGTTCCACGACGATAGCACGGACTGGACCGACTGGGAGCCTCTCGCGACAGACAAGACGTGGACGTTGTCCAACGGTGACGGAACCAAGATCGTCTATGCGCAGTTCAAGGACGCGCTCGGGAACACGTCGGACCCTGTTTCCGACACGATCATTCGTGACACGACAGGGCCAACGCCGATAGTAAGCGCGACGGCGGGCGCGTGGACCAATGCTGCGTTTCCTGCATCGGCAAGCTTCTCCGAACCGGTCTTCAACATGGCCCCGGAAGGGGTCACGGTCGTCAACGGCGGGGTTTCGGATTTCGGCGGGTCCGGCACGGCGTATCACTGGATGGTCGTCCCGGCGGCGGAAGGGCCGGTGCACGTGAGCATCAGCGCGGGCGTTTGCATCGACGCGGCCGGCAACGGCAACGTGCCTTCGAACGAGATCACGGTCGGGTATGACCTGACCGCTCCTACCGGGTCCGTGGTCATCAACGAGGGTGGCCCGGACGCGGACAACGGGAACGTCGTGCTGCATATTTCGGCGGATGACGGCGCCGGCTCGGGCGTGGCGTCGATGAGGTTTAACAACGATAACCTGGGCTGGAGCGAATGGGAGGCGTTTGCGGCGACGCGGACGTGGCGGCTGTCCGCGGGGAACGGCGATAAGGCCGTGTACGCCGAATTGCGCGACGCGGCAGGCAACGTGACCCGGGTGACCGCGCAGGTTAACCTCGAACAATACATCCCTGCGCCGAATCCGGCCGGAAGCTCCCTTGAGGAAGCGCAGCAGATGATCGAGGACGCCGACCTGACTGTCGGAACAGTCACGGAGGAAGAGAACCGTGACGTGCCGGAGGGACAGGTCATTCGCATCGATCCGCCGCCTGGAACGGAGGTCCCTTGGGGCGCGCCGGTGAACATCGTTGTAGCCAAGAAGCCTTCGTCCGGCTGCGTCGGGGCGAGGGATGGCGGTCGCGGTGCTGGCGGTGCTGATGCGCTCCTGCTGCTGCTGGCGGCGGGCGGCCTATCAATTGTCGCGCGACGCAGGACGCACTGAGACGGTCGAGCGGAAGCTCGACCCTGCCGATTCCGGTATTGGCGCTTTCGCGCGTGGCTTCCGCGCGGGCGCGAAAGGCCCGTTTCTGGTATAATTCCTCTTGAAACGGGAGTTTAGCGTCTTCTTCTTCTGGTTACTTGTGGACGCGACGTCCTCGTCGCGTTGTACAAGCTGAACGTGAAGTAACGCGACGGGGACGTCGCGTCCACGGGAATTCCGGGTGAAGGGGGGAACTGATCAGTGTCCGCGGACGGCAAGGAGCGAGTTATTGATATGTGCGGCAGGCGGTGGCTTCGATTGTTGGTTGTTGTCGCTTTGTTGGGTGCGGCGTGGGGCGCGTGGGCGCTTGTAGTCCAGTTTCCGGACCCTAACCTCGAGTTTTTGATTCGAGCGGCGGTCGGAAAGCCCACGGGCGATATTCTCGACACGGACCTGGCCGGGTTGACGAATCTCAAATTGAACAACGGGGGAATCTCGGACCTGACCGGGCTGGAATATTGCGTCAATGTGTCTTATCTGGAATTGGTCAACAATGCGATTACGGACCTGAGTCCGCTCAGCGGGTTGACGAACCTTACCAAGCTCTTCCTGGATCATAACAACATTTCCGATTGTTCGCCGCTGTCGGGTCTCACGGAGATGGATGTTCTCTACCTTTCCTTCAACCACCTAACGAGTGTGGCTGCCCTTGGAAGCGCCACGAAGCTTCAGCAGGTCTATCTGTCCCACAACGAAATCGTCGACGTTAGCGGTCTGGCGGGGATAGCGGCGATAAGGACCCTCGATCTTTCGCACAACCGGATTTCGGATGTGAGCGGCCTCGCGGGCTTGACGATCTCCGGTCTCCAGGCGCGCGTCGACCTGTCGCACAATCAGATCACGGACGCGCATTCCATCAGCCTCGCCGCACTTCCGAACACGAACATCGAGTTGGTTCTTTCCTACAACGGTCTCACGTCCGCGAGCGGGCTTCCAAGCATTGCAAGGATGACGAAGCTCGAGGCGGGACACAATGCCATCGCGGACCTCAGCGGTTTCCCTGCCGAGCCGAACCTTCAGTATCTCAATCTATCTTACAATCACCTCACGGACGTGGGGCCGCTGGCCGGTCTTACGCACCTCTTCGGGCTGAACCTTTCCTATAATGAGATTCAGAATGCCGCTCCGCTGGCGTCGCTCGCGGGCTTACGAGAGCTGTACCTCTCCTGGAACGCGATTCAAGATACGGCGCAGTTCTCCACCGGGTTTTCCGGCCTCAACTACCTGTACCTCTCGCACAATAGCGTTACCGACGTGGCCGGGCTTGCGGGGCTCGGTTCGTTGTACCGTCTCAACCTGTCTTACAACCAAGTCTCGGACATCGGGCCTCTCGTTAACTTGCCGCGCCTGGTCCGATTGGACGCCTCCAACAATCAGATCTCGGACCTCGGTTCGCTCGCGGGCTTTTCGGGCATGGAGAGCCTGGTCTTGTCGCACAACCTTATCCAGGACGTTTCGGGTCTGTCCGGCGTGGCTTTCACGGGCAGCCGCGTGCTCCTCGACCTGTCCTTCAACCAGATCGCGTCCGTCGCGCCCCTCGACGGGCTCAGCGTCATAGGCAACGACCTTGGCAGTGCGATCCTGGATCTTTCGCACAATCGGATTGACGATGCGGCTGGCGTCGAGGGCCTGGTCGTGCGGGGCGACATAGCCATTCTGGATCTTTCGTACAACCGTATAGGCGATGTTTCGGTGATTCCCGCGACAACGCTAGAAGGCAGACGGGATACGCCGTTGCTGGATCTTTCTCACAACGAGATCGTGACTCTGGAGCCGTTGCGCGACTGGGCGTTCCCGGGACGCCTGGACTTGTCGCACAACCAGATCGCGGATGCCGTTCCCCTGTCCACGATGGGCTCCCTCAACGGTCTCGACATCGAGGCCAATCCCACTGGCAACATCGGGTCCGTTCTCAATCTGCTTCGAGACAGCGTTCGATACCTCGGCGTGTCGACGAACCAGATAATCGGCATCGCCGCCCTCAACGGATTCGATCTGTACGGGCTTGCGATCGAGGGAAGCGGTTTCAGCGACATAGGCGCCCTGGCGGTCTTCCCCAATCTCCAGCACCTGCGAATCGAGAACACGCAGGTGAGCGATCTCGTGCCCCTCGGCATTTTTGGGACGCTGCATTCCGTGAGCCTGCCTGGCAATCAGATCACGGATATCCATTCTCTTGTTGAACTCCCGAACCCGTACGTGTGGACGGCCATTCCGTATCTTGACCTGTCCCGAAACCAGATAGTGGACATCGCGGATCTCGCGCAACTCCGGTTCTCATATCTCGGGTATCTGGGCCTGGCCGGGAATCAAATCACCGATTTGACGCCGTTACTTGATACCAATGTCTCCTATTCGGACGAGAAGGATTCCCCCTTCGACCTGATTGCGCCCAGGATGGCCTTCGGGATCAGCGGCGACCGTCCGGAACACCTGCCCACAGTCGACGTGTCCTGCAATCCGCTGTCCGAAGACGCGCGTACCGATCAGATACCCGCGCTAGAGGACAGGGAAGTCCTTGTCCTGAATGACAACAGCCTTTGCCCCGGCGAAGGCGAGGGAGAAGGTGAGGGCGAAGGAGAAGGCGAGGGTGAAGGCGAAGGTGAGGGCGAAGGTGAGGGTGAAGGGGAAGGCGAAGGCGAGGGAGAAGGCGAGGGTGAAGGCGAGGGTGAAGGAGAGGGAGAGGGTGAAGGCGAGGGGGGGTGCTTTGGAGGGACCATTTCAGGGGAAGGCATGTGGTCGCCGCCAGGAGGGAGCCACGCGGGTGACAAACTTGTTCTGTTCCTGCTAGGGACCGCCACGGTGCTTGTTGGAAAACGACGAAACTTTACGCCCGTGGCGCAGGCTGTCCAGCCTGCGGGAAATCCGCGATGAGAATTCGCAGACTGGACAGTCTGCGCCACGAGTCAGGTGTCATTTCGGAAGGAGACAATGTACAAAGTGATAGTGCGTCGCAGTGTTGTTTGGGCGGCGGTCTTTTTCTTCCTGGGCGGCGCGGCCTTTGCGGCCGAGGTGGCCATTGCGCCTGACCGAATGCTCGAGGTCAACGGCAAGCGCACCTTCATCATCGGGCTGTATGAGAACCCATCTGAGGACGCTGTGCTGGACGAGGTCGCGCGGGCTGGGTTCAACCTGATCCAGGCTTCCGAGGACAAGGCGGCGCTGGATCGTCTTCATCGACGGGGTCTGTTCGCTTGGCTGAACACGGGCGGGCGGATCGACCTCGGCAAGGACGGCGCCGTTTCCGATGCTCCTCTGCGGGACATGGTGGCCGCATGGGGATCGCATCCGGCGCTGCTCGTGTGGGAAGTTCCCGATGAAGCGCTGTGGTGTTGCTGGCTTGTGGCCTATGACAAGCCGTTGCCGTTCCTCGAACGCCTGGATGTCTTCCGTGATCTGGCGGCGGAACGCTGCGCGGGATTCGTGGCGGGCTATAACGCGCTCAAGAAGATCGACCCGATGCGTCCGGTGTGGATGAATCACGCGGCCCTGAACTCTACCGAGGATCTTGCCGTATTCAACAAGGGCGCGGATATCGTCGGCTGCGACGAGTATCCCGTGTTGCCGTATCCGACACCGATCTTCGACATCTCGCGCTGTGGGCTTGGGATGGTTGGCACGTGCACGGAGCGCATGCAGGCCGCCGCGCCGGGCAAGCCGGTCTGGATGGTGCTTCAAGGGGCGGGCTGGGTGGATTTTGACGGGCTGTTCGGCCCGAAGGACCCGAACGGACAGCGGCCGGACTTCCACGAATCCCGTTTCATGGCGTACGATGCGATCGTGCGCGGCACCCGGGGCATTCTGTATTGGGGAACGGGCTACACGCCGAAGGACTCGCAACTGTGGCGCGATTTGATGAAGGTTGCGCGCGAACTGGCGGACATCCAGCCGGTGTTGTCCGCGCCGGACGCGCCCGTTGTTCCGGAGATCAAAGCGCCGACCCTCGTTTTCTGGGGAAGCCAGGCCGTTCAGGCGCTCGGCAAGAACGTGGACGGCCAAACTTGGTGGCTGGTCGTAAACGAGTATCCGATGTCCGTGAGCTACACGCTGGGGAACATGGCCAGCCTGGAGGGTCAAGCGTACACCGAACTGACAAGCGGCGTGCGGCTTGCCGTAAGCAATGGCGCCTTGCGTCACGACATTCAAGGGTACGGCGTGCATGTGCTGAAACCGAGTGTTAGGGAATAGCAGTGGCTCCCTTCGTGGCGCGGTTTGAATCGCCAAGCACAACCGGATAACATCGGGCTACTCATCCGTCGGAGGGCGATCCGTTGCCGTTGAACGCCGTCGATTTGCTGAAGATGCTGCATCTTGTCAAGGGCGTCATCGCCTCTTTCGCGGTTCTCTTGATCCTGGGCTATTGGCTGCATCAGCGGCTCTACGGGACGCGGGGCCGCTGGCCGCTTGACGCCGCGCTGATCGCCCTCTCGCTTCTCTCGGTGGCGGCCTACTTCGACTTCGGCGAATACCCGAAGTTCCGCTCATTCATGAATCCACACGACAATTATCACTACTATCTTGGCTCGAAGTACTCCCGGGAAGTCGGCTACCTGTACCTTTATCAGTGCACGTTGGTCGCGGACTGGGAGTTATCGGGCAAGCCGGAGCAGCCGCGCATGACCGCAGTGCGCCGCATGGACAACTATGCGTTCGAGCAAGGGACGCAGATCGTTCGCGACGCCGAGAAGTACCGGGCCTTGTTTACGCCGGAGCGATGGGGGGAGTTCAAGAAGGATTGTCGATACTTCGCGGATATCTTGCGGAAGAACCGGTGGATGAGCGTAGTGCAGGACATGGGATACAACGCGACGCCCGTGTGGAACATGGTCGCGCGCGTGCTCACGAACCGCATTTCGACCGGCAGCGCGCCCGGAATGACGTTCCTGATCAGTCTGGACCTGATGCTCATCGCAATTATGGTTGCGCTCGCGTCATGGGCGTTCGGCTGGCGCACCGGGATACTGGCTCTTATTTTCTTCTGCACATCCTTCTGCATGAGCTACACGCACATCCGCGGCGGGTTCCTGCGTCTCGATTGGGTCACCATGCTCGTGATGAGCCTGTCCCTCCTCAAGAAGGGGCGCTACAAGACCGCCGGCGCGCTCATGGGTTATGCGGGCATGGCGCGCATTTTCCCGCTTGTGTTCGTGTTCGGCATGGGCGGCAAGTTCCTGTGGGACCTCGTGCGAACCAGGAAGCTGAATAGGAATTACCTCGCGTTCTTCATAGTCTTCGGCGCCGTGTGCGTGATTCTTGTGTCACTTTCCATTTGGTCTGACGGCGGCGTTCAGCACTGGTCCGATTTCTCGAAGAAGATCTCTCTGCACAACAGCCACTTGGCGCCGCCGCGCGTCGGGTTCCGGAACATCTTCCTCATGTCCTACGCATACCCGGAGGGCGGCTGGCCCGCGTACCGAAACCAGGCCCGCCAAAAACTCGAGGACTGGAAGCTCTTGTGGTGGGCGATTCAAGGGACCGTGCTGCTCATGGGCCTGTATGCGGTTAAGAACCTCGATGATTACGAGACCATCCCCTTCGGTTACATTCTCGCCTATTTCCTGACCGCGCCCACCTTCTACTACCACGTCATGCTGATCGCGGGTCTGTTTCTCTTCTTACCCAAGCGTGACCGCGTACAGCGGCTCGTGGGAACGATTGCAGTATTCCTCTCCTCCGTGGTCCTGTTTATCACAAACCGCTATATGGCGTTCGACCTGCCGTTCATATTCGTGATGGCATGCGTTCTGTTTGTGATCGTATCGTACATGATGCTCACCGCGTTTATTGCCCGGCCCGATCCGATTGCGGTCCCGATACCGATCCGTGAAACGCCGAGTCCCGTTCCTGAACTGCCAAGAGAGGCTAAACGCCGGCACAAACGCCGGCGTTGAGCCGCAGATTGCACGATGGAAGCGCAGACCGAACAAGAAGGCGTGTGGCGAACGTTGGAGAGTTGCTTGTCCATTTTCCGGCAGGATGAGCGTTGAGAGGAGATCGTTTCGATGAGTTCCATTCAGGACGGACCGGGTTCGCCCTTGTTCAGGCCGCTCGAATTGAAAGGTAATGCGATGATTGGCGGCTTGGCGAAGGCGGACTCGCTGTCGAAAAGGATGCGTGAGGAGAGCGCGAAGGCGCCGCGGGGCGCTTGCGTCTGTTGGGGGATACCGTTCGATGTGAAGCGCGTGGCGCTGGCGTCCGGCGAGCATGTGGTCATTCCGATGGATCGCGTGAAGGCCCAGTGGCTGGTCTTCCTTCATACGACGGATCATGAGGAACAAGAGGCGAATGCGGATGGTTTCTTCTCGCCCACGCGCGGACACATGCAACTCGGCGTCCACGTCGCGGACTACGTGTTCTGCTACGCTGACGGGACGGAGGAGCGCGTCGCCATCCGTTGGCGTTTTCAGATCGGGATGTTCTGGCGGTACTGGGGCGAGCATTGTTTTGAGGCGATGAGTCATCAGAAACCCTATCCGGCCAGGACGCTGACGGATCAGCCGCGCGAGCGGGCGCCGTGGGGTTGGACGCAAACCCGTGTTGCACAGCCGGACCTTCAGCCGTGGGTCTACTGGATATGGGCGTGGGAGAATCCGCATCCGCGCAAGGCGCTCGTCGCGCTGCGGGTCGAACCGAAGGCGGGCAAGACGCTCATCGCGGCGATTTCGTCAGGCGCGGTAGCATCGAATCCGCTGCGATGGACGCCGCGCGAGAAAGCTATCCTCAAACTGAAAAAGGGGGAGAAGTTCGATCCGGCGTTGGATGAAAAGGGTCTCATGAAGCACGTCCAACTTGATCTGGGGCAGGTGATCTCCGCCGAATCGAGGAAGATCTATCCGGACAAGACGTGGAAAGACTCATCGACAGGGCAGCCGCCGGGGACGGCCGGCACGGAACTGATCGTCGAGTACACGGCGCATCCCGATGCGCGGTTCCATCTCGGTAACGGAAAGACGGCGTCTGTTTCCAAGACGGGCGCCGGCTCCGTGACTCCAGTCGCGCCGGCACGGCAACGCGTCCGCGTGAGGGTCGTCGAGCGCGGGAGCGGCAGGATGGTTCCCGCGAAACTGCACGTCCACGGACAGGCAGGGGAGTACCTGGCGCCGGTTGACCGGCATCGCATTCCGAATCCGCACTGGTTTGAGGACTACAGCGCGGACTACGTCGGCGAGGGCAGGCATTTGTGCGCGTACATTTCGGGGGAGACCCTGATTGATGTTCCACAAGGCCGGGTGTACATCGAGGTCACGAAGGGATTCGAGATACGACCGGTGCGAAAAGTCTTCAACGTTTCCGGGCAAACGGAGGAGATCGTTGTCGAGATCGAGAAGGTCCTTCCGTGGCGAGAGCGCGGCTGGGTGACCGCCGACACGCACGTGCATTTTCTTTCGCCCGCGACGGCCCAGCTCGAGGGTTCCGCGGAGGGCGTGAACGTCGTGAATCTACTCGCGAGCCAGTGGGGGGAACTAATGACGAACGTGGGGGACTTCGACGGCAAGACGACGTTCGGATCGAAGGAAGCGGGCGGCGACGGCGAGTGGCTTGTGCGCGTCGGCACCGAGAACCGCCAGCACGTGCTCGGCCACATCTCGCTGTTGGGATATTCCGGCAACATCATCGCTCCCATGACAGTGGGCGGCCCCGATGAGGCGGCGCTCGGCGACCCGGTCGAGATCCTGTTGCTCGAATGGGCGCGGTTGTGCCGCGCTCACGGTGGGCTTGCGGTTATACCGCATTTCCCGTCACCGCGCGCGGAGAACGCGGCGGCGATCGTCGAGCGCGCCATTGACGGCATCGAAATGGCCTCGAGCGGCTTCCATCTCGGCGGCATCAGCCCGTATTCGCTTTCCGATTGGTACCGCTATCTGAATTGCGGTTACTTCTGCCCGGCGGTCGGCGGCACCGACAAGATGTCCGCATCGATGCTGCTCGGCGCAATTCGCACGTACGCGCGGCTCCCCGATGGCCGGGAATTTGACTACGACGCGTGGAAGGACGCGGTGCGTTCCGGGAATACGTTCGTGACGTTCGGCCCGCTCATGGAATTTGACGCGGACGGCAAGCCGCCGGGCGGTTCCATCCAACTGACGCGGAACGGCGGCACGTTGAACGTGGGATACAAGCTGGCAAGCGTTACGATTCCGATGACGCGCGTGGAACTGATCGTCAACGGCGAGATTCGCGAGAGCCGCGCAGTCAAGCCGTTCGCCGACGAAGGGTATTGGAGCGTTAGGGTTGAGAGGAGTTCGTGGCTGGCGCTGCTGGTGCGCGGGCGCTATGAGGGCAGACCTGAATGGATCGCGGCGCATTCGTCGCCCGTCGTGGCGTCCGTCGATGGTTCGCAGTTCTATGCCGCCGCGGACGCGCTGACGATACTCGAGCAGATCGAGGGTGCGATGGTCTATGTCGAAACCCTTGGGACGCGTGCCGGGACGGCGGCCTGCAAACGCATGCGGCTTGCGCTCACCTCGGCCTACCGCACGCTGCACAACCGCATGCACGACATGGGACACGACCATACGCATACGCCGGTCACCGATCATTCCGAACACTGCGGTTAGTGCGGGTGTCTCGACAGGTGTCGCACAGGCTTCATGAGTTGTTGTCCGGGAATATTCCACGGATTCAATTGATTACAGGTATGATCACGAGATTGAGAAAGGAAACCATGAAAACGCGTGCGATGTCCCTGGCGGTGCTCGGTATCTTTTTAGCATTGGCCGGGCTGTATCTTCCCGACTGCGCCCGTCCGCTTCCCCCACCGGAGACGTTTTCTCTACCCCCGACGCGTTTCGGGCCGGATCGCATCATTCTTGGCCTGACGGGAGATCCCGCCACGACGCAGGCGGTGACCTGGCGAACGATTGACGCGGAGAGAGCGCCACGAGGGGAACTTGCGCTTGTAGACGCGAACCCGGAATTCGAAGCGACCGCCACCGCGGTTCCCGCGGAAACAATGCCTCTCCAGGTCGATGGGAAAACCCTGTATCACTATGAAGTAGATTTCGAGGGGCTCTCGCCGGACACGCGCTACTTGTATCGCGTGGGCGACGAGGACGCCTGGAGCGAGTGGAGCGAGTTCCGCACCGCTTCCGGGACACCCGACCGGTTCCGTTTCATCTACATGGGCGACGTCCAGAATGCGATCGCCTCGCTGTGGTCGCGGACGGTGCGGCTGGCTTACCGGTATGCGCCGGACGCGAGGTTCATTCTGTACGGTGGAGACGTGACCACCAGCGGCAGCGACGACGGCGAATGGGGGGAGTGGTGCTACGCGCAGGGGTTTATCTCCCGGCAGATTCCGTGCCTCGCCACTCCTGGCAATCACGATCTGAAGCGGTCCGCGACTGATTCGAGCGCCGGAGAGGAAACGGAAGTGCCCCCGGTGTGGCGCGCCCACTTTGCCCTTCCTCTGAATGGTCCGCAGGGCGTGCCTCTTCTCGACGAAGGGACCTACTACGTCGACTACCAGTGCGCGCGCATCATTTCGCTGGACAGTAACCTTTACGATGACGACGGTCCGAATGCCGCGGAGAAGCCAAAGGCCCGCGAGGCGCAACTCGCCTGGCTCGAAGAGGTCTTGCGGGGCGCGGGATCGCGTTGGACCATCGTGGTGCACCATCACCCGATCTTCTCCGTCGGCCAGAATCGCAACAACAAGGAACTCCGGAAAGACCTCGAACCCATCTACGACAAGTATCACGTGGACCTTGTTCTGCAAGGCCACGACCACTTCTACGGACGCACGCAAAAAATACGCGAAGAGAAGGCCGTCGCGCCCGACGACTACGGGACCATCTATGCCGTGTCCGTAAGCGGCCCGAAAATGTACCACAAGAACCCGGAGTTCGAACCGCTCATGGCCGTGATGCGCGGAAACACACAGATGTTCGAGATCATCGACGTGGACGAAGCGAGGCTCGTCTATGAAGCGTATTCGGTTGCCGGTGAACGCGTGGACGCCTTCGAACTGCGCCGGGTGCCGGGGAAGCCCACGTCGTACGTTCCGCTCGCGAGCAGCGAAGCCGCGTCGAACAATTGATCGCCGTGCGATAGTTACGCCGAAGGACATCCGCCTGAAGCTCCTGGATGGCGGCAAACCGGGCAAGCAGGCCCGCTTTCTCTTTCTCCCGGCGAATCATCCGCGGTTCTTGATGATGACCTCCACTTTGCCTTTGAGGATGTCTTTGAAGCGTTGGGCGTCATCCGCTTTTCCGACGATGCTCCCGTAGTGCATGGGGATCGCGATTGTGGGTTTGATGTCGAGGGCGGCTTGCGCGGCTTCGTCGGCGGTCATGACGTAGGTCCCGGAGACGGGAAGGAGCGCGATGCTGGCTTTGATATTTTTCATCTCGGGGATTTGGTCGGTGTCTCCGGCGTGGTATACGCGGACTTTGTTGAGCGTCATGATGTATCCGACCCAGCCGTTCTTCCTGGGATGGAAGTCTTTGTTGGTGTTGTACGCAGGGACGGCTTCGATCTCGATCCCTTGGACGTTCAGTTTCTCGCCGGGCTTTATGGCCTTCAGGTTTCCTGAGAGCTTCTTGAGGCAATCGGCCGGGGCGACTATGACGGTCTGATCGCCCTGGAGTTTCTTGATGTCGCCGGGAGAACAATGGTCGAAATGGTCATGCGTCACGCAGATGATATCCGCCTTCCCGGGGCTCTTGATCTCGTAGGGATCGATATATATGGTCTTTTCGCCAGTGAGCTTGAAGGCGTCATGACCCAACCAGTGGATGTTCTTTTCGGCAAAGTCCTTCATCTGATTTTCTCCTGTGTTTTCGGTGACGTTGGCGCCGCTCGTCAAGGGCGATGCGTTCTCCGCCCAATAGCTTTCGGCACAGCATATCGACGCGATAATCGCGATGAGTCGCACAAGGCAACTTTGTCCGGTGTTCATTGCGGACCTCCTCGTCTATTTCAGCAAACCGAACACCTTTCGGCATTCGTGCTGCTCCTGGCCGCGGCGTCCTCGCCGCGTCTTCGTCAAGAAACGCGGCGAGGACGCCGCGGCCACGGAGCAGCATCAGTCTACCATCTCATTCGAGATTTGGCTACAATGTCTTTGATCAATCAACGCATGGGCCGCACAGCCATCGTGATCGCGCACCGTCTGTACACGGTGCGTAAAGCCGACACCATCGTGGTGCTGGAAGACAAGACCATCCGCGAAACGGGCACGCACGATGAGCTTATGCGCCTGGACGGGCTATACAAGCGGCTGTACACCGTACAGCAGCAGTTGGAGCCGGTGGTCTCGGCCTCAGGAGGTTTGGAGGGATTCTCGATTATCTGACCAGAGAAACCTGCGTGTAACCAATAGTTACGCGGAAGCCAACTATTCAACAGTGGAGATTGCAGGCGAGGACGATAGGGGATATTGTACATGGCTACGCACATGCAATGGATGACGAAGGCGCGCGTAAAGTATGTATTGGCGGGGATTGGGGCGGTATACCTCGTGTTGTTTGTAGGTTACCTTGTGTATGCCGGGGTTACACGGACGAGGCCGACTGGTCCCTCAGAACTGGAGGCCCACCCTGAACGCCAGAACGAGATCCTTGCCAAGCAGAGGGCCGAGGATCTCCAGGCTCAGTTGAAGCTGAGTGACGACCAGACCCAGAAGGTCGCGGAGATCCTCAGCAAGAATCAGATGGACCCGTCGGCGGGTGGCGACTTCCGAGAACGGTTCCGGGCGACGCGTGATGAAATCGGGAAGGTGCTGACGCCGGAACAGCAGGCCCAGGCAGAGCAAATGCGGGGCCTATTCCGCGGACCGGGTGGTCCAGGTGGTCCGATGGCGAGGTTGACGCCGGAACGCATCGATTCGCTCAAGAAGAACATGACGCCCGACCAGCGGGCGCGGTTCGAGAAGAGGATCGAGGACTGGCAACAGCGCAGACAGCAATGGAGAGGCGGCAACCGTCAGGGTCCGGGAGGTCCTCCTCAACGCTAAGTGCAGCGCAATTTGCGGACAGCCTAAAGGCTGCACTACGAACTTAAGATCGACGGGATGTCGGAGGAACGTGCGTGATGAGAAGACATGGGTTTACGCTGATTGAGCTTCTGGTCGTAATCGCCATCATCGGTATTCTGGCGTCTTTGCTGTTGCCGGCGCTGGCCCGCGCGCGGGAGGCGGCGCGGCGCGCCAGCTGCCAGAACAACCTTAAGCAGTGGGGGTTGGTATATACCATGTATTCCGGGGAGGCGAGGGGCGAACGCTTTCCGCCTCTGGAGATGGAGTTGGGATGCGGCTTCCGCGCATGTTTCGCCTGGGGACCGATGGTCAACGCGGTCTACCCGGAATACTTGACGGATCCTGCTATCATCTTCTGCCCGTCTGACCTTACCGACAACCTGAGCAACCATATAACAACCGATGGCCAACTGACTCTCGTGAACAAGGTAGCGGGCAACCGCCGGGAAGGTGTGGAAGCCATTGACTCGAGTTACACCTACGTTCCGTGGGTGTTGGATCGCGTATCCGACACCGATCCGTCGGACTTCTCGATGCGGCTGTTGATGCGACTGCTCGAGGTGGCCGACGTCATCGGCATTTCCGACGCGGATATCGTCGAGTTGTCCGAAGCGCCGGTCCAACTGCTCGACGCGCACCGAGGCATGTTCTCGGCCGCGCGGCCATACCGGCAGTCACACGATGCCGGCGGACTCCGCGCGGCGGCCGACAGTGACATCCAGGTCGACCCGGGCAATGGCAACGGCGGTGGCGATACCGTCTACAGGTTGCGGCAGGGCATCGAGCGTTTTCTGATCACCGATATCAACAACCCCGCCGCGGGTGCAAAAGCCGCGAGCGGCGTTTTCGTTATGTTCGATAACGTCAGCCTGATCGCCGATCAGTTCAACCACGTGCCGGGCGGCAGCAACGTGCTCTACATGGACGGCCACGTCGAGTTCGTGAAATACCCCGGTCCGGCGCCCTTAGGCAGGAAGATGGCCGCGATTATGCGGTTGTTCGATCTCCACGGACACCACTGAGTGTGTATGCAGATGAACCTTTACATAGCCGCCGTAAGCGGAACGGGAGGGTGTTGCGGCCTTGGCCTGCGCAACGCCAATCTTGCCTGGTTCGCGGACACGTTGTCCTTACGGACGGACAAGCTGCATGAGCGGGACGGCGCCGATTCGGACCTTGACGGGCATTCGGATCAGGCGCTGATCCGCGCGTGTTTGTCGCAAGACGACAACAGTTTTGCGGAACTGGTTGGACGATATGAAGGGGCGGTCACGAGCATTCTGTGGCATTTCACCCGGGACCGGCTGGTCCTGGAGGAGTTGGTGCAGGATACTTTCATCGAAATCCATTTCAGTCTGCGCCGATTCCGGAAAGGCGCTCCATTCTTTCCTTGGCTGCGGGCGATCGCGACGCGCGTAGGCTATCGGTATTGGCGAAAGCGGCGGCGAGACTCCGACCGGAGAACCCTGGCGGCTGAACGGCTGCGGGCCGAACCCCGAGGTCCGTCAAATGCCGCGGAACACGTTTACGGTGTCTTGGAGTTGCTGAATCCGAAAGACAGGTTAGTCCTGACACTGCAATATTTCGAGGGATGCAATACGAAGGAGATTGCGGAGCGCATGGGCTGGACGCTTTCCCTGGTGAAGGTGCGCGCGTTCCGGGCCCGCAGAAAACTCAAGAAATTGCTGATGGAGGCGGAGCAGGCCGATCATGAAAGACGTTGACGCGCTACAGAGATTCGAGAAGCTGGCGGCCCGTTTGAAGGAGGACGTCCCGCCGCGGGTGCACGCCGTGCCGCAGGTGATGCTGCGCATTCGCTCGGTGCGGGCGGCCTCCGAGCGGACGCTCGAGTTCCTGGCGGCAGGTTCCTGTGTTGCGGCCATCCTGGCCGTGCTGTTGGGCTACTCGATGCTTTCACAACTTACGGATCCCCTTGAGGCGATTTTCCAAATCGTCCCGCCCATCGGACTGTAACGGAGATTACCCTATATGGTCGAGAATGATCCTGATGAGGCGCCGGTAGCGCCCGTGAACCGCCGCGCACGGTTGCGAAACCTTGCTCTCGGCGTGATAATCCTGCTGTGCGGCGCGGCTATCGGCGCGGTTGTAACCGCCCTCGTGATCGAGCGGACGCATGGGATGCATAAGGGGGACCGCTTGCCGGAACTCATAGCCGCGAGAATGCAGGAGAAGTACAATCTGACCGACGCGCAACGGGGACAGCTTCAGGCCATCTTCGAGGAACACAGAAAGAAGCTGTCGGACATCCGTGCGGAGGTTCAGCCCCGCGTGGAGGCCGAACATGAAGCGCTTCGACGCGCGGTGGACGACGTGCTGACGCCTGAGCAAGCAGAGGACTGGCAAAGAGAGTTTGAACAGTGGCGGCGTCCCTGGCGCCTTCGCGGCGGCGAACCCGCGGGCCCGGATGAACGCCGATGAGGAACGCGCGGGAGATTGATAGTCTTGGTTCGAGCGGGCGGGACGTTGTCGCGTTCCGCTCCTGTACTGGTAGCGTGTACTACAGAAAAAGGAGAATCGATCCATGCGCAACCGGAGAAGTGCTTCATCGTTGAGAATAGCCTGCGTGTTCGTTGGGGCCTGCGTGCTGATGCTATGTTGCATCGGAGCCATCGCGCAAGGACGCGGTCCCGGCGGCCCGCCAGCCGCGTTCGAAAAGAACGAGAAGGCGTGGGATATCGAGGCGAAGACAATCGCCCAGGATCTCGGACTCTCCGCCGAGTTGAGCACGAAACTCGCGCAGGCGTACAAGGCGGCGCGGGAGAGCCATATTGCGGCAATCCGCGCGAAGATGGAGCAGTCGGGCGGTGACCGCCGAAACTTCGCAACGATCAGGGAGGTCAGCCAGTCCGAGAGAGCGAAACTCGAGACGGCGCTCAAGGGCTTTCTGAATCCGGAACAGACGACGAAGGCCCTCGCCACGCTCGGCGCCTTCAACCGGCGTTGGGACCCGATGGTGACGTCGCTCGACGGGATGAATCTCGAAGAGAAAAAGAAGACGGAAGCCATGAAGTTGGTGGCAGGCTACGTCGCCGAATCCGACAAGACCATGCAAGCTGCAACAGCCAGCGGCGACTTCCAGTCGGTGCGCGACCAGATGGGAAAACTGAAGGAGAAACTCGACGCCGACTTGGCTAAACTCCTCTCCGCCGAGCAAGCGACAAAGTGGCAAGAAGAGACCGCCATGAGGCGCGGCGGCCAGCGCCGCGAGGGAGGCCCGCCACCGGCCGCCGCTCCAGCGCCAGCACCGGCGCCAGCGCCAGCCGCCAAGTAACGGCTGGGCCAGATCCGTTGACGGAAGCGTGACATTTGAAGGGGAGCATGCTAACGAGCATGTTCCCCTTTTTCTGACTACTGTTTTCCCGCTCCTGCCGGTTCAACCGGCGCCTTCGCGGAAGTAGCGGCGCTGGAAGTACAGCGCCACGTTGACGAGGCCGATAAGCGCCGGCACCTCGACAAGCGGCCCGATCACGGCGGCGAACGCCACGCCTGAATTGATGCCGAATACGGCAACTGCCACGGCGATGGCGAGTTCGAAATTGTTGCTGGCCGCCGTGAAGGAGAGCGTCGCGCTTTGCGCGTAGGTGGCCCCGGCCTTCTTGCTCATGAAGAAGCTCACCAGGAACATCACCACGAAGTAGATAAGAAGCGGGACGGAGATGCGGATTACGTCCAGGGGGATCTGAACGATCAGATTGCCCTTGAGACTGAACATGACCACGATGGTGAACAGCAGGGCAATGAGGGTGATCGGGCTGATCTTCGGAATGAACTTCCCGTGATACCACTCTTTACCCTTGGCCTTTACAAGCACGAGACGCGTCAGCATCCCGGCGAGGAAGGGAATGCCAAGATAGATGAACACGCTCTTGGCGATCTGGTTGATGCTGACGTTGACGACGCTGCACTCTAATCCAAAGTACGGCGGCAGCACGGTGATGAAGAACCATGCGAAGACGCTGTAGAAGAGCACCTGGAAGACGCTGTTGAAGGCAACAAGTCCCGCGCAATACTCCGTGTCGCCCTTGGCGAGTTCGTTCCAGACGATCACCATGGCGATGCAGCGCGCCAGCCCGATCATGATCAAACCGACCATGTATTCCGGCTTGTCGCGCAGGAAAATGATGGCGAGCGCGAACATGAGGATCGGGCCGATGACCCAGTTCTGAACCAAGGACAGGCCCAGCACGCGGTAGTTGCGGAACACGTCGCCCAGTTCTTCGTAGCGGACTTTTGCGAGCGGCGGGTACATCATGAGGATGAGGCCGATGGCAATGGGGATGTTCGTCGTCCCGACCTGAAACCGGTTGATGAATGCCTCGACGCCGGGGATGAGATACCCCGCGCCGACGCCAACGGCCATGCCGAGGAAAATCCACAGGGTCAAGAAACGATCAAGAAATGAAAGCTTCCTCATTACACCGCCGTCCATACCTCTATCTCCTGTTCTTGCAGCAAAGACTACTCCTTCGTAGTGTGGATCGTGATATCTTTGGGCAGGGCCAGTCCCGCCGCTAGTTGCATGGACTTGAATATGCCGACCGGTACGGCGCAGCCTGCGCAACAACCCTTGATACACTCGCGAGCCGTGGCCATGACCACACTGTCAGCAACAGGGCTCATCTCTTCATAAGCGTTTATGGGTCCTTTGGACGCCAAGACCTCAGCGAAGCCGCGAATCTTCTCGCAATCCGATGTGACCTCGAACTCCACGAACATGCCGTCTTCGCTTGTGGCGTTGGAGGTAGTGTGAAAGCCGCAGACACCGGCGTCAATCTTGGCTATTGCCATCATTGCATTACTCCCTGTTGTTCCACATTGCCGGCGGCGCGCAACACGCCGTCTTCCATTTCAAGTATTCGGTCGAAAACATCGAGCGCCCGGTGATCGTGGGTGACGACGATGACGCCGGCGTTCTGCTCGTGCGCTACTTGCCTGAAGAGTTCCATCACTTGACGTCCGCGGACACTGTCGAGGGCGGCGGTGGGTTCGTCGGCGAGAATGAGGTTGGGGCGGTTAGCCAGCGCCCGCGCTACCGCGACGCGTTGCTGCTCGCCGCCGGAGAGCTTCGAGGGCAGATTGTCTGCCCGCTCGCCCACACCCAGATAGTCGAGCAATTCCATCGCACGCCGCTTGGCGGAACGGGACGGATGGTCATTGATCTCCATCGCCAGCCGGACATTTTCCGCGGCCGTCAGGAAGGGGATCAGGTGGGCTTTCTGGAAGACGAAGCCCAAGTTCTGTCGGCGGAAACGGCGGACGTCGACCAGCAACCGGTGGTTATCGAACACGGTGGTCTCGCCGATGATGATGCGGCCGTCGTTGGGCGTCAGGATCAGCCCTATGATGGTCAGCAGTGTCGATTTGCCTGCGCCGCTTGGACCAAGCAGTGCCACGACCTCGCCACGAGCCACGGTGAGCGCGGCATCGCGCAATGCGACGACTTCGGTGTGGCCGGCGCCGTAGATCTTCGTCAGACGGTCGGCTTCCAGGGCGGTCTTGCCGTTGCGGAGCGCGTCGTTCATGACAGCACCTCGTTCGGTTCGACGCTCATGGCCTTGGCAATACCGAGCAGACTCGCGAGAACCGAAATGCCCGCGACAACACCAGCCAACAACCACAAGTCTTCGGGGGTGATGACCACGGCGCGGGGAAACCACGGGAAAACCCACTGGCCAACGACGTACGCGACCACGTAACCCAAGCCGCCGAGCAGGAGCGCCTGTTGCAGGATCAGGCCGAGGATGATGCCGTTGCGTGCCCCCATCAGCTTGAGCATCGCGATGTCGTGAAGTTTGTCTAGCGTGAGGGTATAGAGGATCAGGGCCATGATAATGCCCGATATGATAATGAGTAAAACGCGAAACAACCCGAGTTGGCGGCGGGCCTTGTCCACCATGCCGGCCACCAGCAGTTGCCGCTGGCCGTCCGAGGAATAAACCGAGACATCCGGCCATTGGGCAATGACCGACTGCACCTGCTTCAGATCGATGCCGGGCCGGAGCTTGACCAGGACCGCGCTGACGGCCAGCGGACCAAGGGCGGGAATACCCGAGGAAGGGCCGAGGCTGCGCTCGATCATCTGCGGCATGGTGCGCCCCAGGTCGATCTGTCCGGCACGGTTATAGCGGGCCGAGCGTTCCAGGCGGATCGCTTCGCCCGACTGGTCGAACTGAATTGCTTGGGCGTCATGAAGGGTGAAGAAGGCCATGGGATCCCCGGCCGTCGAGGTCATGGCCCGCGTGTGACCAATAACGGTGTAGGTGTTCTTGCCGAGTTTTACTTTCTCGCCGATGGACAGTTTGAGCGACTCATTGGCGATCATCTCGTAATGGGCCCGGCCCAAGGGCCGCCCGGCCACAATGGGTAGCCACTGGCCCCGGTCCTCCGGCCAGGACAGGCCTTGAAGCGTGAATCGCAGAGGCTGGCCGTTCCGCTCCCGCTGGATGATCGTCGAGACGAAGCCGCCACTGCTGAGCACGCCGGGTACGGCGCGGACACGGTCCTCCAGGTTGGCCGGGACGCGCGAGACCTCCGCGAAAGGCCCCCGCGTGTCCTTCTGGACCACCCACAGGTCGGCGTCGATCCGGTCCACCAAAAGCGTCGCTTCCTGTATCATGCCCTGGTAGATGCCCCCCATTCCCATGACCACCATCAACAGCAACCCCAAGCCGATGGCCGTCAGTACGAAGCGGCCGAAGTTGTGGCGAATATCGCGGCTGGCAAGATTCACGGGGCCTTCACCGGCACAACGGCGCGGCCCTCGGTCAACGGCTTGTCCTTGGGGTCATGGAGCCAAACGACTGTCTCTCCGGCGGTCAAGTCCTTGGTAACCTCGACGGTTTCGGCCCCGCGCAGCCCCAGGGTCACGCTCCGCCACTGAGCGTGTCCGGCATGATCCACGAAGATCCCCAGGCGGCCCCCTTGCCAGGTAATCGCTTGCTGAGGCACAAGCAAGACCTGGTCTTTTTCGGCCGTCTGGATATAGACCTCGGCCCGCTGGCCCACGGCCCAAGTCTTGGGCAGATCTTTGACCGTCACATCCACCAGGAACTCGCGCGTCTCCCGATCCGCCAAGGGCGCCAAGCGGGTGACCGTGCCGCTGCACGACCTGTCAGGAGCGGAGCGGAACACGACACGGGCTGGCTGGCCAACGGCCAGAGACTCCATGGCCGTTTCGTCCACCCACGCCGACACCCACATCTGTTCGGTGGAGATGATTTGCAGAATTTCGCTGCCTGGAACGACGATGTCGCCCGGCTCGCGGCTGCGGCGGAGAACCAGGCCATCAAAGGGGCTGGCGATCTGGGTGTCCGCCAGGCGCTCCTGGTGGTAGCGCAGCGTTTCCTCGGCCTTGACCACCTGCCGCTCGATTTCGACCTTGGCCAACTGCGCTCGCCTCAACTGAGCCTCGGCAACGTCTCGCTGTTGTCTGGCCTTGTCGAGGTCTTCCTCGCTGACGAACTTCTTGGCAGTTAGTTGCGCATCGCGGTCATAGGAGGCGCGGGCCTGCACGGCCGTGGCGCCCGCGCCGGCGATGTCCGCCGCGGCGCGATCCACGCCGGCCTTGCTTGTCGCGACATCCGCCTTGGCCATCTCCACCTGTTGGCGCAGATCGCCGTCGTCCAGCGTGGCCAGCAGTTGTCCTTTCGTGATGCGGTCGCCCTCATCGGCCAGCACCTGCGCGACCCTACCTGAGATCCTTGCGCTGATGATAGCCTGCACCCGGGCTTCCAGCGTTCCGGTGCCCATCACTTCGGCCACGATTGGGCCGGGAGTGGCAACGTGCGATTCGACAAGCACGGGCGCAAAGCGAAGGCGGTACAACACAAACGCCGCTATCGCCGCGACAATTGCCAGCTTCCAACCCACCGAGAACGCCCGCCTCGTTAATCGCCGGACCGCGCCCGGATATTTCCTCTCTGTAGCCATCCAGCCTTTCTTCTTTATGGGGCAGTGTAAATCATCCAGATGCCGCCCAGCAATACCAACACTCCGCATATCTTTTTCACGAGGGTTGTTCCGCGTGAGTTCTCATTCCAGTTGAGAAACCGCTGAACAACTTCCGTGGAGGTGCCCGCGACGACAATCACGGAGCAGTGGCCGATGCCATACGCCATAAGAAGAAGTACGCCATACGCCATATTGGTGGCGGCAAGCTTGAACGTGACTGCGAGCATGGGCGCCATGTACGCAAACGTGCAGGGGCCAAGGGCCACGCCAAACACCAGCCCCAGGACCAGAGCGGCCAGCAGTCCCTTCCTTGTCATGCCCACTTGTCCCGGACCGGACCACGGCATCGGGATGACGTCCAACAGATGCAGGCCGACGAGGAAGAAAATGACGGCGACGAAGTAGTTCGCGTAGCGCCCAACATCGCCCATCATCCGTCCCGCCGCCGCCGTAATCACGCCAATCAGGCCTATCGTCACCAAGATACCCAAGGCGAAAAGGAATGAGATCAGGAACGCGCGCTTGGTGGAAATGCGTCCCTGATCATCGATGAAGCCGACGATCAACGGGATGCTGGCGAGGTGACAGGGACTAAGAACAATGCTGAGTATCCCCCATATGACCGCGGCCGCCACGGCAATCGCGGGTGTTCCTTCGACAGCACGGGTCAGTGTGGTAAAGACTTCTTGCATGGTCTATAGGACTCCCATCTCCGCAAGTCTCTTCGCACAATCCACCTCGCGTCATGATTGATTACTTCGGCGCGCACTCGCCGATCTTGCAGGCCTTGCTGATCAGCTGGGGGGTGAGCTTCATTTTCTCGGCAAGGGCTTGTTCTATCGGGATCATCCTGCCGGTGGCCGTCGGATGGCCGTCCACCCATTTCTTGAGATTCGACTCATTGACGAAGAAGGCCTGCTTGAAGCACCCCGTCGAAACGAGTTTGGCTTCCGCATCCATCTTCGCGCCAGCCCACGCGATGGCGGACTGTGGTTCGAGCGAGCTTACATGACCGCCCGCGGTTCTCACACGAATGTGCTCGCCCGTCAATGCGTCTTTCGCGTTCACCTCGATATCCTTCTGCAATCGTGCGGCAACCCCGAGAGCGCACATGGTGCAGCAGCCCCAGGTGTTGAGCCCCTCGACTTTCACGGCGCAGGCGTCTTCGGGATACACCGCTCTGTCGCAGAAACCACAGCGCGTGGCCAGTTGCTTCTCTTGAAGCGCGGCCCAATCAACGATGTTCCCGCCGCTGGATCGTTGCTCGGTTACGGCCACGGCCGGGTCGGCAAACGACTTGACGGTGGGACGGCTATCAGCGTCGACCCCATAGACATATTTCGCTTGCGTGGACGGAACGATAGAGCCCGTGGCCCAGTCCGTCACGGTTACGTTTTCGACGGGGGGCTTAGCCTCGACCATACTGGAATAGGTGATGAAGTAACAATGGGGCGAACAGAAGATTACGTCGCCCTTGTTTGTTTTCATGACCGTCCGCGTCCTGGGATTCACGTCGCCGTCGCACATGTAGCAGACGCTTTCCTTGGGCCGGTTGTCGGGCGCGGCGGGGTCCAGGCGGCTGAAGGCCGGAGGCGTACCGGCCGCTGGAGCGGAGCGGGCAAGATCCACGCCCAGCTCTTTCCACTTGGCAAGAATGTCCTCCTTGGAAAAGAAACCCTCGTGGCGGAAGCGTTCCTTGCCTGTGGCATCGTAGAAGATCTGTGTAGGAATAAGGTTGATACCGTATTTCTTTGCTTCGTCCGGGTTCTGCCAGACGTCGATGAAGACCACTTCAAGCTTGCCCGCGTGATTCTTCTTCAGTTCTTCAAGAATGGGGGCCATCATTTTGCACGGGATGCATTTGTCCGCACCGAGGTCCACCAGCCGCGGCAGAGCTGTTTTGGCTGCCGGCTCCGTGGGTTGCCCCGCAACCGCGGGCCCGGGCGCCGCCTCCGCGGGTTTGACATCGGTTGGGGCGCTGCCCGGTACGGTCGTGGCAGGCGTATGATTTTTCATGTAGAGGGCCGCGCCCACGGCGAGGGCAAGAACAACAACGATGGCCACCTTCGTCCACGCGCCGGAGCGGGCCGACGTGGCATTGGCCTCAGAATCATTACTTTCCATTTTCCTTCTCCTTGCATGGAATTGCGATTCGCAAACGCATCAAGTGCTCCATGTATTCAGCAGGCCAAGAGCGGTTTCGCTTGTTCGGCGGCGGCACGGATGTTGCCCGCGTTGGCCGGCGAGGCGCCCTTTGCCAAACCGATGTCGGACAGCCGCAGGTGGGCGAAGTCCTTGAACCCGGCGTGCTCCAGCGTGTGCCGCGCACAGTCCTTTGGACAGCCATCGATCGCCAGGATCTTGCCAGCGGCTTGGACGTTCAGCAGCATGTCCTCGATGTGGCCGCCAACTCCGGCTAGGCAGTACATCTTGCCCGCGCCCTCCCTGGTCAACTTACGAGCCGCCTGATCGGCGATTTCCCCGACGTCGGCGGCTCCGGAACACGGGAAGATCAGTTTTGGGGCCGTGCTGAACGCACGGCTTTCTTTCGCATTCTCACTCATGACTCGTATCCTTTCCATGCGCCATTTTGCACAAAGCCGCCCCAACAGCGGCTACCTTGTTTACGCCAGCAGTTTTTTCAGTTCCGTCACATCGGGGACTTTGCCCACAACCTTGACTTGTCCATCCACAACCAGCGCTGGCGTCATCATTACGCCGAAACCCATGATGGCGTTGATATCGGTGATCTTGACCAAGTGGTATTCCACGCCGAGTTCTTTGGCGGCGGCCTCGGTATTCTCCGACAACTTCTCGCACTTCGGGCAGCCAGTTCCCAGTATCTGCAAGAGCTTCATCATTCGTTCCTTTCCATGTCTGTGTCTCTCGCCGAAAGACTGCGCGCCAAGCCGCTCCTTACCCTACCGGATTGCCCCGAATAACATCCCGGCAATCGTGGACATGATTACCACCAAAGAGCAGTACACGAAGGTCTTCTTAATACCCATGATGCTGCTGATAACCAGCATGCTGGGCAATGAAAGTGCGGGACCGGCCAGCAGCAGCGCGAGCGCCGGGCCCTTGCCCATGCCGGAGCCGATGAGGCCCTGCAAAATGGGGACCTCCGTCAGCGTGGCGAAGTACATGAAGGCCCCGATTAAGGCCGCCAGGAAATTGGAGAACAGCGAGTTGCCCCCAACCGCCCAATTCACCCAGGCGTTCGGAATCAACCCCTCTTGTCCCGGCCTGCCCAAGAGCGCCCCGGCCACCAACACCCCGAGAAGAAGCAGCGGTAGTATTTGCTTGGCGAATTCCCAAGTGACGCCGAACCATTCGCCCATCTCGCCGTCACTGGTGCTGGTGATGACGGACAGTCCGATGGACGCCGCGGCAAAAGCCAGGATGGGCTCGTGTGGGAACAACGCGGCCAGAATGACTGTCGGAATCGCAACCAGCACCACTTTCCACCAGGGAAGATGGAACCACGCCGTCAGGATTACGCCGAAGCCTACGGCGCAGACCGCCGTAATCGCCCACTTTGCGCTGTAGATGGCATACCAGAGTCCCGTACCGGATACCGGCTTGCCCCAGTTCGAGAACACGAGAATCGCCATCATCGACCCGAAGTAGACGGCGGTCTTCCACAAGGGACGTAGAACTTCCGGGGTCGGCATGGCGGCCTGGGCGATGGCTTTCTGAGCCTCTTCTTTCCTGAAAATCACGTGCATCAGAAGCCCAATGACGACACTGAAACCGATGGCCCCCACCGCCCGCGCCACGCCCATTTCCAGACCTAGAACGCGCGCCGTCAACACAATCGCCAATACGTTGATAGCCGGGCCGGAGTAGAGGAACGCCGTGGCCGGACCCAAACCGGCCCCCATCTTGTAGATGCCGCCGAACAGCGGCAACACCGTACACGAGCAGACCGCCAAAATCGCGCCGGACACGGAAGCCACGCCGTAGGCCAGCACCTTATTTGCCCCTGCGCCCAGGTATTTCATCACAGACGCTTGGCTGATGAACACCGAGATGGCGCCGGCAATAAAGAACGCGGGAACCAGGCAAAGCAGCACGTGCTCTTGCGCATACCATTTGACCAAGAGGAGCGATTCCATGATCGCGTTGTCGAAACGTGGAATGCCCACCGGCAGGTAGAAGCATGCGACGAACACGGCCACGATTGCGGCCAAGGGCTTCCACTCTTTCTTCCAGTCCATCACCCTCAGTCCTTTCGCACACCTAATGGCTAATTGCGATAATTGCCAAACATCGTCCGCAAAGGTCACACATTCCGAAACCGAATCAGTGGTGAAGAAGACTATTCGTTGACTAACGCCCGCTGCCGACGGGCGTTTTCCTGAAGCACGTTCTCAATGCAACTGAAGAAGTTCAGTATGCACGGGCAGCGCAGGCGATAGAAGACCTGCAAACCGCGCTTGTCGTCCTCGACGACGCCCGCATTCTTGAGGACCGAGAGATGTTTTGAGACCGTGGAAATATCCGCGCCGATCTTTTCGCGCAGTTCACAAACACAACGCTCGCCCTTGGACAGTTCATCCACGATAAACAGCCGGGTTGGATGTGCGAGCGCCTTTACGATCCCGGCCCGCGCTTCAAACAGAGCCTGCTTTCTTGCGTCCACGGCGGCCTCCTTTAGTTTTGCTATTTGGTATTATAACCAATTATTTGTGGCCTGTCAACCAGGAAGAGTCAATAGACACAAAGACCAGAAGACAACTAATCGACATCCCTTTTCCATCTGGAAATCAGGAACTCAGGAAGAGAATGGTGGCTGTGTGGTTGACCATTCGTGGTTTCCTGAGTTCTTGAGTTCCAGATTCGCCCGACGGGTCATCGGAAGATGCGCAGGACTTCGTCGAGAGTGGTCACGCCCGTTGCCGCGAGCTTGATACCCTGCGCGGCGAGGGTCACCATTCCCTGTTCGATGGCGAGTTTCTCAAGGTTGTCGGATTCGGAGCCGCTTCGGAGCGCTTGCAGGATGGCGGGCGTGATCGCCAGGGCTTCTCCGACGCCGACGCGTCCGCTGTAGCCTGTCTTGCCGCAGCGGTTGCAGCCGTGTGTGGTGCGGAATTTCTTTGGCAAGGTCTCCCACTTCAAACCGCCCGCGGCCGCGCGTGTCTTTGCCTCTTCGAGTAGTCCGAGCGGAGGGTCGTATGCGGTTGAGCATTCGGGGCAGACCTTGCGCAGAAGCCTCTGCGCCAGCACGAGCCGGAGCACGCCACCCAGGAAACTCAATCCAGGATCCTCGAGCAAGTCCCCCATATGGTAAAGCGTCCCGACCGCGCTGGGCGTGTGCAGGGACGTCAGTATCAGGTGGCCGGCGACAGCGGCTTTGCCGCACAACTCGAGCGTCTGGCGGTCACGGGTTTCCCCCACCATAATGATGTCGGGGTCACTTCGGAATATGCGCGTGAGGACCGCGGGATACGCCATGCCCAGTTCGGGACGAACCGGGATTTGCACCACGTTCTCCAGCAACACCTCGACGGGATCTTCCGCCGTCATGACCTTGACTTCGGGCGAGGCGAGATGCGTCAACGCCGAATAGAGGGATGTCGTTTTCCCGCAGCCTGCTGGCCCCGTGACGACTATGAGCCCGGTCGATGCCTTGAGACTCTCCGAGAGTCTGCTCTTCGCCTCGGGTGAGATTTGCAGCTTCTCCAGACGAAAGCTGTATGCGACGTTGCGGGAAAGAACGCGGACCGTCAGCGAATCTCCCAAGGCCGTCTGGACAAATGACGATCTGAGGTCCAAGGGCACGCCGTTTACGGTCCACATCCCGCGCCCGTCGAGCGACAGGGCCTTTTCAGATAGGTCCGCGCTCGTGAGAACTTTCCACTGTTGCATCATGGGCGAAAGCAACCGGCTGTCGAAGCGGGCCACTGTATTGAGGACTCCATCGACGCGCATGCGGATCACGGCCTCGCTCTCAACGATGCCGTGGATATGAATGTCGCTCGCCCGCATCAGCAGGGCCACGCCGAGGGTGAGGTAAGCGGCTTGCTCGAGATCGGTTTTCCCCGAAGGCGTGAGCGCATCCCCGCCCAGTTCTTTGTAGACGGCGGCGAGCGTCTTCAACAAAGGAGTGATGGGCGCCGGCAAGGCAATGCGCGGTCCTTCGCCACGCAAGAACGCTTCGATGTCGCTGCGGTAGAAGCGCCACTGGCGACCCGTTTTCATGCCGCGAAACTTGCCCGCGCGCAGCCAGCGGTAAAACGTGGGACGGGTGGTCTTCAGCAGACCGATGGCCTCCTCCATATCGATCACTTCATCCCGAGGCTCTGTTTCGCGAGAAGGCGGCTGAGGCGGCTCTTTCCGAATCGGTTCTGTTGTTTGGCGGGCTTTGGACTTCCGGTTCTTGGTTGTCATTGCGTGTTCTCCTCAGTTGATCGGGGCTTCGCTTATCTGCATATAGTATATCATAACGTTTATGATATGTCAAGAGTCATACGCATGGAGCTTCCTCGGGGCGGCCGGGCTGCCGCGCCTGCCGCGTGCATTCGTCTCGGATTGCGTGGCATAATCAGTTGATCGGCAGTCAAGATTGAGGGAGCTTCTCGGCGTGACGGGAGGCACGGACCTTGTGGACGATATGGACTTTATGGACGGCACGGATACCGACAAGATCTTCCTGCGAGGTTGTGTCCATTCTGTCCATAGCGTCCATTTCGTCCACTGCATGAGCTGGCTGTCAGCCTGTACCACGGACTTCCTGCCGACGGTCTCAGAGCATACAGGAGGCAGCGACATTGCACACCGAATCGATTGAACCCTGGTTGCATGATCATACATTTGGACAGGATGCGCCGAAGGCGGGCGAGCGGCGGACGTTGATCGTCATTGTCGTCACGGCGGTGACCATGGCGGTCGAGATCGCCGCGGGGATCGTCTTCGGGTCGATGGCGCTTCTCGCCGACGGTCTCCACATGGGATCGCATGCCTCGGCGCTGACGATTTCGGCTTTCGCGTATTACTATACGCGCCGTCACGCCGCGGATCGGCGCTTCAGTTTCGGCACGGGGAAGGTTAACTCGCTTGCGGCTTTCGCCAGCGCCGTGCTTCTGGTTGTGTTCGCTTTGATCATGGCTTGGGAAAGCACGAAGCGTTTCATTTCGCCGGTTCAGATCCAGTTCGACCACGCGATCCTTGTCGCCGTGCTCGGACTCGTGGTTAACGGGGTCTGTCTGCTGATTCTCGGCGGTCGCGGACACGACCACAACGATGATCACGCGCATGAACACGATCATCATCACAACCATAACCATCCCCATCCGCATGATAAACACAGGCACGAACCGGACTCCTCGCATCATGGCGCGGAGCGTGAAGACCATAACCTCTGGTCGGCCTACCTGCACGTCATGGCCGACGCGCTCACGTCGTTCCTCGCGATATTCGCTCTACTTGCGGGCAAGTACCTGGGACAAACCTGGCTTGACCCGTTGATGGGCGTAGTGGGGGCGCTGCTCGTCATGCGCTGGTCCGTGGGTTTGATCCGCGCGTCATCGCGGGTTCTGCTGGACATTCAGGCATCCGAGGAGGTCCGGCGCGGAGTTCGAGAGGCCATAGAGTCCGAGGGCGACAACAAGGTGGCCGACCTTCACGTATGGTCCGTGGGTCCCGGCATCTACGCCGCGGAGATCGCCACGGTCGCCTCCACTCCGAGGGATCCCGACCACTACTGCACGCTGATCCCGCGCGACCTGGGTATCGTCCATATAACCGTCGAGGCGCATCGCTGCGAGACTTCTCCCTGTAAAGAACGCCCCACGACAAGCTCCGGCTAGTGTCCTGAGCGAGCAATTGTTTCAACATCAATCGCATTGCCTGATTTTCGGAGGGTCCACCCCGACGCGGGATAGGAGCGTACGGCGTCGACAGGATGAAGAGAGAAATGAACAACCCGATCTCTTGTCGGGATTTTGCGTCTACGTAGTTTCCACGGATTGTGATTTGCGATTGGATGTTGTATATTACCTTGCAGTTGGCTTCTCCAGAGGGCGCTGTGGGATGGGCCAGGGATACTTCGCAATCGAATCGAAAGGCGGAGGAGTTCTCTTGCGGTTTGTGTCCAGTAGTTGGTAAAGAGGCGCGAAAGGGCGTCCTTATGTACAAGAGGGACGGAACGCGAAGAAAGGAGGGATTCATCGGCGTGTAACGTGTTTGACGTGTGTTGCTATACGCGAGGGAAAAAGCTGATGGGGTTAACCGAAGTGCAGTAATCGGCATACCAAACAAAAGGAGAAAAAGAGACATGAGAAACAAAGGCTTTACACTTATTGAGTTGCTGGTGGTCATCGCGATCATCGGGATCCTGGCGGCTATCCTGCTGCCAGCTCTCGCGCGTGCACGCGAATCGGCGCGCCGTGCGAGTTGCCAGAACAACCTGAAGCAGTTCGGGATCATCTGCAAGATGTATGCTAATGAAGACAAAGGCAGCTTGTTTCCACCGACGTTCAGCAAGTTCGTGCGCAATCCGGGTGGCATCTGGTCCGACATGTTCGAGATTTGGTCCGTATATCCGGAATACATGACGGATGCCGCCATTATGGTGTGCCCGTCGTCTGTGTCGATGTTTGACAACAGTATACAAAACCCGGACAACTGGGACGAGATCCGTGCGTCGTGGATAGGCTGGGCTGGTGGCGGCTATGCCCCCTCCGGCATCGTAGGGAATGCCGGCACCAAGACGGAGGAGCAGTGCCAAGTTCCCGGCGGCGGCGGGCCGGGCTGTTACTTCTGGCCGAACGACGACTACGAATATTGGGGTTGGGTCGTGCCCTGGAACAAGTTCTCGGGCGATCAGTCCGAGTGGGGCCAGCCTGCGGGTTGCATGGCGAAAGCAGACGACACTGCCCTCGTGGACGGTCTCAAGGACCTTACGGTGACGCTCGTCAGCGGCGACGCGACGATGTATCGTTTGAGGGAAGGCGTTGAGCGCTTCATGATCACGGACATCAACAATCCGGCGGCTTCCGCATCGGCCCAATCGGAAGTAGCCTTCCGCTGGGACTATAACCTTGAGATTTGGAATGACGATGGCAGCCTCGATATGCTTCAATTCAACCATATCCCGGGCGGCAGCAACGTACTGTTTATGGACGGCCACTCCGAATTCGCCCGGTACCCGCAACCGATGAGGAGCAAGTTCTTCATGCTCAGCCCGGAAGTCGCGACGTACTATTGATGACGTGCTTGTGGTTCTCCGGCGTGTGTAGCGTACGGGGGACGTCATAGGTAAGAATACCGAGGGCTCGCTTAGGCGAGCCCTCGGTTATTATGCGGGGGCATCGCGTGATAGGCCCAATCAACTCCTTCGGTAATGAGTTCGTTCTCAAGTAACAAAGGTTGGTTCGCAAGATGTTTCAAGAATGTTGTCTTCAACCCTGACGGCGAACAGATGACGGCCGCGGCAAGCAAGCAGAAGAGAAAGCATTCGCAGCGGGATGAGATCCCTTCGTTCGTCTTGCCCAGCTGGGCCGTCGTGTCCTGCGCGTTTTTCCTGTTCATCGGGATGCTGGTGGATCCCGCACTCGTTCACTACACGCAGCAGCCTTTCTTCCGGGTCAGCGGCTCCTTCTTCGTTGATCATCTGGGGTACGTCGGCGGTCCCACGGAATATGCCGCCGCGTTTATCGGGCTTTTCTTCCGATTCAAGGCGGCCGGGGCGGCGATTCTGACTCTGGCGGCAATTGCAATATGCCTCTTGCAGCGTTATTCATTGCGAAGGATCGGCATGCCTCATAACGCCTTGCGGTATCTGTTGCCGGCGTTCATCCTGGCCTGGATTCACGGCAGCTACGAGGCGCCTCTTGCGCCAACCTTGGGCATAGCCATAGCGCTCATCCTCCTGTTTGCGTTGTTGAGGGGAGTCCCGAGGTCCCTTTGGCTCAAGAGTCTCTCGTTTGCCGTATTGGCCGGCGTTGTATACTACGCCTGCGGCGGCGCAGTGGTCCTTTTTTTCGGCCTCTACCTGGTGCACATATTCTTCGATGAAGGGCTATGGGTCAAGACCGGCTTGGCTTCCCGTCTCGCGGCTGCGATGTTCGCCACACTTGTCGTGGCGCTTCTGCCGGGCGTGCTCAACGGGTTCTTCTTTCATGAGTTGCCGATCCATGCATACGGCTATCTGATGCCCGGGCTATCGGAACGGGGCGCGTTGACCGGGATTGCCAAGCTCTATGCGTCTCTGGGCGTTCGGGGGCGCGGGGCCCCAATCGAGACAGCCGCGCTCAATGCGGTGATCATAGGAGTCAGCATATTGACTGCGCTCGCCGGCAACCTGCGCGGCCGGAAGCCGATAGATTCTTTCGTGACGGCGATATCCACGTTGCGTCGGCGCCGCTACGTCGGCTGGATATGCTCGCCATGGGTCGGGATATTCTGTGCCGGGGCCATCGTGTTTTCGAGCTTCAACACCGGCGAGAAACAATTGGTCACGCTCCGTTATATGGCCGATTCGGGGCGCTGGACTGAATACTGCGACTTTGCGAATCAGAGAATGGCTTCACACCCCGTGTTTGATTCGTCCAAGGAACGTTCCCTGAGCGATCTCGCCACGGTCCTGCTCAACGACAACCGAATGCTCTATCATGTGAATCAGCTTCCCCAGCACATGTTTTCCTTTCCGCAGTCGCTGGGCGCAAACAGCCTGCTCTTGATGGACCGCACCTTCTATCTCAACAACAACGAGATGTTCCTGCCGTCGGGGGACCTCCTGTTTGAACTGGGACGCGTCAACGAGGCGGAGCGCATGTTCTTCGAGGCATGGTCGTACTACGGCTACCGGTCAAGCATCCTTTGGCGCTTGGCGCGGCTAAACATCGTCAAGGAACGGTACGAGGCCGCGCGCATTTTTCTGAATATACTGAAAGAGGCGCCCTTCGAACGCAGTGCGGCAATTCAGATGGAAACCGACATGGACCGGGACCCGGCGCTGGTCTGGGACAAGGAACTGGCGTGGATTCGCAACTGCAACTTCAGGGTCGATTTTCCGGCGACTATCCACGGTCCTCAGGACGGGATCACGTTGGCGCTGTTGAAGAGCAATCCCAATAACCGCATGGCGTTCGAGTACCTGATGGGCTACTATCTGCTAACCGGCCAGAAGGAGAATGTAGCCAAATATATCGGCCTTCTCAAGCGATTCGGGTATACCGAGATCCCGCGCAATTACGAGGAGGCGATTGTGGCGTATATGGCCGAGAAGAACCTTCAGGATATCGATCTGGGCGGGTACAAGGTGCGTCCGGAAACGGTGCGGCGCTATCAGGAATTCCAGCGTATTGCTGAATCATGCAGCCGCAATCGCGCGAGACTGTGGAATGCGCTGGCCCCCGGATTCGCCGAGACGTATTGGTTCTTTGAGGCGACGGGCGGGACAAGAGTGGAGTTGAAGGACGGCGAATATGTGGGACCGCAGGGAGGAACGTCTAGATGATGCGCCTCGTTGCGATGCGGAAATGGTGGCTTGGCGCTCTTGCCTTGACGGTCGCGTTGGCCGGATGCGGATACGACAAACCGGCCAATCCCGATACCGCGACCGCGGCAGGGCGCCTGCCGGTCATCTCGCCGGACTACGCGGGCGTCGTCGTTCCGCCAAACATCGCCCCTCTCAATTTCCGGGTCAAGGAAGCAGGCGGAGGCTATTACGTCCGTATTTCCTCGGCGCAGGGGCAGGCGATCGAGTTGGCTGATAAGGCAGGCCGTTTCCGGATCCCGCTGGCGAAGTGGAAGGGGCTGCTTACGGCAAACCAGGGGCGGACGCTGCGGATCGAAATCTTCGTCAAAGACCAAGAGGGAACATGGACGTGTTACGACGCAATCGAGAACACGATCTCACGAGATCCCGTCGACGGATATTTGGCTTTTCGGCGCATGGTTCCGTGGTATGTGACATACCGGGAGATGAACATCTACCAACGCCATCTTGAGGATTTCGAGGAAAGGACGCTACTCGAGAACAGCACGATCGCAGGCGAACCAGGCCATGTGTGCAACAACTGTCACTCGTTCTGTTCCAATCGGCCCGACGCGATGACTATTCACGCGCGTTTCCCGTTCCTCATGGCCGTCGCACGCAATGGGGAGGTGAAAGCGCTCGATACGCGGACCGATCTCAACAAATCGCCTTTTGCCTATGCGGCTTGGCACCCGAACGGGCGATTCGCGGTGTATTCCGTCAACAAGATCATTCAGCTCTTCCACAGCACCGGAGATACACGGGACGTCGTCGACTACGTCTCCGATCTCCTGCTCTATGATTTTGACGGCAATGAAGTGACCACGACACCGGCGATTTCGCGGCCCGACATGCTTGAGACGTTTCCGACGTGGTCGCCGGACGGACGCTATCTCTACTTTTGCAGAACGCCCTCCATGTCTCAAAGCGAGTTTGCCACGCGGTATAGCGAGGTGAAATACGATCTTGTCCGGATTCCCTTCGATCCGGAGAAACTGTCTTGGGGTGAAGTGGAGACAGTCCTCGCGGCGGCAGATCTCGGAGGCAGCGTGGGTTTGCCTCGCGTTTCTCCCGACGGACGTTTCGTGTTGTACTGTCTGAGCGACTACGGCACGTTTCCCGTCTTCCACGCGAGCAGCGATCTTTATCTGCTGAATCTCGAAACGAAAAAGACTGAACGGCTGGCCTGCAACAGCGACAAGGCCGAGTCGTGGCACTCGTGGTCCAGCAACGGCCGGTGGATAGTTTTCAGTTCGAAGAGGCGCGACGGTCTGTTCACTCTGCCTTTTTTCAGCTATATCGATGCGGCAGGACAAGCCAGCAAACCCTTTGTTCTTCCACAGGAAGATCCGGAATGCTACGAAAAGACCCCTGAGACCTACAGCGCTCCAGAAATGATAGCGGGGCCTGTGCCGTTCTCGCCACAGACAATTGCAGGAGTGTTGTACAACGAAAAGAACGCCGGAAAAGTCAAGCTCGATCCCGAGGTCCTCAAGTCGCGCGAGAAGGACAAAGAACAGACCCCCGGACGGGGCGGACAGACATGACAGCAGTGTTGCTGTGGAAAACCCGGTCCGGTAACTACCACGTACCACGGACACCCGAAGCCGCTGGACGCCGAGAACACCGCGTCGCACGAATACCGAAAGGTATTATGTCTTCCTACACGCTAATCGCGGGCGTGCGAGAAAGCTTAGCGCGCGCGTAGGTCCAAGACTCCGATTCGGACCCGTGGCGTCTTTTCGGTCTTCTTCACTATCCCCGCGGTCGTTGAGAGCTATTGCTTGGCTGCGCCCTCTGTCTTTCCAGCCGGCGCGGTCTGATTCGCCTTTTCCTGCGGTTGCTCATCCCTGTCCCGCCTTGATTCACGCGCCTTGCCGGCGCCTTCCTGTCCCTTTGGCGCTGACTTGCCGCAGCCGTCCGCCAGGAAAAGCATGGTGCATGCGATGAGTATTGCCAATAGTTTCTTCATAGTATCCTCTCCTTGCATCCTGTTTTCATGAAGCTTCCGCCACTTGCGTAATCTTTCTTACTCTAGCATATTCCTGCTTGGAAATCACCTGCCGCGATCACATCCTGACCCCGCGCTCAGGACAGTAGGGTCGCGCGGGAGAGCGTGTGCGGAAAGTGCCCGCGCCGTTCACACGGGGAATCGCAACTTATCTGAAAGCGCTAACCATGTAGGTCCGGTTTGTAACCGGACCACCTCAGCGCGTCCGCAACATGTTGCGCATGAGTTGGTCCGGTTACAAACCGGACCTACATGGGCTTTCCGTACACTATCGGGAGCGCGACCCTACCATCCTGCGTGCGCCCGACCGTTCATACCGGGAGTTATTGAACGAATTCGTCGTTCGTAACGCTAGAGTTTGATGATGATATTCTTTTGATCGAGGTAGTAGGCTGAGCCGTAGCACACCGCATAGAAGACGGCGAAGCCCGCGAGGACCCCGGGCAGGAACGTCGTCTTTTCCGGAAGGAAACGTCCCACGGAATCCATGATGAGGTACTGGAGTATGTAGATAAACAACGGGTTCCGACCCAGGATCGTCAAGTGGGGGACCTGGACGTTCAGGATCTCGCACAGGCCATAGAACGCCAGCAGCATCAGGAAACACAGCCCTGAAGCCCAAAGCGCATAGGGCGCCGTCATAAAACATTTCGAGAACGGCCACGCCGCCTTGACGCCGGGCCAGTCCATCTTCAGTATCAGGCCTGCCGCGCAGAGCGCGATCCCCCATGCCAGGCAGCCCGCCAGGATCTTGCCGGCGTTCCTCGTCGCCATGAGGTCGTAAGCTATGGTGCCGCACAACAACATGAGACACCAACTCCAGTGCCCAATCGGGCCGCCGTTGAGGTCGCCCTTGACCAGTTCCGGCCCCAACGGAATGAGCCTGAAGATAAACGGGAGCGTATCGTCGTTGTATTCAACAGTCCCCATCAGCCAGCCGCCGTAGGACGTGAACGAAAAGACGGCTTGGTATGCCGCCAGCAGGAGCAAGCCCATGATGATGCGGACACTGGGTTTCTTGTCAATCACCGCCAACGCGAGGAGTCCCGCGAGGCCGATGTTCATCAGTGCGTCCCAAAGATATCCGGTGTAGATCGTGAAGGCAATCAAGACCAATAGGACATATCGTTTGAAAACCGGGCGGCGCGCTTCCGCCAGGCCGACTTGGCCGATCCGGCGCACCATGGACAGCCGCATCCCCATTCCGACAACAAACATGAACAGCGGGGCCACGGTGTCCGCGTAGGTCATGTGCGTCTTGTGATGATGGAACTGCGACCACGTGATGTCGAAACAGCCAAAGTAATTGACCAACAGCATGCCCAAGATGGCGAAGCCGCGCAGTTGGTCCATCGACGCCATCCGCCGCATTGGCTTGGCAGGCGCGTCTCTTTCGGTGGGCATAGAACCCATCCTCGCTCTGAGTTCCCAAGAAGAATCGCGGGATGGTAGCAGACCTGTCAGCGGACGTTCAAACGCCGACGAAACGCCGGAAGGTTTCGTCGCCAAGCGCGCTTGAGTCGGTCCTGGGGAACAGCGTAGATTTATCTCTGATGTACCATGTGACGTTAGAAAGCCAAAGGAAAGGATACGTGATCATGGTTGCAAACGTGTTTCAATCTTGCTTCGCGTACTGGTTTCCGTCGTGTGCAGTCCTGCTGGTCTTGATGTTCTGCGGCATGAAACCGGCCGCGGCGCAGGAAAGCGCCGACAGAAAGGAGGCGGCTCCGCAATTGCTGCGCGCGGGGTTCGCAAGAACCGATATTACGCCTGCCGTGGGCTCGGAGATGCCCGGCGGATTCCAGAAGAATTTCGCCAAGGGCGTCCACGATCAACTGTGGGTCGAAGCGGCCTTTTTCGCGAACGGTTCGACGGAGCTGGCTGTCGTGGGCGTCGACCTCATCATGATCCCGCGCGACGTGGTGAACGACGCGCGACGGGAGGCGGAGACGCGTTGCGGCATACCCGCGGCCAACATCCTGATCGCCGCGAGCCACACCCACAACGGCGGGCCGGTCGTCGAATGCTTCGAGGTCGAGAGCGATCCCGCGTATTGCCGCCTCGCCGCGGAGAAGATCGCCGAGGCCGTCGCGCAGGCCCACGACAAGGCCGTCGAGGCGCGCATAAGCACGCGCGCGGGGCGCGAAGACTCCGTCGGGTTCAACCGCCGGTTCAAAATGAAGGACGGGACCGTCAAGACGCACCCGGGCAAGATGAATCCGGACATCGTCGAGCCAGCGGGACCGATCGATCCCGACGTGGGCGTCATCGCCGTCGAGAACACCCAGGGGCAACTGCTCGGATGCATCGTGAATTACGCCCTCCACGGTACGACGCTGGGTGGCAGCCTCAACTCTGCCGATTGGCCGTATTACCTGCGTCAGACAATTCGCGGCGGCATCGCTTCCGATATCGGCGTCGTGTTTATCAACGGCGCCTGCGGCGACGTCACCCAGGTTGACAACCGGAGCCCGCGTCCCTCCGAGTTCGGCGAGGAGTGGGCGCGGCGCGTAGGCATGACCGTAGGCGCGGAAGCGTTGAAGGTCCTGGCGAGCGCGGAATTCAAGCCGGACGCGCCTCTCGGCGTGGCGACGGAATCCCTTGCGTTGCCGATCCGCGACCTTGCCGGTTCCGACGAGGAATTGCTCGCTCGCGAAGCGCCCGGCTCCGGACTCGGTTCCGGCGGCGGCGACGTGTACCTCCGTGAGGCGCGTCTCGTCCGCGAAATGAAGGCCAAGTCTCCCACCGCCAACGTCGAAGTGCAAGCGGTCCGCATCGGCGATGCCGCTATCGTGAGCAACCCCACCGAGTTCTTCTGCCAACTCGGGCTGGACATCAAACGCGGCTCGCCCTGGAAGCCGACGATGGTCGCCGAACTCGCCAACGGCTATTCCGGCTACTGTCCGACCGCCGAGGCATTCAAAGGCGGCGGCTACGAAGTCCGCACTGCCCGCAGCAGCTTCTTAGCGCCGGGCACAGGCGAACAGATCGTCGATAGCTCCGTTCGCCTCCTCAAGCAACTGGCCGAAAAGTAGGCTCCCACCGGGTATGAACGCCTCAATATGCATCGTTGGCGATTCCAGAGGTGCCTTACAAGATCGGAAAGGACGATTCTCCGATTGACATAGCGGACATGATGTGGTACGCTTGGCTTTGCGGTAGAGGAAGTTTGGCTGTACGCTGAGACGGGTTGAGTTGAGTCGAAGCGGTGGTTTATCCCTCCGTTTAGGCAAGGAAATCTCCGTTGAGCCGAAAGGCGAGGGCCCGGTCTGTGGAGAGCAGCGCAAATTCACCAATCCCTAGCGCCGGATGCGTTCCTCGTCCATACCCACCGTGCTCACGCAGTAACCGCGCGACCAGAATGTCCGCCCGAACAGCGTTCCCTTGGTTCTCATCATGTTCAGACGCCGGAACAGAAAAGGCGTAAATAGGTGGCTGTCCCCTATTTCGCTATTTGTCATGTCGGCACAATACAAGGATACGAACAAGATGCAACTTGTGAAGCAATCGTTGTACTGTGCCGTGGTGTGCTTGACGATGTGCCGTGTAGCTTGCGGTGACACGAATGTGCCGGGAACAGGACGGACGTTTTTCGTCTCGGCATCGTCGGGTGATGACCACAATGATGGTCTTTCGCCGCAGTTGCCATGGCGCAGTCTCGACAAGGTCAACGCCGCTGAGCTACGGCCCGGCGATAAGGCGCTTTTCAAATGCGGCGACACGTGGCGCGGACAACTCGTCCCGCAGAGCGGCAAGGAGGGCGAGCCCGTCACCTATGGCGCTTACGGCGACGGCGACAAGCCGCTACTGCTCGGCTCCGTCAGTCGCAGCGAGTCGCGCGACTGGCGGCATCAAGACGGCAACATCTGGTCCACGGCGAAGCCAATCTTCGCGGAACTGGAACCGCTGAATGATTTCGTGGCCCAGCCGTGGTCCGTCTACACCGAAGACGGCGCGAAGGTCAAGACGACGAAGGTTCCGGCAGAGGCGCAGGGTCCGCTGCCGGTGACCCAAATCGAGTGCGCCCACAGCGGCACTAAGGGTAACCACATCCAGCTCTACAACGGCAATGTGGCGGTTCACGAGGGCGACTACTTCGAGTTTGCTTTCCGTGTCCGCTGCACGAAGCCGTTCACCATCCGCAGCGGCAGCCTCTCAAAACAGACCACGCCCTGGACCAGCTACGGCGGCTTCAGCGTGCGGGAGATTGCCGTCGACCCCGAATGGACCGCCTGCACGGCCCGATTCGAGGCGACGCAGACGGCTAACGACGGCAGGATCACTATTTACCTCGGTGGCGTGCTGCCGGCCGGCGCGACATTCTACTTTCAGCCGGTTTCGTGGAAACGGCTCCAGTGCAATGAAGCCGAATCGTTGTCCCTCGATGTTGGCAACATTATCTTCGACCACGGCAAGTCCGTCGGCGTGAAGAAGTGGAAGCAGGACGACCTTAAGTACCAAGGCGACTACTGGTATTCTGGCGAAACATGGCAGGTGTATATCTATTCGGAGAAGAACCCCGCCGATCTTCACCGTAGCATCGAGCTGGCCCTGTGTCGGCTCAACGTGGACCAGGGTGGCAAGAGTTACGTCGTCTATGACAACCTCGCCGTGCGCTACGGCGCCGCCCACGGCTTCGGCGGCGACTCCACTCGTAACATTATCATTCGCAATTGCGACATTTCCTGGATCGGTGGCGGCCACCAGCTCACGCGGCCGGACGGAAAACCGGTCCGCTACGGCAACGGCGTCGAGTTCTGGGAAAACGCCAGTGACAACCTCGTCGAAGGCTGCCGCATCTGGGAGGTTTACGATGCTGCGCTGACCAACCAGGGCGGCCGCGGCAACCAGCAGGTCAACATCACGTATCGCGACAACGTCATCTGGAATTGCGAATACTCGTTCGAATACTGGAACCGCGGTCAGGAATCCAAGACGCGCAACATCCGTTTCGAACACAACACCTGCGTCAACGCCGGCTTCGGCTGGGGGCACACGCAACGCCCTGACCCCAATGGTCGCCATCTGATGTTCTATGACAATTCCGCGCAGACCAGCGATTTCTACGTGCGCCACAACATCTTTTCCAACGCCACCGACAGCGGCATGCGGATGGGGAATGATTGGACGGCCGGGCTTGTCATGAACCGCAATTGCTGGTTTCAGCCGCGTGGCGTGCTGATACTGTTCATCGAACGACCGTTCGCGCCGGGGCAGTTTGCGGAATACCAGAAGCAGTCGGGACTGGACGCCCATTCCATCGTGGCTGACCCGAAGTTGGTGGACATCGGCAAACTCGACTTTCGACTCGCGGACGGCAGTCCCGCCCGGCGCCTCTCCACCGAAGGTGGTCCCGTGGGAGCACTGAAGCGACTGCTGGAATAGCCGCCAGGACGTGTTCTTTGTGGATGGGGACCGTGTCGCGTACTTGGGGCTGCTGCGTGAGCAGTGCGAGAAGCACGGGGTGCGGGTGCTGGGATACTGCCTGATGACGAACCACATCCATTTCATGGCGAGGCCCGCGCGGGCGCAGTGCGGCTACTCGGCGAGTATTGCTTTGACCATTGGGCAGACGAAGTGGGCGCCGGCGCCTGGTGTGAGTTCGGCGTAGTGCCGGGGTTTGAGGGGACCGGCGGGATCGAGATCGTTGACGAGGATCGAGAAGAGGAACCCGCCGCCGGACTTGAGGACCACTTGGGGCATTTCCTGCTTCGGGAAGGCTGCTTCGTATGTAACGTGAACGCCATCGCGTTTGACGGCCAGGGGTATTGTGTCGATGACCTTCTCGAGATGGCGGGTGGGCGTTTCATCGATGAACACCTGGGGGCCTTGCGCGGTCAGGCTGAAGCTCCCTATGGTTTTTTCGATCCAGAACTCGACACTGTCGGCCGACCATACGATGTCGCCGGAAAACGGCTGGTGAAACTCGTTGTCGGTCACCTCGAGTGCGACGTACAAGTGGGCTTCGTCCCACATGCACCGGACGTTCGCGCTGAGGTCGTCCTTGTCGCTGATATCGTATCCGACGGTATAGGTAAGCGGGGTTGGGACGGCCTTAGACCATTCCGTAAGATCGCCGTCAATCTTGACCGGCTCCGCCGCGCGTGGCGCAACCATCGTCGGGACCCATGCAAGCGGCTTGCGAAGCTCCACGGGCCCTTTCACGTTGGGCGGCTGCACCTTCGTGGAGACGATCGGCGCGGGGAAGCGCGTCGTCTCGACCGTATCGGCCCACACGTGAAACGGCAGCGAGGCCGTTGCACCGCCGGCCGCGGTGTAATCGGCTTGAGGCGGCTCGACGCGCCATCCCACCGGCACGGTCCACGCGAACGTCGACTTCACGGATTCCTGAAATGGATTCTCGAAAGAGATCGCGACGGTTCGGTCGAACTTTTCGCCCCAGGGCAGATCGACCGTTTCGCAACGCAGCCTGTCCTGCAATTCGCGAGCGGTTTCCACTCTGACCTGCGTGACGACGTCTTCCGGGAACACCGCGCCGGGACGAATCACGGACCACGTGACTTTGTCGCCGCGCACGCGCACGAGCAGGTAGTGCAAGAACCCGCCTTCCTCCTCGGGCACGGAGCGTTCCGCGCCCGCGCCACCCGTGACTACATAGTGGACGCCGTCGCGGACGCCGCAGTCGCGGTAAATGTGCTCGTGACCGGCGAACACGGCGCGCACGGGGAAGCCCTTGATGGCGGCGGCCGTCTTACTCCAGTCGCGTTCCCAATTCTCTTGGAAGAACGGCGTGTGGTAGAACAGGAACACGTTCTTCGCGGAACTTTTCCGGAGCAGCCCCATGAGTTGCTCGACTTGGCCCGCGGGCAGGCCGTCTGACTCGCGGGCCTCCTCGCTATTCAGGATTACAAAGAGGGAGTTGCCGTAAGAGAAGCTGTAGACCAGAGGGCCGATCCGATCCTCGTAAATCTTAATGACGGCGGGGTCCGGATTGACGTCATGGTTGCCGGCCACGGGGAAGAAGGGGACTTCACAGCCCGCCACCGCCTTCTCGAACTCGGTCCACATGGCATCCAACTCGGGGACCGGCCCGCCGAGAATCAGATCGCCGACGTCCACGACCAACGCGGGTTTCAGGACGTTCCACTCGGAGATCATCGTGTAGAACTCTTTCGGCAGGACGACCGGCTCCCCGGACCGCGAATCCCCGCACACGACGAAGTCAAAACTGTCCGGCGAGATCGGCGGCGTGGCCTTGATCTGTTTGAGGGCACGGTCCGCAATCGTCGCCGCACCGGCCGGACACGCCATCCACAACAATGACAACAACGCGATAGAATACGTGAAGGATTTCATGAGAGGTTTCCTCATCTTGGCTGCCGTTCAGGAACGCGTTCGCTGTTCAGCACAAGAATCAGCGACTGCGCATAGGTAACTCGAACACAGTGTTCTCATCGTCTCGTTCCCAAGCTCTACTCTTGTCATTATCCATAGGTCTCATGTTGTATCGCAAGTATGTATCCGTCAATCGTGAGCATGAGTCTGAACCATCCGCGGCAAATGCTGAGCCCTCGATGAGAACAAGCGGGACCATGAGCGTTTCCTTGAACAGATCGATCAGGTGAAAGTACGGTTCGAACGTGAAGGCAATACGCGCTCTTTGCGCGAACACCTGATGGGCATGGCCGTACAGTGGCTTGAGACGCATATTGCCGGCGTTGACGCAAAGCTGCGCGAGTGCGCGGCGGTTCTCCGAGTGTCGGTTTGACGGCGAGATTTGGTATCATTCATGCGAAGTCCGCACACGGAGGACACCGGCATGTTTCACACGGTCCTGTTTCCCTTGATGATCTTGGCGGGCGGCTCGACGTTCGCCGCGTTGCCTGATTGTGTACTGGAGTTGTTGCCTCCGCCGCAGCAGGTCGAGAGCCGCGACGGCGCGTTCGAGTTTGATCTCCGCAGAACCGGCTTCCTGCTGCGCACGCCGTCGCAACAGGAGGCGGGACGCCTGGGCGATCACATTTCCGAGGTGCTGAAGCGCCTTGGCATGACCGGCGCGAGCGTCATCAACGAGTGTCCCTCCACGCAAGCATACGGACTCGCGATATTTTCCGGGGAGGCCGCGCCCGCTTGCGGCGGAGTCGCGATGCCGGAGCAAGCTAGGGCTGAAGGATACGAACTGGCCGTGTCTCCCGAGGGTATTTCCATTTCCGCGGCCAGTGAGCAGGGGCTTTTCTACGGACTCATGACGGCGGAACAATTGTTCACTTCGGCGGAGGTGCGGCACAAGCGTTCGATCCCGTGCATGCGAATTCTCGACTGGCCGCGGCTGGGCATGCGGGGATTTCACGAGGATTATGGCCGCGACCAGTTGCCGACCGTCGATGATCACAAGCGCACGATCCGCACGCTCGCGCAGTTCAAGATGAACACGCACCTGTGGTTCATTGAGCCGGACCACTTCGTCTACAAGTTCGACCCGGAGATCGGGAAAGACTACGACCGTTTCACGTTTGACGAAGTCCGGGATCTTGTCGCGTACGCGAAGAAGTATTACATCGAGGTGATTCCCGTTGTGGAATCCCTTGCCCACATGGAAAACACGCTGAGCAATCCCAGGTACGCGGAACTCGCGGAGGTCCCAGGGTCCGGGACGCTTTGTCCCACGAGCGAGGAGAGTTTCGCGCTGATTCGCAACATCCTCAATGAGATCGCCGGAGCGTTTGACGGCAAATACTTCCATTGCGGGTTGGACGAGAGTGCGGCGGTGGGGCAGGGGAAGTCAGCTCAGGCGGTGAAGGAGAAGGGTATCGAGCGGGTCTATGCAGACTACTACGCGCGGCTCGATGATCTCGTGAAAGCCCATGGCAAGACGATGATGATGTACGCCGACATTGTCCTGAACCATCCGAAAGTCATGGACATGCTTCCCAAGGACATTATCATGATGTACTGGGAGTACGGCGACGCGATGCGGCACCCGGGGTTCGATACGCTGTCGAAAAGCGGTTTCAAGACGGTCAGCCTGTCGGCCGTGTGGGATTGGGTGAACCTGTATCCGGTGTACGGCTTTGCGTTCAAGAATATCGAGCGGTTGGCGGCGCAGTCGGCGGACGTTGGTGCGCTTGGCGCGTTCACGGCGAACTGGGGGGACGGAAACCTCGGGGCCGCCGGGGCGAATCTGAGTGAGTTGAACTACTACGGGGTCGTGTATCTCGGCGCTCAGGCGTGGCGGCCCGCACCGATTTCCTTTGAAGCTTACTCGAGGTCGTTTGCGACCGAGTTTTTCGGCCTGCCGCTGGACGCGTCCGCGGAGGCGTTCACGCTCCTGGCGAAATGCCAGGGCGACACAACCGCATGGGTCCGCCGCGCGCGGATGATGTTCCACGGCGTGCCGCGAGAACAGATCCCCGCCATGACGAAAGCGTCGGAGGATGAACTCGCGTTCTGGCGGCAGCTCAAGGAGAGCGCGGGCAAGGCCCATGAATTGCTGTCGAAGGGAAAAGCTCAGCGCAACGCGGACTACATTCGCAGTTATGACCTCGCGGCGCGGATGCTCGAATTCGCCTCGGACCTAGCCCTGCAATTCCGGGCGACGGCTGAGGCGATGCGCGGGCCTGGGTTTGTGGGTGAAGACCACGCGAGGAAATATGAGGCGCTCTCGGAGCGTCAGCAGCGGATGTGGACGGAGTATCGCGAGGTCTACGCCGCCACAAACCGTCCGATCAACCTGAAGTACCTGTGCATTGCGTGGGACAAGTCGAAGAAGGATCTTGAGGACTTCGCGGCGGACCTGCGCAGCGGAGAGGCAAGGAAGCTTGTGCTCAAGTAGCCGCGAATCTAGGTTCGCTGCGCGGAGGAGCGTGAATGGCGCATGTGGTGGTGATGCCCAGGACGGGCCAGACGATGGAAGTGGGGGAGATCGTCGAGTGGAAGAAGCAGGAGCGGGATTGGGTCGTTCAGGGTGAGATCCTTCTGACAATCCAATCGGACAAGGCCACGATCGAAGTCGAGTCTGACTACGAGGGAGTCCTCGTGAGGGTGCTCAAGACCGCCGAGGACGGCGAGATGCCATGTCTCGAACCGATAGGGATCATCGCCGACTTTGGTGAAAGCGTGGACGTTGAAGCTGTGCTTGCCGAGTATGACGCGAAACGGTAAAGGTCTCATCCCATGAACGTGGATCTGACGGGAAAAGCCGCCATCGTGACGGGCGCGGCGCAGGGCATTGGGAAGAGCATCGCCGAGGCGCTTGCGCGAAACGGCGCGCGCGTGATCATCGCCGATGTTCGTCAGGAGCAGGGCCGGGCGGCAGCGGAGGCGCTGGGCGCGTGCGCTTCGTTCGTCGCTTGCGACATCTCCGATCCGGGCGAGGTCCGCTCGTTGATCGGCGCCGCCGTGGATCGGTTCGGCAGGTTGGACGTTATGGTGAACAACGCCGGGATCAATTCGAACCGTCCCGAGGATCGCGTGACGGTGGACAAATATCCGGAAGAGACCTGGCGCAAGATTATCGACGTCGATCTTAACGGGACGTTTTACTGTTGCCGGGCGGCCGCGGCGCAAATGGTCGGACAGGGTTCGGGATCCATCATCAACGTCGCCTCGATTGCGGGCGTAGTCGCATTGCGCTTGCAGATCGGCTACGTGGCGGCGAAGGCCGCCGTGATCAAGATGACGGAGGCCATGGCGTGCGAGCTCGGTCCGTACGGCATACGCGTAAACGCCGTCTCGCCCGGATCGACATTGACGGAGGGCACGCGGGAACTCTTCTACAATGACAAGGAGAAAGCCGACCGGGTCCTTTCGTTCGTGCCGTTGCGGCGGCCCGGCGAGACGTTCGAGATTGCGGACGCCGTGCTCTTCCTCGCGTCGGATGCCGCCTCATACGTGAATGGCCACAACCTCGTAGTCGACGGCGGCTGGATCTGTGGATTCAATCGCGATTTCTGAAGCGGCTCTTGTTTCCTCGCGGCTGACTACCAGTAGATATACTTGTCGAAGATCGCGCGGCTGGGTGCGTCGAGGTCGTCGAGATCCTCGATCTCGTAGCGGTTGTAATCAACGTCGAGGATAACGCGGCCGTTGGGCCCGCCCTCGGCCACGGTGCCGCGATCCCACCGGCGCGTCATGAACTCCATGTGCCCTTTGTCCGTCTCGACGTTCCAGGACAGGAACCCGAGTTCTTCCGTGATCGCGTTGATCTTGTGGATGTAGTGGATGAAATAGCGCTTCGCCAGTTCGTGCTGGACGGCCATGAGCGAGCTTGGCGAGAGTTCCTTGAGACGCCGGACTATGCCGATCTGATGATGTTCGAGGGCCGAGGCGCCGGTCCACAAGGCAACGAATTCGCTGGGTCTCGAAACGGGGTAGCAGCGATAGGCCCGGACGTGACTGTATTCCTCGTCTTTGTACTTGACGTGCATTCCACCCTCATCCAACGAGTAGATGTGCAGGTCCTTCGCTTCGAGATACCGGATGCGGGGCACGGGTCCCGCCGCGGCGCGATCCTTCTTCACCTGTTGCACCGTTTCTTTGACTTCTTCCGCTTTCTCCAATGACTCGACGGCCTTGAGACTGTCCACCGAAGTGTCGCGGTCGCTTGTGAGTTGCGTCTGGATGTCGACAAGTTTCTTGTATATGCCCTTGAGGGCGAGAAGCTCCTCATGTGTGCCCTGTTCGCGGATCAGGCCTTCCTCGAAAACGATGACGCGGTCGCAATTTCGGAGCGTCGATAGCCTGTGTGCGACGGCGATTGTGGTGCGTCCGAGGCTCAGGGACTCGAGGGCCTTCTGGATCTCGCGCTCCGCGATCGTGTCGACGCTCGATGTCGCTTCGTCAAGGATGAGAATGCGCGGATTGTATAGCAGCGCGCGCGCGATGGCTACGCGCTGGCGTTCACCGCCGGACAGACCCGTTCCGCGCTCGCCGATGCGCGTGTCATAGCCGTCGTGGATGCGCGTGATGAACATGTGCGCGTTGGCGGCCAGCGCGGCGTCGAGGATTAACTCGGGGGCCACGGACGGGTTTCCATAGGAGACGTTTTCCGCGATCGTTCCTCCGAAAAGGTAGGGGTCTTGCGGCACGAGCCCGATCTGGCGGCGCAGGCAGATCTTGCGGATGCGGCGTATGTCGATATTGTCGATCGTCACGCTGCCGTCATTCACGTCGTAGAAGCGCATGATCAGGTTGACAGTCGTGGACTTTCCGCTGCCGCTGTGTCCGACCACGCCGATCATCTCGCCGGGATGTATGTCGAAGCTGACGTCATGCAGAATTGGAATGTGCGGGTCATAGCCGAAGGTAACACCCTTGAAAGATATGGCGCCCTGAAGTTGCATGTCGACGGCATCGTCGCCTTCAGTGATTTCGGGGTCGTGGTCGAGGACCTCGAATACGCGATGTGCCTGGGTCGTGAAAGACGTGAACCAGTTGGACATCTGCGTGAGCGAGTTCAACGGGCCGTAGAACATGCCGAGGTATCCGAGGAACTGGAGCAATTTTCCGAGGGTCATCGTGTCCTTAAGCACGAGATGGCCGCCGTAGACCCAGATGAAAAAGCCGCCGAGCTGAAACACGAAGCCCATCAGCGGATAGAACCACGCTTGCGCATACCCGACGCGGAGACCCGCGTCGCGGAATCGTCCGCTGTAACCCGTGAAGCGCTGGCCCTCGTGTTTTTCCTGCGCGAAGGCTTTGACGACGCGGATGCCCGACAGTGAGGCGTGGAGGACGTTCGAGAGATCCGATCTTGTTGTCCAGTACTTGTTCCAGGCGGGTACGACGAAGCGGTAGAACAGGAAGGTCCAGGTCATGACGACGGGGGCGGGCAGACATGCGATCAGCGCCATACGCCAGTTGATTGCGAACATGAGTATGGCTACTACGATCACGCTTATGATCTGGTAGCCGAAACCGCTTGTCAGTTGGTTGATGAAGCTCTGGAGGGTTTCCACGTCTTGCGAGCAGCGCGTCATGAGTTGGCCGACGGGGTGTTTGTCGTGGTAGCGGACTGCCAGATCCTCGAGTTTCTGGAAGACGTCCCTGCGCAGGTCGTAACCGAGGCGGTTGTTCACCCACGCCGCAAGACGTTCTCTGAGCCACGCGATTAAACTCTGCATAGCGACCGTTACGGCAAGCGCGGCAACGAGGAGATACAGCCAAGGCTCCCGCCGTCTCGAACTCTCGAACCCAAGTGTGTCCGTCAGCCACTTGAACCATCCCACCATCTTCTGCGGCGGATCCGAGAGTACGTTGTCGACGAGGATCTTGGTCAATTCGGGCGGCACGACGGAAAGCATGATGGAGGCGACGACGAGGAGCATCCCGATGGTCGCCAGCGGCCAGTAGTCTTTGGTCAGGCCAAGGAAACGCATGAAGACGAGTCCGCGCTTCATGCACTTCGGGCAGATCGTCATGCTTCGTTCGGGCAGACGGATACCGCACTTCTTGCATCGTCCCTGAACAAGTTCCTCTTCTTCCTCGGGCTGCACGACAACTTGCTTGCCTAGCGCGAGGGAGCGGATCTTGTTGGCGACTTTGGAGAACTTTTCCGTGTTCTTGTTCGAGAACCGGATGAGCTCCTCGTAAACGTTGTCGCTGGTCTTCGCCTCGAGGAACCCGGAACCGACGCGGCTGTCCGTCCGGGCGGTTTCGATCTTCTCGATGGGGAGTTCACGGACGAGGAGGGCTTCGCCTTCTTCCTCCTCGAGCATGTAGACGAGGACGTGCTGGCGCGTGACAATCAGCCACCGTTCCGAGTACTCGCCGGCGATATCGAGGTCCGTGTTGGTGGCTACTACGACGTCGTCTTCACTAACGCCGCGTTCTTCGAGATCTTTACGAATCAGAGGCGGGACAGGCCGCCGGATCTGAGCCGTTTCAACTTCTAACATGAATCCGTTGTTTCCTTAGAAGGATCAACAAGGAGTTTACGCTATATGCATTGTCTTATTATGCCACAAAACCCACCAAAGTTCCCAAGAACGCGGTTATGCTAGCCGGAGGGCGGCGCGATGTCAAGGAGCAAAGGCCCGCGCGACTTCACCCATCAGTCACGCATGCATTGACACACGTGACCGTCATCTACAGGTCCTTTCGGTCCCTTCAGTCCTCTTGGTCCCTGCAACTTCACGGCCTCAACAAGACCTTGATGCTGTCGGCGGGATTCTCGACGGCATGGAATCCCTTCTCGAATGCGCTGAGCGGGAAGGCGTGAGTGACGATTGGCTCGATGCGAATAAGCCCGCGCGCGAGGTAGTCTATCGCTACCGGGAAGGTGTACGGGGCGAGATGGGCCCCATGGATATTGAGTTCCTTGGCGTCGCCGATAATGGTCCAGTCGGCCGTGGACAGGTCGCGCATGACGCTGAACTCGACGAATGTGCCGAGCTTGCGGATCATGTGCAGCGCGGGCGTGATGGCTTGGCCGTTGCCCGTGGCTTCGATCAGGACGTCGCAGCCATATCCGTCCGTGAGATCGCGAACGCGCTGGACGGCGTCCTCTTTGGCTGGGTTCACCGTGAGGTCCGCGCCGAACTGTTTTGCGAGTTCGAGCCGGGAATCGATCAGATCCATTGCGATGAGCAAGCCGGGGTTCTTGAGGCGCGTCGCGGCCACCATGCAGAGGCCCAATGTTCCGCAACCCATCTGTACGACGACGTCGCCGAGTTTGACGTTGCCGCGCTCGACGGCGTGGATCGCGCAGCCCAACGGTTCGATCAATGCCGCGTGTTCCGCCGAGATCTCCCTGGGGACTTTGTAGACGCGCGCCCGCGCTGGCAGCTTCATGTACTCGGCCATGCCGCCGTGGACGATCTTCTTGAACCCGAACACGCGCGCCTCAATGCACATCCAGTAGTGGCCGTTCAGGCAGTAGCGGCAGGCGCAGCACGGTACAATCTGCTCGGCGACGACGCGGTCGTGCAATGCGATGCCGTGCTTGCCTGCGGCGCCGTCGCCCAGCGCCACGACCTCGCCCACGAACTCGTGGCCCGGGATAACGGGGCCGTCAACGTACGGCGGACGGTGTTCATCGCCCCAGAACAGCGGCGCGCCCGTGTAGCACTTGATGTCGCTTGCGCAGATGCCGCAGTCATGCACCTTGATGACCACCTCGCCCGGGCCGGGCGTCGGCGTCGGCACTTCTTCAAGGCGGTAGTCGCGTATGCCGTGACACACCACGGCCTTCATTGTAGCGGGCAGCGAAAGCGATGCAGCCTGCGAACTCATTGCGTCTCTCCTTATAGACTGGCCCGGTGCGCTGTCTGTCTCGATCGATTGTAGGCAAAAGCACACAGGGCGGCAACTCTACTCTTGCTTCATGTCCCGTCGGAGGAGTATCAGGATGTCAGATCGCGCGTTGAACAAATCCCTTGCGGATTACAGCACGCTGTGGCATACTAATCGCACCGGGCGAAACGGAGGCTGGCAATTCTGGCGAGGAACCCATTGCGTCGACAGGCACTTTCCGAAGTGCCGAAAGGTGGGCCAAGGGATACCCCGGTCAGGCTTGCCCGTCTCTGGCGGGCTCATCAGACGATGAGTAACGGTCCGGCGTGACAGGCAATTGGCGTCATGCCCCTCCTCAAAAACCCTCATCGGATGATAGACCTGCTATGCCTCAAGAAACGCACAATTGAACGAGTGGCTACAACCGACCGTAGTCGCTTAACAAATTCGGCGATTGTCCAATTCCCGCTGAACCGGGACAGTAGTTCCGGTCAGGCGTTTCGTGATTTGAATGAGCTTGTTGGCCGCATTCTATAAATGTGTTCTGCCGGTCTAACCTCTCACTCTAAAAGAATTAGGGAAAGCCATTCATGGCCCTTTCGGCCACCGCACACCCGATGAGAAAGGATGAAGTTTAGATGGGTCTGCACGAGAGCACAGTAAACTATCAAAACCTCATACGCGACCTTGCCGAAATGTACCCTTTTGAGGAAGCGCAAGTGGTCGTGGTTGAGCTCGTAGCTAATTCATTAGACGCGAAAGCCACGCGCATATCAATCGACTACGATACCCAGACCAACATCTTGACTGTTATAGACAACGGTAAGGGTATGATCGCGGCTCAGTTTGATGATTATCACGATTTTGCTGCTGGGCTCAAGACGCGAGGAACGGGCATAGGCTTTGCCGGAGTTGGAGCGAAGATCAGCTTCAATGTTGCCGATCGCGTCGTTACGGAGACCCGGGGAGAATCGTTTTCCGGGGGATCAAATTGGCACTTGCAGTCGAAGAAGAAGTTGGTCTGGGAAGACGTTAGACCTTCCCACCTGCGGGGCATCGGCACCAGAGTAGAGGTCCATTTTAGGCGGGACACAGTACCATCCTATGCTTCGACCGAAGACCTGGTTCAGCTTCTCCGGCGCCACTATCTACCTCTATTTGACAAGACTTTCCTTGACCTGTATGCAAAGCTTAAGTACTACTCGACCGACCTTAGATTCACGATCAACGGATGCAAAGTCAAGCCAGGCAGGATTCCTGAAACCATGGACCTTCAAAACGTGAAGGAATTCAAGCCAACAAGGGCGGGGAAGAAGACCGGATTTGGTTTCTTCGGTTTGGCTCCGGCTGAGTACCCGCTGGGAAAGGATTGCTGTGGAGTCCTGCTGTGCACGCACGGGAAGGTCATAAAGGGTGACTTTCTTGCCCAGTTTCCGGGTGGCTTTGGCCCCCGAATAGTTGGTGTGGTAGAGGTGCCGGAGTTCATCCGCTTTCTGACCACCTCTAAGACAGATTTTGTGCGGGCGCGTGGGACGTATAAGCCTTTTGAGGGCTTGTACCATCCCATTAGGGAAGAGTTCAAGACGTGGCTTGTAGGTCTCGGAGTTGAACCTCTTGAGCTTCCCCGTGGCGATGAAGCAGCAAGATTGGAAAGAGAACTAAAACGACTGCTCGAAGACGTCCCCGAGCTTGGGGAGTTTTTCGGATTTCGCTCCAAGAAGAGTGTTCTCAGGGAAGGCGAAAACGGATCCGTAAGGGCCGATATCCACGAGGGCGTGGAGGTTACGTTTCCGGACGGCGTCGGCGAAGGAGGGGGTGAAGCGGGCCCTTTGGAGCCTGGTGATCAACCCGGGGAAACCGTGGTAGAGAACACCGAAGGCGGCTCTAAGAAGGCAGACCCCATAAGTCGCACCGGCCGCCGCGGTCCGAAGATCGGTTTTGCTTCCGTGCCGGACAGGGTGGATCTCGCGTGGGTCGACGGTGACAGTGTGATCATCAATACTGGACATCCATCATATACGAAGGCACAATCCAATCTGTTAGCGAAGAGGATTTTGTGTTTCTTCGCCATAGGTTCCGCCATTCAGAGGGTAATGGCAGATCCGGATAGCTCTCAGGACCTAGCATTTGTAGACAGACTCATGGCGGCATGGGGAAGAAAATGAACGAACAGAGCCCTATTTTTGTGACGATAAAGGCAACCGAGTCGGGCTTCAAGGCGTTTGTCGCTCTTGAATACCTAGCCTCGACAAGAAAAGACCCGGAACTCGTGCTACGACAGGCAACGGAATTGTATACGCGGTACGTACGAGAAATGCGCTCGCTAGTCAGGGAAGTTGAGACTTATCGTGTGCATCACCAATCCGTTCCTGCGCGGACGATCTGGAACCTGGGAGACGCCATCTTCCGTTTGCGCACCAAACTAGAGGCACTTTCACTTCAACTTGATGGCGTTTATGAGCATCTTGTACGTGATCTAGGTGTAAAAAGAAAGTGGTTGGAAAAGGTTGTAACTCTCCGCCGGTATGTATCGGCCCAGGACGCAATTCCAGAGTCTCTAACTTGGGGCCGTTGCGAGAAAGGAACGCGCAGAGTTGCTGAAAGTCTTCAACAACGGGCCATGGGTTCAGCACCCGTTAAACCCGTCGGCTGACTCACGATGCACGCACGAGTAAGAGATAGCATTCTGAGAGATTTTGCCCTATCGTCTCGCTGTTTCTCCACAGAGGAATTGGCCGGGGACGCTGATTCCGTGGAAGACAAGAGCGCGTTAATCCGTGCCCTGAAAAGGGACGAGCGGTTTGTTCTTCTTAGTCCACGCGAAGAAGATATCGTTATTGCGGAACGCGCTCTTTTCCTTTGGTACGTCAATCTTCTTAGAAGACTCTCACGAGCGGCAATCTCGCGCCTGACTATCACTCAGTTTGCGGGAGCCCTCAGTGCATTGCGTGTCCGAGGTCAATGGGATATCCCGCCGACAGAAGTTATCGATTATGGCTGTCACTTTGGGCTAGTTACACGCGCTCCGAGAGGGGAGGACCTCGTTTTTCCTCTCGCACGGCTATTGCACATTCTACCTTCGTTGGGGACGCCCCTAATGGCTAGCATATTGAGGGAATTGGGAGAGAAGGGACAAAGAGATGAGGCCCTAAGACGACCGATGGAGTATTGGATAAGGTATGGGCTTTCCCACTTCGGTGAACGGACGATCTTTTTCATTCAAAACAGAGCAGGCCTTCTGGGAAATTCTAAGGCGACTCTTGAACAAACAGGACGCACTGTTGGACTGAGTCGAGAACGCGTTCGGCAAATCGAGAAGAGTTTCTGGAATGGGGTATCACAGTGGTCAAGATTTCAGGCACCATTCATGAAGGGACTCTTGTGCGAAATAATCCGCCAAAAGGGCAACCTCGTTTTCGACAGTGACAGGCGCACAGTGAAGTTTCTGGCAAGATGTGTTGGTATTCCATGTGCTAAGATTCCCCGCACTGAACTGACCCTCTTAGGTATGCCGAGCGAAGCTGCCGAATCATTCGTGCGACTTATCCAGCATAGCTCGAGGTTGATGGACGAGAATGCCATCGCGGACGTCATGGACAAAGAAGTTCCTTACCTAAGCCTCGCTGCATCTCAAGATATCTCTCGAAGGATACTTAGTTTCAACCGCGAACACCTTACACAAGCCGAACGTGTGTATCTTGCTCTGTACTCCATTGGTAAGCCAGCACACTACTCCGAGGTGGCCGAGGCTTACAACCGTCAGTTCCCAGACCTTCCAGCTACGGAACATAATATTCACGCGATCCTGACCAGAGAGGAATCCGGCATCGTATGGATAGGCATCCGAGGTACTTTCGCCATCAGAGAATGGGGATACGAACATCCGTCGAAGACGCTCTTCAAGGCCGTACAAGAGATTGTCGAACGCTTCTACAGACAAACTGCCGAGGCCGTTCCTCTAAATCTTATCAACGCTGAAATTGGTAAGTACCGCCGGGTTGTGAGACCTTCCAGCGTGATTATTGCATCGCACTGCAATCCCGGCCTACGCCGAGTTGGAGGAGGCTCATTCGTTCCTGAATATGCACATTCTGGGCAGAGAGAAGACCTTTCAGCGGACGATTTGGACAGGATCCTCAATGAGTTCCAACCATAGGGCTGTCTCATCTGTAACAGGTATCTGGATGTACACCAACAATAGGTGGCAGCCACCGTTTATTTGATGGGGGCAGGTGTCAAGATCATTCTTCGACTGGATGTAAGAATTAAGTCACGGGTGCATTGACAACCGCGGCCTTCATCTACAGGTCTTGTCGTTCCACACAGTCCTTTTGGTCCCTGGAGCTTCAGCGCGCCCGTATCCTTCCATGACTGAATCTTTACTGGGTGTCCGATCTCGCGTTTGTGCGGTCGAGTCGTCTAAAGTATGATTTGGGATGTTGCTGGCAATAAGGTTTTCTATGGTATGATCTCTGGCGTCGTCGAGACTGTTGAGCCGGTGTTGTGCTTTGCGCGCGAGTGCGTGGCGCAGGGCGCGTGCGACGACACTGGCAAGGCGTTGCGCGCGTGTTCCGCGTATCTCAATCTGTATCGTCCGCCAATCTACGAGGTCTGCAACGCCGCCGCATTCCTGAGAGACCGGCTGCATGAGCTTCAAGACGACGCGCACGTCTTCACCATCGAGCCCGTGCACGACGGCGTCGGCGACACGTCGCAGGTCGCCGATATTGTCGCGATGATTGTTCATGGCGTGGCGCTCGAAGAAGAGTCGGTGGTCGTTGCGGAGGTCTTCGATCTGGAGCAGGCGCCATGCGTCGCGCTCAGTCTTGAGGGGGCGGGACGTTTCCCGCAGGAGTTCGCCGTGGACGGACTCCTCCGTACCTCTCTCGACGAATTGCAGATACGCTGGACGTCGGCCACGCGCGGGGGCCGCATCGAAAGGTCAACCAACGGACTCTTGCTCCGCTTGACGGGACAGCGAATGCCGCCCGACGTCACCGGACAATACGAGACGTTGCGGGAAGCCGTCGACGATGCGTTGCGGGTCTGGGAGACGAGGCAGGGAGGCGATGTTGTTCGCGCGGTGGACAAGGCCCTTGGGATCATCGACGGTGAAGGCGGCAGAAGCCCCGCTGACCTGCACGCGCTCCTAAGCGAAGCGCTCCAAACGTGTGAGGCGGATCTGACGAAACATTCCATCGTGTTGGACAAGCTTTTCGCAAAAGCGTTGCCTCCTATCGTAGTTCATCGAAAGCGCCTGCGGGACTATGTCACGGGTCTGGCTGCATATGCTCAGGATTTCCTGATCGAAGGCGGCGCTATGACGCTGCTCCTGGATTACGATTCCGAGCGAAGGGTGGTGGAGCTTGCTGCGAACGTGTCCTGCAAAGAGAGCGGGCCGGGGGATCGGGCGCATCAAGATCGATGCCTCCGGTGCACGTTGGCGTCTTTGCGGCGCGCGGTCGTGGACGTTCATGGCGGGGAGTTTGAAGTCGAGGTGAGCGCGCGGGAAGCCACGATCACTGCGATCCTTCCCGACGGGGTCGGACGTACGCTCGATGAATGGATCCCGCACTTCGAGGTTTTCACGGAGCGATCCAAGCAGGTGTTGCGATTGCTCAGGAGTGGGGGAGAGACGCCGCCCGAAGACCTGCTGCTTGCGGGCGTGTTGGAGGAGGAGCTTGAACGGTGGTTGTTGCCGAGGCTATCGGAGACGCCCGCAATCAACGTCGCACATGAAATAGCGACAACCGCGCTGCTTCAAGATCGATCCCGCGGCAAGAAACGCGCGTGCGCGGATCGCCTTGATAAGGTGTTGGATCAGATCAAGCGCGGGAAGCCGCGACGCGAGATCGCGAAGCCGCCGTACGCCGCGGCGATCCTGCATGCCTTCAACATCGGCGAACGCGGGCGAAAAGCCATTGGCGCGGAGGCGATCACGGAGGCGGAGGTGGAGAAGCTATGCTCGGATCTGCAAGGCGCGCCGCCTGACTATACGGAGTGCCTTCGGATCATTGCCCGTGCGAGGTACGGCGCACAGTGACCGCGAAAGCCCTTCCCCTCACGTGTCCGTAGGCGCCGGCTGGTAGTCGGGATTCGGGCAGGGCATCTGCGCGTCGACATCCTTCAGCCAGTGGTGCAGCCGTTGCCGCAGCTCGGCGGCTTTCTCCGGCATCGTCGACACAAGGTCGTGGTTCTCGCCCGGGTCATTCTTCAGGTCATGTAGTTCGACCCGCTCATCCTCGTAGAACTCGATGAGTTTGAAGTCTCCGGAACGAATCGCGCCGCTGGGTTGTGCCGGCGGCTGGTGGTAATGCGGGTAATGCCAGTACAGCGCGGTTCGTTTTGGCGGACGGCCGCGTTGCAGCAACGGTACAAGGCTTTCCCCGTCGATGCCTCTCGCTCCCGCGGTTACGTTTGCCATATCAAGAATCGTCGGGAGAAAATCGATGCTGCTGATCGGCGCATCGCAAGTTGTTCCCGGATTCGGGACGTTTGGCCGGCGTATGATCAAGGGCACGCGCAGACCGCCCTCATACAGCGTGCCTTTGCCGTTGCGCCACGGCCCGTTCTCGGTGCCTTTCAGGAACCCTCCGTTATCAGAGGTGAAGAACACAACGGTGCGGTTCGCAATTCCGAGTTCGTCCAGCTTGTCCAAGACGCGGCCCACGCTTTGGTCGGCGCTTTCCACCATGGCGCCGTAGACCGCGCTGTTCTGCGGGTCGTCGGGGCGCACCCTGTCCTGGTATTTCCTCACGAGTTCGGGCTTCGCCTGGAATGGCGTGTGGACCGCATAGTGGGGAAGATATAGGAAGAACGGACGGTCCTTGCTTTGCTCGATGAAGCGCAACGCTTCATCCGTAAGACGATCCGTCAAGTATTCCCCGGGTTGTCCGTTTTCAACTTCCGGAAGCTTGTAGGGATAGAAGTAGCTCGGGGGATGACCGAGTTCACCGCCGGCAAAGTTCACATCGAACCCGTGGTGTTGCGGATCGAACGGCGTCTTGCCCAGGTGCCATTTGCCGATGCTGGCCGTCGCATATCCCGCCTTCTTTAATCGCGCGGCGATAGTTTTCTCTTCGAGTGGTAGTTCCTGCCGGAAGCCGGGCGTCTTGAGTTTGGCCTTGGGGTTTCTGTTTCCGGGGATCCAGTCGGTGAGATGGAGCCGGGCCGGATACTTTCCGGTGAGAATGCCGGCTCGCGTGGGGGAGCAGACGCAGCAGGCCGCGTATGCGCTCGTGAATCGTACGCCCTGCGACGCCAGGGCGTCGATCCGCGGTGTTTCATAGAAGCGGCTGCCGTAGCATCCGAGATCCATCCAACCCATGTCGTCCATGAGTATGAAGACAAAGTTCAAAGGCTTGTTCTTCGCGTGCGCCGCGCGCGTTGATGAAAGTCCGGCGGCAGCCGCGCCCAACGCCGCCCCGCTGAGGTTCGATAGAAATGCTCGCCGATTCATCTTGGCCATGACTTGGATTCTCCCATGTTCCATGCGCCTATTCTAACACCGAAGGCCACCCGCGAGAAAGGTGCTCCAGGAAACCGAACAAGAAGCAGCAAGAGATTGTTACTCGTGGGGCACGACTGTCAGTCTGCCTGATGAAACTGCGCGGTCCTCCAGCGGCAGACTGACAGTCTGCCCCACGAAATAGATTGCCTCGGACATCCGGACATATTACGCTTTGATAGTGCGCGGGGGCGGCGCGTATGCTGGAGTTCGCGGCGATGGTCTTAGCAGTACACGGGAGTGAAGAGCGTGATTGTCCGGGGCGTTGAGGATGCGTTTGCTCGTTTGTTCGATGATGCCTGGCCGCCGTTCGAAGACTCGGACTACGGTTCGGGGAGTTTCGGCCGGTGGTTCACCGACGCGCGCGGGGAGCCGGCCTATGAGTATCAGGCGAACCAGACCAGGGATTCGCGTGCGCGATATTTTGTGACCGGCGGACATTCAACGGATCATTGGCACCTTGTGGGCAATGATCGGATTTCCGCGACCGCTCACAACGGCGGTTACGTGCAGGTCTACGACTGGTCGCGCGGGGGCAAGATCCTGAATCGGTGGGATTCCGCGCGAGGGCATTATGCCGGCGGGTTCAGGTTGCTGGAACTCGACGGCCAGGTTTTGACGACGCTCTGGGACAGACTGCCGGAAGGTGCGGAACAGCGGCGCGTTTTCGGCGTGGGCTACTTCGAGAAGCGGACTTCTTTTCGCGACGTTGCGATCATCGAGAAGGTCGAGGCCCCGTGCGGCGATGACCCCGTGCTCATATCGACAACGGCGATCGAGAATTCGCGCTCGGCGCCGCTCGAGGTGTCCGTCGTCGAATTCTGGGGCGTCAATCTCCATCAGTTGACGACGGCCCCCATTATGACGCACGGGATCGGGTCTCTCTTCGAATGGCGCCGACGGCGCCACAACCGGCATTTCCGAATGGCCTCGGAGTGGGACCCCGCGCCGGGCGTGTTGTCCGTTTCCTTTCGGAACAGGCGGGCCGGCCGGGCGCCAAAGCCCGATCAGGCAAGCATGCTTGACTGGTACCCCAAGACGGTGTTCCTCGGCGCACTGGATGCGCTGCCCAGCGGGTTTCAGAGTTACGCGACTGACGGAGACGCATTTTTCAGCAACGGCACGCTCGACAATCCGCCCGGGGTTCACGGCGCCGTTGACGGATTGCTATTCGATGATCGTTGCGCCTATCGAGGACGCGCGGTATTGGCGATTCGGCGACGCCTTCGTCTGGCACCGCGCGAGACGGCGACGCTTCGTTACTTGTTCGGTTACGCCGAGAAGAAATGTATCGCGGGACTCATGGAGAGACATCGAGTTCCCGTGCAGCAGCCCAAACGCCCGCGTCTCGAGTGTGTTGTTCCCGGCACGGCGTGGTTGGGCCGCGAACTCGCGTGGCACTCGTATTACCTTCAGGCAAACACCTTCTACCAGGACTTCTACGGCGCGCACTTCATCGATCAAGGATCCGCGTACGGTTATTTGCAGGGTCTTTCGGGCGCGCCGCGCGATTTCTTCCTGTCCGCGCTGCCCACGATCTATCTGCGTCCTGAACTGGCGCGAGAGATGCTCCGATTCTCGATGCAATCTCAGGATCGTGTTTCCGGCGCGTTCTCCTATGCGCATATCGGGCACGGAAAGCTAACCGGGTTCGTGGTTCACAACAAGAGCAGCGACCTCGACCTCTTCTTTCTTTGGGCGCTTGCGGAATATCTCGCGGCGACGCATGACCGGGCGTTTCTGGATGAAGCCGTTCCATTCTACCCGCCTGCATCCAACGAATGCGGGACGGTGCTCGAGCACGCACAGGCGGCGTTCCGGCATCTAACAGATCGCGTCGGATTGGGGCCGCACGGCCTCCTGCGCTGCGGCACCGGCGACTGGAACGATTTGCTGATGACGTTCTCTCGGCTCTACTTCGTCACGGCATGGCGGGGTGAGTCGTCATTCAACGCGGGGCTGGCCTCGGTCGCGTTGCCGGCGTTCGCAGATGTCGTCGAAGGAATCTTACCCGCGTTCGCGGCATCGCTCCGGGCGTTGGCAAATCAACAGGCGCTTGCGCTCCGTTCTCTCTGGAGGGGCAAATGGTTTGCGCGGGGTTACCTTGGATATCTCGGGAAGATTCTTGGAGAAGACCGGATCTTTCTGGACACGCAGGCGTTCCCCGTTATTGGCGGCGTTTCGGACCCGGCGCAGGCCAAGGCGCTCTTCGACACGGTCCACTCGAGTTGCGTGATCCCGCAGCGCGTCGGCGCGCTGTCGATGTGGCCGCCTATGCGAGGCGCGTTGCTCGATCCCGGCTCGGACACGAACGGCGGGACGTGGTCCGCCATTGACTCGTGGATCGCGTGGGCTTGGTCGAAGTTCGATCCGAAGCGGGCTTGGGAGTTTTTCCTGAGCACGACGCTCGCCGCGCACGCGGAAGCGTATCCGGACGTCTGGTACGGCATCTGGTCGGGTCCGGACTCGTACAACGCGCACTATCACCCGCGCCCGGGCGAGACGTTCAACGTCACGTTCACGCCCATGACGGATTTCCCGGTCATGAACTCGAACCGGCACTCCGGCCCGCTCCTGGACGCGATCAAACTTGCAGGCATCGAGCCGCGCGGCGATGTCATCGTCATCGATCCGCGGATGCCGTTCGATTCCTTCGCGATCCGCTTGCCGTTGATTGGAGTCGCGTATCTGCCGGGGCGTTGTCGCGGCTACTATGCGCCGATTGTGACGGGCAAGTTTCATTTTGCGGTGCGACCGCCGGCCGGCGTTGATGCGAAAGCCGCAACCGTAAAGTGCAATGGAGAACCGATTGCCTTTACAATCGAAGACAGCGGGTTGATATGCTTTCACGCCGCCGGCTCGCCGAAGGACAAGATCACCTGGGAGATCACACCCGCGACCACTTAGTGTATTGATTGGAGTCCGATATGAGAACTTTCTTATTGCTGATGCTGATGTCAGGCGCCGCCATGGCCGTCGAGGAAGCGCGCAACGACTACCTGAGCGACATACTGGATGACCGGATCTCTTTTCACACGCAGGCCTGGGGCAAGCTAGGCATTGACACCGCCGTGAAGCCCACCGACGGGCGGGCGGCCATGCCGTTGCGCATCAAGGACACGAATTACGAAAAGGGCCTCGGGCATCACGCTTCGGGCGAGATCATCGTCGAGCTCGGCGGCGACTACACGGGCTTCTCCGCCAAAGTGGGCGTCCAGTGGCAGGGTGGGAATGCGGCCGGGAGCGTCGAGTTCCAGGTCTACGTCGACGACTTGCTGCGATACGATTCCGGCATCATGCGCGAACAGGATCCGCCCGGCAGAGTTGCCGTGGATACGACCGGCGCCGACACGCTTCGCCTTGTCGTCACCGATGGCGGCGACGGCATAATGTGTGACTGTGCGGACTGGGCCGATGCACGTCTCGAACGCGCGGGCACTCTCAAGGACAAGCCGCCTCAAGAGGAAATCGATATGGCCCTGTTCGCGCGCGTCATCACCTGCGATCCGCACCGCACCGACGGCGCCCGTTCGAACCGCGTTCAGGAATTCAACGCCGCCGACGTCTTCCTTGAGAAGGTCGTGAAGCCTGCCGAAGGCGTCTATGTAGTGCCGCGAGAGCAGGACGGCCTCGGATGTATCGGCCTCCAGTGGGCCGAGACCCGCCTTGTGCGCGAACTCGCCCTTGAATTCGCGGAGGATAATCCGGTCCCTCCCGCCGACGGCGTCCAGGTTCAATATTGGGCCGGGGAATCCCCGTGGCAGGGCAAATGGAATACGCTGAAAGGAGCGATCGGCAAAGACGGTAACCGGTGGACCGTTCCCGTAAGCAGAAAAGAGAACGCGGACCTCCCGCGCACGGGTATCGACAAGGTTCGCTGGGTCTTTCCAGCCGTGCAACAGCCGATTGCGGTCAAGAAGCTGTCAGCCTTTACGCGCGCGCGTCTCGAGACGGTTTCTTTGCGCATTGAACTCGATACGCCGCAGGCAGGCAAGCGCGGTCTTGTCGAAATCTACAACGGCCTCCTCACTGCGGGCGCGGACGCCGACGATCCGATGGTATGTTCGTGGGACCTCGGCGCGCAGGCGCATTTCACGGTCCGGTACACGAGGCCGAAGCCGTGGAAAACGGACCGCACGGTGCTGCGCATCCACCTGCCCGAAGGCGGGTGCGGCGTGGCCGTCGAGGACGTAGTCAAGAACGGCTGCGTCTACGTGCGCGACGCCGGCCTCTACGTCGCCCTCGCCGCGGAGCCAAAGAGCGTGAAGGAATACCGCGAGACCATCGCGGACCGCAAGACGGTGCTCGAACGCGTCCGGGAAATGCCGGACCAGACGTTCGCTCAGGCCATGGATAAGACGCACGTTGCGATACAGAATCTCGGCCCAATGATGCTGTCGCTTGCCTGCGACAATCGAAAGGTCGTTGCGCACCGGGACGGCGCGATTCAGTTCACGCCCTACGGCAGGGAACCCGTCGATAAGAAAGGCAACTTCGGTCCGTCTCATCGGCTGACCACGCGTTTCGGGTCCGGCAAGATCGAGGACGTACAGCGCGGCTTGCAGGGCGACTGGCTTCCCGCCCCTCGGATCTCGCTGCATGAAGGAGACGTTGTCTACCGTCAGTGCGCGTTCGTCGCGCCCGCCGGCGAACCTTTGGCGACGGCGCCGCAGTGGTTGAACAGCAAGCCGCTATGCGTTGCGGAGTATCGCATCGAGAACACAGGAGACCGGCCCGTTGATGCGTCGCTCGTGTTGTCTCTGTTCGATGGCGAGAAGAAATGCCTATCCGGGAAAGTCGAGGAAGGCGCGATCTTCGGGCGCGCGGGCGATCTAATCGCCTTCATTGACGCTCGCGCCGCGGGGCCGCTTGCGTGCACCTCCGGCGACGACGGCGTCATCGTCGCCGGGAAACTCGCGGCCCACTCCGAGGCCCGGTGTTACGTTTACATTCCTCTGTGGAAAGTGACGGCGGGTGAGTTCAAGCCTGCCGCCGCGCCGGAGCGCTACTTCGAGAACCTCGAGCGGTATTGGAACGCCGCCCTCGCGCGCGCCGTGCAGATCGAGATCCCCGAACCGTTGCTTTCCAACGTGATCCGCGCGTCGCAGGTCCACTGCCTGCTGGCCGCCCGCAACGAGCAAGACGGCCGCAACGTCGCGGCGTGGATTGCCTCGGACCGCTACGGTCCGCTTGAGAGCGAGGCGCATTCCCTGATCTTGGGCATGGACCTTATGGGACAGGACGAGTTCGCGCGCCGGTCGCTCGATTTCTTCATCAAACGTTACAACGCTCAGGGTTTTCTCACCACAGGCTACACGTTGATGGGAACGGGCTGGCACCTCTGGACCTTGGCGAGGCACTGCGAACTGGCGTCCGACAATGTCTGGCTCAAAAAGATCGCCCCGCAGGTTTCAGGCGCCTGCCAATGGATCGGCGCGCAACTCGAGAAGACCCGTCAGGCATCCGATCCCGAACAGTTCCCCGAGATGGGGCTGATGCCTCCGGGCGTCGGCGCCGACTGGAACCGTTTCGCCTACCGTTTCGCCGTGCAGGGCCACTTCTGCGCGGGACTCCGCGATGCCGCTCGCGTCCTTTCAACGATCGGCTTTCCTTCCGCGAACCGTCTGCTCGAGACCGCCGCCGGGTTCCAGAGGGACCTCCTGCGCGCGTACAAGTGGAATCAGGTCCGCACACCTGCATGGGCCCTTTCAAACGGGACCTGCGTCCCTGCTTACGCGGGCATGCTCTATGGCTTCGGCGAGACCGGCGAGATGATCCCCGGCGAGGATGGCAACCGGAGCTGGGCATACGACGTTGAACTCGGCGCGCACCACCTTATTCCCCTCGGCATCATCGACGCGCAAAGCGTTGACGCGGACCAGATCATCAATCACATGGAAGACGTCTGGTTCCTTCACAGCGGGATGGGCGAGTATCCCGAAGAGAAAAACCGCGCCGATTGGTTTAACCTGGGCGGATTTTCGAAGGTTCAGCCGTACTACACGCGCAACGCCGAGATCTGCGCCGCCCGCGACGACGTGAAGCCCTTCATCAGATCCTACTTCAACGCCATCGCGAGCCTGCTCAGCACCGAGGACCTGTCGTTCTGGGAACATTTCCACAACATAGGCGCGTGGAACAAGACCCACGAGACCGGATGGTTCCTCGTGCAGACGCGCACGATGTTCGTGAACGAACGCGGAGACGATCTGTGGCTCGCGCCGTTCGTCCCGAATCACTGGATGGACGACGGCGAGGCCGTCTCCGTGAAGAACGCCCCCACGAAATTCGGGCCCGTCAGTTTCCGCATCGCGTCAAATGCCGGGAAGGACTGCATCGAAGCCTTGATTGATCCTCCCACGCGAACACAACCGGCCATGATCGCGATCCGGCTGCGTCACCCGCGAGGTATGCCAATGAAAGCCGTGTCCGTGAACGGATTGCCTCACACGGACTTCGATCCCGTGAAGGAATGCGTGCGCATCAAATCCGTCACCGGTCCCATTGCCGTCCGCGCCGAGTATTGAGATATTAGCCATCCAAGGCGTCAGGCCCGTACCGCCGGCCCTCACCACAGTTGACCTGCTCCGGGGCTGGTCTGTACCATCGTGAAGCATCGAAAGGTATCGGCGTTTGCCGGGAAAAGGGTGACGCGCCATGGGATCGAAAAACCCTAAGAGTGTTCGGCGGCAAATAATGCTCACTCTCTACCATCGCTACTTCCAGGATCCTCTCGACATGCTGGCCCCGGAGGACCTGATGGAAGGCGGGGCCATCTCCCGCGACGACCTGGTGCCTAATGCGTACTACCTGAGCGACCGCGGACTCGTGGAGTTGATGATCGGCTACAACCCTCCCCTGTTCGCGGCGGTGCGGATTACGGCGGACGGCATCGATCTCGTTGAAAATCATTACGCCTTCAACATGCGGTTCCCAATGGACATGCAGGAAGCGTCGGAAACGCTGAACGAACTGCCGTTGCTCGTGGAACGGCTTGTCGAGGAGGCGGATCTTTCCGCGCTCGACGGCGAGGCGCGCGCGAGCCTGCTGCGCGACGTTCAATATCTGCGCGATGAGTTCGCCCGCCCGATTCGGAGGTGGCGCCGCGAGGTCATCTATACGGTGTTGGGGTGGATCGCGCGGCCGTTCGAGAATGTCGACGAGGCGCTGCCGTCGTTGGCGAAGATCCGCGCGTTGTTGGAAGAGGAGACCGAGGGCTAGTGTACCAACTCAGGAACATGGCATCTCGATGAAACGACAGGTTCGGAACTGTGAGGACACAACAAGGAGACATTCCGTAACGAATTCCCCCTTTGAAGGGGGAATAGGCATGTTTGACTCCAGGATCATAAGTTGCCAAGAGCGATCTCAGCCGGGAAAACCGCCGCAAATGCCGAGCGCGCTTCGCGCCGCCTCAAGATCTGCCTCGCGTGCTCACACGGCGGCCATCTCAACGAGATGCTCCAACTGCAGAGGCTTCTGGAGGGACACACCACGTCCCATTTGTTTTCGACTGCGGCACCCACACGTGTTCTTCCTGCTGGTCGAGCACCCCACCAACGAGGATCCGCTCGCCGACGGCAAGGAGATGGTGGCGGCCACCATCTCCCGCACCCTGGGCGACGCGCTCCGCGACCTCGGTGTGGACGCCGCCGGCGCCGAGCCCTGGGCGCACGGCCTGGTCGGGCTCGGACTCTCGACCGGCGAGTGGTGGCTGCGGCGCCACACGATGAGCCGGGCCGCCGTCATGGGAAACGCCTCGGCGAACGTGTCGTCGATG